>JBEKJI010000010.1:0-59879 GCA_050011315.1 Gaiellaceae bacterium
CGCCTGGCTGAAGAGCAAGCGCAGGGTCGCCGTCCGCCGCGACCGGAAGGCCTCCAACTACCTCGCTTTCCTGCACCTGGCGATGATCTTGATCCTGGCGACGTTATTTTGAGGCGATCTCCAGACACCGAAAACCGTCAAGGGAAACCCCGTGACGGAAATGAAATTATTCATCCACCGGTCGCCGCCGGTTCGCCGTTGCTTCTCGCCGGAAATCGATGCGGGAACGCGGTAACCGAGCCGATCGCGGAGCCTTGATTGGATTTCCTGTCTCGGGCAGGGGTGCGCTGCGCGGGGAGAAAACGTTGCGCTTCTGACGCACCTGGGCGCTTGACACCACGCGGTGTCTGACACCCGGGAGGCGGGTGCAGGTCGTTAGGGTTCGAGTAATGAGACCCTTCAGCGCTCGTCGAACGAAGATCATCGCCACGCTCGGGCCGGCGAGCTCGAGCCTGGATGACGTGCGGGCGCTGGCCGAGGCCGGCGCCGACGCCTTTCGCCTCAACTTCTCTCACGGCGAGCCTGCGGAGCACGAGCGCCTGGCCGGCTATGTGCGCGAGGCGCAAACCGAGATCGGTCGCCCGCTGGCGTTGATCGGTGATTTTCAGGGCCCCAAGATCCGACTCGGCGAGGTTGATCCGCCGCGCACGCTCGAACTGGGCGAGCAGGTTGTGCTGGCGGCCGAGGAGCAGGCCTCCGGCGCTGAGCTGCCGCTGGCACCGGCCGTAGCGGTGAGCGCGCTCGCGCGGGGCCACGCCGTCTTGATCGGCGACGGCACGGTACGGCTGCGGGTTGAGAAATTGTCGAGGGGAAAGGTGACCTGCGTTGTCGTCGATGGAGGCGAGGTGAGCTCGCACAAGGGCGTCAACTTGCCAGGGGTACCGCTCCCCCTTCCGTCGCTAACGGAAAAAGATCTCTCCGACCTCGAGCTGGCGCTCGGGCTCGAGTTCGACTACGTGGCGCTCTCCTTCGTTCGCGCCGCCGCCGATGTGAGCGCTCTGCGCGATCTGATCGGCGCTCGTCACTCGGACATCGGCGTGATCGCCAAGATCGAGCTGCCGCAGGCCGTCGAAGCGCTCGAGGAGATCGTCGCCGCCGCCGACGCCGTGATCGTCGCCCGTGGCGATCTGGGCGTCGAGGTCGGGCAGGTTGCGGTTCCGCTTCTTCAGAAGCGGATCATCGCGACCGCGCTCGAGTATGTGCGGCCCGTCATCACCGCTACCCAGATGCTCGAGTCGATGGTCTCCAGCCCCGAGCCCACACGGGCCGAGACGAGTGACGTGGCCAACGCGATCCTCGACGGCACCTCGGCGCTCCTGCTCTCCGAGGAGACCGCCGTCGGCTCCTACCCGCTCGAAGCTGTGCGCTTCATGGACGAGATTGCGCGTACCGTCGAGCCCAGTCTCGGCTCGAGGCATCGAATACCACAGCCGGGCGAGCAGCCGACGACCGGGCAGGCGATGTCGAATGCCGCCTGCGACGTCGCCGAGCTTCTGCAGGCTAGAGCGATTCTCGCTCCCACCTTCAGCGGTCGCACCTGCTCGGCACTGGCTTGCCTGCGCCCGCGGCGCCCGATCATCGCCCTCTCCCACAACCGCCACGTGCTCCAGAGGCTTGCGCTCGAGTGGGGCGTGATCCCGCTCGAGATGACGTCCTGCCCGAACATAGACACGCTCTGGCAGCGCTCGATCGAGATCGTGCGATCGGCGGGTCTGGTGGAACGCGGCGACCGCGTCGTTATTACGGCCGGCACCGCCGTCAACGTCGCCGGCTCGACGAACGTGATCAAGGTAGAAGAGATTTTCTAGAAATCGTTTCGGAATGAAGACGCGTCGACTGGGCGTGATCGGCGGAAGGACACTCGCACGTCGATAGAGAACTCCCTGGAGCCGTGTCGAGAAGAAGCAAGAAATCTGGGTCCAGGCGAACTGTGCGCGCTCGAAGGCGGCGGCAGCGGACGGGCGCGCGCAGGTTCGTTCTGCTCTTTCTCCTCGGTCTGATCGCGCTGCTCTACGCAGGGCCGCTGCGCGCCTATTACAACAAGCGAGAGCTGGTCAACCAGCAGCGTACACAGGTCGAGCTGCTCAGATCGAACAAGCACGAGCTGGAGCAGAAGCTGCGCCAAGCGTCCACTCGTGAGGTGGCCGCGCGTGAGGCGCGGCGCCTCTTCTACGTCAAGCCCGGGGAGCACCTCTACATCGTCATGGGGATCGAGGATTGGCGTAAGAGCCGAGTGCGCGGTCATCAGTAAGATCGCTTTCGTGGATGACAGGTCGGTCATCGCAGCTCAGCTCGGCAGAGAGCCGCGCGCTTTCCTGCGGGTCGCCTATCGTTGCCCGTTCGGCTTTCCGGCAGTGACCGAGCAGAAGCCCTACGACAAGGATGGCAAACCCTTCCCGACGGGCTTCTACCTCACCTGCCCGCACCTTGTTGCGTCGGTGGCGAGGCTGGAGGCCGCGGGCGCAGTGGAGCGCTGGAGCGAAGCGACGCAGCGCAGTCGCCGGCTTGCCTGGAGCCTGAGGCTGGCGAACCGCAAGCAACGCCGCCGGCGAAGACACCTGGCACGGCCGCTGGGGCCGTTCGTCGACGACGGCGCCTCGCTCGGGTTGGGGATAGCCGGCGTCGGCAACCGCGACCGGCTCAAGTGCCTGCATGCGCACGTTGCCTTCGCTCTCGCCAACCCCGGCTACAAGCTGGGCGAGCTGATCGCCGGCGAGCTGCAGCCACTCTGGCCCACTCGCTGCCGGTCGCGTAGCAAGGGTTGCCGGTCGAGAACCAAGCCTCCGGTCGGCGGCTCCGACGCGAAGGATCGCCGACTATGATCGCCGGCGTGCCCGAGAACGTGGAAGTTGCCCGTCAGCAGTGGCAAGAGGGATACCGGCGCTTTCAAACGCTGGCGGGCGAGCCTGCGAGCCGCGATCGCCTCTACCTCGAGCTGGAGACGATCTCGGACGAGCTGAGACGGCGGATCGGCCAGACCTTCACCATGGCCGAGGTCGCCGAAGTGTACGGAGACGCAGAGCGCTGGGCTACCGCGACGGTGGCCGAACGAGCCCCCGTACGCGGCTGGTCGCGCGATCTGGCGACCGTGCTCGACGCGGCCTTCTGCCTGTATGCCCGCGCGGCGGTCGACTACCTGCCATGAGCCCGTCGAAAAACCCCCACTCGTCCTCGCGCGCCCGGCCCCGGCGCCCTCGGTCTTCGTGGCCGCGCCGGCTCCTGCTCCTGCTCGTGATCGCCGCCGCCTTCGCGATCGGGACGGCGCTGGGAGTAGCTCTCGGACGTGGCTCCGGCGCGAAAGGCACGCAGACACGCGAGCAGACGATCCGGATCGTGACCGTTACGGTCGCGCGGCCCTAACCCCTCGGTTTCTCACTCTCTCGCGCTGCTGCTGGAAAAGCCCGAAAACTACCGGAGCCGATTGAAAATCGCGCTAACTGGAAAGGCTTGATCGGAGATGCCTCAGCGGAATGAACCCCAAGCGAGACGTTCGGACGATCAGTCGGAGTGGATGACTCTTGGTCGTGCGGCCGAGTACCTCGGCGTAGCCCAGAGCACGATCAGAAAGTGGTGCGACGCGGGGAGAGTACCGGCGTTCACGACTCCGGGTGGGCATCGGCGCTTTCGCAAGAGCGACCTGGACGCCTTCCTCGAGCAGTCGCGGCCCGGCGCTATTACATCCGACAACGGGCCGGTCATACTCATCGTCGACAACGAGCCGGGCGTTTGCGCATACGTCCGCGCCAGCCTTGAGCCCGAGGGCTATCACGTCGAGGAGGCGGCAGAGGCCGACGAGGCGCTGCGTCTGGTCGAGACGCGAGCGCCGGATCTGATCATGATCGACGCCAACATGCCGCACGTGAATGGGTGGGAGATGCTCCGTCACCTGCGCGAGCGCCACGGGGAAGGGATACCGCCCGTGCTGATGTTCAGCTCGCTCGACGAAGCCGACGAACAGCTCGCCCATTCGCTCGGCGCGAGCGCGTTCTTCGGCCGTCCGCTCGACCTGCGCCGCCTGGTCGAAAGCGCGCGACAGGTGCTACCGCTCTGATCGGTCTCGACCAGAGGCTGGAGCGGGTCATTGCGACGCATCGCCTTGGTCTGCTCGACCCGCTCGCGGTGGCGCTCTCCTGGCTGGGCAGCGGTGGCGCGGTCTGGCTCGCGCTTGCGCTCGTCTTCGCCGTGCTCTGGCGGCGGCCGTCCCTGCTCATCTGGGTGGGCGCCGCCGACCTGATCGCCGAACTGGCGGGCGCAGGGCTGAGAGCCGCCATTGAGCGGCCGCGGCCTCCTCATCGCTTCCCGCAGATCGAGACGCTTGTGCCGCTGCCGCACAGTTATTCCTTTCCTTCCGGCCACGCCAGCACGAGCTTCGCCTGCGCCGTCGTTCTCGCCGCCGCCACGCCCAGCCGCCGTACTCGCGTCCTGCTGATCGCCCTGGCGACGCTGATTGCGCTCTCCCGCGTCTATGCGGGCGTGCACTACCCGCTCGATGTAATCGGCGGCGCCGCGCTCGGGACGGCGATCGGGCTCGCGATGGTCGCTCTTGCGAGAACGTTCGGACCGTCTAGGAGTTCTGCGGATTCGAACCCGGTACCTCTCGCTTTCTCGGGGCGCCGCTGAGTGTGCTTCGCCGGAGAGCACAGTGTTACCGACACGGGCTCGGAGAGGATCGTGCCGCCAGCGGCGTCAGGCGGCTCCGGGAGGCCGGCCGCGCTCGCCCGGGAAGAACCACCGGCCAAGCCCGAACAAGATCGAATCGCCTCTCGCTTTCTCGGGGCGCCGCTGGCGGTGCGAGCCCGGAGAGAACAGTGTGGACACACGGGCTCGTAGAGGATCGTGCCGCCAGCGGTGTCAGGAGGAGCCGCCGGCCGAGGAAGCGAGAGAGGTTAGACCTCTTCGGTTGCTTCTATCAGCCCCGCGGCGATGATTGCCAAAGCAGCCAGTAGCGCGATCCAGATGCCGATTCCGCGTCCATCGGCGGGAAGGAACTTGTCTGGTATCCAGATCAACCGCACGAGTACGAGGATCGTCGCCAGGACTCCGATTCCGATCACGATCAGGCTCTCGGGCAAGCTCGCCGGCAGCGCGATCCCGAACACTCGCAGCGCGAACAGGACGAGCACCGCTAAGCCGAGGAAGAAAACGAGCTGGCCAACCAGGCCTGTATGCCAACCGATAACGCTGAGAACGAGTTGGAAGCCGCCCGAGTTGTCGGCGCGTCCGCTGTACCAACTCATGAAAGTCGAGAGGCTCAGCACCAGCCCGGAGAGCCAGGTGAGCGTGTCGGAAACGAGCAGGAAGCTATCGGGATGCCGCAGCGAGGGGCGGGCCAGCGGTGGTCTCGGGTTGCCGCGAGAGTCTCGATACGAAGTGGGAGTCTGCATCGCTGAAAGTATGGGCATTGAGGCGGCTAGATGTCGCGCTCAAACGAACCGCGCCCGGCCGTTGCCTCGCTGCCTATTCCGGCCAGGCGGTGGAGTGCTTCATTCGAAGCGGGCTCTTAGATTCCGAACAATGTTTGCGTCTCCTGCCAGATCAGCAGAGCAATCACGCCGATCGCCAGCACCAAGATCAGCATCGTGAAGAAGAAGCGCAGATGGGCGCGGTTGCGCGCGCGAGTACGATCGCGGCGCATCTGCCGGCGGGCACGCTCTCGCTCGTAGGCCCGCGGAATCGCAGTGGGGTCGATCGGCGGCGGCTCGCCTTCGGATCGCATTCTCTCTGCCGGGTGTCTCACTAGCGATCTCTCCGGTAAGCGCCGCGGCGGGCGGTATATGTACTGGCCGAAGCGATCAATACGAATCTAAGTTTAGATCGGTTGCCATCATCGCCGCGGGTATGTCCAACCTCCGGGCGCGATACTTACGGGAATGGACGGTTCAAAACCGTCGGCCGTTGAGCCGGGAACAGGGTCATCGCAGAGCGGCAAGCTCGGCCCGATCGCGTCCGCCGAGAACGATCGAGGCTCGTTCGAGACGGTGGAGCAACTGCTCGCGGAGGCGCTCGTCGTTACTCTCGATCCCGAGGGTTTACCGCGACGCCTCGCCAGCCTCGTCGCAGAGGCGACCGGCGCCAGGCAGGTGCTGCTCTGGCTCGGCGGCCGGGCCGAGACGGCTCTGCTGGGTACAACCGCTCCTCTCTCGGCGGCCGAGCTGACCGCCGCTCGCAAGCGCGCCGAGCGAGTGCTTGAGCGCGGTCAGCTTCTACGCGAGCAGTCGGCCGGAACGGTGACGGTCACGCTCCCGCTGATGATCGCGCCGCGTGGTGCGCTGGAGGCGAGATTCGGAGAGTCGACACGGTTCGGCGAGTCCGAGCTGCCGGCGCTGGAGAGGTTGGTAGGTCGGATCGGCGCTGTCCTCGAAGAAGCCGAGAAGCGCCGCGAGCTCGGCCAGGAGCTGGTTCGCACCCAGGCGTTGCTCTCGTTTGCCGGGCAGGTTATCGCCGAGCTCGCCCTCGAGCCGACTCTCAACAATGCCGTTGAGCGCATCGCCACGCTGCTCGGCGTCGAGCGGATCGCCGTCTACCTGAACGATGACGGGCGCCTGCAGACGGCCGTTGCGCGTGATCTCGACGGGCCGCATGAACTGCTCGCGGTGCGTCTGCTCGAACTCGCGCAGGCGTCGGGACACGCTCCGAGTGGTGTGATCGTCGGGGAAGCGCTCACCGACGAGCGCCTGGAGTCACTGCGAGACGTGTTGATCGAGACCGGAGTGGAGGCTATAACGGCTTTCCCGCTCGAGGCCGGCGGTGAGACGATCGGTCTGCTCGTTCTCTATCTGCCTCGTGACCGCATCCCGGGCGAGAGCGAGCAGATACTGCTCGAGGCGCTGAGTAGCCAGCTTGCCGTCGCCGTTCACCATGCGCGCCTGCACGAGCACACCACCCGTCTGGGCGCGGAGCTCGAGCACTCGCTGCGGGCTGAGCAACAGGCGGTTGCGCAGCTCAGGGCTCTGTACGAGGTGTCGCGCGCTTTCGCCCAGAGCCTGTCGCTGCAAACGACGCTGGAGGCCGCCGCGAAGACGATCGCCGAGCTGCTGGGAGTGGACGTGGCGGTGCTCTACATGCTCGACGAGCGTCACGAGACGATGGAGGTGAGGGCGCTTCACGTCGCCGATTCCGCCCTCGAAGAGCCGGTGACCGCGGTCCTCGGACGTTCGCTGCCTCTGACGGGCGGGATAGCTCGAGTTTTCCGCGACGGGCACGTTCTTCGGCTGACGCCCGAGGCTGCCGGCGCAGATGAGTTCTACCACCTGCTCGCACCCTTCCTGGAGCGCGGCTCGACCGCGGTCGTGCTTCCCGTCGCCACTCCCAAGGAGGTGCTGGCGACGGTCTCGCTGCTCTCGCTCGACCCGGAACGACCTATCCGCGACGAGACGATCCAGGCCGCGCTGGCGATCGTCGGGCAGGCCGCTCTCGCTATCGACAACGCCCGTCTCTACGAGCAGCAGAAGGCGTTCGCCGATGCCATGCAGCGATCGCTCCTTCCCGACTACGAGCCCGAGATCGAGGGTCTCGACCTCGGAGCCGCCTACGCCGCCTCGGCCCGGCTCGAGATCGGCGGCGATCTCTATGACTTCATGGTGCTCGACGACGGAGCGCTGGCGATCTGTCTCGGCGATGTGACCGGGCACGGCATCGACGCCGCCGCCGACATGGCGATGGTGAAATTCACCTTCCGCTCGCTCGTGCGCCGGCACCCCGAGCCGGGCGCCTTCCTGGCGGCCGTCAACGAGGTGGTGCTCGAGGAGGTCGCGCCGGCCAAGTTCGTCACCATGGTCTACCTCAAAGTCGATCCGGAGAGAACCGAGCTCGCCTGCGCCAGTGCCGGTCATCCGCGGCCGCGGCTTCTGCGCGCCGACGGCCGGGTCGAGCCTTTGACCGTGGGCGGGCTCGCGCTCGGGATCCTCGGCGAGCAGAGCTACGAGGAGATACGCATCCCCTATGCGCCAGGCGAGGCCGTGGTGCTCTACACCGACGGGGTGATCGAAGCGCGGCGGGGCCGTGAGTTGTACGGGACACCCAGGCTCGACGAGTTCTTGCGCCGCAACTCCGGGCTCGGCGCCAGAGAGCTCGCCGACGCCGTACTCGAGGATTGCCGCCGCTTCGCCGCCGGCCCGCTCCTGGACGATTGCGCGGTCGTCGTGGTGCGGGCGCGCTGATGGCCGAGCGAGCACAAACGGACGCTGATCTCGCCGCTCTAGACCGGTCGCTGCTACACGTGTTCGTCTTTCTCGCCGGCACGGGCTCGATGGCGACCGAGATCTGCGCTGCGCGCCTGCTCGCGCCCTACTTCGGTGACTCGACCATGGTCTGGGCGAACATCATCGGCCTCATTCTCGGCTCGCTCTCGCTCGGCTACTGGCTCGGTGGCCGGATTGCCGATCGGCGGCCGAATCCTCGTCTGCTTGGAGCGATCGTGCTCGCGGCGGCGCTGTTCGTGGCGGTCGTTCCCTTCGTCGCGCATCCGCTCCTGGAGAGGGGAGCGAGCGGGATCGGGCAGCTGGCCGTCGGCACGGTCGTCGGCTCTTTCTTCGCGGCGCTCGTGCTCTTCGCCCCTCCGGTGGTGGCACTCGGGATGGTTGCGCCGTTCGCGATCAGGCTCTCGCTCGAGCGTCCGGGTGCGGCCGGCGGCGTGGCCGGCACCGTGTTCGCGCTCTCCACCGCGGGTAGCCTGCTCGGCACCTTCGTTCCCGCGCTCGTTTCGATTCCGCTGATCGGCACGCAGCGGACGCTGCTTGCTACCTCTCTGCTCCTGGCCGCCACCGGCGCGCTCGTACTCGGGCGCCGCGGGCTCGTGCCTGTCGTCTGCATCGGCGCCTTGCTGGCGCTACCGCCGGGGGCGATCAAGCCGGGAAGCGGCGTGCTCTACGAGGGCGAGTCGGCCTATCAGTTCATCCGGGTGGTTCAGAACGGTAACGAGCGGGTGTTGGAGCTGAACGAGGGCGTAGTCGCACACTCCGTATACGACCCGGCCAGCGTTCTCACCGGCGGCTATTGGGATCTCTTCCTCGCCCTACCGCCGCTCCTCGATCGCCCCGTCCAGAGGGTCGCGATTCTCGGCAACGCCGGCGGCACCGTCGCCCGCGCCTATCGCGGTCTCTACCCGGCGGCGCGCATCGACGGCGTCGAGATCGACGCTAAGGTGAGCGCCGTCGGCGAGCGCTATTTCGGGCTCCGCCCGGGGCCTCTCCTGCACATCTACAACGAGGACGCCCGTCCCTTCCTGCTTCGCCACAAACAGCTCTACGACATCATCTGCGTCGACGCTTACAGACAGCCCTACGTGCCCTTCTACCTGACGACGCGCGAGTTTTTCCAGCTCGTCCGCTCGCGACTCCGACCGGGTGGCATCGTCGCGCTCAACGTCGCCGCGCTACCTCGCGATCACGAGCTGGTCGATAAGACCGCGGGAACTCTCGCCTCCGTTTTCCCGCAGGTACTGAGCTGGCAGGCGCTCCGCTTCAACGCGCTCGTGATCGGCTTCGAGCGCCCGCTCGCCCCAGGCACGCTCGCCCGCGCCGCGGGCGTCGCTCCCGCCCGTCTGCGTCCGCTCCTGCGCCTGCTCGAGCGCCAGGCCAAGGCGGTCGCGCCGGCGGACGATCCCTGGACAGACGATCGCGCCCCGGTCGAGTGGGTGGTCGATCGCATGATCGTCAAGGCGGCCAGAGAGGGCGTCTCGCTCAGTGAGGAACGGACGCTACCGACCACACCGTGACCGAGTTGCTGCTACGCGAAGATCGTCGCCCGCTACTGATCGGGCACCGCGGTCTGCCAGCGCTCGCACCGGAGAACACGCTGCGCTCGCTCGGGCTGGCGCTCGATCACGGCGCGGACAGTTTCGAGGTCGACGTGGTCGCTCTCGCGGACGGAACGCTCGTCGCCGGGCACTCGCTCGATCTCGCCGAGCTCTGTCACGGCGCGGCTCACGGACCGGCGGCGCAGCGCACGCTCACCGATCTGCGCCGCCTCGATCCCGAGCTGGCGACGTTTGAGGAGGTGCTCGAGCTCGCCTCGGCCCGGCTCGAAGGGCTCCCGTTCCTGATCGATATCAAGGGTGCCGGCAACGAGCGGGCTCTGGTCGATGCCGTACGCCGGCACGGCCTCGAGAGCCAGGCTCTGCTCTGCTCGCTCGAGCGATCGGTGCTCGTTCGCTTGCGCGAGCTTGCGTCCGAGATCGCCCGCAGTCTCTCCTATCCCGCCGACAGGCGCCGCATCTCGGAGCGCCGGGCGTTCGCTCCGGTTGTTCCCGTCGCTCTGAGAGGGCTTCGTGCGCTCCTGCCGCATCGCCTCGGCTCCTGGCTCGACGAGACGGGAGCCGTCGGCGTGACGCTCCATCAAAGCGTTATCAGCCGCGCCCTGATAGAGATCTGTCACGCGCGTGGAGTCGCCGTGCTCGCCTGGACTGTGAATGACGTGGGGATTAGGCAGTGGCTGTTCCGGGCAGAGATCGACGCTATCATCACGAACGATCCGCGGCCCTTCCCTTTGGCGGTTTGATGAGATCAAGACGAGCGACCAACTTCTTTCTGGCTCTGCTGCTGGTATGCGCGGGCCTGGTCGCGTCGTTCGCGGTCGCCGCCACCGCGCCGGCGCAGACCGCTGATACCACTGACACCGGCACCACTACCGAGCCCACGACGACGGCTCCGTACGTAATCCCGGAAGGTGTCACGATCGGCGGTGTGGCGGTGGCGGGGATGAACACCGCCATGGCGCGCGCGACAGTCGAGTCCTTCGTCTGGTCGTCGCTGCCGCTTCGGATCGGAAAGAAGCATGTTGGGCTCGACCCGGCTACTGTCGGAGCGAACGCCGGCTTCGATGCTGCACTTCTCCGGGCCGAGGCCGCTCAACCGGGCGAGGAGATCCCGCTCACCGTCAGCGTCGATTCCGCACTCCTGAGCGAGTACGTGGTCTCTCTTGCCGAGCGCTTCGACTACCCTGCCGTCAACGCGCGCGTGTTCCTGCGTCACATGCGCCCCTGGATAACGGAGGGGACGCGGGGCCAGCAGCTTCGGAAGACCGCGGCCATGAACGCGATCAGGAACGCTCTCAAGGCGAACCGTCGTTTCGCCGTGAACCTTCCGCTGAAGACGATCCCCAGGCACGTGACCAAGGTGAGCTTCGGCCCTGTCATCGTCATCCGCCGCGGCTCCAACCGTCTCTACCTGTACAAGGGCTCGCGCTTCTGGCGCCGCTTCGGGGTTGCAACCGGGCAGGCCGTCTACCCGACGCCACTCGGGCACTTCGAGATCGTCGTAAAGTGGACTAATCCCTGGTGGTACCCGCCCAACTCACCCTGGGCGAGGGGCGAGAAGCCGGTTCCCCCCGGTCCGGGCAACCCGCTCGGCACGCGCTGGATGGGGCTTTCTGCGCCCGGCGTCGGCATCCACGGCACGCCCAACTCCTCGTCGATCGGCTACTCGCTCTCGCACGGCTGCATCCGCATGTACATCCCCGACGCGGAGTGGCTGTTCAACCATGTGAACATCGGGACGCCGGTCTTCATCATCCCGCAGTGACCGCTGTCTGAAGCGTGGACCGCGCTTTGTTTGCGGCGCCCGGCCGTGTTACCCTGCGGGCGTGGCGACGATCCTGTTGGCCGGGGTCGATCCTCTCTTCGTCGGGAAGCTCTACCAGCTCCTGGCGGGACATCACCTGACCTCGACCGAGAGCGTCGAGGAGCCCGATCTGGTGATCGCCGATATCGGCCGTGTCGAGCCCGACGAGGTCTCCGACGCCTATCCCACGGTGCCGATCCTCGGCTACTCCAACCATGCCGATCCTTCCAGCCTGCACGCGGCTCAGGAGGCCGGCTTCGATCGCATTGTCGAGCGCGCAGTGCTGCTGGAGAACGTCGAGCTTCTGATCTCCGAGCTCACACTGCAGTGAACGCGCGTACCGCGCTCGGCCGACCAACCAGGCCGCTAGAGTTGGCCGCATGACCTACGTGATCGTCGAACCCTGTGTCGACGTCAAGGACCGGGCCTGCGTGGACGTCTGCCCGGTCGATTGCATTCACGAAGCGGATCGCATCCTCGTGATCGACCCGGAGGAGTGCATCGACTGCGGCGCCTGCGAGCCGGAGTGCCCCGTCGAGGCGATCTTCCCCGAGGACACGCTGCCGGCCAAATGGCAGGCCTTCGTCGGCATCAACGCCGCCTACGGTGAGGGCGTGAACGCTGTCGACGCGCTCGTATCCGCGTACGTCGACGAGCACGGCGCCCCGAGCTAGCGAGGCCGTGCTTTCGCCGTAAAGTTCTTCCCGAATCTCCGATGAGGAGATCAGATGCCTGCCGCCAACCGTCTCCGAGTCCCAACCGCGTTCCTGATCGCCTGTCTGCTTTTGGCGGGTTGCGCGAATAGCGGAACCACTTCTGAACAACGCCGACGCGGTTCCGAGCAGGAGAGAGCGGCGATCCTACGGGCACTACCCCGGTATCTACGCGTTCCTGCGAGTTGCGCCAAGACGGATATCAAGATCTCCTCGGACCGGCGCTGGGCGCGAGCCGAGGCAATCGACGTATACGACTACGAGGCCAGGAAGTGCGGAAGGTTCGCGGGGAGCGGGTACTGGCTGCTAAAAAAGAGCTCCGCGGGGCGCTGGCGGATCGTCTTCAACGGCTCGGAAGTTCCCCCGTGCTCCATTCACGCCCCGAAATACCTTCTCTACTCGGGGATGAAGAGCTGCGGGACGTGACAGCGCAAGCTCACGGCCACGGGGTCAGATCTTGCAATTCACCAGATGAGCGAATGCAAGATCTGACCCCTGGGCAACGAAGTGCCCAGGCTGATTCGGGCGCGCCCTCGACGGTTCGACCGCTCGCTTGACTAAAGTCTGTGCTCGATGCGCCGCCCGCTCGTACTCCTCGTCGTGCTGGGACTCTTCGTTACCGGTTGCGGCTCGCACGGTTCTTCCTCGTCGACCGCGCGCAGCACCTCGACTGCGCCTGTCTCCACCAGCGCGAAGATCGCTACCGCGGAGCTCTCGCAACTTGCGGTCAAGCCGCTCGCGTCGATGGTCGGCTACTCGCGCGACCAATTTGGTCCGGCCTGGGCAGATGTCGACCACAACCACTGCGACACCCGCAACGACATCCTCCGCCGCGACCTGACCCAGATCGTTCTCGAGCCGGGCTCGACCTGCGTCGTCGAGCGGGGGACGCTGCACGATCCCTATACGGGCAAGACCATCTTCTTCGTGCGCGGTCCCAATTCCTCGGCGATCCAGATCGACCACCTCGTAGCTCTCGGGGATGCCTGGCGAACCGGCGCGACAGGCTGGAGCGCCGCGCGTAGAGAGCAGTACGCTAATGACCCGGCCGTGCTCCTGGCCGTCGACGGGCCCGCGAACGAGGCCAAGGGCGACGCCGACGCCTCTCAGTGGCTACCGCCGAACCGCTCCTACGACTGCAGCTACGTCGTCAAGCAGATCGCCGTCAAAATGAAGTACCGGCTCTGGGTCACGCAAGGCGAGCGCGGCGCGATCGAGAACGTGCTCGCGGGCTGTAGCCAGGCGAGCTAAAGCGCTAGAGTCCGCGCGGTGACGTCTCCTCCCGAGATCCATCGCGTCAGGCGCCTGTTCGTCAACGCCTATCTCGTCGAGGAGGGGGACGGGCTGACGCTGGTCGACACGTTGATCCCCGGCTCCGGCAAGCGCATCCTGGCCGCCGCGCGCAAGCTCGGCAAGCCCATCCGCCGCATCGCCCTCACCCACGCGCACGGCGACCACATTGGCTCGCTGGACGAGCTGGTAGATGCTCTCGGCGAGGTCGAGGTGATCATCTCGACCCGCGAGGCGCGCCTGCTCGAGAAGGACGCCTCACTCGATCCCGGCGAGCCGCAGGAGCGCCTGCGTGGCGGCCTCCCCGGCGCACGCACGAAGCCGACGCGCACGGTCGCGCCCGGCGAACGGATCGGGTCGCTCGAGGTCGTCGCCTGCCCGGGGCACACGCCCGGCCACGTCGCCTTCCTCGATCTACGCGACCGCACGCTCTACTGCGGTGACGCTCTGACCACGACCGGCGGCGTCGCGACGGCCGCGCTTTCCAACCGCCGCTTCCCCGTCTCGGCCCTTTTCACCTGGCACCGGCCCACCGCGCTCGAAAGCGCCAAGGCGCTGCGCGCGCTCGACCCCGCGCGTCTGGCAAGCGGTCACGGGCGTGTGCAAGAGGCGCCGGCCGCCGCGCTCGACCGAGCGATCGCCAGGGCGGAGCGAAGCTGACGCGGATTGCCGAGCAGGTCGCTGATTCAGGCGTCTGAGTCCGGCTCGCGTGAGGCCTACGCCGGCTGCAGGTAGGCGCAGGGCCGCGGGTCGTTCGGGAGCGGGGAGGCGGCGATCTTCGAGACGCGTAGGCGCGTTTCGCCGACGTTCAGCTCGCTGCCCACCGCCGGCAATTCGCCTTCGCGCTCCTCGAGCGCATAGCCGCCGGGTGTCCAAACGTAGAGGAGGTAGCGCTCTTCGCTCACGGCGAGAGATCCTACTGCCTGGTGCCCCTACAGGCGATACCCTCCGGCTTCTCGCCCGCGATCACGCGGCGCGCTGCGGTGTCCTCGGTCGCGCCCGTGCGCGACGCGCCCATGTGTGGCGCTCCGGGTCATGCGAGACCGATCCCCGAACGTGAGGCTAGGGCACGAGCGCTCCCTGCGCCGAGCATGCGGGCGCGCTCGTCGATACCTACGCGAGAGGGCACGGCGTTCAGAACGGGCCGCAGGGCTAGGGTTTCCAAGCGCTAGACGACGGTGGTACCGACCTAGAACTTCCCGCAAAGCGGCGTCTTTCGGCAACGGAGGCATGAAGCGTTCGCTCGCGCTCGATCGGGTCGCGATTCTCGACAGCAGGCAACACGAGCCTTTGCCGAAACCTCATCTCATCCCGCTACGTCCTGGACTCTGTCTCCGCTGGCCACTCGTGGAAACCTGCGCCTCGCGTCCTGGATCGACGGTACAACTCAGGCGGTAGACGGTCGTCGATTCGAACACGTCGCCTGGGCGAAGCATGGTCGACGGGAACTCCGGATGGTTGGGTGAGCCGGGGAAGTGCTGCGTCTCGAGCGCGAAGCCGTCGTTCTGCCTGTACGTCCTTCCGCTCGTCCCCCTGAGCGTGCCGTCGAGGAAGTTCCCGGAGTAGAACTGAATCCCGGGTTCGGTCGTGAAAACCTCGAGCTCGCGTCCGCTCGTCGGCTCGCGGACCCGGGCGGCGAGCATGAGCGAGAGCGTGTCGACGCGCTCGAGCACGACGTTGTGGTCGTAGCCGTGGGCAATAGCGAGCTGTGGGAACGCCTCGCGGATACGCGCGCCGATCCGCGTGGGGGTCGTGAAGTCGAGAGGTGTTCCCGCCACGGGAGCGATCTCTCCGCTGGGAATCAGCGTGCAGTCGACGGGCGTGTAGCGGTCCGCGTAGAGCGTCAGGATGTAGTCACAGATCGTCCCGCTGCCTTCGCCGGCGAGGTTCCAGTAGGTGTGGTTCGTGAGGTTGACGACTGTCGCTGCGTCCGTCGTCGTGCGGTAGTCGATCCGGAGCGAGTCATCGTTCGCGAGCGTGTACGTCACGTGGACGGCCAGCGTGCCGGGGTAGCCCATCTCGCCGTCAGGGCTCGTGTACTGGAGCTTGAGCCCGACGCTGTCGCGCGTCAGCGGAACGACGGCCGCCTGCCAGACGCGCTTGTCGAGGCCGGCCGTGCCGCCATGGAGGGAGTTGGTCCCGTCGTTGCGCGGCACTTCGTACGTGACGCCGTCGAGCACGAAGCGACCGTGCGCGATCCGGTTCGCGCAGCGGCCGATGATGGCGCCGAAGTAGTGGCCATCGTGTGCGACGTAGTCGGTGAGGGTCGGGAAGCCGAGCACCACGTTAGCTTTACGACCGTCACGATCCGGCACCCAGAGCTGCTGTACAGCCGCGCCATACGTCATGACGGCGACAGCGATGCCCGACGAGTTCGTCAGGGTGTAGAGATCGACGACGCTGCCGTCCGGCGTCGTCCCGAACGGCAGCCTTGTAATGGACGGCGCGGTCTCCACGGACGACTAGGCGGAGCGGACGGCCTCGGCTGCTGCGCGCTGAATGCGCTTCAGGTTCCGCATGACGTCGTCGCCGCCGCGCCCGAACAGGTCGTGTAGGCGCAGGTACTCACGGTAGAGATCGTCGTAGACGGCGCGATGAGCGGCGATCGGCCGATACGAATCCCCGCCGAGATGCGCCATGTATCGTGCTGCGTCCACGATCGAGTCGTAGCCGCCTAGTGCAGCGCCGGCCGCCACGGCTCCGAACATCGCCGAGCCTAGCGCCGGCGTCTGCTTGGAGGCCGCGACGGCGAACTCGCTACCGGTAGCGTCCGCGAAGATCTGCATCAGCAGCTTGTTCCGCTCGGGCAAGCCCCCGCAGGCGACGATTGCTTTTACGGGCACGCCGGCCGATTCGAACGCTTCGACGATCACGCGTGTCCCGAACGCGGTTGCCTCGATCAGCGAGCGATAGATCTCCGGGGCTCTCGTCGCGAGCGCCATACCGACGAGAAGACCACGCAGGTCCGCGTCCACGAGCACCGAGCGATTGCCGTTCCACCAGTCGAGCGCGAGCAGGCCACTCTCGCCGGGACGAAGCTTGCCGGCCTCCTCCTCGAGCACTTCGTGCACGCCCGTGCCCCGGCGTCGGGCCAGCTCATGGTACTCGGGCGGGACGGAGCTCTCGGCGAACCAGGCGAAGATGTCGCCCACGGCCGACTGTCCGGCCTCGTACCCGAACAGCCCCGGCACGACCCCATCCTCGACGACGCCGCACATTCCGTCGATCATCGCTAGCTCGTCGCCGAGGAGCATGTGGCAGATGCTCGTGCCCATGATCGCGACCATCGTCCCCGGTTCGGTCACGGTCGCCGCCGGTACCGAGACGTGGGCGTCGACGTTCGCGACCGCGACTGCAGTGCCCGGACGCAGGCCCATCCAGGCCGCCGCCCGCTCGCTCAGCCCGCCGGCGCGGCTACCGATCGGCAGGATGCGCCGGGACATCTTCTCGTCCACGACGTGCTCGAACCTCGGGTCGAGGGCGGCGAAGTAGGCGTCCGCGGGGAAGCCCTCCCGCTTCGACCACATCGCTTTGTAGCCGGCCGTACAGCTGTTGCGCGTCTCGACGTCGGTGAGTTGCCAGACGACCCAGTCGGCGGCCTCGATCAGGCGATCGGCGCGGGCGTAGACCTCGGGCGCCTCGTCAAGGATCTGGAGCGCCTTTGCAAAGAACCACTCCGACGAGATTCGGCCGCCGTAGCGCTTCAGCCAGCTCTCTCTCCGCTCCGCCGCGACCGCGTTGATGCGATCCGCCTCGGGCTGGGCCGCGTGGTGCTTCCAGAGCTTGACCCACGCGTGCGGCTCGGCGCGAAGGTCGTCGAGCAGGCAGAGCGGCGTCCCGTCCACGAGCGTCGGCAGCATCGTGCACGAGGTGAAGTCGATGCCGACGCCGATCACGTCGGCGGGGTCGATGCCTGTCTCGGCGAGCAGTGCGGGGGCTGTCTCCTGAAACGTTCGGATGTAGTCCTCCGGATCCTGGAGCGCCCAGTCGTGGTCGAGACGGACGTCGTCGTTAGGTGGCGGGAGCCGCTCGTCGATGACGCCGTTCCGGTACTGGTAGACGTTCGTTGCGAGCTCGCGTCCATCGGCGCAGTCGACGAGGACGGTGCGCCCCGACTCCGTGCCAAAGTCGATGCCGAGCGCGTACTTTTGCCTGCTCATCAGGTCTCTTCCTCGCTCACTCGCTGTGGCTCGATGACCACCTTGAGCCCACGCCGCTCGACGAGAGCGCCGAAGGCGTCCCGCCACTCGGACAACGCCCAGCGCTCGGTCACCAGCGGTACGAGCTCGACGCGTCCGGACTCGACGAGCCGGATCGCACGCGGCAGGTCGCCGGGCGCCATCCGCCGGCTGAGCAGTAACGTCAGGCCCTTGCGACGTGCCGTCGAGGCGCTGAAGCTCGTGCGGTCGCCGTCAGGAATACCGAGGAGGACGACGCGGCCGCCGGGGCGGGTCGCGGCGATCGCGTCGGCGACCGCCGCGTTCTCGCCGGCGACCTCGAACGCGACGTCGACGCCCAACCCTCCCGGTAAGCGTTCGAACGCTCGCTCGGCAAGCGCCTCCTCCGCGTGGAGCGCATGCGTCGCGCCCATCGCCGCCGCCGCCTCGACCCGGTGAGGTAGAACGTCGGTCGCGAGGATCGCAGTCACCCCGGCGGCTCGAAGAGCCTGAACCAACAGCAGCCCGATCGGGCCGCAGCCGAAGACGCCGGCGCTCGTACCCGGTTGCACGCGCCCGAGGTCGAGCGCGTGAAGCGCGACGCCGAGCGGCTCGAGCAGCGCGCCTTCGACGTCGGAGAGCGTGTCTGGCAGGGGGTATGTGAGTCGCTCCGGCCACGTCAGCAACGAGCGCAGCGCACCATCGGTCGAGTCGTGTCCGGCGAACCGCAGCTGAGGGCAAAGGTGCGGCTGACCCGCGAGGCACACGGCGCAGCGACGGCACGGTATGGCCGGATCGACGGCCACCCGATCCCCGGCGCGCGGACCGGACTCGATCGTGCAGACGAATTCGTGGCCCAGGACGAGCGGCTCCGTCAGAACAGCGTCGCCGATCCCACCCTCGTTGAACCAGTGCCGGTCGGAGCCGCAGAGGCCGACGGCGGTCACGCGCAGGAGGAGCTCGCCGTCGCCTGGTGTCGCCGGCGGCTCCTCGTGCAGACGGAGGTCTCCCGTGCCGTGAAGACGTAGCGCCTTCATGGGCGCTGACCGTAGTAGGCGCCGGGACCATGTTTGCGCAAGAAGTGGCGCCGTAGTAGATCGTCTCCGATCGGCTCCACGCCGGGCCGGAGCAGCTCGGTCCTGAGCGCACTCGCGGCCACGACCTCGAGCGCGATCGCGTTCTCGACCGCCTGCGCGACATCGGCTCCCCATACGAACGGTCCGTGCGACGCCACGAGCACGGCCGGTATCTGGAGCGGGTCGAGATGCAGGCGCCCGAACGTCTCGACGATCACGTCGCCGGTGCGGCGCTCGTAGTCGCCCTCGATCTCGTCGCGCGTGAGCTGGCGCGTGACGGGAACCGGTCCGTGGAGGTGGTCGGCGTGTGTCGTGCCGAGGCACGGGATCTCGCGGCACGCCTGGGCCCATGCAGTCGCAAACGGCGAGTGCGTGTGGACGACGCCACCCACCTGTGCGAATTCGCGGTAAAGGACGACATGCGTCGGGGTATCGGACGACGGTTGGTACTCGCTGTCGACGACCGCACCGCTCTCGAGATCCACGACGACCATCGACTCGGGCCGGAGCTCGTCGTACCGCACGCCGCTCGGCTTGATCGCCATCACTCCCGCGGCGCGATCGGCGGCGCTCGCGTTGCCGAAAGTGAGGACGACGAGCCCGGCGCGGACGATCTCGACGTTCGCGTCGAAGACGCACTCACGAAGCTCGTCGAACACTGCTGCGCCCATCGAGTCGCCCTACAGGCTCCGAGCCAGGTGGAAGTACGCCTGATTCCACCGCAGCTCCTTCTTGAAGTCGCCAATGCGCGTGCTTCCGTCGATCACGAGCAGCTCCAGCCCGGCGATCTCGGCGATATCGGCGAACGCTTCAGTGCCGAGCGCCAAGCACAAGCTCGTGTGATGCGGTCCGCCGGCGAGTAGCCACGCCTCGGCCGCCGTCGCGAGGTCGGGCTTCGGCTCCCACGCGGTGCGCGCGACGGGCAGCCGCGGCAGTTTCTCGTCGGGCGTCACCACCTCGACCTCGTTCGCAACGAGGCGGAAGCGATCACCCAGATCGAGGAGGCCCACCACCACGGCCGGCCCCGGGGCGGCTGTGAACACGAGGCGTACCGGGTCCTGCTTGCCGCCGATCGAGAGCGGGTGGATCTCACAGGAGGGCTTCTCGGCCGCGATCGAGGGACACACCTCGAGCATGTGCGCGCCAAGCACCTTGGGGCCATCCGGCGCGAGATGGTACGTGTAGTCCTCCATGAAGGACGTGCCGCCCTCGAGCCCAGCGCTCATCACCTTGGCGATGCGGACGAGAGCCGCCGTCTTCCAGTCCCCCTCGGCTCCGAATCCGTAGCCGTCCGCCATCAGGCGCTGCACGGCGATGCCCGGCAGCTGCGGCAGGCCGTCGAGGTCCTCGAAAGTGTCGGTGAATGCCTTGAAGCCCCCCGCCTCGAGGAAGTCTCGCAACCCCGCCTCGATTCGTGCGGCGTCCCGCAGCGACTCCCGGCGCTCACCGTCTCTCTGGAGCGCCGCCACCAGCGTATATTCCTGCTCGTACTCATCGACCAGCCGGTCGACGGCGGAGTCCGGGACTTCGCGTACCGCGTCAACCAGCTTGCCGACGCCGTAGCCGTGCACCGCGACACCGAGCCGGAGCTGCGCCTCGACCTTATCGCCTTCGGTCACGGCGACGTACCGCATGTTGTCGCCGAAGCGCGCGACGCTGAGCGTCTGCGCCTCGCGCCAGCCGCACGCTGCCCGCGCCCAGGTGCCAATCCGGCCGAGCACGGACGGGTCGCTCCAGTGTCCGACGACCGTCTTGCGCCTCAGCCCCATCCGCGTCTCCAGAAACCCGAACTCGCGGTCGCCGTGCGCGGACTGGTTAAGGTTCATGAAGTCCATGTCGATCTCGCCCCAGGGAAGATCGCGGTTGAACTGCGTGTGCAGGTGGAGGAGCGGCTTCTGCAACGCGCCGAGGCCCGCGATCCACATCTTCGCCGGAGAGAATGTGTGCATCCAGGCGATCAGGCCGACGCAGTCGTCGGCCGCGTTCGCGTCGAGGCACAGTCGGCGAATCGACTCCGGGTTCGTCAGGACCGGTTTATGAACGATCCTCACCGGGACGGCCTCGGCCGCATCGAGCCTCTCCGCCACCTCGCGAGAGTGCTCGTCGACCCGGCTCAGCATTGCGTCGCCGTAGAGATCCTGGCTTCCCGCGGCGAACCAGACTTCGAATTGGCCAAGCGCTTTCATGATCGTGCCCCCATTCGCTGAGAGATGCGGCTGTCGGCCGCCGGCTGCACGACGAAGAGGCAGTCCTCACCGATGGGCGCGGCCGACACCTCCAGCTCGGCGAGCCGGCGGGCGGCGTCCTCGGGCAGGACATCGTTCAGGAAGAGGCCGGTGGCGGTCTCGACGCTTGCGCGGATCTTCGTCGTCGCCCGGCTCCGCTGGAAGGGGAAGAACTCGAAGGCGAGGTGCCAGTCCGGCTGGGAGCGCGGAGCCTCCTGGGCGACCATCAGGTACGGGCACTCCAAGCCGAATAACGCGTCGTAGCGGAGCGTGACGTCGCGGAGCGCAGAGGCGAGGTCGAGCTGCTCGCCGGGGGTGAGGTCTGCGAGCCGCGACAGACCGTGTCGCCGTGCGCGCACCGCGACCTCGTACGGCCAGCGGGGAGCAAAGGGCAGGCCCACCAAGAAGCTGTCATTGGGCGCGACGACGCGCACCGACGCGCTCTCGCGGCGGACGAGGTTGCAGCCGAGGCAGCGGGTCTCCTGCGCGCGATAGCGCCGGTGGGCCTCGGCCTTGGCGGCCGTGACCGGGGGAAGGTGATCGAAGGCGTAGATCTGGCCGTGCGGATGCGAGAGCGTCGCGCCCGCCTCCGCTCCTCGATTCTCGAAGATCATCACGAACTCGTGCCGTTCGTCCGCCCACAGCTCGCGCGAACGGTCGCTCCAGATGGCCAGCAGCCGCCCGAGCTCGACTGGAGCGAGCCGGCCGAAGCACGTGTCGTGCCGCGACGTGTAGATGACGAGCTCGCACCGTCCGTAGGAGGGCGCGGTCAGGTCGTCGGGCGGGGGGGGTGGTGGCTCGGCGACGAACGAGGGAAAGCGGTTCTCGAAGACGGCTGCATCGTACGGGAACGGGAGCTCGATGCCGCCGGGACAGACGGGACAGCCCTCCTCGTCGTCGCGCGGCGCCGCCGTGTCGAGCGGTCGGACGTTCCGGGCGGGCGAGATCGCGACCCACTCCCCCGTCAGCAGGTCGAAGCGCTTGTGGATCCCGCCAAGCCCTGTCTCGGCGCCGCGGCGCGCAAGGCTAGAGGAAGCGCGAACGGCACCGTACGCGAAGACGCGCCTGCCGTCCTCGTGCACGAACTCGTGCCTCGGGAGAGGCTTCACCGAGCCACCCATGCCTCGCAGCCGTGCTCCCTCAGGCTATCGAGGATCGAAGGATCGGCGGACTCGCCGGTAATGATCATGTCGATTTGATCGATCCCGCAGAGTTGGGCGAGCTCGATGCGGCCGATCTTGCTGCCGTCGGCGAGGACGATGCGGCGGCGCGCGACCCTGAGCATGTGCCGCTTGATCTCGGCCTCGGGAAGGTTGATGTTCGTGACGCCGCCGGTGGGATGCACGCCGTTGCAGCAGAGCAGCAGGGTGCTCGCGGAGATCCGGTCGAGGATGTGCGTGGCGAGCGGATCGACGAGGGAGTGCTGAAGGGGTCTCAGCGTGCCGCCCAGGACGACGATGGCGATACGCGGGACGGCAGACTCGAGCTCGAGCGCGGTCTTCAGACCGTTCGTGAAAACGATGACGTCGCGAAGCTCGGTGCGGGCGGCGAGCGCTCGGGCAGTCGCGACGGCGGTGGTGCCGACGTCGATGATGACCGACTCACCATCCCGCACCAGCTCCGCAGCGGCTCGCCCGATCGCAAACTTCTCGACCGCAAAGCTCGTCTCCGACTCCTCGAACGGGCGCTCCTGCCCGGGCGCGGCGCGCGGGATCGCGCCACCATGGATGCGGTGGATCTGACCCCGCTCCGCCAGCGCTGCGAGGTCGTTGCGGACCGTCACCTCCGAGATCCCGAACCGATCGCTTAGATCTCCGACCCGTGCGAACTCTCGCTCCTTGATCAGGGCGAGCATGCGCTCCCGGCGCTCGTTGGGAGAACTCGCGAGCTGTTCGAGCGCGTCGCCGGTGACCGTAGTCGGCGCGGGCTTACCCTCCTCGCGGGCGGGGTTGTTCTCGCTCACGCCTCTCTCCCCGCCGAGGCAGAGTGTGCGCGAACGCATCCAGACGCGATCCACCCTGTCCACGGTCCGCTCATGATGCCCTTCTCATTCGTAAGGATACTACTGCGATTAAGAAAGCGAAGCGTACTGCGTTGGAACCGCCTCTCAGGTCGCTATTACGGTGAAAAAGCCGGAAATGAGCCAAGGAGTGGCCTTCCGTTTGCTTTCTTTTTCGAAGGTGCTATCGTCCACCGTATCAGAGGCCTTTCGCTCTCGAAGGTCGGCAACGATTCCGAAACACGCTATCGCCGGTGACGGCGAGGCGGATGTCAGAGGGAGGAAGCAACGGTGAAAGGATCGTTAAGAATAGTCGCTTTAGCGACGGTGGCCGCGCTCGCCGCGCTGTTAGTGGCCATGTTCCTAGGGACCACGGACAAAGGAGCGGCGGCGCCCAGTTCGGCGCAGGCAGGGAAGTGGTGCGCTGGCCAGAAGATCGTGTTCTTCCCGGGTGGCCCGGCAGGCGGCGTGTTCGCCGTCAACGTCTACAACGGCGCGAAGCAAGCGGCGAAGGACCTGGGAGCCAACGTGCAGTACGTCTGGTCGAACTGGGATCCCGCGACCATGGTTAGCCAGTTCAAGTCGGCGATCGCGATGAAGCCGGCCGGCATCGCGGTGATGGGACACCCCGGCGACGCCGCGTTGGACCCGTGGATAAACCAGGCTGAGAAGAAGGGCATCATCGTCACGAGCCAGAACACCGAGCTGCCGAAGGCTTTCGCGAAGTACCAGGCGAAGGGCTTCGGCTACGTCGGTCAGAACCTCTACAACTCGGGCCTCCTGCTCGGCGAGTCGGCCGTGGCACAGCTGAAGCTCAAGAAGGGCGACCGGGCGATGGTCTGGGGCCTGCTCTCCGAGCCGACGCGTGGGTTGCGCACGAAGGGTGCGATCGACGCTCTGAAGAAGGCGGGCCTGAAGGTCGACTACATCGAGATCAACGCAGCCACGAACGCGGATCCGACCGCGGGTACGCCGGTCTTCACGGCCTACGTGACGTCGCATCCTGACGTCAAGCTCGTCGTGACCGACCACGGTGGCCTGACCGCGACCGCCCAGACCTATCTGACGGCGGCGCACAAGGGGCCGAACGACATCGGCATCGCTGGATTCGACCTCAACCCGGCGACGGTGAAGGCGATCCAGGGTGGCTGGACGGACCTCATCCTCGACCAGCAGGAGTGGCTGCAGGGCTACCTGCCGATCGTCCAGGTGTGTATGTCGAAGGTCTACAAATTCGCCGGCCTCTACATCGACACGGGGTCGGGGATCATCAACAAGAGCAACGTCGGCCCGCTCATCCCGCTAATAAACAAGCTGATTCGCTAACACTTGTCGGCAGCGGCAAAGGCAGAGAGCGGTGGCGCAGGTTCTCGGCGCCACCGCTCTCTGAAGCACACTGAAACGGAGGTAGAATCCCCGATGGTGACTGTGACGAATCTCCTTGAGCTCGAGGAGATCTCGAAGTCATTCGGCGAGGTCAGTGCGCTCGAGGGCGTCAGCCTCACGGTCGGCCACAACGAGATCGTCGGGCTTCTCGGCGACAACGGCGCCGGCAAGTCGACGCTGATCAAGATCGTCACCGGCTTCCACGCGCCGGACAGCGGCACGATCACCTGGAAGGGGCAGCGGCTCACGCACCTGACCGTGCAGCATGCGCGCGATCTCGGCATCGAGACCGTCTACCAGGAGCGGGCGCTCGCCGACCAGCAGGCGCTCTGGCGGAACATCTTCATGGGCCGGGAGCGGACGACGCGGCTCGGGCTGCTCGACGTCAGTCAGATGCGGAACGAGACGGAGAAGCTCATGGTCGAGTTCCTGCGCTTCACGTCGCAGGCCGTGACGCCGGAGACGGAAGTCGGCACGATGTCGGGGGGCGAGCGTCAGGGGGTTGCGATCGCGCGCGCGCTGTACTTCGAGGCCGAGCTGATCATCCTCGACGAGCCGACGATGGGGCTCTCGGTCACCGAGACGCGTAAGACGCTCGACTTCGTCCGCGAGATCAAAGCCGCCGGCAAGTCGTGCATCTTCATCGATCACAACATCTTCAACGTCCATGAGGTCGTCGACCGCGTGGTCTTGATCGATCGCGGACACGTTGCAGGCGAGTTCAAGACGGCGGAGATCACGTTGCTCGACCTGATCGCCCGGATGCAGCATGTCGCCGAGACCGGCTCGATCGAGAACGCGAAGGCCGGGGCGACGACGTGACCGACGTCGAGCAGGCACCGGGCGAGGTCTCGCCGCGCCTACGGCCACAAACGAGCCGGCGAGGTCGCGAGCGGATCTTTTTCCGCCGCTACGGCCTCCAGGCCGGCACGGTGGTAATGGCGCTCGTAATCTGGGTCATCCTAGCGGTCGGCGCCCCCGAGACCTGGCTCCACAAGGACATGTACAGCGCGCTGATGTCGACGGTGCCGCAAACCGGAATCATCGCGCTGGCGCTCACCCTGGTCGTGATCGCGCGCGAGATCGACCTGTCGTTCGGATCCGTGATGGCGGTCGGGTCGTGGGTATTCATAGCGACTGGCCGACCCGACCTCGGTCTGATCGCCGCTCTCGCCGCCGGGCTGGCCGTCGGACTCCTGAACGGCGTGATCGTCGTGCGCCTCGGCGTCCCCTCGCTCGTGGCGACGATCGGCACGTGGTTCTTCTGGGCCGGCATCGTGCTCGTCGGCACCAACGCCGTGGGCTCCGGCACTCCAGGTGGCTTTGTCTCCACCCTCTTGATCAGCCGGATCGGCGGCTATGTGCCCGCCGAGGTGGTCTGGATGATCGGGCTCGCGGCCGTCTTCTGGGTGGTGCTGAACCGATCCCGGTTCGGCGCGCACGTCTACCTCGTCGGCGACAACGAGCAGAGCGCGCGCATGATGGGCGTTCGCACCGATCGCGTCCGCATCGCCGTCTTCGCGCTGGTGGGGCTCATGGCCGCACTGGCCGGCATCGTCGCGACGCTCGAGGCGAACTACTTCTGGCCGACGATGGGAAGCGGCGCGATGCTGCCGACGATCGCCACCGTCTTCCTCGGCGGTACCTCGATCTTCGGCGGCCGTGGCACGATCTTCGGGACGGTGGTCGCCGCGTTCGCGATCTCCGCCATCGAGCCCGGAATCGTGTCGCTCAACCTGACGGGCTACTACACAGGGGTGATCTACGGCGCGGTGCTTGTTCTCGCTCTCGCCATGCAGAGCTTCGTCATGCGGCGGTCGCAACGCTGATTGCTTAGGCGATACGATTGAGGCGACTCGGCAAGACGAACTGGCGGGTGTCGGAGATCGGGTTCGGCGCCTGGGCGATCGGCGGCGACTGGGGGGAGACCGATGAGGACGAGTCCCTCGTCGCCATGCACGCCGCGGTCGACGCCGGCGTCACCTTCTTCGACACGGCCGACGTCTACGGCGACGGGCGTTCGGAGCGACTGATAGGCCGGCTGCTGCGCGAGCGGGAGGAGTCGCTCGTGGTCGCAACCAAGTTCGGCCGTCGTGCGCCGCTCGACGTCACGCAGTACACCTACGAGAACCTGCGCTCCTGGCTCGAGCGCTCGCGCGACAACCTCGGCGTCGAGATCGTCGACCTCGTCCAGCTGCACTGCCCGCCGTGGCAGACCTATTACGAGCCCGCGGTGTTCGAGGCCTGCGACCAGCTAGTCGAGGAGGGGCTCGTCCGGGCGTACGGGGTCAGCGTCGAGAAGGTCGAGGAAGGGCTGAAGGCGATCGAGTACCCGGGCGTCGCGACCGTGCAGATCATCTTCAACATCTTCCGCCAGCGCCCGGCCGAGCTCTTCTTCGAGCAGGCCCGGCGGCGCGACGTGGGCGTCATCGTCCGCGTGCCTCTCGCGTCGGGCTTGCTGACCGGGAAGTTCGCCCGCGAGACGCGCTTCTCGCCAGACGACCACCGGGCGTTCAACCGGCGCGGCGAGCAGTTCGACGTCGGTGAGACGTTCGCTGGCGTCGACTTCGAGCTGGGCCTCGACGTCGTCGACGAGCTGAGGCCGCTCCTCCCCGAAGGCACCACGCTGGTGCAACTCGCGCTGCGCTGGATTCTGAGCTTCGACGCCGTCTCGACCGTCATCCCTGGAGCGAAAACGCCCGAGCAGACGCGCATGAACGCTGCCGCAGCCAACCTCCCACCGCTCTCGCCGGAGACAATGGAGCGGATCGCGGAGCTCTACCGCGCGCGGATCGCGCCGCACGTGCACCACCGCTGGTGACGGCGGATCAGTCCTCGACCGACCGGGGCACCACGTCGCCCGCTCCGTCGACCGACGCGCAGATGTAGCCCGTCGCCTCACGACCCACGCTGGCGGCGTACCCGGTGGTTACGGCGGAGACCAGCGACGGCGCCCGGTCAGCTTCCGCCAGCGCCACGATCGAGCCGCCGAACCCGCCGCCCGTCATGCGCGCGGCGATCGCGCCGCTCTCGTAGGCGAGATCGACAAGCCGGTCGAGCTCCGGCGTGGAGACTTCGAAGTCGCTGCGGAGGCTCTCGTGGCTCTTGCGGAAGAGCACTCCGAGTGCCTTGAGATCAGGGCCACCCGGCTGCTCGAGAGCGGCGACGCACTTGCGCACTCGCTCGTTCTCGGAGACGACGTGACGGAGCCTCCGAGCCGCCACGCCGTCGACTCCCGCCGCCTCAGCCTCTGCTTCGGCCTGCGCGACCGTCAGCGACGCGGGATGCCGGCCGCCGATCGCCGCGATACACCTCTCGAGCTCGGCGCGCCGGTTGGCGTACCCGGAATGCTCCAGCTCGTGCCGGATGCCCGAATCGAGGACGACGATCGCAAGGCCGGGCGGAAGAGGCACGAGACGGTGCTCCTCGCTGCCGCAGTCGAGCAGGAGGGCGTGACCGCGACGGCCCAGGAGCGACGTCGCCGGATCCATCAGCCCGCACGGGACTCCGACCGCGAGATGCTCCGCCGCGTGGGGCGATCCTGGCAAGCCCGCGCGGAGGAAGCTCGAAGTCCGCTACGCGACAGAGCACGAGCCCAACCGATACCGTGAGGGCGGCCGACGAGGACAGACCCGCTCCGATCGGAACCGTAGAGCTGATCGTACCGCCGAAGCCCACGGGAGGTCTCCCGCGTTCGTCGAGCAGCTGCGCGACGGCCGCGACGTAGCGGCCCCAACCGGCGAGCGGCCCCCGCGGCGCCCCGTTACGGCCGAGCTCGACGGACTACGAGAACGCCAGCGAACGCAGGCGTATCGCCGCCTCGTCGGCCAGACCGGCCACGGTCATGCCGAGGTCGACGGCGACCGGAAGCACGAGCCCGCCCGAATAGTCGGTGTGCTCGCCAATGAGGTTGACGCGGGCCGGCGCGAAGACAGCGCGCGTCGTCATCGGCTCGGGCGTTCGCTCACCAGGACGCGTACGCCGAAGCTCGCCGCGCCGGCCGACGACCCGCTCACCAACCCGGCTCCGAGTTCGTCGGCCATCGCCTGGACGAGGGGCTCGGCGTCCTCCCGCCCTAGGACGACTACGGTGCCGCCGCCCCCGCCGCCGCTGATCCGCGCTCCCACGAGGCCCCGCTCCCAACCGGCTCTACGGACCGCGTCGACGAGCGCATCCGTGCAAGGCGTGCCCAGCCCGCAACGCGAATAGCCCGCGTGCGACTCGTACATCAGCTTCCCGAGTAGTCGCGCACGGCCCGCAGTGATCGGCACGGCGAGGAGCTCTGCGAACTTGCGTACGCGCACTTGCTCTTCGATCGGGTACAGAGTCGCCGCGCGCACGGGGTAGACGACATCGGGCTCGACCACGCTAACGGGATCATCGACTCGCTCGCGAAGACGCAGGAACTCCTTGCCCACGAGCTGTTCGGGAAGCCGTCCCGGGTCGACCTGCGAAGGGTCGAGCGCAGCGAGGTACTCGTCGCGACAGCTCAACAGCGCTTTCCCCATGAAGGCGGCGCATCGCACGCGTCTGTAGTCGCCGCCGGCGACGGCATGGCGTACGCCGGAGTCGATTCCCCACACGGCGAGCGGCGGCGGAAGTGGGATCGAATCCGCGATCTCGGCGGGGCGACAGAGGAGCTCGAGCAGCCGCCCACGCTCGCCGAAGGCGGCAGTCATCTGATCCATCGCGCCGCACGGAGCGCCGGCAAGCAGCTGCTCGGCGCGCTGCCCGAGGAGAGCGAGCCGGCTGGGCTCGAGCGGGCGGCCGAGGCAGGCTGCGAGCGCGTGCAGCGCGGCGACCTCGACAGCCGCCGACGAGCCCATACCCTTGCCTTCAGGGACGTCGGACGAGATGAGCAGCCGCAGCCCGGGAAGCGCAGCCTGTTCCTCGCGCACGAGCAGCGCGATCGGACCGACGACGTATGCCGCCCACGCGTCGCGACCGGCGAAGCGACGCGAGAGGGTTTCGAACGGCGCGTCGAGAAGCTCGTCGACGTCGAGCGTGACGCGGCGGTCGCCGCTAACTGCAACGACGCGCCCGTCTGAGTAGAGCTGAGCAGCGGCGAGCGCCGCCGCGGCCAGCGGCAGCGTGAGCACGAGCGAGCCGGAGTAGTCGGCAATCCCGCCGAGGATGTCCAGACGGCCGGGAGCGCGCGTCACGGCTATGGGCACGTCAGACGCGAACAGGCCGCTCCGTGCAACCCGCTCGCAGAACGCGTCCGCGTCAGGGAAGCCGCTCTCGGTGTCCGGTGCGCGCTCGACTTCGACGCGAGGCAGCTGTTCCACTCCTCGGCTCATGCGTTAGTTGTCGACCTCACCGTCTAGCGTACTGCATCAGAGGTCGCTCGCCTGCAGCGCCGCCCTGTTTCGCAGAGGGTGGCTGAGGTGGCTACCGCTCGCCGAGCTGCTGGATGATCGCCACCGCCAGCAGCGGATCTCCGAGCGAGTTGAAGACGTGGTCGGCCTCCAACTCGACGCCCGCGACCGACGGTACCCCGAGCACATACAACCCGGCTGCTCGCGCGGCGGCAACGCCCGGTGGAGAGTCCTCCAGGGCGATGGAACGCGCGGGATCGACTCCAAGCAGCTCGCACGCACGCAGGTAGAGATCGGGCGACGGCTTCGGCGCGGAGACATCTTCGACGCCCAAGGCGACCTCGAACTCCCCGGCCAGGCCGACGCGGCGAAGGCCGGCGAGCAGGTGACGGCGCGGTGCATTCGACGCGACGGCGAGCGGCCAGCGACCATGGAGCTCGTCAAAGAGCTCAAGGGCGCCCGGTCGCAGCTCTGCGCCGGCGGTGATCTCCTCCAGGGCGAGCGCGTACATCTCTCCGCTCAGCTCATCGCCACGCCCTGGAAGCTCGAGCAGATGCTCGAGGATAGGCGCTGCCGTTGCCGGCGCAGTACCTACCAGAGCACGCTTCGCCTCGAGGTCGAACGCCCGGCCGTGGCGTCGGAACACGCGCTCTTGCGCACGTGTCCAGCAAGGCTCCGTGTCCAGGAGAAGTCCGTCGTTGTCGAAGACGATCCCCACCTCTGCTTCCACGGCGACACCCTAACGGGTTCCAAATGAGACCGGCGCCTAACGGGTTCCAGATGAGACCGGCGACTTATCCGCCCGCTCCGCCTCCCCAGGAAACGACCTGCCAACTCCTTCGCGGCGCCTGTCGTCGATAGGGCTCAGGCCGGCTGCAGGTAGGCGAAGGGCCGCGGGTCGTTCGGGAGCGGGGAAGAGGCGACCTTCGAGACGAACAGGCGCGTTTCGCCGACGATCAGCTCGCTGCCCACCGCCGGAGGCTCGCCCGCGCGCTCCTCGAGCGCGTAGCCGGCCGGCGACCAGATGTAGAGGAGATGTCGCTCTTCCGTCACCACTCGGACCTTAACGTTCCGCGGCGTAGGGCGGGACGACCACGCGCACGAGCGTGCCACCGCCCTCGGCGGCGCGCACGCTGACCTTGCCCCCGAGCACGCGGGCGCGCTCGTCGATCGCCTCGTAGCTCGCACGCCGGCGCTCGCCCTGGGCGTTGTCGGCGACGATCAGCTCGACGCGGCCGTCGGAGAGCTCGTGCACGGCCACGGCCACGCGCGTCGGCGGGCCACGCCGGATCGCCTGGTGGAAGGCCTCTCGGATGATCTGGTAGAAGACGACCTGCGCCCGCTCGGCCAGGCTTTCGGCGAAACCGGTCTCGAGCTCGATGTGAATCTCGTTCGAGATGCCGACGTTCTCGGCCAGCGCCTTCACCGCCGGCTCGAAGCCCTGGTCGCGCAGGACGACCGGCTCGAGGTTGAAGGAGAGGTCGCGCAGTTCCTTGATCGTCGAGCGCTGGCGCTCGAGCGCCGCCTCGATCACCGGCACCGCCTCTTCAGGGCTTCCGGCCGCGAGCTGGTGCAGAGCCGCGTCGAGCATCAGCGTGATCCCCGAGAGCGACTGCACCGGGCCGTCGTGGAGGAAGAGCGAGATGCGCCGGCGCTCCTCCTGCTCGGCGGCGATGAGCTGGTCGGCCAGTCGCGCACGCTCGGCCTCGTTTCTGCGCCTCTCGCCGGCGCGCCGCTCCTTGTCCAGCTTGCTCGTGCTCTGATCGGCTCCGGCCACTTTCTCCTCCGTCGATCGTGGCAACGGAGTAAAGCTAGTCGATGATCGACTCGCGCAGGGCGATCGCCACGGCGTGCGTGCGCGTGTCGGCCTCGAGCTTGGCAAGGATGTGACGGACGTGGCTCTTGACCGTCTCCTGGCTGATGAAGAGCCGGGTCGCCACCTCGACGTTGGACATGCCGTCGGCCAAGAGCTGCAGGATCTCGCGCTCCCGCGTGGTGAGCATGTCTTCCTTGTCGCGGGAGTTCAGGAAGGTCGGCATCAGCGCCGGGTCGACGTAGCCCTCGCCCTCGGCGACCTTCTCGATTGCCCTGAGCAGCGTTTGGTGCGGAGCTTCCTTGAGGATGTAGCCCTTGGCGCCCGCCTCCAGCCCGCGTCCGAGCAGGCTGCGCTCGTTGTGGGCGGTGAAGAGGAGCACGGAGGTCTCGGGTACCTTCTCGTTGATCTCGCGCGTTGCCTGCAGCCCGTCCATCCCCGGCATGCGCACATCCATGATCACGACGTTCGGGCGCCTTCTCTCCGTCAGCGCGACCGCACTCGCTCCGTCGGACGCTTCACCGACGACGCGGATGTGCGAGGCGCGCGAGAGCGAGAGCCTGAGGCCTTCGCGAACAACTTCGTGATCGTCGACGATCAGACAAGTGATGTCTCGGGGCACGGGTGCTCTCGATTCTCCGGGGTGGATGCTGGTGCGGTCTCCACCAGCCGATCTGCGATCCGGTATCGGCGTTGTCGGCTATGCACTTGAGCATTGGGGGGTCGGATTCCTGCCCCTTTCGGGGGATCCGCTCTACCGATCGAATCATAAAAACGGCGTAAGCCGCCGCGGCGAGCGCCTTCACTTGGGCCGTGCTGGACTCGAACCAAGGCGCCCCTCGCGTCTCTGGCGGGCCGCTGATCGTGCGAGCCCGGCCGAGGAAGCGAGAGGGCTCAGAGGGTCAGGCGCAGCTGCCTTTCCGGCTCGGGCGGCGCCGGGCGAAACGCGCGCCTGTCGGCGATGCCGTGGCGGCGGCCGAGCTCGTTCAGGCGCGCTCGAACAGGCGCGCCCTCGGAAGCCGGCAGGTAGGTGCGCCGGGCGTAGAGACGCTGGTACAGAGGCAGCTGCTCCGGGAACTGCTCGGCGAGCATCGCCAGGAAATGCTCGCGGCTACCGGGCTTGAGGTGGAGCATTTCCATCCAGACGAAAGCCGCGCCGGCTTGGCGCGCCGCGATCACGACCTGCTCGAGCAGCTCCGGTCGGTCGGAGAGCCCCGGCAGGACCGGCGCCACGAAAACTCCGGTACGAACTCCGGCCTCGATCAGCATCCCGAGCGCCCGCAGTCGCTGGCGTGGAGGCGCGGTGCCCGGCTCGGTCGCGCGCCATATCTTTTCGTCGAGCGTCGGCACCGAGAACGCGACCGATACGGCTGCCCGGCGCGAGGCCTCGACCAAGAGATCGATGTCGCGCACGACCAGCGGCCCCCGGGTGGTGACCGAGAAGGGGTTCGAGACCGCGACCAGCCGCTCCAGGCAGGCGCGCGTGAGGCGGTACCGGCCCTCAGCCGGCTGGTAGGGGTCGGTGGCGGTGCCGATCGCGATCGATTCGTGCTGCCAGCCCGGCCGCCGCAGCTCGCCCGCGAGCGCCTCGGCGACATTCAGCTTCACCCGGACGATCTGCCCGTAGAGCTCGCCGCTGGGCCGGTCGGCGCGTTTCGCATAGGCCCGCGCGTAGCAGAAGGCGCAGCGGTGAGAGCAGGCGCCGTACGGGTTGAGCGACCAGCGGAAGGGAACACGGCCGCGCGCCTGGTTGAGGGCGCTCCGGCAGGTGACCTCTTGATACTGAACGTGACTCATTCCCATGCTGGCAGAGATCGTCGATTCGCTCTGGCCCGCTACCGTAGGAACAATAGAACACATGTTCGGACATAGTCACCCGACCGCGCGGCCGCGATGCGCCTGGCGGCGACCCGCCGTTTCGAACCGGAGGTGCTCGCATATACTCACAGCAGATCTTGCTTGGACGACGAGTCGCTTCCCCATAAACCGCCGCCGGAGGCGCGATCGTGAGCTTGACCCTCGAGCTTCTGGCCGTCGCGGCTCTGATTCTTTTAAACGCGTTCTTCGTGGCGGCGGAGTACGGCCTCGTGACGGCCCGGCGCACGCGTCTACGCGAGCTCGAGCAGCAGGGAAGCAAACGTGCCCGGGCGGTGCTCGCGCTCGTCTCCAGGCCGCCGCGCTTCATTGCCGCCATGCAGCTCGGCGTCACCGCCACCAGTCTCGCTATCGGCGCGCTCGGCGAGCCGGTGCTCGCGCGCGTCTTCGACAGCGTCGTCGCCACCGTGATTGCCTTCACGCTCGCCTTCCTGATCGTGACCTTTCTGCACGTGGTCATCGGTGAGCTGATCCCGAAGGGGATCGCGCTCAGCTACTCCGACCGCGTCGCGCTGGCGGTCTCGGCGCCCGTGCGGCTCTTCTTCGTTGTGTTCATGCCGCTGATCTGGGTGCTTCAGAGCGCCTCGGAGCTGGCCCTCCGCCTGCTCCGTATGAAGCCTCTCGAGGCCGAGCCGCCGCTATCGGAGGCCGAGCTACGGATGCTGCTCGAGACCTCGAGCGAGCACGGACAGATCGAGCGGGGGGAGACCGAGATGCTCTACAAGGTCTTCGACTTCGCCGACAAGGAGGCCTCGGACGTAATGGTGCCGCGGCCGGAGGTGGTCGCGCTTTCGATTGAGCTACCGCCCGCCCAGTGCCTGGCCGCCGTCATCGACTCGCCCTACACGCGCTACCCGGTATACCGGGGCACACTCGAGAACATCGTCGGCATCCTGCACGTGCGCGACCTCTTCTCGGAGATGAACGAGGTCGGAATCGAGCGCGTGCGCATCGAAGATCTCTTACGCCCGGCGCACCTGGTGCCCGAGACGAAGGACCTGGCGGCGCTTCTTGCCGACTTCCGCCGCACCGGCCAGCACATGGCGATCGTCGTCGACGAGTACGGCGGCATGGAGGGGATCGCCACTCTCGAGGATCTGCTCGAGGAGATCGTCGGCGAGATCGAGGACGAGTTCGACCTCCCCGACGAGTCGGTCGAGCAGATCGCGGAGAACATCATCCACGTCGACGGCACTTTCTCGATCGACGACTTCAACGAGCAGTTCGGCGTCGAGTTGCCGCTCGAGGACTACCACACCCTGGCCGGCTTCGTCTTCGGCCAGCTTGGCCGCGCGCCCGGCCCGGGCGACGTGGTCGAGCACGACGGCATGCGTTTCGAGGTGCTCGAGGTCGAGGGCTCGCGCATCGACCGATTGGCCGTGCGTTTCGAGCAGCGCCGCCAGAGCGATTGAGCCTTCTCTCTACGGACCTCTCGGTCAGGCGATCTGACTCCCTGCGCTTCCGCTTGCGATGACTGTTAGTACGAGGCCGGCAAGCGACCGCTGGGGAGTCTTCTTACAGTTGAGAGAAGAGATCGAGCGAATTAGTATGTTTGCCTACCAAACTAATCGATGGGTGTGTGTATGAGTGTGGTTGTGTTCGTTTCCGTGTTTTATTTTGTTTTATGATCACCGGAGGCGGGAACCGGAGTTGACCCCTGATCCTTCATCGCACAACAAGCCCGAGTCCGCGTCGCGAGCGGCGACCTCGCACCGGTCGGGACCTGCCGGGCAGAGGAGCATCCGCAGGCAGAACCTGAGCCTCGTGCTGCACGAGGTCATGGAGAAGGGGCCGATATCTCGTGCGAGCATTGCCGAGGCTGTGGGATTGACGAAGTCGACGGTGTCCAGCCTCGTGAGCGAGTTGACGGCGCGCGGCCTTCTCTCGGAGCGCGGCCGGGCGGCGGTCGCCGCTGTCGGCCGCCCTGGACAGCTCGTCGCGCTCTCGGACGAAACGGTCGTCGGTCTGGGGCTGGAGATCAACGTCGATTACCTCGCCGCTTGCGTCCTCGACCTGGCGGGCGGCGTGCGCTTCGAGCGCTTCCTGCGCCACGAGAACCGTGACACGCCGGTGCGAGACGTTTTCGACGCGCTCGGGGAGCTCGGCCGGAGCGCCCTGAATGAGGCCGAAGGCGAGCGTCTCATACCCGTTGGGGTGACCGTAGCCGCACCCGGGCTCGTCGAGGTCGACAGCGGAACGCTCCTGATGGCGCCCAACCTGGGATGGGGCAGGACGCCGCTCCGGACAGAGGTCGCGAACCGGTTGCAGCGACCCCATCTCTACGTAACGGCAGACAACGAGGCGAATCTCGCCGCGCTCGGCGAGCTCTGGCAGGGGCACGGACGAGAATGGCGAGATTTCATCCATATCTCGGGTGAGATCGGTGTGGGGGCGGCGGTCGTCGTCGGCGGCGAGTTGCTTCGTTCCGGTAGCGGCCTCGGCGGCGAGCTCGGTCACCTGTTGATCGATTCCGACGGCCCCGAATGCCCCTGCGGCTCGCGCGGCTGCCTCGAGCGCGTGGTCGGTCAGGAAGCGCTCCTGAAGAGGGCCCGGCTCGATGCGGAGGTCGGGACGAGCATCGGTGTCCCGGACGGGGGGGTGCGGCTCCTCGCCGAAAGCGCCGAGCGGGGCGATCAGATAACTCTCGATGCTCTGGTGGAGGCCGGGGGGGCGCTCGGGCGCGCTTGCGGCGCGGCTGTCAATCTCCTCGCGCCCAACACACTTGTTCTCGGAGGGGTTTTCGCGCTCCTTTTCGACTGGCTGGTGGGCCCGCTTCGCAAGGAACTGGAGAAGAGATCATTCGTGGCTCAATGCTCGGATGTGGCCATCGTTCGCTCGGAGCTCGGAGCGTCGGCCGCGGTCAGGGGCGCTGCTTCGCTGACCCTACGCGCGGTCTGCGCCGACCCCTATCTCGTCGGCTCTTCGAGGCCATGATCCTTTCGTAGCGGCGCCCGTTCCGTCGCGCTATTACGACCATGCGCCGGTCCTCTCAGGAGGGCGTAAGAAAAATGGGGCGCCGGGTTGAGTCGAGCCCGTGAGACAGTTAGTATGTTTACCCACCTAACTAATTCACGTAGCGAAGGGAGGGTTCGTGGATATCTCAAGGTTCTCCCGCTTGCGCATGCTTGCGGTATTCCTTGCTGTCGCTCTCGTCGTGACAGGCGCAATCTCGCTCGCCGGGTGCGGCGGGAAGAAGAAGAAAAAGACCGATCTGGTGGCGTTCCTTCTTCCGGAAAACGTCACGCCGAGATGGGAAGGCTCTGACGCTCCGGCCTTCAAGCAAGCTCTCACGAAGCTGGTGCCGGGTGCTCAGGTCGACGTCGTCAACGCGCTCAACGATCCGGCGAAGCAGCAGTCACAGGCCGAGGCCGAGCTGACCAAGGGCGCCAAGGCGCTGGTGATAGCGGCCGTCGACCAGAAGGCCGCGGCGGTGATCGTCAAGAAGGCTGACGGCCAGGGCGTACCGGTGATCGCCTACGATCGCTTGATCAAGGACTCGCCGCTCGCCTACTACGTGTCCTTCAACAGCGTCACCGTCGGCCAGGCGGAGGCCCAGTGGATGGCCGACAACACGAAGGCGGGCGATCGCTTGGTGATCATCAACGGCTCGCCGACGGACGACAACGCTCATCTTGTCAATCAGGGCATCCACGGCGTGCTCGATCCTCTCTTCAAGTCGAATGCGAGGGTCAAGGTCGCCGAGCAGTGGACGCCCGGTTGGGATCCGACCAAGGCTCAGAACGAAATGGAGCAGATTCTGACCAAGGCCAACAACAAGGTGAACGGCGTCGTCTCCGCTAACGATGGCATGGCGGGCGGGATCATCGCCGCCCTCAAGGCTCAGGGGCTGCAGGGCAAAGTCCCGACAACTGGCCAAGATGCGTCGCTCGAGGGAATCCAGAACGTTATTCAGGGCTTCCAGGGCGTCACGGTGTTCAAGGACTTCCGTCTCCAGGCGCCGGCCGCGGCAGCGATCGCGGCGGCGATCCTCAACGGAGCGACACCGACGAACATCAACGATCACGTCAACAACGGCCAGGTCAGCGTGCCAACGGTGATGCTCAAGGTCGTTCCGGCCAGCCTGTCCAACCTCTCGCTACTGGTCTCGAACGGTTGGATCACCTCTCAGTACGGCAGCCTTGCCGCAGTCTGCAAGGGCATGCCGAAGACGAGCATCTGCAAGTAACGAGGAGCTGGATCTGAGCCAGCCCAGTCAGAAAAAGAGAGGCGGCGGTAAGCCCGCCGCCTCTCTTGCGCGCAAGCCGATCCTCGAGCTGCGCGGGATCAGCAAGCGCTTCGGCGCCGTGCAGGCACTGACCGAGGTGGACTTCGAGGTCTACCCGGGCGAGGTCGTCGCTCTAGTCGGCGACAACGGCGCCGGCAAGTCCACGCTCGTCAAGTGCGTGGCGGGCACGCACGAGCCCGACGACGGCGAGATTTTCTTCGAGGGCAAGCACGTGCGAATCGCGGCTCCGAGCGACGCCACGAAGCTCGGCATCGAGACCGTCTACCAGGATCTCGCCCTCTGCGACAACCTGGACGTCGTCCAAAACATGTTCCTCGGGCGAGAGCGGGTGATAAGTCTCCTGCCAATCGTCGTCGAGCCGCTTTCCGAGCTAGAGATGGAGAAACAGTCGCTCGACGTCCTGGAATCGCTTCGGGTGACGACGCTCGCGAGCGTGCGCGCCAAGGTGGCTCAGCTCTCCGGTGGCCAGCGCCAGTCGGTCGCCATCTCGAAGGCCGTGATGTGGAACTCGAAGGTCGTGCTTCTCGACGAGCCGACGGCCGCTCTCGGCGTCGCTCAGACCGAGCAGGTGCTGGCCCTAATCGCCCGACTGCGCGAGCAGGGGCTAGGCATCGTCGTCATCTCGCACAACCTGGCCGAGGTCCTAGATGTCGCCGATCGGATCGTGGTACTCCGCCTAGGACGGCGCGCGGCGACTTTCGAGCGCGGCGAGGTTACGCCCGACGACGTAGTCGCGGCTATCACAGGTGCTCGCACGTTGAAGGCGAGTGGAGATCGCTGAGGCAATGGCGCCGAACGATCTGACATCTCCGCAGACCGCGCCTGAAGAGATCGCGGCGGTAATCGAAGAGCGCGGACTGCGCGGATCGATGCGCATGCTGATCAGGCTCGGAGTGCAGCGCGTCCGCGAGGGCGAGATCGGCCCGTTGCCGGTGATTCTCGGCCTGATCGTCATCGCCCTCTACTTCGGCAGCCAGACCTCGTGGGTCTTCCTCAACTCGCGCAACCTCTCCAATCTCGTTCTCCAGATCGCGGCTATCGGCGCGGTCGCCATCGGCATCGTGCTCGTATTGCTGCTGGGCGAGATCGACCTCTCGGTCGGCTCGATCGCCGGCCTCACTTCCGCGACTCTCGGTGTCTTGATCGTCTACCACAGCTGGCCATGGTGGCTCGCGATTATCGTCATGCTTGCGCTCGGAGCCGGGATCGGCGCCTTCCAGGGAGCGTGGTTCGCGTTCTTCGGCGTGCCCTCGTTCGTGGTCACGCTCGCGGGCTTCCTGGCTTGGCAGGGCGTTCAGCTACGAGTTCTGGGCTCGAATGGGACCGTCAACGTTTTCGAGTCGCACATCGACAAGATCGCCGCTTCGTACCTGCCGACGTACTGGGGATGGGCTCTTGGCGTCGGAGTCGCCGTCGCGTACGCGGCGGCGAACCTGTTCAAACAAATACGGCGCCGCCGGGCCGGACTCTCGGCCCAGCCGCTCGTCGTACTGCTCGTGTGGACGACCATCATCGCGGCGATCTCGCTCGGGGCGGTCGGCTACCTAAACAGCTACACGGGCGTTCCGACGGCTGGGGTGATCTTGCTCGGCCTGGTCATTTTCTTCGCCTGGCTCAGCACGCGTACGAAGTTCGGGCGCTACATCTATGCAGTCGGTGGCAACGCCGAGGCGGCACGGCGCGCGGGCATCAACGTCACCGCGATTCGAATCTGGGTGTTCACGCTGAGCGGCTTCATGGCCGCGATCGGCGGTCTCATCTTCACCTCGCGGCTCACGGCCGCGAGCACCCAGACCGGCGGGGGCACCTTCTTGCTCGAGGCGATCGCGGCGGCGGTGATCGGCGGCACGAGCCTGTTCGGAGGCCGCGGCTCGATCTGGTCGGCGCTTCTGGGCGCGCTCGTCATCGGCAGCGTTTCCAACGGACTCGACCTGATGTCGCAGCCACCGGAGATCAAGTACATGGTCGAGGGCGCGATCCTGCTCGTCGCCGTGACTGTCGATGCGGTTTCTCGCCGTGGCCGGGCTGCCGCGGGACGCTAGGGCGCCGGCCGGCGACCCCGGCGCACCCTCCAGCGGCCGCACCAGGCGCACACCCCGCTCCCGTACAGCGCTCTTGGCCGCAGGGAATACCTGCGGAAGGTGGAGTCGTTGCGCACGGCGATGACATTCATCTCTCAACTCGGGCTTGCCTACGGCGAGCCGGAAAGGAGCAGAAAGTGAAGACGAGCCTCGGTATCTGGGCCTTCGGGCCGATGGTAACCCGCTTCGTTCCGATCGGCTATCAGCCCGAGCACACGGGCGAGACAACGGCGCAGCGCGTGCGCCGGGCCGTCGCCGGCCTTGGCGAGTTGATCGACGACTACGAGTTTCACTATCCGCAGGAGCTCTCGGAGGAGAATCTGGACGAGATCCGAGAAGCACTCGACGGCCACGGCATCTACTGCGTCGCCACCGGCCTTCACCTCGATCCCGTCTTCGGTCGCGGCGGGCTTTCCTCGCCCGATGACAAAGTGCGGGCGCTGGCGCTGGAGCGAACTCTCCAGGCCGCTGACTTCGCCGGTGAGATCGGGGCCAACTTCATAGTCTGGCCCGGGATCGAGGGCTACAACTACCCCTTCCAGACTCCCTACGCGGATTCCTGGAAGCGCTTCATCGACGGCGTCGGCGAGGCCGCGGAGGCGTGCAAGCGGCACGGGATCACGCTCTTCCTCGAGCACAAGAACTCCGAGCCGGCGATGAAGATCTTCATGCGCAACATGGGCATGACGCTGCACGTCATCCACACTCTGCGCGCCCAGGGCATCACCAACATCAAGGTGAACATGGACTGGCAGCACCTGATCATGAACCGGGAGCACCTGCCCGAGTACGCGGCCCTGCTCGCCGCGGAAGGGCTGCTCGGCCACCAGCACGCCAACTCCGGCTGGGGCGACTTCGACGACGACAACATGGTCGGCGCTACATTCTTCATCGAGACGCTCGAGCTGGCTCTGGAGCTGCGCCGCGCCGGTTACGGCGACAACGGTGAGCACCTCGGCTTCGACCTTTACCCCTACACCGAGGATGCGGTCGCGGCCGTCAGGCGCAGCGTGTTGCAGTGGCGTTTCATCGACTCCATCGCCGCTCGTATCGACGAGGTCGCTCTGCGCGAGGCGCAGCAGAACAAAGATGCCGTCAGGGCCTACGAGATCGTCTACGCAGCCATGGGGGGCGAGTAGTCAGCGCTCATGGCGAAAGAGAAAGTCCTAGTCGGGATCGACGTTGGAACCACCGGCGTCAAAGGGGTTGCGATCACCGTCGGCGGTGAGGTCGCGGCCCGGGCCGAAGCCGGCTACGAGCTCTCGATTCCGAGACCTGGCTGGGCCGAGCAGGATCCGGAGGACTGGTGGCGGGCAAGTGAGCTCGTCCTTACCTCGCTGACCCAGCAGCTCGAGGGCGAGCGCGGGGTCGCCGGTGTCGGTCTCTCCGGGCAGATGCACGGGCTCGTCTGTCTCGATGCCGAGCGGCGCGTATTACGCCCGGCGATTCTTTGGAACGACCAGCGCACGGGCGAGGAGTGCGCCGAAATCGAGCGCCTGATCGGGCTCGAGCGCCTGATCGAGTTGACCGGCAATCGCGCGCTACCCGGCTTCACCGCCCCCAAGCTGCTCTGGCTTCGTCGCCACGAGCCCGACGTCTACGCCCGCATTCGCCACGTGCTCTTGCCCAAGGACTACGTGCGCTTACGTCTCACCGGCGAGCTGGCGATCGACGCCGCGGACGCCTCCGGGACGCTGCTTTTTGACGTCGCCCGGCGCGCCTGGAGCGAAGAGGTGTTGCAGGCGCTGGAGATACCTGTCGAGTGGCTGCCGCGGGTGCTCGAGTCGCCCGAGGTCTCCGGCCAGACTCCGGCCGGTGTGCCGGTTGCGGCCGGCGCCGGCGACCAGCAGGCGGGCGCGCTCGGAGTCGGTGTGGTGCGGCCGGGGCCGCTTTCGGTGGTGCTCGGCACATCGGGGGTCGTCTTCGCGGCGCTCGATCGCTACGCCTGCGATCGCGAAGCGCGCGTGCACGCCTTCTGCCACGCCGTCCCGGGTGTGTGGGAGGCGATGGGCGTGATGCTGTCGGCTGCGGGCTCGCTTCGTTGGCTCAGAGACGCGCTCGTTCCCGGCGCCGACTACGAGGAGCTGATCGCGGAGGCGGCGCACTGGCAACCCGGCGCCGAGGGACTTCTCTTCCTGCCCTACCTGCAGGGCGAGCGTACCCCGCACGCCGATCCGCTTGCGCGCGGCGCTTTCACCGGTCTCTCGCTCGTTCACGACCGCGGCGCCCTGGTTCGCGCCGTGCTCGAAGGGGTGGCCTACGGGCTGCGCGACTCGCTCGAGCTGCTGCGCGAGCTTGACGTCGCGCCTGCGACGGGGCGCGTCTCGGGTGGCGGCGCCCGTAGCCGCCTCTGGCTGGAGATCGTCGCTTCGGTGCTCGGACTGCCGCTCGAGCTGACCGCTGTGGAGGAGGGTGCGGCCTACGGTGCGGCGCTGCTCGGAGGAGTTGCCGGGGACGTTTTCCCGGACGCCGGGGAGGCGGTCGAGTCCTGCGTCAGGGTAAGCGACCGGGTCGAACCCAATCCCGACTGGCAAGAACCCTATGAACGCGGATACGCCCGCTTCCGCTCTCTCTATCCCGCCCTTCGACCGTTGGAGGAATCGTGAGCACCAAGCTGGAGGGAAGGGTCGCCTTCGTCACCGGCTCTAGTCGCGGCATCGGCGCGGCGTCGCCCGGGCGCTCTCGGCGGCGCGGTGCTTCCTCCCCGGTCGCGCCTGTATCGGTACATGCCGGCGGTCGCTATTCCCGCCTGGTGTTCACAGCGTTCGGAAAGTAATCTCCTCGCGCCGCCCGGAGCTGCTTGAGCGTAAGAAGGCGTCGCAGACCTCGGCCGCGCGGTATCCGTCCTCGAGCGTGGCGCCGTGCGGCGCGACGGCACCGTCGTCCGCGATCGCGGTCAGCAGGTGCTGGATCTCGTGCACGAAGGTATCGCCCCAGCCGATGACATGGCCGGGCGGCCACCAGAAGGAGGCGAAGGGGTGGTCGGGCTCGGTGACGAGCACGGTCTTGAAACCGCGGCTACGGTCGCCGTCGGCGCGGAAGACCCGCAGCTCGTTCAGGCGCTCAAGGTCGAACGCGAGCGAGCCCTCGCTGCCGTTCAGCTCCCACTGAAAGGCGTTACGGCGGCCGAGCGCGAGTCGTGTCGCCTCGATCGTGCCGATCGCGCCCGAGTCGAACTCGACAGCTGCCTCGAGTGCGTCGTCGACGCGGCGATCGGGGACGAATGTGCGCACGAGCGCCGAGACCGCGGCGATCTCCCCGACCAGGTAGCGGGCGAGATCGACGACGTGTGAGGCGAGGTCGCCGATCGCGCCCGAGCCGGCCTGCTCTGGATCGAAGCGCCACGTTTGCCGCGACTCCTCGCTGCCCCAGTCCTGGAGGTAGCGCGCCCGGAAGTGGCGGATCTCGCCCAGCTCGCCGGCCTCGATCAGCTCGCGCGCCAGCCGTACCGCCGGAACGAAGCGGTAGTTGAACCCGCACATGTGCTTGACGCCGGTCTTCGCAACCTCGCGCCAGAGCTCGTAGCTCTCGTCGGCCGAACGAGCCAGCGGCTTCTCGCAGAGGACGTGCTTGCCGGCCTCCGCGGCGAGAGCCGTCGGTTCGGCGTGAAGCGAGTTCGGGCCGCCGTTGTCGAACAGGCCGATCTCCTCGTCGAAGACCAGGTCGTGCCAATCGGTCGTCCAGCGCTCGTAGCCGTAGCGGCGGGCTGCCAGCTCGACCTGCTCCTTCGTCCGTCCGGCTATCGCCACCAGGCGCGGTACGAGCGACGCCGGCCAGGTCATCGCCGCGATCTGACGGTAGGCGTTCGAATGGGCTTTGCCCATGAACGCGTAGCCGAGCATGCCGACACCTATCTCTTTCGTCTGCGGTGTCTCAGATAGGGACTCGGTGACCGTCTCTTCTTCGCCCATGTTCTCCGCCTTTGTCTGTGAGGAACTAGGAGAGAAGCTAGTTTCGCCCATCGGGCGAGCGCGCGCACCTCGAGGTACGCGATCGGGTTCAGTCCAATCCTGACTGGCAAGAACCCTATGAACGCGGTTACGCTCGCTTTCGCGTTCTCTGTCCCGCCCCTCGACCGCTGGAGGAATCGTGAACACCAAGCTGGATGGAAAGGTCGCCTTCATCACCGGGGCCAGCCGTGGCATCGGCGCCGCCGTCGCTCGCGCGCTCTCGGGCGAAGGTGTGAAACTCGGGCTGGCCTCACGCTCGGGCGCCGACCTGGGTCTGCCGGATGCGCTCGGATTGGTCTGCGACGTGCGCGACCGCGTCCAGGTCGAAGGCGCCGTGGCTCAGACGGTCGAGCGCTTCGGTCGCCTCGATATCTGCATCGCCAACGCCGGCGTCGGCTCCTACCACACGCTCGTCGAAGCGCCGCCCGAGCACATCGAAGAGATGATCGACGTCAACCTCAAAGGGACGATCTACACCCATCGTTCCGCGATTCCGCACCTGATCGCAAGCGGCGAGGGCGATCTGGTCACGATCGCCTCCGAGGCCGGCCGGCGTGGTCTGCCGGGCGAGGCCGTCTACTGCGCCTCCAAGTTCGGCCAAGTCGGGCTGACCCGCTCGCTCGACCACGAGCTGAGGGAGAAGAACGTTCGCTGCACGAACGTCTGCCCGGGCGGAGTGGCGACCGACTTCGCGCTCGCCGAGGGCTACGGGCGTTCGCCGGACGTCCTGCCCGGAATGATGTCCGCCGAGGACGTGGCCGAGATCGTCCTCTTCATCCTCACCCGGCCGCGCAATCACCGCATCCTCGAGACTGCAATCAGGCCGATGACGGAGACGTCATGGGGATAGAGCCCGTTCGCCTCGGCATTGTCTCGACAGCCGGCATCAACCGGCTCGTCATTCCTCCCGCCAAGGCCTCACCGCTGATCGATCTCGCCGCCGTCGCCAGCCGCGACGCGAAGCGGGCGAGCGACTATGCCCGCGAGTGGGGGATCGAGCGCGCCCACGGCTCCTACGACGCGCTCCTCGCCGATCCCGGCGTCGAGGCTGTCTACATCTCGCTGCCCAACCACGAGCACGTCCCCTGGTCGCTGCGCGCGCTCGAGGCCGGCAAGCACGTTCTCTGCGAGAAGCCGCTCACGCGCCACCCCGCCGAGGTCGAGGCCGTCTGGAGCCTGGCCGAGTCACGCGGGCTGCAGGTCGCCGAGGCCTTCATGTGGCGCCACCTTCCGCAGACCAAGCGCTTCGCCGAGCTCGTCGCCGAGGGTGCGATCGGTGAGCTTCAGTTCGTCCGTTCGCTCTTCTCCTTCGCCATCAGCGACCCACTCACGAACGTACGCATGAAGCCGGAGTGGGAGGGCGGCTCGCTGATGGACGTCGGCACCTACTGCGTCAGCGGTATCCGGCTCGTCGCAGGCGAGCCCGTCGCCGTCTACGGCGAGCAGGCGTCGGGCGGAGAGGGTGTGGACGTGCGCTTCAGCGGCCTGATGCGCTACGAGAGCGGCGTGCGCGGACTCTTCTACTCCTCCTTCGAGACGCCGGGGCGCAAGGAGCTGGAAGCGATCGGTAGCGAAGGCGTACTGCGCCTGCACGACCCCTGGCATGCCTGGCGCGGCGGCATCGAGCTGCAGCGCGAGGAGGAGAACGGGAGCGAGCCGATCGAAGTCGAGACGGGCGACGCCTATCTGCTCGAGCTGGAGGACTTCGCTCGCGCGATCCGCGGCGAGAAAGAGCCGCTGCTCGGCCGCGCCGACGCGCTCGGCCAGGCGCGGGCGCTGGCGGCTCTCTATCTCTCCGCCGAGGAAGGACGGCCGGTCGAGCTCTCCGAGCTGGATAGGGAGGTGTGATGGAAGAGCTCTCGTTGGAGAAGCTGGAAGCCTTCATCGTCAAGGCTAAGACGGCAACGTACGCCGGTAGCGGCGCGCCGGTCGACTCGAGCCGCTTGGGCTCGATCGATCTGAGCTTCGAGGAGGGCGATTTCTCCTACCGCGACAGCTACTTCGGCGGCGCCGACTTCATCGGCGAGGAAGTTGTTTGGCAACACGGCGAGCCCGTCTGGGCGATGAACTACTACGGCTACATCCTCGAGCCCGAAAAGCTCAGTGACGAGGAGAGCGGCAAGGTGATCAAGGAGAGCCTGACGGCGCTCTACCGGGAGGGTCGCTTTCTCAGCGGTTTCAAGCACCAGACCGCGCACGGGCTCTACGTCGATACCAACGTGGGCGACGTGTCGAATTTCCACGGGATGGAATGGACCGAGCGCGGCGGCGAGCGCCTTTACGAGCTCCGCTATCACGGCGGGTTGATCAAGTAGAGCTGTTTTCCGAAGCGCGCCTCTGTCGCCTTACCCGGTCTGCGCCGGTGTTGATTCGGCACGAAATCGTCGCATCGAGGGGCGCTTTTCGTCTTGCCGGGACGGTACTTCGTGGCGACCCCGCGGGCGGGTGGCTCGGTGGCGGGCGCAGAAAGAAGTGCCGTCAAGAGCTCAGTCGACGGGTCGTCATTCCGCTTGGCGCTCTTCGGTAGCGGGCGGCGAAACGTGGCGCTCTAGGAGAAGAGCCGCGTTCCAAAGTCGGCACGGAGTTGACACATCGAGTTGCGTTTCTCAGCTCGAAGGGACGATACGTTTTCCCGACCCCACGGGCGGGTGGCTCGGTGGCGGGCGGCGGAAAGAAGTGCCGCCGTAGCACTCCGTCGCTTCGCCGCGCTCGTCGGTGCGACGAGGCGATACGACGTTGCTCTCTGAGCTCGATTCGTAACAGAGAAGCACCGGCCGAGCGTCTCTTTCGCACAGCGTCGGCGAGGTTTTCTTTCTCAGGCCTGGCGGAAAAACCGCTACGTGCATCTGACCTACAGGGAGTGGTGGTCGCTCGTGCACGGGTTCGTGTTCGGGGGTGGCTTCCTGCTCTCGTTCGCGGGCGTGATGATCGTGATGTACGGCCTGCGCCGGAGCGACCTGACCGAGAAGGGGCTCGCGCAACACTTGCTCTGGCTCAGGCTCGGCACCGCGACAATGGCGGTCGCGGCTTGGGGGACGGTAATCCTCGGCACTTGGGTCATGTACCCCTGGTACCGCAACGGAGGCGCGAAGGCGGCGCTTCTCTCCAGCTCGCAGACGTCGAACTGGGACAAGTTCGGCATGGAGTGGAAGCAGCACATCGCCTGGCTGGCGCCCTTCCTGGCTACGACGGTCGCCTTCCTCGTTCTCTATTTCGGGGCGCGCCTGGCAACCGATCGCCGGCTCCGTCTACTCACTCTGGCTCTGTTTGTGGGCGCTTTCGGCACGGCGGCGATCGCCGCGCTCTTCGGCGCCCTCGTCACCAAAATCTCGCCGGTGGTTTGACGTGGACGAGAACACGATCGACAAACCGACCGGACCCGCCTTTGCATCGATCATCGCGGCCGCGCTCGCCGCTGCGACGCTGGGGTTGCTGGCGACGCTGGCTGAGGTGTTCGAAGGCTTCGGCGATTGGCTCGCCTTCTCGGGGCGGGTCGGGATGCTCTCCGGCGAGACGATCGTTGCAATCGCCGTCTACTTCCTTTCCTGGGCCGGGCTGGCTTTTCTCTGGCGCCGCTCGAACCCGCCGTTACGGCTGGTCGCGATCATCACGGCCGCGCTCATCGTCGCCGGCCTACTCGGCACCTTCCCGCTCTTCTTCCGCATCTTCGGCGTCGAGGAGTGAGCGCCGCGCATGAGATCGAACCGCATGAACAAGTCCCGCAACCGAGTGAAGGAGATTCCGATGCCACGCATTCGCATCCTGCTGGTCGCCGCTATCGCGATGCTCGCTCTGGCCGTCGCCGCTAGTCAGGCCTCAACGAAGGTCGCAGGCACTCTCGCCGGCAACGTCGGCCCCGGCTTCACGATCACTCTGACCCAGAAGGGCAAAGCGGTCAAGACGCTTAAGGCCGGCACTTACAAGATCAACGTCAACGACAAATCAAACATCCACAACTACCATCTCTTCGGCCCCGGCGTGAACAAAAAGACGGGGGTCGGTTTCACGGGCAAGGCCACCTGGACGGTCAAGTTCAAGAAGGGGAGCTACACCTACCAGTGCGACATCCACTTCATGAGCGGGATGATCGGGCACTTCAAGGTGACATGAGGCGTTAGCGCGATCGACCCGGGCGGGCACGGTGCGCACGGAGGAAGGCGGTCGTGGAGCCAGTACCACGACCGCTCGCGACGATTACCGATAAGCCGTGCGCACAACCGCCAGAGGAGTGGTGTTCGGCCCGCGCTTGTCCCGTCTTCGCCTGTGAGCCGACGAAGCCTCGACCTTCCACGGCGGGCTTCTAACCCCTGAGCGGTCCAAATCGGCCGTTCGAGCTATAGCGAAGGTACGCTGCGTATGGCAAACTCGCCGTCCCACTAGCGATCGTGAGGAAGAAGTGACCTGGTCCGAAGAAGAAGGCGTGGCCGGCACCGGCAAAACGCCGCCGGGCCGGGGTTTCGACCTCTTCGCCTCTGAGCAGGCGAAAGTTCTGATCGAGACCGGCCGCGCGGCCGGCGCGCTGCGAACCGAGGATATCGCGACCGCTCTGGACGAGCTCGAGCTCGATGCCGAGCAGCTGGACGAGTTCTACAACGCGCTCGACGAGCTCCAGATCGAGGTCGTGGACGGAGAGGCTCAGGTCGAGCCGATCACCATCGCGGAGCCCTGGCGCGAGCTGACGACCGACTCGCTGCAGCTGTTCCTCAAGGAGATCGGCCGCATCGACCTGCTTACGCCCGCCCAGGAGGTGGAGTTGGCGAAGAGGATCGAGCGCGGCGACCACCGCGCCAAGCAGCAGATGGTCGAGGCCAACCTGCGCCTGGTCGTCTCGATCGCCAAGCGCTACCGGAACCAGGGCCTACCTTTCCTCGATCTGATCCAGGAGGGCACGATCGGGCTGGTGCGCGCGGCCGAGAAGTTCGACTACCGCAAGGGCTTCAAGTTCTCGACCTACGCGACCTGGTGGATCCGCCAGGCGGTCGCCCGCGCGCTCGCCGACAAGGGGCGCACGATCCGCATGCCGGTGCACGTGGTCGAGAAGCTGAACCGGATCATGCGCGCCGAGCGCAAGCTCCAGGCCCAGAACGGCCGCCTACCCACGAGTGAGGAGCTTTCACGCGAGCTCGATCTGCCGATCGACGAGATCGAGCAGATTCTGCGCGCCGCCCAGACGCCGGTCTCGCTCGAGAAGCCGGTCGGCGACGAGGAGGAGTCCGAGTTCGGTCACTTCATCCCCGATTCCTCGACGCCGCTGCCCGACGAGGCGGCCGAGCTGACGATGCGCCGCGAGACGCTCAAGCGCCTGCTCCAATGCCTCTCCTACCGCGAGCGCCGCGTGCTCGAGCTGCGCTACGGCTTGGACGGCGAGCACCCGCGCACGCTCGACGAGGTCGGCCGCGCCTTCAACGTCACCCGCGAGCGCATCCGCCAGATCGAGAACCAGAGCCTGAAGAAGCTGCGCGCGATGGCCGAGACCTTGAAGTTACGCGAGGTCGCGTAACATCAGGCCGAAAGTCTCACGACTTTCGGCCGCGGACTAGGGAGGCATTGAGCGCGCCTAGCGGCGCTTGCTCAACGCCTGCTCCTATTAGCGGGTCGTTGTGTTCGGATCGCGTTGCGGTGTCCGGGTTGTGTTGGGGACATGCGGTTTGTGAGCCGCAGCCGCACATGTCGGCTGCGGCGGCATCGCGGGCCTCTACTCGCTCGCGCGAGTGAGCCCCGCGAGTGGGTTGCCGCGCGAAGTAGCCGAGGCGCTCAGCCGGCGTCGAGCACGGAGCGGTCGCCGGCGCGCAGGCCTTCGATCAGACGCCGGTAGGCGCCGGCCGAGTCGCGACCCATGGCGTCGGTGTCGAGCACCTTGACTCCGCGCTCGCGGTCGACGCCGTGGATGCCGAAGCGGGGCTGGTAGCTGCCCCACTCGTAGTTGTCCACCAGCGACCAGTGCAGGTAGGCGCCGATCGGCAAGCCCTCGTCGAGCCCGGCGACGAGCGCGGCCAGGTTCTCGCGCAGGTAGCGCGGCCTGTCCCAGCCGTCGATCCGCTCATAGCGGTGACCGCTTCGCACCCGGTTGCAGAGGCCGTTCTCGACGACCCAGAGCTCGAGCGGGCGCTCGGCGCTACCTGCGGCCGCGGACAGGGCGAGGTTGGCTCGCGCGTACTCGGTCAGCCCCGCGGGATAGACGACGTCGTCCCAAAGGTCGGCGTCCGGACGTAGTGAGCGGCCTCCCGCGGTTCGGTGACCGGGTAGGCCTATGTGGTTGGAGGCCACCGGGTCGTAGTAATCGATTCCGAGCACGTCGAGGGTTCGCTCGTACGGGCTCGAGTAGATCGCCTCGACTGCCGGTCGCAGAGCTCCCTCCGGGTCTTCCGGCCCCCGGCGTGCGCGCTTGCCGAGCCGGCCCAGGCGCGGCAAGCTGCCGATCGGGGTCGTCGCAGCCGACGACCGGCGGAGGAAGCGCTCGATCGGCTTCGGCGGAGCGATCGCGTCGTACCAGGCCGCGCGCCGCTCGATTGTCCAGGCGCCGAGCTCGTCGCGGGGCACGCCCAGGCAGCGCGCGAGCAGCAGGTCGGTGAGCAGGCGATCCGACTCGTAGATGCTGTTCGTGGAGGCGTTGGTGTGGACGACGGCGTCGAGCCGGTGCTCGTGGATCAGCCCGTAGCTCCGAACGTGTGCGGCGAGGAGGTGCCCGATCGCCGCGTACGTGTCCTTCCAGGCGAACCGGCGCCCGGGAGGTTGCTTGGCGAAGGCGTAGCACAGCTGCGCGAAGATACCGATCTCGTTGAAGGTGATCCAGAGCCGGCAGCGATCGCCCAGGCGATCGACAACCCGCGCCGCCCAGGCGGCGAAGCGCTCCGGCGACTCCGGCGAGAGCCAGAAGTCCTCTCCCAACCAGGCCGGGTGCGTGAAGTGGTGCAGCGTCGCCAGCGGCTCCAATCCGCGCGCGCGGCAGGCGTCGACGATCGCCGCGTAGCGGTCGAAAGCCGTCTCGTCGATCTTTCCTTCCTCGGGCTCGACCCGCGCCCACTCCAGCCCGAGCCGGAAGGTGTCGCAGCCGAGCGCGGCCGCCCGGTCGAGCAGATCCTCGTAGCGATTCCAGAAATCGACGGCGATACCCGAAGGCTCGACGCGCCCGGCCTGCTCCCATCCGACCCAGTTGTTGGCCGGCTCGCCCGGCCCGTTGAGACCGCCCTCGATCTGGAACGCAGAGGTGGCGACGCCGAAGCGGAATCCGTCCGGTAGCACTTTTTTTGCGCCGCGCTTTGCCGACATCGGGGAAGGATAACCTCCTCCATTCGTCGGCTCGGCGCGAGTTGGTGAGAGCGCGGACTACGCGCAGGAAACGGCGTTCGAAGCGATCCAGGCCGTCTGCGTGCCCGAGCCGAGAGCGACAGCCGCGACCTTGCCCGCCTCGATCTCGAACCAGAGCTTCGAGTCGAGACGGTATGCGTACTCGCCACCCGCGAGGTTCACCTTCACCGCCGAGTTGTAGGCGCTCTTGACGGCCGAGGCCTTGGAGCAGGGCCCCACCTTCTCGGCGGTCATGAAGGCTGCCCCGGTCGTGACGATGTAACGGCCGGAGTTCGTTCCGGTCTTGAAGTAGACCTCGACGTGGCCCGCGTAGTTGAGGCGCGTGAGCCCGCCCTCGAGATTGTCGGTGCTGGTCGGCTTGCCGTAGACCGCCTTGTAGGCGGCGCGCGTCTGGCCGAGCTTGCCCTTACCGATCGAGCTCGTGGTGATCAGGTGTGAGCCGCCGGCGAGCGCGACCGAAGCGGAGGCGAGCGCGGCGACCGCTATGAGTGTTATCAGTCGCATGGATTCACCCTAGTACACTGCCCGCCGTGAGCCAAGAACTCCTTGCCGAGCTAGCGGAATGGATCGCAATCCCGAGTGTCAGCGCCGATCCCGAGCGCGCCGGCGACGTCGAGCGAGCTGGCGAGTGGCTGGCCGGGAAGATCCGCGAAGCGGGCGGCAAGGCTGCGAGAATCGACTGGCAAGGGCAACCGCTCGTGGTCGGCGAGATCACCGCCTCCGGCGGCGGCGATGCGCCGACCGTGCTCTGCTACGGGCACTTCGACGTGCAGTCGGTCGCGCCGCTCGACCTCTGGGAGTCCGATCCCTTCACGCTCGAAGAGCGCGACGGCTGGCTCTACGGGCGCGGCACCGCCGACGACAAGGGGCAGTTGCTGATCTTGCTCGAGGCGGCCAGGTCGCTCGCCCGCGAAGGAGCCCTGCCGGTCAACGTCCGCTTTGCCTGCGACGGCGAGGAGGAGATCGGCGGCCATTCGATCGCCGACTACCTGGCTGCCGACGAGCGCGGCGCCGACGCCTGCCTGATCTTCGACATCTCGATGATCGAGCGCGACGTCCCCGTCTTCACGATCGCCTCGCGCGGTCTCGCCTACTTCCACCTCGAGCTGGTGAGCGGCGAGCGCGATTTGCACTCCGGCGTCTACGGCGGCGCCGCCATGAATGCGCTGCACGCGCTCACCGAGACACTGGCGGCGGTGCTGCCGGCCGAGGGCAACCTGCCCGAGTCGCTGCTGGCGGGAGTCGTGCCGCCCAGCGCCGAGGAGCTGGCGTCGATCGCCGCCCTTCCGCCCGGCGCAAGCGTTCTGGCCGAGCAGGGCGCCCGTCCCGCCGACGCGGGCGCCGAGGCGGAGTTCTACCTCCGCACCTGCGCCCTGCCGGCACTCGATCTGAACGGCATCGCGGGCGGCTCGCCCCACCTTCAAAAGACCGTGCTACCGGTTCGAGCCGAGGCGAACCTCTCGATTCGGCTCGCACCGGGCCAGAATCCCGAGACGATCGCGCATGCGCTGGAGCGGCTCCTGCGCGAGGCGGCTCCCGCCGGCGCCGAGCTGCGGCTGCAGCTTCTCTCCTTCAGCCCTCCGGGCCTGGTCGACCAGAACGCGCCTGCGATCCAGCTCGCCCTCGCCGCTTTCGAGCGCTCCTTCGGCCACCGCCCGCTGCTCGTTCGCATAGGCGGAACGGTGCCGATCATTCACGCGCTCGAGACCGTCGGCATCCCGGCGATAGTGACCGGCTTCGACCTTCCCGAGGGGAACACTCATTCTCCCAACGAGCGCTTCTGGGCCGGTTACCTGGAGCCCGGCATCGCCGCGGCCAGGGAGATCCTGAGCGAGTGGGGCGCTCGTCTCGAACCGAAGCACGCCGCCGCCTGACCGCGCTCGGCGGGTCTTCGCTCTGAGGAGTACCTAGACGGTCGCCGGCTCGGCGGACTCGGCGGCCGCCTGATGGTGCCGGCAGCCGAGCCAGCTGTGACCGAACTTGCTCATCTCGTGGATGATCGAGAGCAGGCCGATCCCCTTCTCGGTCAGCGAGTACTCGACCCGCGGCGGCGACTCGGGGAAGCTCTTGCGCTCGAGGAAGCCCTCGTGCTCGAGTGTGCGCAGGCGCTCGGAGAGCGTGCGCGGACTGATTCCAGGGCAAGCGTGCTCGAGCTCGCAGAAGCGCCGGGCGCCCTCGGAGAGGTCGTGCACGATCAGGGCCGTCCACTTGGCGCCGATGATCTCGGCGGTGGCCGCGACTCCGCAGCAGTCGGTCGCGTGAATGTCCGAAAGAGTCCGCATAGCAAGGATTCTACACCAAAACTATCCCTTTTATAGTGGCGCCTCTCCTCGCCTTTCGATACCCGCGCCGGCATCCCTCGTTCGAGGGATGCTCTTGACGCTCACTGGCGCAGAGAGGCAGTATCGGGCCCATGATCGATCACGTGACTATCGGAGTAACCGACGTCGAGTCGGCGAAGAAGTTCTACAAGGCCGCGCTCAAACCGCTGGGATATACGGTCGGCTTCGAGGGCGAGTGGGGGGCGGGCTTCAAGAACGCCCAGGGCGCTCCTGACTTCTGGATCCGCCCTGAGAAGACTGTCACTCCCGTGCACGTTGCCTTCCACGCCGAAGACCGCGCTTTGGTAAGCGGGTTCTACGACGCGGCCCTCGCCGCGGGCGGGAAGGACAACGGAGCCCCCGGCATCCGTTCGCATTACCACGAGAACTACTACGGCGCTTTCGTGCTGGACGCAGACGGTCACAACATCGAAGCCGTCTGTCACAAGCCCGAGGCCTAAAACAGAAAAACCGCGGCTGAGCGCCGGAAAGGAGCTCAGCCGCGGTTCACACTCTGGCAGACGACCTCGATGTTGTTCCCATCCGTATCGAGGACGAAGGCCGCGTAGTAGTTCTCGTGCACGTTCAAGCGGAGCCCCGGCCCGCCGTTGTCGCTGCCGCCGGCCGCCAGCGCGGCGGCGTGGAAGGCGTCGACGAGCGCGCGCTCCTCGACGGCGAAGGCGACGTGGGTCGGAGTGACCGCGTCTTTCTTTCGGAGCGAGAACTCCCAGATGCCGGCCGGGTTGGCAATCCCGATCGCCTCCGGGTACTCGCCCGCGACCGTGAAGCCGAGCGGCTCGAGCGCTCCCAGATAGAACGCCCTGCCTCGATTCAGGTCGGTGACGTTGATGCTGATGTGATCGAGCATGGGCGCGATCCTATTGGAAGTCTCGCGACGAGCGCGAGCGCCGGAGCTTTGCGCGGCGGCTCGGCGTCTCCGTAGCGAGAAGGACGATCTACCCGGAGCGCGAAAAACGTCCTCCGCGGGGGAGCGGCACGCTGCGGCGAGCTTTCACCTTCGTTCCCATCAGTCGAAGACAAAGGGGGAGTCCGAGCTTTGATAGAAGCCCGTAAACACGCTACTTTCCGGCGTGGCCTACGCTGGCAGCGAGCACTGGTGTCGCGCCGATGAGCGCAATGCTCGGTTCCTCGCGCCGTGACAGCCGCCTGCGGGTTCGCCTCGAGAACGGCGAGATCGTGCTCGTGGACAATCCCGCCGGCCCGCTGCGCTCCTGGATGCTGCGTCTGCTCACACGGCTAGAAGTGCTCTTCAGTCCACCCAACTCACGTCTCTAGAGCTCGTTTCGGCGACCCGCCGACTGGATGCGATGAGGCACCACGTTCCGCCGCCCCCCGTCATGAGCGCGAAGTGGAATGAAGACCCGTCGATTGGGTGCGATCGGTGGATGCGAGGCTAGGACGCAGTGTCGCGTTTGTAGCCGGAGGCTACGGGCGCGACCGAGGACAACGCATCGCGCTTGCCAAGCGCGGCCAGGCGATGGAGTGCTTCGTTTCACTTGGCGCTCAAAACAAACCCACCCGCGGGGTCGTGAAACGGTAGCGAGAAAGAGCGCACGAAATGTGCCGGTTTCGTGCCGAATCAGCGCCGCACCGCGAGATCGTCCTTAGCCGGTGCTTCTCTGTTTCCAGCCGAGCTCAGGCAACAAGGACAACGCATCGCGCCGCCGAGCGCGGCCAGGCGGTGGAGTGCTTCATTCGAAACGAGCTCCTAGCCGTTACTAACCGGAGCGCAGGCTCGAGGTGTCTACCACCTCGAAGTCGGCGCCAGTGACGCCGCCGATCGTGTGCAGCAGGTCGTCGTTCCAGCGCGCGTCGGGGGCGCCGGAGATGAACCAGTTCGCGCCGTTGTCGGCCACGATCATCCCGTAGCGCTTGAGCGCCGTCAGGATGACGCGGACCGGGCGCGGGAAGCCGCTCGTGTCAAAGTCGGCGCGCAGGCGCACGCGCAGGCCCATCGGCGGCAGGCTCGGATCGGTCTGATCGCTGGCCTGGTGACGCGCCGGATAGATGAAGGTGTTGCGGGTGTTCTCGACCGTGAACCGGAGCGCGTGGTCGATTTGGCCGCGGGCGACCTCGTCGTAGCGGGCGAGACCGGGCAGGATCGGCAGGCCGGCCGCGTCGGCCGAGGTCCAGGTCTTTGGCCGCAACTTGTTCGAGCGAAGGTTCCAGATCGCCCCGGAGCCCGCACGCCAGCCCGTTTTTGTCTTCTGGAGCGCGTACAGCTCGTACAGGTAGCAGCGGTCGCGATCGACGATCAGCGCGTGGTGGTCGCTGCCTCCCTCGATCTTGACGTTGGCCGGGATCGGATAGGGCCCCTTGTCGCTCTCGCTCGCATAGAGGAAGGAGAGGCGGTAGCGCTTCGTCTTCTTATTGGCGATCGTGTAGGGGATCCCGTTCGGATGTCCGTCCCAGACCGTGCCGAAATCGGGATGAAGCCCGACGTCGAGCCCGATCGAGTTGATGATCGCGTTGGAGTTTGCCGCCACGGGCAGTGTGTCGACGCGCTTGTTCCAGACGTTGGAGGTGGGGAAGAGCGGACACTTCGGCGCTCCGGGCAGGCGCGGAGCCGTGGCCGCGCCGGCGCTCGAGGCCAGCACCAAGACGGCAACCAGAACCGCTCGCACCCCCCTCATCTCTGGAGAACTCCCTTCTGCATGAAGCGGTTGTTCATTTGAGACGAGTTCTCACCTAGTCTTACATCAGGTCTCGGGAAAGGGGAGCCCCCAAATGGCGCAGACGACGGTTCACATTCGCTCGGTTCACAACGCCAACTTCTCGGTCGGCTGGGCGGGCAAGCACTCGCTCACCATCGATCGGCCCGAGCACGAGGCCGGCTCCGGTTACGGGTTCTCGGGCGCCGATCTGTTGATGATGGCGATCGGCGCCTGCTACGCGAACGACCTCCAGCGCGAGGCCGAACGGCGCGGGATCGTTCTTCACGGTATGCGCGTCGTATGCGAGTGCGACTGGGGCGGCGAGCCGCCGCGTGCGCAGGACATTCGCCTGAGCGTCCGCATCGAGGCGGCGGCGGACGAGGACGAGATCCTCGAGCTGGCCGAGAGCATCGACCAGCAGAGCCGCGTGCACAACACGCTCCGGCTCGGGGCCGAGATCCCGGCCGCCGAGTGCGAGATCGTCTCGATCGAGATCGAGAAGGAAAGTCCTTAGGGCCTATCCCGCCAGGTCTACACGCCCGAAGCGGCCGCCCCGCGGCGCCAGTGCCCGCCCAGACCGTTCGCCGCACTACCAGTGCGCCTTCACGGCCCGTCCGGCCCCTGGCGCCGCGGGGCGGCCGCTTCGACCGCGCACCCCTAACGGGATAGGCCCTTAGCTCGCCGCGGTCGGCAGCTCGAGCGGGGGATAGGCGCCGCGGATCTCGTCCACGAACGTCGCCAGGCGCTCGGCCAGCTCGGCGTCGTCGATCTCGAGCATGTTCTCGGCGTTGCTCTCGCCCGAGCGGGAGAGGTTGAAGCTGCCGAGGAAGACGGCGTCGTCGGCCACCACCACCTTGGCGTGCATGTAGTCGTGCACGCTCTCGGGGTTCCAGGGGGTTGAGCGCTTGCCGCTGAAGGGCGCGTGCTCGATCAACGAGCGTAGTGCCGACTCCTTCCAGCCGACGTGCGGCTTGGTGCGCCACTGCTCGATCACCTCGGCGATTTGGGTGGCGTCGAGCACACCGGCGATGTCGGGCCGTCCGTGCGAGTTGTTGGCGCTCAGCTCGGCCAGGGTGCCGAGGATCGGGCCCGAGGTTAGAACCGGCGAGGCGATACGGATACGGCTCCGGGCCTGGCCGAGACGGCGCGCGATCCGATGCGCGAGCGCAGTGCCGTGCCCGGGCGCGAACCAGGGTCTGACACGATCACCCGCGACGTCGATCGGGGCCGAATCGACGTGACCGGAATGCGCGACGTCGGGTCTCTCCCAGAGCTCCTCGAAGTTCTGCCGGAAGCGGGCCGCGAGCGCCTTCGAGGAAACGATCGCGATCAAATTCTCCTCCCGCGTCCAGGAGTCGTCGGTCCAGTTGGTCGAGCCGGTTAGAACGGTCTCGTCGTCACGGACGATGTACTTGTGGTGCATCAAGTCGGGCACCCCGGGAATCGCGCGCGTCTCGACCGGAAGGGCCTCCACCAGCTCCGGCTTCGCGATCGGAGGTCTCGGGACGGCGATCGCCTTGCCGAAATCGACGTTGTAGACGAGGCGAACGCGAACGTTCCGCGTCAGCGCCTCGGTGAACGCGGCTCTGATCGGCGCGGCGTTCTCGCTCACCAGATGCACGTCGTAGAGCGCCAGCTCCAGCGTCTGCCTGGCGGCGGAGATGAACGACGCGAGCTCTGCGGCCACGCTCGCCGCTTTCTGGCCGCCGTCGCGCAGGAGGGTGACGTCGACCACTAGATCGTGTTGGGAGTGGGTCTGTCGTTCCAGACTTCGCGCGCGATCTTCCAGCTGCCGTCTTCGCCTCGGCGCAGGATGTGCAGCCCCTTGCCGTGCGCGACCTGCAGCTGGCCGCCGCTCTTCGGCTCCAGGCGCCAGCTGTAGCTGAAGCGGTGGAAAGCCAGGTCGCCGGAGACCTCGGTCTCGTCGTGCTTGAAGCCGAGCCATTCGACGCGCCACTGCCCGAGAAACTCGCGCAGCCAGGCGCGCAGCTCCTCTCCGCCCATCGAGGGAAGCCCCGGCGGTTGAAAGAGAGCGTCTTCGCTGAGCACGGCCAGGTAGCCGTCGATGTCGTCGTCTTCGATCGCGCGCACCTCGGCGTCGACGGTCTCGTTGACGCGCTTGATCTCCTGCTGTTTCGCCTCGTTCGTCTCGGCCACTTCGTCTCTCCTCTTATGGAGCTCCACCGGTGCTCCCCAGAAGTTGGGGATTGTACGTGCCATCGTCTCGACCGGCCTTAAGACGACGGTGAGAGAGGTCCGGCCTGCGCTTCGGACTGCCAACTCGCGACGGGGCGCTCCGTCCCTCATGCGGGAATCCGACGCTGAAACGTCGGTTGCAGCATCACATAGCTTTGTGCTATCACATAGATATCACAGAACACGGCCGGCCACCCGGCACGAACGACGGAGGAGTCCCATGAGCAGTGAGCGCCAAACTACGGTCTGGTCGGGCTGGCCGATGTTGCCAATCACCATGGCGCTGTACATCCTCGGCCCGGTCCTCTTCATCTTCTCGAGCACCGAGGCGAGCAAAGACGCCGCCGGTGCTTCGCATCCGGTGACGTGGATGATCTGGACAGGCATCGGCTGCCTCGTGCTGGCGGCGCTGTCCTCGCGGGGTTTCTTCACGCTTCAGCCCAACGAGGCGCGCGTCCTGATCCTCTTCGGCCGCTACAAGGGGACGACGCGGCAGGTCGGGTTCCGCTGGGGCAACCCGTTCTTCAGCAACGGGTCTGCTTCCACGGTCAGGGAAAGGCTCGGACTCAACCGCGGCGACACGGGCGGAACGCAGGCGGCGCGGCGCCTGCCTCGCTACAAGATCTCGCTGCGTGCCCGCACGCTGAACGGCGACAAGCTGAAGGTGAACGACCGGGCGGGCAATCCCGTCGACATCGCCGCGGTGGTGGTCTGGCACGTACAGGACACGGCGCAGGCGATCTTCGACGTCGACGACTTCGAGGCGTACGTGGGGATGCAGAGCGAGACCTCTCTCCGGCACCTGGCCACGTCGTATGCCTACGACCACGGAGAGGGCGAGGAGACGACGATCACCCTGCGCGGCAACGTCGACGAGGTGTCGGACGCGCTGAAGCAGGAGCTGGGAGAGCGTGTCGCCAAGGCCGGCGTCGCGGTCGACGAGGCGCGTCTAACGCACCTGGCCTACGCGCCCGAGATCGCGCAGGCGATGCTCCGCCGCCAGCAGGCCGAGGCGATCATCGCCGCGCGCCAGAAGATCGTGCAGGGAGCCGTGGGCATGGTCGAGCAGGCGCTGCATTCCCTCAGCGAGCAGCACGTGGTCGAGTTCGACGAGGAGCGCAAGGCGGCGATGGTGAGCAACCTGATGGTCGTGCTCTGCGGCGAGTCCCAGGTCACGCCGATCGTGAACACGGGGACGCTCTACCAGTGAGGACCGGTTGATGGCGCGCAAGCAGTTCCTGCTGCGCATCGACCCGGAGCTCTGGAACGACCTCGAGCGCTGGGCCGCCGACGACCTGCGCTCGGTCAACGCCCAGATCGAGTGGCTGCTGCGCGAGGCCGTGCGAAAGCGCAAGGGTGCGCGCGAGGTCCCAGCCGGGAGCGCCGAGCAACGCGGCTGAGCTCGTCCACGATCGTCTTGACCGGACTCTCGGTGTCAGACACCGCTCAGAAAGACCTTTGCCCGTCAATCCGAAACTGTGCCGAAACTGTGCCGAGAGTGGACTTTGCCGGCGCCAGCGTTCACACCTTCGCGCTCGCAGCTCATGCCAGACCTGAGGAGCCGTACAAGCGTTCGCATCGCCACTTCGCTCTCGCTACCCTGACGGTATGGATGCGCTCGCCTCCTTTTCCGAACCGACGAAAGCCTGGTTCGAGCGCACCTTCGCCGCCCCGACGCCCGCTCAGACGCTC
>JBEKJI010000011.1:0-116519 GCA_050011315.1 Gaiellaceae bacterium
CGGTGGAGCTTGGCCCTTTGTGGCTTGCACGTCGCTTGAGACTTCTGTTTTTCGCTCATGCGGGAACCGTTCGCCGCCAAAGTGTGGGTCCCTGCTCATTCTGAGGCGACTTCCAGACACCGTTTGGCGTCAAGGGGATTTCGTGCCAGAAGTGCGACAGTTTCCCCACAGCGGCGAGCGCCATGAGCGGTGAGACCAACCCGGTTGTAGCCGCTCAGACCTGGCGGTTGAAGGAGAAGATGGCGCCGATCAGCAAGGCGGCGCCGAGGACGCCGACCAGCGCGACATCCTCGAGCGTCGTGGTCGTGTGCCCGAACACGATCACCCCGATGATGGGATGGCTCGAGCCGAGCGGCAGCCGGGGCACCTCGCCGGCGAGGAAGATACGGCGGATCGCATCGACGCCGTAGGTGAGCGGGTTGAGCTTGGAGACGATCTCCATCCAGCGCGGGACGTTGTTCACCGGGAAGAAGACGCCGGCGAGAAATGTCAGCGGGAACACCACCATCTGAACCAGTAGCTGGAAGCTCTGCTGCGAGCGCATCCGCGAGCCGATCAGGAGGCCGAACCCCGCCAGCGAGAGCGAGAGGACGAACACGATCGGGATCAGCTTGAGAACGATCTCGAGCGTTACGGGGACGCCGAAGAACGGTGCGAGTGCGAGCATGACCAGGCTCTGGAAGAGCGCGATCACGGCGGCGCCCAGCGCCTTGCCTAGCACGACCCCCGAGCGGTTGAGCGGCGAGACCAGCACCTCCTTGAGGAAGCCGATCTCCCGATCCCAGACAACCGAGAGCCCCGAGAAGATCGCGTTGATCGAGACCGACATGGCGACGATCCCCGGATACATGAACTTGACGAAGTCGACGCCCGCCGCGAGGGCGCCGATCTGCCGCTTGAGCCCCTCGCTGAAGACGATCATGAAGATGATCGGCATCAGCAGCGACGAGGCGATACGCGTCCGCTCGCGGGCAAAGCGAAGCAGTTCGCGGTAGGCGATCACCCAGATGCCACGAACGGTGCCGGACATCAGTGAATCTGAGCCTTCATCCCGGGCGTGCTGACGAAGCGGCGAAGCTTCTCGTTGTTGTCGGCGCGATCGTCGCGAATCGAGTGGCCGGTCAGAGCGAGGAAGACGTCATCGAGCGTGGGCCGGCTAACCCCGGCAGCCAGAACTCTGAGCGGAAAGGTTCTCATCAACTCGGGTAGGAACTCTTCGGCGCGCGGCACACTGAAGGAGACGGTGTCGTCCTCGACCGATCCGGTCAGCCCGTAGCGGTTGGAGATCTCCTCGAGCGCGGCCGCGCCGTTGTCGGTCCTGAGCGTTACGAGATCGCCGCCGAGCGAGTTCTTGAGCACGTCGGGGCGGTCGAGCGCGACGATCTCACCCTGGTCGATGATCGCGATCCGGTCGCAGTTCTCGGCCTCGTCCATGTAATGCGTGGTGAGGAAGATCGTCAACCCTTCGCGCCGGCGCAGATCGAGCACGTACCTCCAGATCCGGTGGCGCGTCTGGGGATCGAGGCCGAGAGTAGGCTCGTCGAGAAAGAGAATGTGCGGATGGTGAAGCAGACCGCGGGCGATCTCGAGCCGGCGCTTCATCCCACCCGAGTACTCGCGCACCGAGGAGTTGCGGCGATCCCATAGCTCCATCAGCGTCAGCAGCTCGCGAATGCGTTTATCGCGGGTGCGCCTGGGTACGCCGTAGGCGTAGGCATGGAAACGGAGGTTCTGAATCGCGGTCAGGTACTCGTCGAGAGTCGGGTCCTGAAACACGAGCCCGATCGAGCGGCGGACCTCGGCGCGCCTACCCACGACATCGTGCCCGGCGACGCTCGCCTGTCCAGCTGAAGGCTTGAGCAGGGTGCAAAGCATGCTGATGGTGGTCGTCTTACCGGCGCCGTTGGGACCGAGGAAACCGAACACCTCACCCTCCTCCACGGCGAAGGAGACATCCTTGACGGCTTTCGTGCGACCAAAGTTGCGGGCGAGCCGGGTCGCGACGATGACCGGTCCGCCGGCACGGGAAGCGTCTTTCTCCCGCATCGGGTCGCTTCTCTGCTCGTTTACCGCCTCTTTTGTCATCTCGGTTCTCTCGCGTCTACTTCCATCCGGCGGTACGCTACCGTCTCCTGCGGCCGCTCCTTCCCGTCGTCCGCAAACCAAGAATCGAATCCTCCTGGCCACAACCAGACCACTCGAACGCCCCACTGCGAATGTCCGGTAGCTCGATACCTCGTCGCTCGTCCCGTGTACTGGCTCGTTCGGTCATCGCCATTATCGCGGTCGCCGCTCTCGGCAGCGCTGGAGTCGCCGCCACGGTTCTCGACAATCCGAAGCCGATCGAGAAGCAGGGTAACCCCGTGGTCGAGTTCCAGCGCTCGAAGTCCCCGGCCGAGCTCGAGAAGAAATACCTCGCCAGCCGCGCCCGTTCGGTCTCCTGGCCGCTGTGGGGACTCGGCCCCACGCGCAACCGCGTCGTTCCCGGCCACGAGCAGCTGCGGCCGCCGTTCCGTGTCAACTACATCGTGCACGGCAGGGCGATGATCGAGTTCCCGCCCGTGGTCGCCTACGACCGGCTCTATTTCGGGACTCATGCGGGAACCGTGATTGCGGCGCGGGTGAACGACGGGCATGTCACCTGGACGCGCAATCTCGGCTACTGTATCGCGGCCTCGCCGGCCGTCGGCGGCAACGTCCTCTACGTGACCTCGATGGGGCCGGCGCCCTGCCAACACTGGCCGGAGATGAAAGGCAAGCTGTTCGCGCTCGATGCCCGTACCGGGCACACGCTCTGGAAGCTCGATACGGGCCTGATCGAGAGCTCTCCGCTCCTGGTCGGAGAGACGCTCTACTTCGCCTCTTACGACAGCAGCAACAGCTCGACCGTCTGGGCTCTGAACATTCACACCCATAAGCCGCGCTGGCTCTACACGGTGCCTTCCAAGGTCACCTCGTCGCCGGCACTGCTGGGTCAGCACCTCTACATCGGCGACTATTCGACAACTCTGTATGCGTTAAACGCGAAAAGCGGCGAGCTCATCTTCGCCTCAACGCCGCCGGGTAACTACCAGGGTCACCACGGTTTCTACGGAACGCCTTCGATCGCTTACGACCGGGTCTACATAGGCGGGCTCGACGGACGCGTCTACGCCTTCGGCGCCCGCACCGGCGTCCTGCGCTGGGCGACGGCGACCGGCAGCTACGTCTACAGCTCGCCGGCGATCTGGCATGGGCTGGTGTTCGCCGGGTCCTGCAAGAACCACCGCTTCTTCGCCTTCAACGCGGCCACCGGTCGTATCGTCTGGTCGTTCGAGGCCAACGGCCGGATCCTCGGCTCTCCGACCGTGCTCGCGGGGGCCGTCTACTTCTCAACAACTTCGAACCGCACGTACGCTCTCGATGCCGGAACCGGCGCCGAGCTCTGGCAGTTCCCCGACGGCCAGTTCAGCCCGATCGTCGTGACCGGAGAGCGAGTGCTCCTGACCGGCAAGGGCCGCGTTTACGGGCTCGAGCGCTGGCGGCCGGCGGCGCAGATAATCGCACGCGTAGCAGTCGCAGTTCAGGGCTCTTAGAGCCTATCCCGCTAGGAACGTGCGGCCGAGGTGGTCGAGGCGTGGATGCCGGGGGTCGCACGGGCCGCGAAGGTGCACTGGTAGTGCGTCAAGCAGTCCGGGTGGCCCCTGGCGCCGCGAAACGGCCGCATCGGTCGTGCGGGTCTAGCGGGATAGGCTCCATGTAGGCGCGGCCGCGAGCTCTACTAGGAGCTCTCTAGGACGGGCTCAACGTCTCGCTGTAGTCGCCGGGGAGCGGAATGGTCGCGCCCCAGACCCCGACCTCGTCGGCGATCGCCTGGGCCAGCTCGCTCAGGGGGATGACATTGTCCGCCAGCCTCGCCTCGACCACGGCGCGCGGGGTTCCAAAGGCGATGGCGCTCGTTTCGGCTTCGACTAGAACACGGCCACCGCGCTCCTTGACTTCACGGGCGCCGTCGACGCCGTCCTTCCCCATCCCGCTCACGACCACCAGAACCAGGCGATCTCCGAAGATGCGGGCGGCGTCCGAGACGGTCAGGTCGGCGCGGGGTCGCAGCCCGTCGATCGGATCCTCGGCCGAGACGAGCAGCTTGGCGTCACCGGCGAGGCGGAGGTGGCTTCCGCCCGGAGCGAAGTAGACCGAGCTGGGGTTGAGTTGCTCGCCGCCGAGAGCCTCTCTCACCTCGGGCACCGAGTAGTGGTCGAGACGGTCGGCGAGAGCGCTCGTGAATCCCTCGGGGAGCTGCTGGACTACGACCGTGCCGATTCCGAGCAGCGGAGGAAGAGCGGGAATGAGATGCGAGAGCGACCAGCAGCCGCCGAGCGAGCCGACGATGACCACCGCACCGGGGCCATCGCGAGACGGGTCGCGACGCCCGGGCGAGGGGGCGCGCACGACATCCGGACTGTGCAAAGCTCGCTCCGAGCTCAGCTCGATCGCTCGCTGCCGGGCGATGCTCAGATCGGAGGCCACGCGGATGCGAACGATCAGCTCGCTCACGAACACCTGAACGGTGTCGCAGGCCAGCGGCCGCTCGACGAAATCGAGCGCGCCCTCAATCAGCGCGTCCGCGATCTTGTAGTGATCGGCGCGGAATTGACCTCCGAGCAGGATCACCGGAACATCGAGCCCCGCCTCGCGCAATCCGCGCATCAGCACGACACCGTCCATCTGCTCGGCAACGAGGTCGAAAAGCAGAGCGTCGGGGTTGGTGCGCCGGCAAAGCTCGATCGCCGTTTCCGCCGACTCGGCCGTCCCGGTCACCTCGATGCCGCGCACCAACAGCGCCTCGCCGAGCAGCCTGCGCATGAAGGGCGCGTGGTCGGCTACGGCAACCCGAAGGGGAGTCAGCTTCTGCATCGGTGCTCGAAACGTCGGCCGCGGCGCCTCTCGTCAGGAGATGGAGACTCGCGGTAACAGCAGCTTACTTCCACAGACAAGCTGAAGAAGCAACGAGGAGTCAATCTCGCGCCCGCGTCCCCCCTGCGAGAGGTTTGCACGCGGACCGCCGTCGGTTCCGATGCCAAGCGATATTCGCACGCCGCGCGCATCGAGCTCGCAGAGCCGCGCCGCCGCACGGTCGAGCGCGTCGAGTAGCTCGGCCGGCGGCTCGTGCGGCCACTGATCCGGCTCAAAGAGTCGGCTCCGGTCGCATTCTCTGGGATCGCTCATCTTCCAATCACCTCGCTACTGATCTTTGTTATCGGTCGCCATGCCCACGCTTTTTAGGGGAGTCCCAATTCCTCTAAGAAACAGGGGATCGACGAGGAGGCGGGAGCGCCGAGAGGCGCTACGCGGCCTGCTTGACCTTGCGCTCGCGGTCGGAGACCGGAACCGCACGGTCGTAACCGTTTCGTATCTCCTCGACCGTCTCCATCGCATCGAAAAAGCAATCGAGCACGTCGGGGTCGAAGTGGGTGCCCCGCTGCGCCCGCATCATCTCGATCGCCTGCTCGACCCCGAAGGCGGGCCGGTAGATGCGGTCGGTCGTGAGAGCGTCGAAGACATCGGCGACGGCAGCGATTCTCCCCTCGAGAGGGATTTCGTCGCCGGCGATGCCACGCGGGTAGCCGGTGCCGTCGAAGCGCTCGTGATGCGTCCAGGCCAGGACCGCGGCCAGAGTCAGTAGCTTCGCCGCCGAGCCCGAGAGAATCCGGTAGCCGATCACGGTGTGCTGCTGCATGGTCTCGCGCTCTTCGGGGGTCAGAGTCGCGGGCTTGAGCAGGATGTTGTCGGGGATGCCGATCTTGCCCACGTCGTGCATTGGGCTTGCGATACGCATCAGCTCGACCCGTTCGCGACTGAAACCGAAGCGCTCGGCGATCAGAGCGCAGTAGCTACTCATGCGCTCGAGGTGCCGCCCGGTCTCGAGATCTCGTAGCTCGGCCATGCTCGAGAGGCGGCGGACCGTCTCTTCCTGGTGCATACGCAGCTCCTGCTCGGAGCGCTGCAGCCGCGAGACGGCATCGCTCAACGCCGCCGTGCGGTTTTCGACCGCCTGCTCGAGCACCTCCTGGTGCTCCCGGTTCTCGATCTCGAGCCGGCGCCGGTGCAGGGCGTTGGTGATATGGATCATCAACTCGTTGGGGCTGAACGGCTTGGTCAGATAGCCGTGGGCGCCGAGCTGGATCGCGCTCTCGGCCAGACTGGGGTCGTCGGCGCCTGTGACCATCAGGGCCGCCACATCCGGGTGGCTCACGAGCGCGGATCGGATCAGGTCCAGCCCGCTTTCCCCGGGCATGTTCACGTCGCAGAGCATGAGCTGGAAGCGCTTACCGTCGGCGTCGAGCGATTTCCGCGCCTCCCCGGCGTTGGCCGCCAGCTCGCACTCGAAGCCGTGACGCTCGAGAATGCGCTTGATCAGCTGCTGAGCCTGCGGCTCATCGTCGACGATGAGGACGCATCCCTTTTCGGCCGGCGTCTGAGCTTCCCCCCCGTTCGCCTCGACTGTTACCAGAGACAACGACCGATGCGCCGCTCCACTCTTCTTATCGAGCATCGACCGAATCACGCCGTCGGGCCCAGCTCCACCTAATCCCTGCTCTCGCATACCCCACGTGATCGGTAAGCGCGAAGGCGAATGAATGCGCCGCGACACAGCCTGCAGGACCGATTTGCGCCCACTCAGATACGCGAAAACGGGGAAAGCCGTAGGCCCGTTCCGGGAATCGTCAAACGGCCGCCGTAGGACGACAGTTAGAAGGCATCCCCCAACGCACTCGCGGAGGTCCCCCAAATGAACATAGTCGCAAGCGGTCAGCGACTCAGCGCCTCGGAAGCGGAGACCTTGTGGCGCGCCTGGACCACGAGGCGAGACAGCGCGGCACGTGACCGTCTGGTTCTCTCTTACTCGCCGATGGTCACCTACCTAGCTTCCAGGAAAGTGCGTGAGCTCCCCTCCCACTGCGAGCTCGACGATCTCGCTTCGTGCGGGCTCGTGGCTCTACTCGAGTCGGTCGATCGCTTCGACCCAAAGAAGGGGGCGACGTTCGAGCAGTACACGTGGACACGCGTCTCCGGCGCCATCATGGACGAGTTGCGACGCCAGGACTGGGCTTCGCGCTCGGTACGTCATTTCGGTCGCCAGCTCGACAGCGCGCGCGAGAACTTCTTCATCACCCACGGCCGGACACCCTCGGAGACCGAGCTCGCCGAGTTCCTGCAGCTTCCGCTCCCGGATATGCGTAAGCAACTCGAGGAGCTCGATCGGGCCGACCTGTGCTCGCTCAACGCCCCTACCCGGGCCGGTGACGACGCCGAAACTCTCGAGATCGGCGATACGGTCGAGGCTCATCTCCCCGGTTGCGAGCCCGAGCTGGCCACCCTGGCTGGTGAGCGGGCGGCCGTCGTCCGCGAGGCGATCGCAGCCTTGTCGTCGCGCGAGCGCGCCGTGCTCAGGTTCGTTCACGTCGAGGAGCTTCAGGGAGCCGAGATCGGAACCCGGCTCGGTGTCAGCGAGTCGCGCGTATCCCAGATTCTCGCCGGCGCTCGGCAGAAGTTGCGCAGCCGGATCGAGGCCTACGACGTGGGCGACACGGTGGCGGCTTGACCTCCGCCGGGCGCGACTGAGCTTTCGCTCGAGAACCGAATCGAAGCGACTTCCGCGAGCTGCTCCGATTCGAGCTCTCCTAGCTCCGTGTTACGAAGTCGCGCCGCGGCGTTCATAATCGCAGTGCGGCCGACTGGAGCGACGCGTGGATCAAGACGATAGTGGAGAGGGAAAGGGAAGGCGCCCGAAGAAGGGGCGCGAGCCGGCGTCTGGCCGCTCTTCTGACCAGGCGCCTGAAGAGAGCGAAAAAACGCCTCGGGATGACGACCCGGAGAGCGCGCGTCGGGCTTTCGACGTGCTGGAGCGTTTTGCCGGTGAGCTAGAAGAGATCCTGCACTCGCTGGAGCGCGCGAAGAACATCCCACCGCCACCGGTGAGCGACGAGCCTGCTCCGGCGAAGGAACCGCCTTACCGCCCTTCGAGCATCCATTTCGAACGCGGCTCGATCTCTAGCCGGATCGATCCCGACGCAATGCGCCCCTTGCCACCGCCGCCTCCCGCCTCCCGTTCCGGGCTGCGGCTGACCTTCGAGGCGTTCTTCCTGATCCTGGTCGCCGCAATCTCGGCACAAACCGGATTGCGGCCGCTCTTGATCGCGGGCGCGGAGATAGTCGCCTTCCTGATCGTCGCCTCGGTCGAGCTGGCGATCGCGCGCGACCGTCACCCGTCCGGAGCGCCTCTTCTCCCAGCCGCGCCGCCCGCTCTGCCGTACCCGCTCGCCCTGGAATCCGCCGAGCAGTCTCAGTCGGCGCTCGAGTATGTCGAGCCGCTCGTCTGGAGTTTCGAGAAGAGCGAGCCCGTCGAGGTAGTCGCAGAGATCGAAACAGAGCCGGAGGTCGAGCCGACGCCCAAGGCCGAGCCGGACTGGCCGCTGGCCGCGATCGAGCGCAAAGCCGAACCGGACGGGACGGAGGTCGAGACGGGCGAGGCCGAATCCCCCGCGCCCGTGGAGAGCACGATCGAGACAACCGCGTCTCCGGCCGTCCCTGAGGATGCGGCGGCAGAAACAGCCGAGCCCCTCATCCCGGCCGGCGAAGCGATCGAGCAGGAAGCGCCCGCGACTGAGCCGGACGTCGAGATAGCGAGACGCAGGCGCTTGTTCCGTCGCCGCTCCGTTCAGCCGGCACAGCCGGAGGAGATCGAGCCGGCGGCCGAGGAGGCGAGCGCGATCGAGCCTGAGTTCGCACTCGAGGAGAGCGGCGAACGGCGGCAGCGACGCTCTCGTAGGCAGCGCGAAGGGCTCGCAGAGACACCGGCCGCCACGGAGATCGAGGTCGCGCCCGAAGCCGGGCCCGAACCGGGGCTCCAGGCCGGTTGGGAGCCGCGAGAGCGCCGCCGCTGGTTCGGCGGTCGCGTAGGCCGAGCGGCGGAGCCGCGCGAAGAAGAAGAGCCGGAGCCACAAGCCGAAGCCGAGCCGGCAGCGATGGCCGAGGAGACCGACAAGAAGCGCCGCCGCTTACGCGGGCCGCAGGCCGAGCAAATGGAGCCGCCGGACGAACGAGCCGAGCCGGAGCCCGACTCCGAGCTTGAGCGAGTCCTGGAAAGCCCGGCAGAAGGCGAACCGGCAACAACCGGCAGGCGCCGGCCCCGTCTCTTCCACCTCGTCGGCAAGACCGAAGCGGAAGCCGAGGCCGAGGTCGAGTCCGGGACCGAAGTCGAGCCCGAGCTCGAAGCCGAGCCCAGGGAGCACAGGCGCTGGTTCCGCGCCCGCCACGAGACTGTCGAGGAGGATCAGGCAGAGGCAAAGCCGGAGGGCGAGGGCGACGAAGGGCTCGAGAGCGCGACGGAGATACCGGCTCCATTCGATTTGCCCGTAGAGGCGGCGGAGGAAGAAGCGCCTGCGCTAGAAGCCGAGCCCGAACCCGAGTCGAAAGAGCGCAGGCGCCGGTTCCGCGCCCGCCACGAAGCCGTCGAGGAGGATCAGGCAGAGGCAGAGCCGGAGCCGGAGAGCAAACGCGGCTTCCACCTCTTCCGCCACGCCGGCGAGCCGGAGGGGGATAGCGACGGAGGGCTCGAGAGCACCATGGAGATACCGGCTCCATTCGATTTGCCCGTAGAGGCGGCGGAGGAGGAAGAACCTACGTTTGAAGCCGAGCTCGAAGCCGAGCCCAGGGAGCGCAGGCGCTGGTTCGGCGCCCGCCATGAGGCCGTCGAGGAGGATCGGGCAGAGGCAGAGCCGGAGCCTGGCGGGCATCGACGCCGGCGCTAGCCTGGCGGGCATCGACGCCGGCGCTACGGCCTCAGGCGCCGAGCAACGGAATCGAGCGACGAGATGGCGCAGGAGGCCGAGGCCGAAACGGTAGCGGCGGAGGTCGAGATTTCGCTCGAGCCGAAAGCCGGGAAGAGGAAGCGTGTGCGCGCGCCCGAGCCAGATCAGGACGGTGCGACCGATCAAGCGGAGACCGAGCTCGGAGCCGAACCGGGGCCAGACGAGCGCAGGCGCTGGTTCGGCGCCCGCCGCGAGCGTGAGCTGCCAGCTTCAGCTCGAGGTCGAAGCCGAGCTCGAAGCCGAGCCCAGGGAGCGCAGGCGCTGGTTCGGCGCCCGCCGTGAGGCCGTCGAGGAGGATCAGGCAAAGCCGGAGCCGGAGAGCAAACGCGGCTTCCACCTCTTCCGCCACGCCGGCGAGCCGGAGGGGGATAGCGACGGAGGGCTCGATAGCACCATGGAGATACCGGCCCGAAAGGAGGCGCAGGCCGAAGCGAGGATGCAAGAGCCCGAGATCGCGCCGGAGCTAGCCGCCGGCGAGATGGAGGCGCGAAGGCCGTTTTCGTATCGCCGTCACCGAGAGAGGTCTGAAGCGCCGGAGGAGAAGACGAGCAGCCCGGCCGATGAGCAGTTAGAGGCGCTCGAGGAGGATCTCGGCGCGGATCGGTCCGTCCGGCGGCGGCCTGCGCGGCGTCGCGGTAAGGCGCCCGGCGAGGCGCACCCCGTCGAGCCAAGCCTGGAAGTCGAGATCGAGCAGGCGGATACCGCAGCGGCGGCTCCGGCGGCCGAAGCGACAGCCGAGATCGAGCTACCCCGGGGAATCTCGATCCGCGAGATAGAGCAGACACTGGACGAGCTCAAGGCGCGGCAGCCGAGCGCGCGGAGGCTCCGCTGGCGCTTCCGCGCAGAGGCGATCAAGGACGTGGAGGGGCATCCGTCGGCCGCCGACGCGGAGCTCGAGGAAGCCCTCCGGCTCGAGAACGAGTTCCGCCTCAACGCCGAGCAGGAAAGACGCCGGCGCGAGCGCGAGTACCAGCGCAGTCTCAGGACCTGAGAGAACCGATCAAGCGGCCTGGTGACAAGGCCGATCTCAGGCCGCGCATTCTCCCGACAACGACAGAAGCGGGCGCCGCATGCCCGCTTCGTCTGATCTGGGGGGAGATCCGTGTGTTGTATATAAGAGGCCGTAAGGCCCCCGCCGCATCGGGGCCTTGGCTCTGTTTTTCGAGTGACCCCTGCTGTACTGGGGCCTATCTCGTGAATCGCACTATGCTTGGCGGATAGTGCTTCATCTATCCCCGCTTAGTGCTTGACCGCGCTACTTGACTCGCTTGACCGCGGAAAAAGCCGCAAATTGCGGTGAAGCAGTCTGGTGTTGGAGGTCTTCGGCTCGGTTCGCACTCACTTTAGACAGGCTCCGGTGGAGACGCCGCGGTAGTCGACGAGCCTACTGAGCAGCTCGTGGACGAGCTCGCTCGACACTCCGTAGCCGACGTCCGTGCCCTTGCGAGCGCCGAACACGGTCAGCTCGACCTGGCCGCGACCGTTCACCACCGCTCCGCCCGAATCTCCTGGGCGCACCTTCCCGCGCAGGCTGGTGATCGAGCGGCTGACGATCTTGCCCGAGTAGTCGGGCGAGAAGAGAGTGGCGGTCGCACCAACCCGCGCCGCCGAGGCATTGAAGGGGCCGTCGCCGGGATAGCCGAGCACGGCGACCGCATCGCCTGCGTGCGGGGGAGCGAGAGGAAGCGGCCTCTCCTTCAGCCCAGGAACCGAGAGCAAGGCCAGATCGTTAGTGCCGTCGAAGGCGACGACGCGTGCCTTGAGCGCCGAGTGCCCCTGTGTCAGCACCCTGATCGTGTGACCACCGGCGACGACGTGCGCCGCTGTGGCGACGAGCTCCGGTTTCCTCGACACGACCCAGCCCGAGCCCGCGTAGCCGATACCGCAGGCCTCCGAGTGCACCTTGATCACACTCGGCTCGGCCCAGTGCAGCTTGGCAAGGGCAAGGATCTCGGGGTCGGGCGCCTGCGCGGGCGCAGCCGGCCCGACGATCAGCGGGAACGGGTCGATGCCGGAGAGAGCGCTCATCACGTCCTGCGGCGGCAGCACCTCGATCAGCCTCGACAGCAGCGTCGAGTTCCGCGCTTGCGTTCGTAGCGACGAGGCCTGGGGCAGGTGGAAGGCGACCGCGGCCATGATCCAGAGCACGGCAACGGCGGTGGCGGCTCCGAGCACGAGCCCACCGGCGGCGTCGACAAGCCTGAACGGCGTCAGCCTGAGCGCGTCCCTGAGCACTCCGCCCATCAGCGCCCCGACCGTCTCCAGCGCGATCGCCAGCAGTAGGGCTCCCGCCAGCGCCACCAGCGGCGTGTAGGGCGAGTGCGAGCCCGAGAAGATGACCGGCGCCAGCCGTCCGCCGAGGTAGAGCCCGCCGACCACGCCCACGAGCGAAAGCCCGCCGACGAGCAGCCCTTTGCGCGCCCCGCCGATGGCGAGCAGCAGGACGAACGCCAGAGCTAACCAGTCGACGAAGGTCACCGCCGAAGGCTACCTTTACGCCGAAAAGTCCGCCCTCCTCCGGAGGGCATCACGACTTTTCGGCGACACTCTTTTTCGAACGAGACACCGCGCCTGCGGCGCGCGTACCTCGCCTGCTCCTACCAACGGCGCGAGCTCCCGATGAACGGGAGCGGGGTCCGCGGTGTACGAGTTGGGGACGACGTTTAGTGAGCCGCGCCCGCCATGTCGGTCGCGGCAGTCCCGGAATGACCCGCGCCGGGGTCCAGAACATCGCGGTCTCGCGATGGAGCTACAATGCTGCGGCTCGGGGGCGTAGTTCAGCTGGTTAGAACGCCGGCCTGTCACGCCGGAGGTCGCGGGTTCGAGTCCCGTCGCTCCCGTTCTCGCTTCTTCGGTCGGCGGCTTCTGCCAGCCGGCGCGGCCGGCCTCTGAAGCCGCCTGGCGCCGCTGGCGGCACGATCCTCTCCGAGCCCGTGTGTAAACACTGTTCTCTCCGGGCTCGCACCGCCAGCGACGCCCCGAGAAAGCGAGATGACACGTCGTTCGGCAGCAGCGGAGCAACCTGGGCATCGTCGAGAGCGCCGAGCCGGTCGATACTCTCAGCCTGCACGCGCGCACAAGACAGGCGAAGGAGCGCAGTGGCGGATAGATCTCGTATCGAATGGACGGAAGCCACGTGGAACCCAGTCACTGGGTGCTCGAAGTTGAGCCCTGGCTGTGCCCACTGCTACGCGGAGACGCTGAGTTTACGGTTCGGCCGTAGTCTGAAACCCTGGACTCCCGCCAACGCCGCCGAGAACATCGTGATCCATCCCGATAGGCTCAAGCAACCTCTTAGTTGGCGACGGCCACGGATGATTTTCGTGAACTCGATGAGCGACCTATTTCACGAGCTAGTGCCCGTATCTTTCGTTCAGAGCGTGTTCGACGTCATGGCCGCTGCGCAGTGGCATACCTTCCAGGTCCTCACGAAACGACCTGAGCGGGCAGCGGAGATCGCGGATGCGCTCACGTGGTCAAAGAACGTCTGGTTGGGAGTCTCGATTGAGAACAGCCGATTCACCTGGCGCGCAGATCTGCTCCGCGAGATTGACGCCAAAGTACGTTTCATCTCCGCGGAGCCGCTTCTCGGCAGTTTGATCAAGCGTGGTGCCAGGAAGCGTTCGCTGAACCTCAAATCTATCGACTGGCTGATTGCCGGCGGTGAGTCCGGCCCGCATTACCGACCTGTGAACATTGAGTGGGTGCGTGAGCTTCGCCAAGCATGTGCCGCGAATCGCGTGGCCTTCTTCTTCAAGCAGTGGGGAGGTCGAACGCCGAAGAGTGGAGGGCGCGAACTAGACGGCAGAACGTACGACGAGCTTCCCGAGGGGCAGTTCCGCTTCGGTTAGAGAAACCGAAGTATCGTTCCACTCCGATACGTCCCTTTTCTTCGCCCCTCCCTTGCCTGGACGATCTCCAGCCTCCCCTCATCTTCCATCGGCTTAAGGATTGTCTTACGCAGGTGCTTGGGAAGGAATGGCGTTTCGATCAAGGTGAACCTCTCCAGCTCGTCGATGCTGAAGGCCCGCCTATCGAAGTAGGAGAGCGCAGCGGCGCGAAGCGGCCTCGTGTCCGGCTCGGCCTGAAACAAGACGGTCTGCTCAGACTTGGTTGAGTCACTGAGGCGTCTCCCTTCAACCGGGTCGATTCTCCACATTGCGGCCTTCATCCGCTCGAGCCCGACCTCGTGATTAGTGCCGAAGAAGAGCGTGTAGCCCGAGTTCCTCGCTGCAGTCACAATCTCGAACGAGCGAACGTACCTTAGACCGCATTCGCTCTTCAGCTGCTCAGCGAAGAGATCGTGAAGGAACCGTATGCGAGCATACCCTTCTATCTCGCGAGCCTGCTGCCATCGATCAGTTCCGAAGAGCGCGTTAAGCGCGTTCGTCTGATCGCCCACGCCGAGAAAACGATTCACGAACTTCAAGGGAACGTAGATCAAGACCTCACACCGGTTGAACTGAAGGAAGCGCCCTGTGATGTCCATTGGGACTCCCGTATATCCGAACGGATCGATAAACGCGAACGTTGGTGCAAGCACCGCACCATGCTTCTCGATTTCCGAGATCACCTTTCCGAACTCTTCCTCAAAGGAGCCACACACAACCCTGTACTTGACGTTGTCCGGAAGTTCTCCTAGTCGCTTGATTTCCTCTTCGAGTCGTTCTACGCGTCTCGCATCCTGCTCGATGAAGAAGTAGACAAGTTCCGCATCAATGGCCGCTCGCGACTCATGCTCAAGGTAGGCATTCAACATCACGATCGGCGAACCCGGTTGGCCGTCTTCGTATACTCCGGGCCCAGCGAAACCGTCAATAATCACGAGTCGTCCTTGCCAGCTAGCCATGATCGGTAACCAGGCTTGGAGGTAGCTCTTCAGGATGAAATGTTTCGCCGCTGAATGCCCTTCGAGCTTCCAGATCGTTTTTTTCGGAGGCACGACCTACATGTTGTCTGTTGTAGATCGATCCGTCCAGATCGCAGCGCCTCGTCGAACCGTGCTACCGGTAACCAGCGTGTCATGTCCTAGCGGCTAAGCGGAGGTCACTACAGCCCGATATCCGCTTCTGGGTTCGCGTAGGTCTTTATGCATCCGTCTCGCGTCGCCGAGCTCCATACGGGACTCGTTCCGAGTTACGCTCCCTTGGGTGCCTCCGAAATATGTCCAGACCGTCCGGCAGCTCATTTACTGGGAGTACGCGCAGCTGATCGCCAGGGCCGCCGGATTTGAGGGTAACTTCGGCTTCATCGTCTCCCGCTACAAGAAGCTCGATTCGGGGGAGATGAAGTGGTCGTCGTCGGTGCGCGACCACATCCGTGAGATGGAGAAGGAACGCGCCTGTGTCTATTGCGGCTCGGCCGAAGCCCTCAGCATGGACCACATCGTCCCGGCGTCGCGGGCGGGGATCGATCCACGAATAACGCGTCTTCTCGAGTCGCCCGAGAACATGGTCTACGCGTGCAGGAAGTGCAACTCGAGCAAGCGCGACAAGGACGTCTTCGAGTGGTACGGCGCCGACAGAACTCAGGAGATACCGAAGCTGGCGCTGTCCAAGTTCCTCAAGCTCGCCTACGAAATCCATGAGACCCAAGGCACGCTCGACTTGAAAGACCCGAACATGGACGGCGTGCTCGACATCTATGACCTCGGTGTGGTGATCACTCACCTGATCACGAAGATGTCGGAGAAGGCCAAAGAGGGCGGATCGCTTCCGGCGCCACGGCCGCGCGGCAAGCCGCCCGCATGAGCTCAGCTCTCTCGCCGGCGCCGAGCGCGGATCTCTTGTTCCAGGATCCAGGTCTCGCCCTCGTCGAAAGAGGCCTCGCCGCGCCAGACGAACGAATCGTCGGTGATCTCGTTGAAGCTCCAGCGCTCCCGGCGAGCCGGGTCGGAACCGGCGCCCTCGAGAACTATCCGGTCGCCGACGGCTCGTGCGACGAGATGGACGTATTCGTGCCAGGCCGGCGCCATCCAGCTCACGTGCCAGGTGTCGGCGCGCTCGTCGTAGGCTCGGATGGTCGTGCCGTAGCGATCGGGCGAAGCTCCCTTCTCGAACAGCACGTCCTGGATAGCGCGGCCGCCGAGCACCCAGGCGAAACGCCACTCGCCGATACGCTCGCGCCGCGTTCCGTCGGGCTGGAAGCTCGTGGACTCCACATCCCAGGCGCCGACGAAGCGCCCGAAGAGCATCAGCTTGTCGGCGAGACCTTCGGCCGGCCCGTCGGCGGCGAGGAGTGATACGGCCGTGGATCCGCTCGTACTTGCAGCGTGGGCCACAGGAATCAAGTCTTACACGGAGCGAGCGGGCTCGCCCTCTCGGCCTGCGCCGGTCATGTTCGCGGCGACCGCTTACTCGCTGGTCACACCGTCGAAGTGCTCTTCTTCGCTCTCGGCTTCTTCCTTCGTGGCGCGCACGATCCCGTCGCGATGTTCCGGTGGCGAATAGATCGTGTACAGCTTCAGCGGCTCCGAGGACGAAGTGTTGATGACGTTGTGCTCGGCGCCGGCCGGCACGATCGCGGCGTCGCCGTCTCCGACCGATCTTTCGAGCCCGTCGATCACGACTGTCCCCGAGCCCTGCTCGAAGCGGAAGAACTGATCCACACCGTCGTGCGTCTCCGTGCCGATCTCCTCGGAAGGCCGGAGAGACATCAGAACGAGCTGGCTGTACCGACCCGTATAGAGGACGCGCCGAAAATCGTTGTTGGCCAACGTCAACTCTTCGATATTCGCTCCATATCCTTTCATGAGATGCTTCTCCCTTCATCGCGTCTACCGGTGCCAGGTCCTGCGTCGCCACATCGCTCTGCTGGTTCGATGATGCAATACCCAAGACTGTGCTGCGCAGATCTCGAAGTCAACGTCCCGGTCTCATTAATCGCCGCGTGGCGCGCGGCGACACTGTCGCAGCCGAGGGCTTGCCGTGATCGGCAACCATTGAAGAGATCCGGCGCGGTGAGATGACCTTGCTAGCCGAGCCGGCGAGAGAAGCGGCGGGCCGCGAGAGCAACGGGGTCGGATCCAGCGCGCCGAGATCCGAAAGATCGCAAAATCCGACCCGATCGAAGCTCCCGTTCGCCGCTATACCTACGTGGCGACCTTGATCCCCGGCTCGATGTCCTCGCGCGAGAGGTCGGGTTTCCCGTGTGCCTTCCTGGCGTGGAGTTGGACGTGCTCGATCAACTCCTCCTTCGACTCGATGGTGAACGAGGCTGGGCATTCGGCGCCCGTATCGGCGCAACTAAACGAGTAAGCCGTCATCTTCCCCCTCCTGATCGATGGAACAAGGGATTAGGTTGTTCCATTCCGTTCGGTTTGGAAACCTTGTTTTGTCGCGAGCCCGGGGCGGGATCAGGCGCAGCGAAAACCGGCGTGGTCAAGGGCTCGCTTGACTCGCGTCTTGCCACCTGGCCGACCAAGATACGCGCCCACTATCGGTACAGGCGTCTAGGGAGAGACGGTAAACGAGAACCAGGTGCCGCCGTCGGCGTAGGTCGTTCCATCGGCGTTTATCGCCCGCACCTGCCAGTAGTAGGGCACGCCGTGAGCTCGACTTCTGAAGCTACCGCTGGTGGCCAAGTCCGTGGATAACCAAGAGTTGTCGCAGTCGTTGTTGTCGGTCGTATCGACGCAGTACTCGTAGCTGTCAGCGGCGCTGCTCGACGACCAGCTCAGGGTAACGCTCGACGCCTGACCGGTCGCGCCGTTGGTCGGGCTCGTCTTGCTGAACGCGCCGGGCGCGTTGGGAGAAGGACCGCCGGACTCGTCAGAGGACGAGGGTTCTGTCACGGTGGTCACGGTGAGCTTTCGCGTCATGCTGTTCGCGTCGGCGGAGATTACGACGCGGTACTCGCCAACCTTGACGGCGTTCGAGCCGAAGAGCTTCTTCACGGTCGTCGTGTAGGTCTTGATGCTCCCCTTCTTCGTGACGCTTCGCACCTTCGCCCACTTCGAGCCCTTCTTGATCGAGAGTAAGAGGACGACGCGCTTGCTCGCGGGCGAGAATTTGCAGACGAGCTTGGTCGTCGTGGCCTGAGCGGCGGTGAAGCTCGACTTGGGCGTCAGTTTCGCGGAAACGACCTTACCCTTAGGCTTCGCCGACGCGCTCGCGGAGAAGACGCCGAGCGCCGAGAAGGCCAGAGCAGCACTCAACACGGAAACCGCGGCAGCTAGTCGTAGACGACGGGACACCACGCCAATCGTACTACCTCGATAGCGAAGAACCACGCGTCTTGAAAAGCTTGGCAGGGGACTCCGGGTGAGAATCCGCTCAATTCTTGCTCAACCTTCTACACAATCCCTGCGCGAGCTCGATCCGCTGTCATCCGCTCGCGAGACGAGCACTTCAAGCGACTCTCGACCTATTGCTCGCGCAGGCACCTTGCAGCCGTTATGCTCGCGCGCATGGAGACTACTAAGTACGTCCTCAACGAGTCAGAAATCCCGAAGCGCTGGTACAACATCCAAGCCGATCTTCCCAAGCCGCTCCCACCGATCCTGCATCCGGCCACGATGCAGCCGATCGCCCCAGAAGATCTCGCGCCGCTCTTCCCGATGGAGCTGATCATGCAGGAGGTCAGCCAGGAGGCCGAGATCGCAATCCCCGAGGAGATCCTCGACATCTACCGCCTCTGGCGTCCGACGCCCCTCTACCGGGCGCACCGCCTTGAGCAGGCGATCGGGACGCGCTCCCGCATCTTCTACAAGTACGAGGGTGTCAGCCCGCCCGGCTCGCACAAACCGAACACGGCCGTCGCCCAGGCCTACTACAACAAGAAGGAGGGCCGCACCCGCATCGCCACCGAGACCGGAGCCGGTCAGTGGGGAAGCGCGCTTGCCTTCGCCTGCAAGCTGATGGGGCTCGAGTGCAAGGTTTACATGGTGCGCATCTCCTACGATCAGAAGCCGTTTCGGCGCTCGCTCATCCACACCTGGGGCGCCGAGGTCATCCCTAGCCCCTCGAACGAAACCAATGCCGGTCGCGCGATCCTCGCCGAGCACCCCGACTCCTCGGGCAGCCTGGGAATCGCCATCTCCGAGGCGGTCGAGGATGCTGCCACCCGCGACGACAGCGCCTACTCGCTCGGGAGCGTGCTCAACCACGTCCTCATGCACCAGACGGTGATCGGCAAAGAGGCGATCGAGCAGATGAAGATGGCGAACGCCTATCCCGATGTCGTCATCGGCTGCGTCGGCGGCGGCTCGAACTACGCCGGTCTGGCCTTCCCATTCCTGCGCGACAAGCTCGCCGGCAAGGAGATCGACTTCCTCGCCTGCGAGCCTACGGCCTGCCCGACGCTCACGCGCGGGCCCTACACCTACGACTACGGCGACACGGCCAAGCTGGCGCCGGTCGCCGCCATGCACACGCTCGGTCACGACTTCGTACCGGCGCCGATCCACGCGGGTGGCCTTCGCTACCACGGCATGGCACCGCTCATCTCGCACCTCGTGCAACTGGGCCTGATCCGCGCCGAGGCCTACCTGCAGAACGACATCTTCGCCTCGGCGATCACCTTCGCCCAGAGCGAGGGCATCGTCCCGGCACCGGAGTCGGCGCACGCCATCCACGGTACCGTGCTGACCGCGAAAAAGGCCGACGAGGAAGGCGTGGAGAAGACGATCCTCTTCAACCTCTCCGGTCACGGTCACTTCGACATGGCCGCCTACGACAACTACCTCGCCGGCAAGCTCGTCGACGTAGCCTTCGACGAGGCCGAGATGGAGCGGGCTTTGAAGGCGATCGAATCGCTGCCGAAGCCGGCCTAGGCAAAGCGAGCTTCTGATCAGGAACGAGCGGGCGCACACAAACGCCCGCTCGTTCTGCAACCGCGAGATACCGTATCCCGTGACCTAGGAAGGGAGTGAGCCGTGTCGGAGATGAAGAGATTCAGCGCCGAGGAGGCAAGGCAGATCGGCGAGCAGATCGGAATCGACTGGGCTCTGGCGCCGTTCGACGTTGAGCAATTCCGCTCGGGGATGGACGTCGAGCTCGAGCACGGACTACACGATTCGGCCACCAACGTGACCGGCGACGACCCGGTCACCACCGGGAAGATCGCGCTCGCCCACCTGAACGAGTTCCCCGACTACTACACGCGTCTCGAGCGTATGGAGGAAGAGGCAAAGCGGGATCACGGCCTCGCCTGATCCCCGGACGGCCGCGACGACGCTACGCCGCCAGGACGCTCGAGCGAGCGGACACGGCCATCTGAGCAAGGTAAACCGTCGGCCCGAGAGCGCCGTCGAGCGCTTGGCGAACCCTGCCCCGGATCTCCGCGTTCTGCTCGAGCTCCGCGACTACATCGGCGGGGCCGGTCAACACCAGCCTGACCGGATGAAGCCGCTCACCCAGAGGGTGTGCCCCACCTGTCGCGACGATCTCCAGCTTGCACTGAGCCAGGTACGCTGCCGCCTCGCTTTCGTGCGTAAGAGTGAGCTTCTGGATTGCCGCGTCGTAGACCGAGGCGGTCTCCGGAAGCACGGCCTCAGACAGTCCGCTGCGCCGGTGAAGTAGAAGGTGTCGCATACGCACGTTATCGGCTGCCGAGAGCGAAACGTAATCCCCGCTCCGAGTCTATCCGGGTGACCCGACGGAGTCAGCGTGCGAGCGCCGTGCCGAGCTTGCGAGAGACTTCCTCGGCCCAGGTCTGGATCGCTTTCCAGTCCCTCGCGTCGAGCGGCTTCTTCTTTCCGAACTTCATCACACCGCCGAAGATCGCGGTCGTGAGCGGTTTGACCTCCGGTACGGCTTTGAGTGCGCGCCCGAGCTGGGCGCCCGAGCTCTCGAGCTCCTGCGGCTCGGTGCTCTTTGGCCCCATGGCGAAGACGGCCAGCGGGAGCGAGGCCAGCTCGCCGCGCTTGCGCTCGAGCAGCTTGCGCGCGTCCTTGTGCAGGCGCCCCATGTAGAGCGCGCCGCCGAGGACGACCGCCTGGTAGAGGTCGAGACTTTTCACCTCGCGGGCCGGGCTGATATCAACTTCGAAGCCCGCCTGGCGAATGACCCGCGCCACGTCGGCGGCTACCTCCCGGGTCGAACCGTGCTTGGTCGCGTAGGCAACTAGAACCGTGTCCATGATCCCCTCTCTCAACCGCTAACGAGCCGGATGATGATAACCGGAAGTACGAGCAGCCAGAGCGCACCGAACATGACCAGCATCGGACGCTCACCGCGGTCGGCGTAGTAGCCGGGCGAGTTGAGCAGCGTGTAGGCGAGCGCGCCGAGCGAGAAGACCGAAACGAGCCGCGACCACACCGCCTGTCGATCGAAGATCGTCGCCAGCGCACCCGTGATCAGCAGCCCGGCAGTGGCGAGCTCGCTGGCGATGTGGAAGAGAATGTCCCGGCGCCCCTCCTTCAGCTCGGGTATCTGCCGGGAGAGGAAGAGGAATGCCCAGAGCGCGGCGATCGCCACCCCGACGACGAGAGAGACTAAAACCGCGTACCAGAGAACGCCGCTCATCAGCTGCCTTGAGATTATCTGCGGCGAAGAACATGCTTCCGAAGACCTCGAGAATGGAGGAACAAATGCCGGTGAAGCTGCATCGCTGCTCGGGAATGTGGGTGAAGATCGGCGCCCACCCCTGCTGGCGCGTCCAGAAGGCGCTCGACGAAGCGGGTGTCGAGTACGAGCTATTGCCCGGACCGCTGGGCCGCTCGAAGCGCACCGAGATCGTCAGGCTGAGTGGCCAGAGCCTCTACCCGGTGATCGAGTTCGAGGACGGGCGCGTCTACCGCGAGGATTCGAGGAAGATGGCCGCACGCATTCGCGCCGGCGAGCTCTTCGAGACGCCGGCGACTCCGCCGGGTACGACTGCCTAGAAGCCCTATTCGATCCTGAACGCGAGCTGCCTAGTGTTGGCGTCGGCCGAGAGCCGCAGGCGGTAGCGGCCGGGCACGATCGGCGTTCTCGCGAAGAGCGCCTTGATCGTCGAGGTGCGAGAGCCCTTAAAGACCCCCTTCCTGCTGACGCGCCGAACGACCACCCACTTCGCGCCCTTCCTCAGCGAGAGTACGTATCTGAAGCTCTTACTGAGAGGCGAGAAGCGGTAGATGAGCTTCGTCTTCGCGGCCTCGCTGCGCTCGAAGACGGTCCGGCTCAAACTCGCCGCGGTGATCCTCCCGAGCCTCCTCTCGCTGCCCATGATCGTAAGGCTGGACGCGCTCGGCCGGCCGAGGACAGCCCCGGGCGAAGGATTGGAGAGCCTGAGCGAAAACGACCTGGCGGGTTCGGCGGTCGCGTGCTTCCTGATCGGGATCGAGATCGTCTTCGAGCTCTCGCCCGGGGCGAAGGAGATTGCGCGCCAAACGATTCCGAAATCGGTGCCGCCTCTGGCCGTGCCGCCGACTGTCGCGAAATCGGCCGAGGCGCCAACCGACAGGTTGCCACTACGCCTGACCGTGATCACCGCGGTACGGCGCGCCTCGGCGACCTTATAGCGCGGCTGCGAGAAAGCGATCGTCGTAGGGAGAGGGGTCCATTCGAGCGCACGCTGCGCGTCGATACGGCCGTAACCGAAGCGATCGCTGTGCCCGCTCGCGTCGTAAGCGCCTAGCTCGGGATCGATCTTGTCGGCCGAGTTCTCCAGGATCTCGCGTACCTGAGCCTCCGTCAGGCCCGGGTTTCGCGACAGGACGAGGCCGGCGACTCCGGCCGCCAGGGGCGCCGCCGCGGAGGTGCCGCCAAAGCCCGAGAAGTAGTCGCCGGAGCTGTAGCCGGCCGACCCGGTTCGATCGGTGGTCACGACCGTCCCTGTCAAGCCGCCACCGCTACTGGGAGCGACGAGAGCGAGCTCCGGGCCGAACTGGCTGTAAGAGGCCGGACAGTCGAGACTGGTGCTCGCCCCGACCGCGATCGCCTGGGGATAGGCGGCCGGGTAGCCCGTATCGGTCGGGGGGACGCCCGCCCACAGTTCGGTATTCGACCAGTCCCAGGTGCCGTCGTTGCCCTTGTCGACCCACAACCTCAACCCGTCGAGCCCCACGTAAACGACGGTGGCGAAGAGGTGGAACTCGCCCACCTCGCTCGAGACGAAGCCGAGGAAGTCGAGATCGCCCTCCTGGCTGAATGTCTTCACCACTTCGACGTAGGTCTGCTGGTTGTTCGAGATCTTTCCTGCCTTGGCCGCGTGCGACCAGCAGCTGCCCGAGTCGGAGTGCGCCGGATCGGTCACGACCGACCAGGAGGCGCCGCTGTCTCCACCCGTTGACCAGCCGGGCGGAAGGTCGCTGCCGGCCTCGAAGTTCTGCACCTCGCCGTCCGGAAAACGCACCCAGCCGAGCCAGGCCGTATCGGCTCCGACGTCGCCTGCATCGGACTCATTCTTGGAGTAAGTCCAGCGAAACCGGTAGGTGTCGGGAGGAAGACCCGAGAGCGTGAACCGCATGAACCCCGAGGCGCCGTTCCCCGAGGCGACGAACACGACCGCGCCCTTGCCGTCGCGACCGATTGTCAGCGCGTACTGGAGGGCGTACTGGAGCGCCGAGCTCGGCACGCTTCCGCCCCAGCTGATGTTGATCACGTCCGCCATCCGGCCCGCGTAGCGAATCGCATCGGCGATCGCCGAGTCCGTTGCCCAGACATCGTCGGTCGCGATCTTGACCGGCAGGATCGTGCAGTTCGGGCACGCCCCCGCGACCCCGATGCCGTTGTCCCCACGCGCGGCTGCAACGCCTGCCACCGCGGTTCCGTGACTGTCGATATCGCCGGTGAAGCCGGTGGGGTTTGCGTTGTTGTTGTTCGACAGGAAGTTCCAGCCGTGGACGTCGTCGACGTAGCCGTTACCGTCGTCGTCGACGCCGTTACCCGGGATCTCGCCGGGGTTGGTGTAGATGTTCGCCGAGAGGTCGGGATGCGTGAGCTGAACGCCGTCATCGATGATGGCGATCGTCGTATCGGGACCGCCTGTTTGTAGATCCCAGGCGCCGCTGAGATGAGCGTCGGCGTTCACCGTTCCGCCGCTCTGGCCGGTATTTCGTAGATGCCACTGCTGCGGGAAGAGCGGATCGTTGGGGACGTAGTCCTTGTGGAGCTCCTGAACGAAGTTCGGCTCGGCCCACTCGACCAGACCGCTTCGGTAGAGCGCCCTTGAAACGGCCAACGGATCGGACTTCTTCGGTTTGAGCAGCCGCAGCACGTACTCATCGGAGCTGTAGGAAATCTTGCGGGCGATCGCGAGACCGCGCGCGGCGAGAGCATCCCTGGCCTCGGCGGACGCGGAGCCATCCTTCAGGCGCACGACCAGCTCGTCGGTCAGGAGCAGACGGCCGCCGCTTCGCGGATCCACCCAGGCCGGATAGGCGAACTCGACATTCTGCTTCGCCTTCAGGTCTGCGAACAGGCGCTTGAAGCCGGCGCTCGATTTGCCCTTGACGCTGATCGCTGACAGGTCGCGACCCCTGAGCCGCGAGGCTCGGCTCAGCCGCGCCGAGGCTGAGAGCTCGCCGACGAGCGTGCTCTCGCTCGCCGTCGACACCTTCGGGCGGAAGCGAACGCTCAGTTCGTGGCCGGACCTCTGCAACCAGACGGCCTTGCCCTGGTAATAGTAGAAGCTCTCGACGGCGTCCGTGCTCTCCCTCGCCTTCGGCGACGACGGGAGATAACGCTGCGACGGCACAGGCGAACTCTCAAACGAACGCGAGCGGCGGTCGGGCTCGGTGCCGCTCGTGCTCGACCGACTTGCTCCCTGAAGAGGAGTCGCGGCCGCGAGTAACGCAAGTATCGCCGCCCCGATGCCAATTATGACCGACCGTCTCGTATTCATCTTCACACCTCGTGGCGCTAGAGCTGTAGAGGCGGCCGGTATTCGCTCAAGAACCTTTCGACCTCGAAGTGTGACAGATCCGAGGCGGCCGGGAACAGTCTGCGGATCATCTCCGTTTGAGTCTGTGAAGGATTGAATCGAAGGTTGGCGCGAACTTCGCCGCTATGTGAAGGCGCAGACGGAAGAGAGACGAGGTGCAACGATGGCGTGGAGGAAAGGAACTCGAACGAAATCGAAGGATGAACCCGGCCGGATTCGGAAAGAGGAGCTGAAGGAGCGCCTGACGCCCTTGCAGTACGAGGTTGTCTGCGAGAGCGGAACGGAGCAGCCGTTCCAGAACGAGTACTGGGACAACCACAGGCCCGGCATCTACGTGGACGTCGTCTCGGGCAAGCCGCTCTTCAGCTCGACCGATAAGTTCGACTCGGGCAGCGGCTGGCCAAGCTTCGTGAGGCCGATCGACGTGGAAGAGATCGTCGAGCGCGGCGATTCCTCGTACGGCATGAGGCGCACGGAAGTGCGGAGCTCGAGCGCAGACGCGCATCTCGGCCACGTCTTCCCCGACGGACCGGCTCCTACCGGGTTGCGCTACTGCATCAACTCGGCGGCGCTTCGCTTCATCCCGGTCGAGAGGCTCGAGGAGGAGGGCTACGGGGAGTTCCTCGCTCTGTTCGAAGGAGAGCCAAGCGATGGCAACTGAGACTGCGACCTTTGCGGCCGGTTGCTTCTGGGGCGTCGAGGCGTATTTCAAGCGCATTAAGGGAGTCGTAGCCACGACCGCCGGCTACAGCGGCGGCAGTGCCGAAAACCCGAGCTACGAGGATGTCTGTACCGGGCTGACCGGCCACGCCGAGTCGGTGAGGGTCGAGTACGACCCTAAGACCGTCTCCTACGAGCGCCTGCTCTATCACTTCTGGAAGATCCACGACCCGACGCAGCGAGACCGCCAGGGAAACGACGTCGGGACGCAGTACCGCTCGGCGATCTACACGCACTCCGAAGAGCAGCAAGCTGCCGCCGAGAAGGCCCGAGACGAGCTCGCACGGTCGAGGCGCTACTCACGCCCGATCGCAACCGAGATCGTGCCCGCGGGCGAGTTCTGGCCGGCCGAGGAGTATCACCAGGGCTATCTGGACAAGCACCCGAGTGGTTACTGCCACGTCGATCTCTCGAGCGTGGACTAGAGAGCAACGGACCGGATCTCTTCGCCTGTCCTCCGAGGCTCACCGGGAGTCGCCCCGGACATCGGCGAGATGTTAGGCAGTAGCCGTCGAGCGCGCCTATGCTCACCGGCATGAGCTCCCGGGGGAGAGCCGAGAGGTCGGTGCTCGCGCTCACCTTCGACGACGGTCCGTCGGCCTGGACGGTGGAGATACTCGATCTCCTCGCCGAGCACGGAGCTCGTGCGACCTTCTTCGTTCTAGGGGAGAACATCGCCGGGCGCGAGAGCACTCTGCGGCGCGCGATCGCCGAGAGCCATCAGCTCGGCCTGCACAGCTGGTCGCACCCGCGCCTTCCCGTTCTCTCTCCCGGCGAGGTCAGAGACGAGATGTTCCGGACGCAGGCGGCGATCGAGCGGGCCACCGGAACAGTCGCGCGCTTTTGGCGAGCGCCCTACTTCGAGGCCGACGAGCACGTACGCCGAGCGCTGGCAGGAACCGATCTGATCGAGGTCGGTTGCACGATCGCCCCCGAGGACTACCACTGGTCGGCACCCCAAACGGCGGCCTATGTCATCGAGCGCCTCGAGCCCGGAGCGATCGTCGATCTGCACGACGGCCGGCCCGAGCACTCCCGCAGCGATCCGACCCGTACGACGACAGTGGCTGCGCTAGAGTTGATCCTCGCCGAGCTGGAGAAGCGCGACCTCAGGAGCGCGCCGGTGTCGGAGTTCCCGCTCTCAGCTCTTGAAAAACGAAGCCGCAGCTGAGACAGTTCCGTTATGCAGCGTCGCCCTCTCATAGCGCTCGTCACTGGCGTCGCCGTTTTGTGCGTGCTCGGCTCGGGCGCGACGGCGAGCCCAAGCAAGGCGCGGGTCAGCAAAGACGCGTATCTCGATTTCCGCATGCCCTCGAACAACATCTTCTGCGCCTATGTCGCCACCACGGGCTACCCCAGTTACCTGCGCTGCGACATCGAAAGCGGGCTCAAACCACCGCCGCCGAAGAAGGTCGGCAAGGAGTGCTCTTACGGCATCACGGTCGAGATGAACTCACAGGGGAAATCGAAATACGGTTGCGTCAGCGACGCCGTCTACAACACGCACGCACGCAAGCTCAACTACGGAAGCACCTGGCGCCACGACGGTTTTACCTGCACGTCGAAGATGGCCGGGCTTCGGTGTACCAACAAGAGCGGCCACGGCTTCTTCCTGAGCCGCCAGCACAGCTACCTTTTCTAGGGTTTCCTCGCTCGGGGTTGTCTACTCCTCGGCGGTTAGGAGCTGCGTCTGTCCCACGCTCCGCGCCGGCGCAGCGCTCGAGGCGAGCAGGCCGATCGCCGCCATGCAAAAAGCGACGATCCCGAGCGCCTTCGGCAGCCCGATGAAGTGGCCCATCGAGCCGATCAGCGGCGGGCCGACAAGAAAGCCGAAGTAGCCGATCAGCGAGACCGAGGCGAGCCCGATCGCCGGCGGCACCTCGGGGTGCGAGCCCGCGGCGCGGAAGACAGTCGGAACGACGACCGCGAGCCCGGCGCCCATGCCGGCGAAACCGACGATGGCCGCAGCAGGATGTCCGATCAGGAGCGCGGCGGTCAGGCTTCCAGCCGCCAGAAGGCCGCCCGTGCGCGTCAGCGCGGCTGGCCCGAACCGTGTCGTCAGGCGATCGCCGCTCAGGCGCCCTGCCACCATCATCAGCGAGAAGGAGAAGTAGCCGAGCGCGGCGACGGCTTTGCTGGCCTGAAGCGGTTTGTCGATGTAGACGGCACTCCAATCGCCGGCCGCGCCCTCCGAGAGGAGGCTGGCGAAGGCAACGAGACCGAGCACCACGAGTTGCCGGGGCGGCTTGACGAAGAAACGCCGCTCTTGCTGCTCGACCTCGTCGCCGTCACGGAGCAGGAAGGGAGTAAGGACGAGGCCGCCTAACAGCGCCACCGCCACCGCGATCGGGATGTGCAGCCGGATGTCGAGCGCAGCCCAAGCCGCAAGCGCACCGGTGCCCGCGCCTGCCAGCCCGCCGATGCTGAACCAGGCGTGGAAAGAGGAGAGGATAGGGCGCCCGTAGCGACGCTCGAGCGCAAGCCCGTGCGCGTTCATCGCCACGTCCACAAACGAGCTGACCACACCGATAACGAAGATCGCCAGTCCGAGCACGACCAGATCGGGGGCGAAGGGAATCGGCACGATCGCGGCGCAGAAGAAGAAGAAGGACATCCGCGTCGTGCGGCGGCTGCCGGCGCGTGTGATCAGCCGGCCCGCGAACGGCATCGTCAGGATCGCACCCACCGGTGCCGCAAAAAAGGCGAAGCCAAGCGCCCCAACGGTCAGGCCGAGCCTGTCCATCAGCGCCGGGATGCGCACCACCCAGTTGCCCGCCAGCGCCCCGTTGGCGAAGAAGACGTAGGCGACCGCGACGCGAGCCGCGAGCAACCGGCGCTTCTCTGTCTCTGGCGGCTCGTTCAAAGGGACTCCCCGAGAGAAATACGCCCCTCAGGCTACCTGCGCCCCCGGAAAACGCGGATTCAGGCGGTTAGGACGCGCCGCAGGCGCCAGGTCGCAAGCGTGAGCAGCACCACCGCATAGCCGCAGAGAACGGCGACGTCCAGGTACACGTGCGAAAGGCCGCCGCCGTTCACGAGCAGATGGTCGAAGGCGTCGTTGGCCCAGGCGTGTGGCGTGATGTGTGCGATCTTCCGCATCGTCGAGGGAAAGTATTCGAGCGGCTCCATCGAGCCGCCGATCGCCGCGAAGGTGAGGCCGACGATCATCCCCACCGGGCCGGCTTGCTGCTCGCTCGAGAAGAGCGTCCCGATCAGCACCCCGGCTCCCACTGCGACCAGACTGAAGGAGAGGATGACGGTGCTCGTCCCGAGTGGATTGCCCCAGCCGACCGAGAAGACGAGCCAGGAGAAGAGCACGATCAGGAGCGATTGCAGGAGCGTGATCACCCAGCGCCCGAGCACGATCCCGAGCAGGATCTCGCGCGCAGAGCTGGGCGTCGAGAGCATCCGCCGGGCCACCCCGAGCCGGCGCGTCTCGATTAGCCAGACCGAGCCGGTAAGAGCCGACAGGAAGGCGAAGAGCAAAAGCTGGGTGCTGGCGCTGCGATCGAACTGACCCTGCGATTTGGGGTACTTGCCTCCCTTCGCAGATAGCAGCTGGACGCTGACGGGCGGCTCGACCTTGACGGCGCTCACACGCTGTAGTGCGGCCTCGAACGAGACCTTCTGGTCGCCGCGCACGATCCGGGCCGCCGCGATGTTGCTGCCCTGAGCTGCGACCGCAGACTCGACCGCGATCCGCACTTCCGGGGCGATCGAATCGGGACGAGCGAAGTAGCGGACGGCCACCGGCCTCCCCGCCCGGATGCGGGTGTCGTAGTCGCGCGGAATCAGCAGGCCGGCCGATACGTAGCCTCGCTCGACCGCCTTCTCCAGGCTACCCTGCCCGTCGTAGCTCCGCGTATCGAGGCCGGGCTGGTTGCCCAGCGCCCTGACGAGCTGCTCCGCGAGCGGCCCGTTCTCCTGCTTGATCACGCCGACGCGAGCGCTGGTATTGCCGAAAGCGACTCCCAGCAGCAGGATCAGGCCCATCGGCATGATCAGCAGGAAGAAGATGTTCGCGCGCCAGCGGAAGATCCGCGTCAGCTCGATCCTGACGATCGCCAGCACCCTCACGGCTCGATCAGCCTCCTGATCCGGACGAGCGCAACCGAGCCGCAGACCAAGGCGATCCCGAGCAGCACGAGCACCGGCTCGACGATCACGCTCAGCGATCCGCCGCTGGAGAGATCCTGGAGACCGCTCAAGAACCAGGCGTGCGGCGTAGCCTTGCTCAGCGCCGCCAGTAGCCCGCCCGCTTGGGCGACCGGGAAGAAGGAGCCGCCGAGCATGCCGAGGACGATGCTCACGATCGTAAGCCAGGCGTTCGCCTGATCGGCGGTCTTGGCGAGCGTGGTCACCAGCGCGGTCACCGCGGTCGCGGCGAGCACGGCGCAGACGATCAAGACGGCGACCCCGAGCGGGTTCCCCCAGTAGGCGCCGATCGCAAAGCGAGTGGTGAGCGCGAGTACGGTCATGCTCGTCAGCCCTAGCGCGAGGCTGGTCATCGCCTTACCGACGAGGATCGAGCCACGGTGAATCGGCGCCGCGAGCATGCGGGCGAGAGTGCCGTCGCTGCGCTCGTTGAGCAGGCTCGAGATCCCGAACTGGACGGCGAAGAAGAGAAAGAAGACGGCCATGGCGGCCGAGTAGTAGGTCTTCGGGTCGAGGTTCCTCTTGGTCGTCGAGGTGTCGCTGATCGAGACCGGTGGGCTCGAGGAGGAGACCCGGCCCGCGATCTTGATCGTCTCGACCGGGCCGGCTCCAAGCGCCTTGGAGGCGACCTGGATCGTGCGCATGTAGCTGGCGAAAGAGCCGGCCATAGAGCGCCCGACGAGCGCCCCGATCGGATTCTTGGGGTCCCCGACCACATCGATCTGCACCGGCGGGCCGCCCATGGACGCGGCCGAGAGGCCCTGTGGAAGCACGATCGCACCATCGAGCTTGCCGTCCTTGACCAGCCCGCGACCTTCGGCCGGTGTTGCCAAGTCGTGCAGAGCCACAGACGAGCCCGGTTTCGCCATGGCGTCTCGGAGGCTGCTCGCCGCCGGGCCGTGATCGAGATCGACGAGCCCGATCTTGAAGATCTTGCTCCCGACCGAGAAGCCCGAGATGGTGACGCTGAGCGTAAAGGCGAGCGCGAGCGGAGCCACGACCGCAACCAGGAACGCAGAACGGTCGCGCAGGCGCTGGCGCAGGTCCTTGGCGGTGATGATGAAGGCTGTGCGCACCGGCCCGTTCTACTGCGTCAGTCGCGTAGCGCCCGGCCGGTGAGGTGCAGGAAGACGGCTTCGAGGTTCGGCTCATCGACCTCGACGCTGTGAACGGCGACGCCGGCCTTGCTCGCGATGGTCAGGATCTCGGGCAGGGCTGCGCTCGCGCCCTCGACCAGGAGCTCGATCGAGCCGTCTCCGGTCGAAGCGGCGTGGACCGCGCCGATGCTTGCGCACGCCTTCGCGGCCGCCTCGAGCGCGCCGGTGCCCGTCAGGTGCACCTTGTCGTGCTGACCGAGCAGCGCCACCAGCTCCTCGCGCGTCCCCTCCGCCTTGAGCTCGCCACGGTCGATGATCCCGACCCGGTCACAGAGCCGCTCGGCCTCCTCCATGTAGTGCGTCGTGTAGAGCACCGCCATCCCCCGCTCGCCCAGCTGCTCGACCGACTCGAGGATGGCGTTTCGGCTCTGCGGATCGACGCCCACGGTGGGTTCGTCGAGGATCAGCAGGCTCGGCTCGTGCAGAAGTCCGATGCCGATGTTGAGGCGGCGCTTCATCCCGCCCGAGTAGGTCTTCGCCTGATCCCTGGCGCGCTCGGAGAGACCGATGACCTTCAGCACCTCCTCCGCGCGTGCGCGCGCCTGCTTGGCCGAGAGCCCGTACAGTCGCGCGAAGAAAGCGAGGTTCTCGTGCGCCGTCAGGTCGGGGTAGATCGCCAGCTCCTGCGGGACGAAGCCGATCGCCGCCTTCGCCGCGACGCTGCGCGTGGTCAGGCGCTTGCCGGCCACGAACGCTTCGCCCGCGTCCGCCTCGAGCAGCCCGGCAACGATCGAGATGGTCGTCGTCTTGCCGGCGCCGTTTGGACCGAGCAGCCCGTAGCTCTCGCCCGGCGCGATCTCGAAGCTGACGCCGTTGACGGCCTGAATGTCGCCGAAGCGCTTGCGCAGACCCTCGCAGTGGAGGACTGGCTCTCTCGAAAATGCTCGTTCTGTCGTCAATCGTCCGTTCCGTATCATCGCGATAGGATGGTGCGGAAGATACGGTAAGATGTTGGCGGTGTCAAGCTCGACCCTCACTCCGGTCTCGTACCTGGTGCTCGGCTGGATCGCGCACAGCCCGGCTACACCATATGACCTGAAGCGCAAGGTCGCTCAATCGGTCGGTAATTTCTGGGCGTTTCCCCATTCGCAGCTGTACGCCGAACCGGCGCGACTCTCAGAGCTCGGACTGCTCGAAGAGGAGCAGGAACAGCACGGGCGCCGCCGCCATGTCTACTCGATAACCGAGACGGGCCGCCAGGCTCTCGAGGAATGGCTGCGTGAGCCCACCTCCGAAGCGCCGCAGATACGCGATGTCGCCCTGTTGAAGCTGTTCTTCAGCGATTCGCTCGACAGCGAGAACATCGTCGCCCTCGCCCAGGCCCAGGAGCGGTCACATCGTGAAAAGCTCGCCGCGTACGAGGAGGTAGAGCGCACGATTCCGGATCACGCCACTTTCGGGCGCGCGACGCTACGCATGGGTTTCGCTGTTGAGCGCGCTTTCATCGAGTTTTGGAGCGAGATCGCTGCCCGCCCGCCGTCAGCGTCCGGCTCTCTTCCGTCATCGACTCGGCAAGACAGTGCCGAGCGCTCCAGCTGAAAGCCGCGCTCAGCTCAGACCTTCGTCAAAGCGGGTTAGGAGCCAGCTGTGTTACGCACGAGCTCCGGCGGGTAGCCGGAAGGACGAGTCTCGCCTCGTTCCACGGCGAGCAAGACACGACAGGGAGCGCGTCTGAGCACCAGCTCGGTCGTGCGGTCGAGCGGCATACGCCGGCTCTGGCGCCGGAACGGAGGCCGACTGGTCGGAAGCACGATGATCTCGGCGTGGTGGTGGCGGGCCTCGGCGACGATCGCCTCTGAAGCGCTGCGGGTGCGAAAAAGCCGCGGGCGAACGTTGATGCCGTAGTCGGCCGCGATCGCCTCTGCCTCGTCGAGCAAGTCGTCGAGGCGCTCTTCCTCCTCGGGCAGGCGCGTTCCGATCGGAGACCCGAGCGGAACCTCCAGCGGCGCCACGGCCGTGATCCGCGAGCGCCGTTCGGCGGCGAGCTGGCAGGCGACGTTCATAGCCGTGGCCACGTCGGCCTCGGCGAAGACAGGCACCAGGATCTGCCGGTACTCGAGCTGCCAGGGCAGAATCTCGGCGGGCGCGTGAGTCGTCTGACGCAGCGGAATCTTGAGGACGCGTTTGCGATAGATGATGAAGAGCGCGAATCCGGCCACCAGCCAGCTGAAACCCGCGATTCGCGTACCCGACTCCTGGATAGTGATCGAAAGCCAGGCGGCGGCGGTGCCGAAGAGGCCGATGATGGCGAAGAGCGGCCATTCAACTCCCCTGAAACGGAAATTCGGCCGCGCTTTGTAAGCCAGCTCGGCATCGCGGTAGCGGTAGCGCAGGGCAATCAGCGAGATGTTCGCGATCGCGAACGAGAGCATCGCCCCGAACGAGTACATCGTCCCGAGGAAGTTCACCTCCCGATCGCGTATCACTATGCCCGGCAGCATCAGCAGAATCGGGAAGGTCGCCGAGAAGAAGACGAGTGAGCGCCAGGGGGTGCGCAGGCGCGTATGAAGCCGGCGGAACAACTCCGGTATCTGCCGGTAGCTCGACATCGCGTAGCTGATGCGCGAGGAGCCCATGATGCCGGCGTTGGTGCCTATGATGAGGATCGTCCCCGCCAGCACACCGACGTAGTAGCGCAGGATCGTATGGAACACGCCGTGGAGCTTGAGGCCCGAGACAATTCCTAGCACCGGATCGCTCGCATAGCCGCCCTTCCCCGGGGGTAGACCAAGAAGTGTCTGGTAATGGCCGTTCTTGAACGTGACCGGCAGCGCCATTAGAGCGATCGCCGGCAGAGTCAGATAGATCGCGAAGACCGCGATGCGCAGCATGTTGTAGGCACGCGGGACGTCGCGTGGCGGATCGCGCGTCTCCTCGGCCAGGTTGGAGATCGTCTCCAGACCGGTGTAGGCGATCATCGCGATCGGAACCGCGAGCAGGAAGCCCGACCAGTGCGGCGCGACGCCGAGGTGAACGTTCGAGATCAGGATGTGCGGCCTGAAGATGAGCACACTGCCGAGCGCGACGAGCAGAACCTGAGTCGAGAAGTCGAGGACGGCCAAAATGATGTTCAGCTTGACGGCCTCACGCAGGCCGAGGATGTTCAGCCCTACGAGGGTCAAGACCAGCGAAGCGCCCGCGATTATGTCCCAGGGCGGCGTTCTGAGCGGGCTCCAGAACACCGACAGGTAGTGGGGCACGAAGTAAGCCGAGATGGAGATCGTGACGACGTAGTTGAGCATCTGGCCCCAGGCCGCCAGGAAGCTCGCCACCTCGTTGAAAGCATGGCGGGCGAAGCTCGAGGAGCCGCCGGCCTCCGGGTAGCGAACGGTTCCCTCGGCGTAGGTCAGCGACGTCGTCAGAAAGAAGATGCCGGCGATGATGAAGACGACGGGCGTCAGGCCGAGCGCGAGTGCAGCGGTAACGCCAAGTGCGTAGTAGATCGAGGAGCCGACGTCACCGTACGCGGTCGAGGAGAGCGCGGGTGAGCCGAGCACCCGTTTCAGTCCGTGCTGCCGCCGACGAGATGGCACGGGCGCACTTTAAAGGCAAAGCCGGTTGACCCGCACGACCGATCCGTGGCGCCGTCAGGCCCGGATCGCTCCAGGCGCTCTCAGCGCCAGATGTCGAGTACGCCGCTTGTCAGGTGATCGTTCGCGTTGCCTTCGGGGAGGACGACGCGGCCGTCAACGACGATCGGACTGTTCCAGTGCCCGGGCCCGGCCTGGAGCGTCGTCACGAGCCTTCCCGTCCCGGGCACGTAAACGCGAAGCCCGCCGCCCGGTCCGTAGACCCAGAGCAGGTTGCCGGCGACGATCGGGCTCGTGCCGTCGCTTGCGTTGTGCCAGACCTGGTGCAACCGACCGCCCTTCAGCACCCAGGCCGCGGTGCCGCCGTTGTCGGCGGCGAACATCCAGACGCTCGTTCCCGTTCGCCACACCGCCGGCGCCGTGAACAGATCCGTGCCCGACGGAGTCGACATTACCTGGAGCTCGCCGCCCTTGTGCGGCGCCGTCCCGCGCAGCCGCTTCATGCTGAGAAGCCGGATCTTCCCGTCCTTGCCGCCCTGTGCGACGAGGCCGGAGGTGAGGTACACGGGCGATGTCGAGCCGATGTCCTGATCGGTCGCGTTCAGCTGCGCGGTGTTCGTCGGCGTGTAGTTGCCGATCAGCCGCGTCGCCGACGGTGTCAGCAAGAGTGTCGAGTCGCCCCAGTCGGTGCTGCCGTTCCAGTTCGCGTTACCGGTCGCGACGAGCAGGTCGCCGCTGCCGGGAACGACGACGGCGCCGGCACGGCCCCAGATCGCGGAGTCGCTGGACGGGCACGAGCTGGGCACGATCAGACCGCGCCGGTTGGAGCAGAGCGAGTTCCACACGCGCACGAGCCGGCCGTTCGCCGGGTTTACGATCGCGACGTGCCCCTGGTAGGGCGGCTGGTCACCGATGTAGCCGCCCGTCGTCGCGATCACGTGCCCGTTTGCGTAGTTGAGCGAGGAGGCGATCTTCTCGCGCTGCGGGAGCTTGGTGATCGAGACGCGCCAGGTAGCGTGCCCGTCCGCGACGGAGAGCTTCTGGATGCGGCCGTCGGGCGAGGCCGCATAGATCCACTCCCGGCTCGGGTCGGCGACCGGCGTCGCGGTCGTGATCCGGTAGGTGCCGACCCAGTCGCCGTATCCGGGCGGCGTCCACTTCCACAGGATCGACCCGCTCGCGGCGTCTATCGCCACGGTGATCCCGTACGTCGTCGTGACGAAGAAGGCGTCGTGCGTCGCACCACCGATTGTGACGCCGTGCAGATAGATCGGTGACGAGTCGGCGGTGCCGGGCAGCCGAACCTGCTGCCGCTTCAGCCCGGAGACGTTCGCCGCGGTGATGCCGGTCGAGAACGGCACCGAGCCGCTCCGCTGCGCGTTCCAGTCGAAGCGCGTCCAGTCGTTTCCGGCGACGACGGTCTTCGCTACTACCTTGGCGTGAGACGAGCCGGCCGCAGCCGCCAGGCCGCCGTAGGCAGCCACGAGAAGCGCGATCGAGAGAACGACGGCGGCGGAGATCCTCCTCGACACCGCTTCGCTTTACCCGGCGAGTTTCCGGGCGAAACCCTGCGCAGGCTCCTTCTTCCTTCCGGAACCGGATGTGCGACTGCCTCGCTCAACAGATGCGCGGCAGCGGATCGCCGACCAGCATGTCCACCACGCGGCTGCCGCCGAAGGCCGTCTGCAGCAGCACGAGACCTTCCGGCTCCGACTCCACCTCGCCGACGATGCAGGCCTCGACCCCGAGCGGATGGGCGCGAAGGAGCGCCAGCGCCTCGTCGGCCCGCCCGGCGGCCACGACCGCGATCAGCTTGCCCTCGTTGGCCACGTAGAGCGGATCGATGCCGAGAATCTCGCAGGCCGCGGCCACCTGCTCGCGCACGGGCAGAGCCTTCTCGTCCAGCACTACGCAGAGACCGCTCGCCTCGGTCAGCTCATTGAGCGTGGTCGCCAAGCCGCCACGAGTGGGATCGCGCAGCCAGCGCAGATCCTCGCCCAGCGAAAAGAGCGCTTCGGCGAGGGGAAAGACCGAGGCCGAGTCGCTCTCGATCTCGACCTCGAGCTCGAGGTTGCCGCGCGCGATCATCACCGCCATGCCGTGATCGCCGAGCGTGCCCGAGACGATCACCTTGTCGCCCGGCTGCACCCGCTCGGCGCCGAGCGAGACACGCTCGTCGACGAGCCCGATCGCCGCGGTGGTCACGGTCAGCCCGTCGCCGCGGCCGCGCTCGACCACCTTGGTGTCGCCGGCCGCGACCACGACCCCCGCCTCGCGCGCAGCGTCGGCCATCGAGGCAACGATGCGGCGCAGATCGGCGACCTCGAGCCCCTCTTCGAGCACAAATGCGGCGGAAAGGACGAGCGGGCGCGCCCCGGAAACGGCGATGTCGTTGACGGTGCCGTTCACCGCCAGCGAGCCGATGTCGCCGCCCGGGAAGAAGAGCGGCTGAACCACGTGCGCATCGGTCGTGAAGGCGAGCCTGGTTCCGCCCGCCTCGATCAGCGCCGAGTCCCCGAGCGGCTCGAGCAGCGGATTGCCCAGCTCCTCCAGGAACAGCGCCTCAACCAGCGTGCGTGTGGCCTTGCCGCCGGCGCCGTGCACCAGCGTGATGCGCTCGTCTCGCAGGCGCGGCTTGCGGCGGCGGCGCGCCTCGGCACGATCTTCGTCCGCACTTTCGCTCACGCCGGCACGGTACCGCGCTTCGGTCTGTTCCGCCCGTAGTGGTAATAAGCCGCGCACGCCCCCTCCGACGAGACCATGCAGGTGCCGATCGGACTCTCGGGCGTGCAGGCTTTGCCGAAGACCTTGCACTCCCAGGGCTTGACGAGGCCGCGCAGCACCTGGCCGCACTGGCAGGCCTTGTGATCGGGAACGCTCAGGCCGGGAATCTCGAAGCGGCGCTCGGCATCCCAGTCGGCGAACTGATCGCGCAGTCGCAGGCCGCTATCGGGAATCGAGCCCAGCCCGCGCCACTCGAATCTGTCGCGCAGCTCCATCGTCCGCTCGATCGCCTCCAGCGCCCGCGGATTCCCGTGCTCGCGCACGACCCTGGTGTACTGGTTCTCGACCTCGGCGCGGCCGGCGGCGAGCTGGCGCACGAGCATCAGAACCGACTGCAGGATGTCGAGCGGCTCGAAGCCGGCGACGACGACCGGGCGACCGTACTCCGCGGCGATGAAGTCGTAGGCGCGCGAGCCGATCACCGCCGAGACGTGCCCGGGCGCGATCAGTCCGTCCAGGCGCAGCTCCGGCGCATCGAGGATCGCGCGCAGCGGCGGCCCGATCGTGACGTGGTTGCAGAAGACCGAGAAGTTGCGGATCCCCTCGTCGCGGGCGCGCAGAAGCGTCACGGCCGTGGAGGGCGCGGTCGTCTCGAAGCCGATTGCGAAGAAGATCACCTCGCGCTCTGGATTCGCTCGCGCCAGCTCGAGCGCATCGAGCGGCGAGTAGACCATGCGCACGTCCGCTCCGCGCGAGCGGGCGTCGAGCAGCGAGCCCTTGCTCCCGGGCACGCGCATCATGTCGCCGAAGGTGGTGAAGATGACGTTCGGCTCGAGCGCGAGCGAGACGGCGTCGTCGACACGCCCGACCGGGATCACACAGACGGGACAGCCGGGCCCGTGCACGAGCTCGAGTCCCTGCGGCAGAAGTTCGTCGATCCCGTGCTTGTAGATCGCGTGCGTGTGCCCGCCGCAGACCTCCATGATCGCCAGCTCACGCCCGGACGGCATCGCCTGCTCGAGCTCGCTCGCGAACGCGCGCGCCAGCTCGCCCGAGCGGAACTCGTCCACGTATCTCACGCGGCTCCCTCCGCGCTCTTACGAATCTCGGCCAGCTCGCGCTCGTAGGCCTCGCCCATGTCGCTCAGCAGCTGCAGCGTCTCGGCCGCCTGCTCCTCGTCGATGCGATCGAGCGCGAAGCCGACGTGGACGAGCACCCACTCGCCCACCTGCGCCTCGCCTTCGAGCAGGGCGCAGGAGACCACGCGGCGCACGCCGCCGATCTCGGCCTTGGCCGTCTTGGCTTCAGGGTCGAGGATCTCTACGATCTGAGCTGGAATCCCTAGGCACATGAGGTCATAGCGTACGCAGCGACGGCCGCCTGGCCGAAGGAGATGCAGGCGTCGTTGGGCGGAAGCAGGCGATGGACGAGAACGCGGAAGCCGAGCTCCTCGAGGCGCCGGCGCGTGCTCGCGAGCAGGCGCAGGTTCTGGAAGCAGCCGCCGGAGAGAACGACCGAACGCGGCTCGGCGGCGCGGGCGCAGGCCTCGGCGCAGGCAAGCGCGAGCCCTTCGTGGAAGGCCGCCGCTATCTCGGCGCGATCGCGCCCGGCCGCGAGATCGTCGTGCGCCGCGGCGATCAGATCGGCTGCGAGAATGCGCTCGCTCTCGCTGCGACACGGGTAGGGCTCGGCCTCCTTGTGGCCGGCGAGTTGCTCCAGCTCGATCGCCGCCTGGCCCTCGTAACTGACCCGCTCGCGTACACCCAGGAGCGCCGCGGCGGCGTCGAACAGCCGCCCCGCGCCCGAGGAGAGGGGCGCGTTCACCTTCAGGCTCTCGCGCACGCGCGACCAGTCCGGGAAGGGAACCGGCCTCTCCGCCCGCTCGAGGTAGGCGGCCGCCACGCGCCAGGGCTCGCGCACCGCCGCCTCGCCGCCGGGCAGCGGCACGGGATCGAGATGGCCGATCCGCTCGAAGCCGGCCAGGTCGCAGCGCAAGAGCTCGCCGCCCCAGATCGTTCCGTCCGTGCCGTAGCCGGTGCCGTCGAGGACGAGCGCCAGCGCCGGGCCGGTCTCCCCGTTCTCGGCCAGGCAGGCGGCGGCGTGGGCGTGATGGTGCTGCACCTCGATCAGCTCCAGATCCTGACCTCGCGCCCACTTGCTGCTCAGGTAGTCGGGGTGCAGGTCGCAGGCCACGAGCTCCGGCTCGACTGCGAGCATCGCCAGGTAGAGCTCTAGGTCGGTGCGGAAGGCGCGGTAGGCGAGCTCTGTGTCGAGGTCGCCGAGATGGGGCGAGAGGAAGGCCTGGTCGCCGCGGACGACGCAGAAGGTGCTCTTGAGCTCGGCGCCGGTGGCTATGAGCGGGCTCCGTGCGCTGACCGGAAGGGGAAGAGCCGCGGGCGCGTAGCCGCGGGAGCGGCGGATCGGGAAGGCCGCGCGCACGACCGAGTCCTCGCAGCGACGCTCGATCGGGCGGTCGTGAGAGAGAAAGGCATCGGCGACCTCGCCGAGGCGCCGCTGCGCCTCCTCGTTCTCGAAGGCGATCGGCTCGTCGGAGAGGTTCCCGCTCGTCATCACCAGGGCGCCTGCGAAATCGGCACAGAGCAGGTGATGGAGCGGCGTGTAGGGGAGCATCACTCCAAGCCACTCGGTGGCGGGCGCGACCGACGGCGCGACGGGCGCCCCGGGGCGGCGCCGGGCAAGCACGATCGGGCGCTCGGCCGAGCGCAGCAGCGCCTCTTCATCGGCGCCGAGCTCGACCAGGAGCTCCGGGCTCGAGGTCATGACCGCGAGCGGCTTCTCCTCCCGCCCCTTTCGGGCTCTGAGCCTGGCGACCGCCTGCTCGCTGGTCGCGTCGCAGGCGAGGTGGTAGCCGCCGAGCCCCTTGATCGCCACGATCTTTCCCTCGCGCAGCAGCGAGACGGCCTCTTCCAGCTCGAGCGAAAGCCTGGGGCCGCAATCCGGGCAGCAGGTCGGCTCGGCGTGGAAGCGCCGGTCGCCCGGATCCTCGTACTCGCGCCGGCACTGATCGCACATCTCGAACGAGGCCATGGTCGTGTTCGCCCGGTCGTAGGGAACCGAGCGCACGATCGTGAAGCGCGGCCCGCAGTTTGTGCAGTTGACGAACGGGTAGCGGAAGCGGCGATCGCCGGGATCGAAGAGCTCGCGCAGGCAGTCGTCGCAGGTGGCGATGTCGGCAGGCACGAGAGCGGTGCGCTCGCCGTCCTCGGCGCTCGCCTCGATCACGAACTCGCGCTCGCCACGAGCTTCGATCTTGCTCGTCTCGAGCGAGGCGATGCGAGCAAGTGGAGGCGCCTGCTCGACCAGCGCGGCGGCAAAGAGGTCGAGCTCTTTCGGCTCGCCTTCGACCTCGACGACGACGCCCCGTGCGTCGTTCCGGACGAACCCGGCGAGCCCGTGGCGGTGCGCCAATCCATACACAAACGGTCGAAAACCGACCCCTTGCACTACGCCCGCGACCTGCAGGCGCCTTCGCTGCGCCACGGTTCCGTCTCTCTCAGATAAAGTCGTCACCGCTTCAGCGTAGATGTACGCTGAAGCCACCGGCATCGGTGCCGTTGTTCGGGGCGTGCGGGCTTCCCGCAAGCGCATCGGGCCGGGCTACCGATGCGAGAGCAGAGGCGGCCCGAAAAGCTTCGGCTGCCGCCCCGGAGAAAGGGATTTACGCTGACGAGCGAACGAAAGGAGCAAGCCATGCGGGCCGTTCTCGCGCCCGAGGCGCTCGAAGCGATCGTTGAGGTACTTCGCCGTCGTGACTGGCGCGTCGTCGCGCCGACAGTCCGCGACAGGGCGATCGTTTACGGTGAGATCGCTTCTGCCGCCGAGCTTCCAGTTGGATGGAAGGACGTACAGGCCCCGGGCTCGTACCGGCTGGAGCGCCGCGACGACGAAGCCCGCTTCGGATACGCGGTTGGACCGCAGTCGTGGAAGCGCGAGCTACTCACTCCCAGCGTGCGCCTGCTTCAGATCGAGCGCACGAACGGGAGCTTCAAGGTGGCCAAGAACGCCGCCGAGACGAAGCGAACTGCCTTCTTCGGCGTCCGGCCTTGCGAGGTCGCCGCGATCAAGATCCAGGATCGCGTTCTCATCGGCGGCCCCCACGCCGACGAGGACTACCTGAATCGGCGCAAGAACTCGTTCGTCATCGCCGTCAACTGCGGCGAGCCGGCGGAGAACTGCTTCTGCGCCTCGATGGGCACCGGCCCCAGGGCCGAGGACGGCTACGACCTCGTCCTGACCGAGATCCTCGACGGCAGCCACCGCTTCCTGGCCGAAGCCGGTACCGACGAGGGCGCCGAGCTGCTGGCCGAGCTCCCGCAGCAGCCGGCCGAAAAAGCCGATCTCACGGCCGCCGAGAAGGTCACCGACGCGGCCCGCGAGCGGATGGGAATCACGCTCGATCGCAGCGACGTACACGATCTCCTGCTCGCCAATCTCGAGCACGAGCGCTACGACGACGTCGCCGCCCGCTGCCTTGCCTGCACGAACTGCACGCTCGCCTGCCCGACCTGCTTCTGTACCACGGTCGACGACACGAACAGTCTCTCGGGCGAAGCCAACGACCGGGTCCGCATTTGGGATTCCTGCTTCACGCTTCAGTACTCGGAGATGCACGGCGGCGGCACGCGCAGGGAGACGAAATCGCGCTACCGCCAATGGTTGATTCACAAGCTGTCCACCTGGCACGACCAGTTCGACACTCTCGGCTGCGTCGGTTGCGGTCGCTGCATCACCTGGTGCCCGGTCGGAATCGACATTCGCGAGGAAGTTGCCGCAATAAGAGCGACCCAGGAGGCCAAGTCGTGAAGACGTTGGATGCTGTTATCGCCGAGAGCCCGGTCTTCGCCGGACTCACCCAGGAGCAGCTCGAATTCATCGCGGGCTGCGCCCAGAACGTTCACTTCGAGGAAGGCCAGCAGATCGCCAAGCGCGGCGATTCGGCCGACGTCTTCTACCTCCTCCGCATGGGCGAGGTTGCGCTCGACATCGACGTCCCGAACAAGAATCCGGTGCGCGTCGACACGGTCGAGCCCGGGCAGGTCCTTGGCTGGGCGTGGCTGATTCCGCCCTATCAGTGGAACTACGACGTCACCGCCACCGAGCTCGTTCGCGCCGTCTCTTTCGACGGTGCCTGTATCCGCGACAAGTGCGCGTCGGATACCGAGCTCGGCTACGCGCTGCTCATGCGTTTCTCCCAGGTAATCGTCGGGCGCCTGCAGGCGACCCGCCTACGACTTCTCGATATCTATGGCACAGACTCTCACTGAGACCGCCGGCTCGCTCGAGGCTATGACACCCGTCCCGTACGCGGTGACGGCAAAGCGGCAAGACACGTACGACACCTGGACGCTCGAGCTGGAGCCCGTCGACGGCGCTCCAATCGTCCCTGGCCCCGGCCAGTTCAACATGCTCTACGCCTTCGGCGTCGGCGAGGTGCCGATTTCGAACGCGGGAAACTTCGATACCGACGCGCGGCTCGTGCACACGATCCGCGCGGTCGGTGCGGTCACCAAGGCGCTCTGCGCCGCCGAGCTTGGCACCGTGATCGGTGTCCGCGGACCCTTCGGCAACACCTGGCCGATCGAGGATGCGAGGGGCAAGGACGTGGTCATCGTCGCAGGCGGCATCGGCCTTCCGCCGCTCCGCCCGGCGATCTACCACGTGCTCAAGAACCGCAAGGACTACGGCCGTTTCGTGCTTCTTTACGGAGCGCGCACGCCCTCCGACATGGTCTTCCTCGACGAGGTCAAGAATTGGCAGTGCGACTACGACGTCGATCTCGACCTGATCGTCGATGCCGGCGACACCGACTGGAAGGGCAAGGTCGGCCTGGTCACCAAGCTGATTCCGCCGGCAGATTTCGACGCCGACGTCGCCAAGGGCTTCATCGTCGGGCCGGAGATCATGATGAAGTTCGTCGCCCAGGAGCTGATGAACCGCGACCTGCCGGCCGAGTCGATCTACGTCTCGCTCGAGCGCACGATGCGCTGCGGCGTTGGCCTCTGCGGGCACTGTCAGGTTGGCCCCACGATCGTCTGCCGTGACGGCGCTGTCTACACGTGGGCCGAGGTCGAGAACCTTATAGCCGTGAAGGAGCTCTAGATGGCCGATCTACCGACAATCGCAGTCTGGAAGTTCTCGTCCTGCGACGGCTGCCAGCTCACGCTGCTCGATTGCGAGGACGAGCTGCTCGGGATCCTCGGCCGCGTCCAGATCGCCTACTTCCCCGAGGCCACCCGGGCCGAGATCGAAGGCCCCTGGGACGTCTCACTCGTCGAGGGCTCGGTCACGACGCCCGAAGAGGCCGAGCGGACCAAGGAAATCCGCGAGAAGTCGGGCCTCGTCGTGGCGATCGGTGCCTGCGCCACCGCAGGCGGTATTCAGGCGCTGCGCAACTGGGCCAACGTCAAGGAATACGCAGGTCTCGTTTACGCGCACCCCGAGTACCTCGACACGCTCGAGACCTCGACTCCGCACTCCGACCACATCCAAGTCGACCTGGAGCTGCAGGGCTGCCCGATCTCGAAGGTCCAGCTCGTAGACACGCTCCTGGCCGTTCTCTCGGGCAGGCGTCCGAACGTGCCCACTGCCTCCGTCTGCACCGAGTGCAAGCGCCGTGAGACACCATGCGTGCAGGTGCTCGGGACCGCCTGCCTCGGCCCAGTGACTCAGGCCGGTTGCGGTGCCATCTGTCCCTCCTACGCCCGCGGCTGCTATGGCTGCTTCGGGCCCAAAGAGACGCCGAACACCGTCTCGCTGGCCAGGCGCTGGAGCGAGATGGGCGTCAGCGAGGATGCCCTGCTACGCGCCTTCCGTACCTTTAACGGCTACAAGCCTGCCTTCCGCGAGGAGAGTGCCCGTCATGGCTGATGAGACCCGCACCATCAAGACCGATTACCTGGCCCGAGTCGAGGGCGAGGGTGGAATGCTCATCCGCCTCAAGGCAGGCGAGATCGAAGAGGTCAAGCTCAACATCTTCGAGCCCCCGCGCTTCTTCGAAGCTTTCTTGCGCGGCCGCTACTTCACCGAGGCGCCCGACATCACCGCCCGCATCTGCGGAATCTGCCCGGTCGCCTACCAGATGGCGGCCTGCAACTCGATGGAGTCGATCTGCGACGTCAAGGTCGAGGGCCAGATCAAGGCGCTCAGGCGCCTGCTCTACTGCGGCGAGTGGATCGAGAGCCACGCGCTCCACATCTACATGCTCCACGCCCCCGACTTCCTCGGCTATCCGAGCGCGATCGAGATCGCCAAGGACGCACCCGAGGTAGTCGAGACGGCTCTGCGCCTGAAGAAGATCGGTAACTACGTCATGACCGTCATCGGTGGCCGCGAGATCCACCCGATCAACGTCAAAGTCGGCGGCTTCTACCGGGCGCCCTCGAAGGCCGAGCTGGAGGCGATGGTGCCCGACCTCGAGTGGGCGCTTCAGACCTCGCTCGAGACGGTCAAGTGGGCGAACACGCTCGACTTCCCCGACTTCGAGATGGACTACGAGTTCGCCGCGCTGGATGCCGGCGGCGTCTATCCGATCGAGGGCGGCAAGCGCTTCGTCTCGAACAGGGGTCTCGGCATCCCGATCGACGAGTTCTACGAGCACGTGATCGAGGAGCACGTCGAGCACGCGAACGCGCTCCAGGGGCACATGAAAGAGCGCGGCTCCTTCCTGGTCGGTCCGCTGGCCCGCTACGCGCTCTGGTACGACCTGCTCTCGCCCGAGGCGCGCGGCGCCGCGGAGGGTATCGGGCTGCCGAAGGTGGTCAAGAATCCGTTCAAGAGCATCCTGGTGCGCTCGGTCGAGTTGGTCGAGGCCTGCGTCGAGGCGCTGCGACTGATCCGCGAGTACGAGCAGCCTTCCGAGCCGGCCCTCGGGGTCGTGCCCAAGGCGGGAGCCGCCTGCGGCGCGAGCGAGGCCCCGCGCGGGACGCTCTGCCACCGCTACGAGATCGACGCGAACGGGATCATCCTCGACGCCACGATCACCCCGCCGACGGCGCAGAACCAGCCGCAGATCGAAGCCGACCTGCGCGGGTTCGTGGGCAAGTTCATGGATCTTCCGCACGAAGAGCTAACGCTCCGCTGCGAGCAGGCGATCCGGAACTACGACCCCTGCATCTCCTGCGCCACGCACTTCCTGACGCTAGAGATCGAACGAACGTGAACGAAATCCTCGTCGTCGGCGTCGGCAACAGTTGGCGCGGCGACGACTCGGTAGGACTCGAAGTCGCGCGCGCTCTGCGCGCGCGACTTCCCGAATCCGTTCGCGTTCTCGCCACCGAGGCCGAGCAGTCGAGCCTGCTAGACGAGTGGGAGGGTTGCGACACGGTGCTGATCGTCGACGCGGTGCACTCCGACGTCGCTCCCGGCTCGATACACCGCGTCGATCTCAACGCCGGGGTCGTCCCGCACGCCGTTCTGCGGGGCTCGACCCACCATTTCTCGCTCGGTGACACGATCGAGCTGGCGCGCGCACTAAAGCGTTTACCCGCCACGGCGATCTTCCTCGGCATCGAGGGCGAGAGCTACGGCGCCGGCGAGGAGCTTTCCTCCGCGGTCGCGGCGGCGGTGCCCGCTATCGTCGAGGAGATCGCCAAAGAGGTCGAAGCCCTGTCTCAGGAGCACTGATGCACGAGCAGGCCACAATCCGAGACCTGGTTCGCACCGTCGAGCACGTCGCCACCGAAAACGACGCCACTCGCGTCGTTAGCATCAAGGTGCGTCTGGGCGCGCTTTCGCACTTCACCCCCGAGCACTTCCTCGAGCACTGGCAGGACGCCACCGGCGGCACCATCGCCGAGGGCTCCGCAGTCGAATCGGAGCTGTCGGAAGACCTGACCGACCCGAACGCCCATGGCGTCATCCTCGAAGACGTCGAGATCGCGCTCGACTAACGTCTCGATTCCGGATCGAATGAGCGACCACGAGAAGATGATCGTTCGGGCCGGCTACGACGCAATCGCCGAGCGCTATCTCGCTTGGAGCGAGAGCGTGGGCAACGACCCACGCGCTCGTTTTTTCGGCGAGCTCGCCGGCCGGCTGCCTGACGGCGCGCGAGTCCTCGATCTGGGATGCGGCGCCGGAATCCCATCTACGCGTCTCCTCGCGGAGCGATTCGAAGTTGTTGGCGTAGACATCTCAGAAGTACAGCTCCAGCTAGCACGGAAGAACGTTCCTGAGGCGACTTTCGTCCATGGCGACTTCTCCGAGCTGGCCTTCCCTGATGAGTCGTTCGACGGGATTACCGCCTTCTATTCGATCTCGCACGTCCCGCGCGACGAGCACGCTCGACTGTTTGCGCGAGTCGCAGGCTGGCTGAAGCCGGGCGGCCTGTTTCTCGCGACTCTCGGCGCTAATGGAAGCCCGGACTGGACTGGAGAGTGGCTAGGTTTCCCGATGTTCTTCAGCAGCCACGACGCCAAAGAGAACCGTCGCTTACTCCGTGACGCTGGGCTCTCGCTCGTGCTCGACGAGGTCGTTGCAGTGCGCGAGCCAGAGGGCGAGGTCACGTTTCTTTGGGTGCTCACGCAGAAGCCCGCGGCGCCGTACTAGATCTCGAATCCTCATCCCGCTCCGACGGATCGAAAACCCTCCAGGCCAGCGAGCTGTTTGCTACGGGCGCGACCGGACTTGACTTCGAGCGCGCTCTAGCTCGTACGGTAGGTACGAGATCAAGAGCGAAAGGAGAGTCGGATGCTCGAGCGCACTCTGGGTAAGAGCGGAATCGAAGTCAGCGCACTCGGACTCGGGTGCTGGCCGATCGGGGGGAAGTTCCTGGACGAGGACGGCGATCCCGTCGGTTGGGGATCGTTCGAGGAGAAGGACGCCATTCGCGCGCTCCGCCGCGCCTTGGAGCTGGGGGTGACGTTCTTCGACACCGCCGATGTCTACGGGACCGGCACGAGCGAGGAGATCATCGGCAAGGCGTTCGCGGACCGGCGCGACCAAGTCGTGATTGCGACTAAGTTCGGCAAGACCTTCGACCCTGTCGCGCAACGAATGCTCGCCCGCGATACGAGCCGGGAGTACATCCGCCGGGCGCTCGAAGACAGCCTTCGCCGTCTCCAAATCGACTGCGTAGACCTCTACCAGCTTCACCTCTGGGATATCAGTCCCGAAGAAGCCATCTCGGTGCGGGAGACGCTCGAGGAGCTCGCTCGGGAAGGCAAGATCCGCGGCTACGGCTGGTCCACCGGCGAGCCCGAGCGGGCACGGGTCTTCGCCGAGGGCGAGCACTGCATCGCCCTGCAGCACCCGCTGAACGTGATCGACTCCTCCTGCGCGAACATGCTCGATCTCTCCGAGCGATACGACCTCGCCAGCATCGTTATGCAGCCGCTCGCGATGGGACTCCTGAGCGGGAAGTACAGCCGTGAGACGGAGTTCGCCTCAGACGACGTCCGTCGCTTCGCCTGGAAGTTCTCCGCCTGGTTCGAGGGCGATCGGCCGAGCGCGTCGTTTCTCGACCGGCTCGCCGCCGTGCGCGAGATCCTCTCGAGCGACGGTCGCACGCTTGCCCAGGGCGCCCTCGCTTGGATCTGGGGACGCAGCGAGCGGACGATCCCGATCCCCGGCTTCAAGTCGATCGAGCAGGTCGAGCAGAACGCCGCCGCGATGGACTTCGGCCCGCTCGCGCCCGATCAGATGCAGGAGATCGAGCGCTTGCTCGAGAGAGCGTGAGGTACAAAGGGCGCCGCCTCTCGGCGGCGCCCTTTTCTACTCGATTCTGCTCGGCGCTACTCGAACGCCAGCGCCTGGGCCTCGCGGATCGAGCGACCCTCAGCGGCAGCCAGAGACGCCTCGTTGAGGGCTGCCTGAGCCGCGGCCAGACGGGCGAGCGGGACGCGGAAGGGCGAGCAGGACACGTAGTCCAGGCCGATGTTGTGGCAGAACGTGACCGAGACCGGGTCGCCTCCGTGCTCGCCGCAGATACCGGTCTTCAGGTCCTCCTTGACGCTTCGGCCGCGCTTCAGTCCCAGCTTCATCAGGTCGCCGACACCGGCCTGGTCGAGCGACGCGAACGGATTCTGCGCGATGACGCCGTCTTCGATGTACTTGGTGAGGAACTTACCCTCGGCGTCGTCGCGGGAGATGCCCATCGTCGTCTGCGTCAGATCGTTAGTGCCGAAGGAGAAGAAGTCGGCGTACTCGGCGATCTCGTCCGCGCGCACGCAGGCCCGCGGCAGCTCGATCATCGTCCCGATCGGGAACTCACCGGCTTTCTCCTCTTCGATCACCCGCTCGGTCAACTCACGCATGCGCCTGAGCTCCTCGGCGAAGCCGATCAGCGGATGCATGATCTCGGCTCGCGGATGCTTGCCGGTACGCTTCTCGACGGCCTTGGCGGCCCGTACGATCGCCCGCACCTGCATCTCGAAGATCTCCGGATAGAGGATGCCGAGGCGGCAACCGCGGGTGCCGAGCATCGGGTTGAACTCGTGCAGCGCCACGATCCGCTCGCGTACGTGCGGGTCGTCGGTCTCCTCCAGCTTGGGCAGGAACTCGTGCAGCGGCGGGTCGAGCAGCCGGATCGTGACCGGCAGGCCCTCCATCGCCTCGAAGATGCCCTCGAAGTCGGACTGCTGCATCGGCAGCAGCTTGTCGAGCGCGACCTTGCGATCCTCGGTCGTCGTGGCCAGGATCATCTCCTGCACGACCGGGAGGCGCTCGGCAGCCATGAACATGTGCTCGGTGCGGCAGAGTCCGATGCCCTCGGCGCCGAACTCGCGCGCCTTGGCCGCGTCGTCGGGGGTGTCGCCGTTGGCGCGAACGCCGAGGCGGCGGAAGCCGTCGGCCCACTCGAGGATGACGCGGAAGTCGTCGTTGATCGAGGGCGGAACCAGCGGCACCGCGCCGATGATGACGCTGCCGTTACCGCCGTCGATGGTGATGATGTCGCCCTCGCTGAACTGCTTACCGTTCATGCTCGCCTTCTTGGCGCCCAGGTCGAGCACGAGCGCCTCGCAGCCGGCGACGCAGGGGATGCCGAGACCGCGGGCGACGACCGAGGCGTGCGAGGTCATACCGCCGCGAGTCGTCAGAACGCCCTTCGACACGAGCATGCCGTGAATGTCGTCGGGGGTCGTCTCGGGACGGATCAGGATGACGCTCTCACCCGCCTTGCCGAGCTCGGCGGCCGTGTCGGCGTCGAAGACGGCCTTGCCGCTGGCGGCGCCGGGCGATGCGTTCAGGCCCTTTGCGGCTACCTCAATCTTCGCCTTGGGGTCGATCATGGGGTGTAGGAGCTGGTCGAGCTGATCGGGGTTGATCCGCTTGACGGCCTCTTCCTTATCGATCAGGCCCTCTTCGACCATCGAGACCGCGGCCCTCAGTGCGGCCCTGGCAGTGCGCTTGGCTGATCGGGTCTGGAGCAGATAGAGCTTGCCCTCCTCGATCGTGAACTCCATGTCCTGCATGTCCTTGTAGTACTGCTCGAGCTTCTCCATCGACTCGACCAGCTCTTTGAAGGCCTGCGGGAAGGGCTTCTCCATCTCCTCGAGCGGTAACGGGGTGCGGATGCCGGCGACGACGTCCTCGCCCTGCGCGTTGAGCAGGAACTCGCCGTACAGACCCTGCTCGCCGGTGGAGGGGTTACGGGTGAAGCAGACGCCGGTTCCGCAGTTCTCGCCACGGTTGCCGAAGACCATCTGACAGATGTTCACGGCCGTGCCGAGGTCGTGCGGGATGCCGGCGTGGTCGCGGTAGACGCGGGCGCGCGGAGTCTCCCAGGAGTCGAAGACGGCCTCGATTGAGCGCATCAGCTGCTCGCGCGGATCCTGCGGGAACTTGTGGCCCTTCTCCTTCTCGTAGATGGCGATGAAGGTGTCGGCCAGCTCCTTGAGGTCGTCGGCCGTGAGCTCGGCGTCGTTCTTGACGCCGCGCTTTTCCTTGAGCTCGGTCAGCGCGTCCTCGAACGCGTTCGGCTCGATGCCGTCGACGACCTCACCGTACATCTGCACCAGGCGCCGGTAGCAATCGTAGGCGAAGCGAGGATTGCCCGTCGCCTTGGCGAGACCGGCCGCGGCCGCGTCGTTGAGTCCCAGGTTGAGGACGGTGTCCATCATGCCCGGCATCGAGACGGCTGCGCCGGAGCGCACCGACACGAGCAGCGGATCGCGGAGGTCGCCGAACTTCTTGCCCGACTTCTGCTCGAGGCTGACGATGTGCTCGTCGACTTCCTTGTCGAGTCCCTCGGGCATCTTGCTCTCGCGCATGTAAGCGCGGCAGGCATCGGTCGATACGGTGAAGCCGCCGCAGACGGGCATGCCGATCTGCGTCATCTCCGCCAGGCCGGCCCCCTTGCCGCCGAGTAGTGCCTTTCCGCCCTCTGACGGCTCGTCGAAATCCCAGACGTAGCGCATCTGTCTTGTCCCTTTCTCGTGTATTACGCGCCGACGTCGAGCTTGCGGCTACGGCATTCGTGGAGAAGCCTGTCCATCTGGTTCACTAGCCCCGTGGTTCGGTAGCGCGGGCGCTCGTCCCGAAAGTTGCCGATAAAAAAGCAGCGCGCCAACCGCCCTGCGGCGGCGCGCGAGCGAAGCGCTTCGGCGCTCATGTCTCCTGCCATAGTCACAGCTCGAGTGTTGTTCGAACGTCGCCGCCCGTTCAGGGAGGCGCCGCCATGACGAAGTCGTATCAGACAGGGCGATCCGCCGGGCGAAAGAACCGTTGGCCAGAGACGCGCCTCGGGCCGCATTGGCGCCGGGGTTGCTTGCGTGGGCACCGGGCTGCAGCTACCCTCTGAATGCGATGTTCAGTCGAACGAAGAGCCCGACCCTCCTTCTTAGCTTGGCGGCCGCCGGGTAGATAAACCCCGGTCCGGTCGCCGTCCGCCTCCACCGTCTTCGGGCTTGGGGGCTTTTTTATAGCCGAAAACAGTACGAACGAGGACACGAGATGAGCCCGACACCGATCCAGAAATACCGGCCCTTCCCGGCGGTCGATCTACCCGACCGGACTTGGCCGTCCAAGACGATCACGAGCGCCCCTGTCTGGTGCAGCGTCGACCTTCGCGACGGCAACCAGGCGCTCATTGACCCGATGGACCCAGCGCGCAAGCGACGGCTCTTCGAGCTCCTCGTTCAGCTCGGCTTCAAGGAGATAGAGGTCGGCTTTCCGTCGGCCTCCCAGGTCGACTACGACTTCGTACGCCAGCTGATCGAGGAGGACATGATCCCCGACGACGTCTCGATCATGGTCCTGACCCAGGCGCGCGAGGAGTTGATCGAGCGCACCGCAGAGAGCCTGCGCGGAGCCCGTAGCGCAATCATCCACCTCTACTGCGCGACCTCCGAGCTCTTCCGTCGGCTGGTCTTCCACTCCGACCGCGATGGGGTCAAGGAGATCGCGCGACAGGGCGCCGAGTGGTGCCGGCGCTACGCCGAGGCGCTGCCCGAGACCGATGTTCGCTTCGAGTATTCGCCTGAGCACTTCAGCGCGACCGAGCTCGATTTCGTCGTCGACGTCTGCGACACGGTGCTCGACGTCTGGCTGCCGGGAAGCGACTCCACGCCAATCCTGAACCTGCCCGCCACCGTGGAGCTGTCCACGCCGAACGTTCACGCCGACCAGATCGAGTGGTTCTGCCGCAATCTCGGCCGGCGCGACCGGACTGTCATCTCGGTCCATACGCACAACGACCGCGGAACGGCCATCGCTGCCACGGAGCTGGCTCTGATGGCCGGCGCCGAGCGCGTCGAGGGCACGCTGTTCGGAAACGGAGAGCGGACCGGAAACGTCGACCTCGTCACCATGGCGCTGAACCTGCTCAGCCAGGGCGTCGATCCGAAGCTCGACTTCTCGGACATCGACGAGGTGCGGCGCGTGTACGAGTACTGCAACCAGCTCTCGATCCATCCGCGCCATCCATACGCGGGCGATTTCGTCTACACGTCCTTCTCGGGCTCGCACCAGGACGCGATCAACAAGGGCATGGAAGCGCAGAGGGCGAAGACCGGAGAGGGTCGCTGGGAGGTGCCCTACCTGCCGATCGACCCGAGGGACGTCGGCCGCTCTTATGAGGCGATCATCCGCGTCAACAGCCAGTCGGGCAAGGGCGGGGTCGCTTACGTGCTCAAGACCGAGCACCACCTGGAGCTGCCGCGGCGCCTGCAGATCGAGTTCTCGAAGACGATCCAGAAGATCGCGGACAGCGAGGGCGGCGAGGTGACGCCAGAGGAGATCTGGCAGTCCTTCTCGGACGAGTACCTGACGAAGGTGCGCCCGCTCGAGCTGGTCTCGCTCAGGCACCTGGAGGGTGAGCCCGGGCACGATCGCATCGAGGCGATACTGGGCGTGGACGGAGAAGAGCGGGCAATCGTGGGCGCCGGGCACGGTCCGGTCGATGCCTTCGTCGCCGCTCTCGGCGAAGAGCTCGACATCGACGTGCGCATCCTCGACTACAGCGAGCACGCGATGCGCTCGGGCGCCGACGCCACGGCCGCCGCCTACATCGAGGCGACCATCGGCGGCGAGGTGCTCTGGGGCGTGGGTATCGACGAGAGCATCGTCGTCGCCTCGCTGCGGGCGCTGATCAGCGCGGTCAACCGCGCCGCCGCCGCGACCGCCTGAGAGAGCTCAGCGTCTAACCGCGAAATCGGTAGTGATCACGAGCACGGCACGGCCCCGGAAGACACCGGGTCCGTGCCTCACCTGAACCACACCCACGCCCATGACCGCCCACTGCGGCGAGAGCAGAACCGACCTGTGCTCCAGACTGGCCAGCCAGCGCGAGACAACCTGATTCGGCTCGATCGACCTCCCCGCCCAGAGCAGGTTCTCGCCCGCCGCCCAGTATCTATATCCGCGGAAAGGATAGAAGCTCTGAACGCGGGCGCTGAAGCTCGCTCCGTTCTGCGATTGGTGCGAGAAAAACCCTCCGCGCGCCATCTGCAGCGAATGACTATCGGCCGAGCGCACCAGCGCGGGGACGAGTCGCAGACAGCGAAGCCCGTAGCGCTTGCGCACGGCGTTGATGCTCGTCGCCAGTCGCGCCTCGTAACTCGGCGCGATGCTCGTGCGGCTCTGTGCGGCGGCTTCGGCGCGCGAGTTCGCGGTCGCCCCCCGCGCCGACGAGGCCAGCAGAAGCAGAGCGAGAATCGTTACCACCGCGGTCGTTGACAGCCGCGAGCGCGTAACAACGCTCCAATCGTTCGCTGTTCTGGCCGTGGTCGTCTCGCCTCCCCCGAAGCGCCGCTTTTCACGCGACCGCGCTGGTGCACGATCCTAGAGGATCGCAGCTACCAACGGGAGCAGAACGCACGCTCCGGACCGCACGGCACGATCCGGTTGCAGACGCAACGCGAACGGGCGCAACTACGATCTGGGAACATGAGAGTGCGCGCAAGACGGCTGGGACAGCGAGACGGGCTCGATCAGGTAGAGCGCCCACACGAGCGCGAGTCCGGCTCCGGCGGCTCCGCGAGATCGCGCCGCTTCATCCACCGCCTCGGCCAGGTGATCGCGGTGCTGGGCGTCCTCGTGATCGGCTGGTCGGTCTACATCTACTTCTACGGCGATCCCATCACGGCCCTATACCAGGATTGGCGCCAGCACCAGTTGGCGCACCAGCTGAACTCGGAGTTCAAGAGCTTCAAGCCGCCAGTTCCGCTTTCGACGCCGGGTCAGAAAGCGCCGTCCGCGGCCGCGATCCACGCCGCCGCCGAGAGCTTTTCGCACCAGGCCCACCAGGGCGAGGCGATCGGACGGATCGAGATACCGCGCATCCACATCAGCAAAGTGGTGGTCAACGGCACCCGTTGGGCAGAAGATCTGAGTCGCGGGCCCGGTCGCTATCCACAAAGCTCCTGGCCCGGGCTCGGCAAGGTGACCGCCATCGCCGGACACCGCACGACCTTCGGCGCGCCCTTCCGCCACATCAACGATCTCGCCAGCGGCAACCGGATCGTGCTGCTGATGCCCTACGGAACCTTCACTTACCGCGTTTTCGCCCACGAGATCGTGAGAAACAACGACTGGAGCATCCTCCACAAAAGACGCTTCGATACGTTGGTGCTCTCGGCCTGCCACCCGCTCTACAGCGCCTCTCACCGTTGGGTAGTATTTGCCAGGCTGGTCTCGGTCGCCGCACCCGCGCGCGTGAAGTAACGAGGCCGGAAAGCATCAGCGAGACCGGGCGTCGTATCTTTGTCTGCGCCCAATTACGACTCGGCCGTGTATCTTGCCCGGCACCAAGCGGAGCTTCCTGGAGGAAAAAAGATGGGTTACGGACACTTCGACGACGAGCGGCGCGAGTACGTCATCACTCGCCCGGACACGCCGCTTCCGTGGATCAACTACCTCGGTAGCGAGGACTACTTCGGGATCATCTCGAACACCGCCGGCGGTTACTCCTTCTATCGCGACGCCCGTCTTCGCCGCCTCACCCGCTATCGCTACAACAACACTCCCTTCGATGTCGGTGGGCGCTATCTCTACCTCCGCGACGCCGAGTCCGGCGAATTCTGGTCGCCGTCCTGGCAGCCGACTCCCCGAGATCTCGAGGACTACCGCTGCCGGCACGGCCTCGGCTATTCGATAATCGGCTCCTGCCATCAGGGGATAGACGCCGAGACCCTCTACTTCGTCCCGATCGGGGAGACCCTCGAGATCTGGCGCACGCGCATCACGAACAAGCGCGACAGCGAGGCCCGGCTGTCGATCTTCTCCGCGATCGAGTTCTGCCTCTGGGATGCCTGGGACGATCAAACGAACTTCCAGCGCAACTTCTCGATCGGCGAGGTCGAGGTCGAGGACGACGTGATCTACCACAAGACCGAGTACCGCGAGCGCCGCGACCACTTCGCCTACTTCGCCTGCTCCGAGCCGCTGGCCGGCTTCGACACCCAGCGCGACACCTTCCTCGGCGCCTATCGCGGCTGGGATCGCCCGGCAGCGGTGGAGCGCGGCGAGTCGTTCGACTCGATCGCCTACGGCTGGGCGCCCTGTGGCTCCCATCACGTCGAGCTCACGCTCGCTCCGGGAGAGACGAAGGAGGTCGTCTTCGTCCTCGGCTACTCGGAAAACGCGGTCGACGACAAGTTCGACCCGCCCGGCTCGCAAAAGCTCAACAAGAAGCACGTCAAGCCCGTGATCGAGCGCTACCTCCGCTCGGAGGAGGTCGAGGCGGCTTTCCTGCGATTGCACGGCTACTGGTCACGGCTGCTCGCGACCGTCCAGGTCTCTACCCCGGACGAGCACACCAACCGCATGGTCAACATCTGGAACGCCTACCAGTGCATGGTCACCTTCAACCTGTCCCGCTCGGCCTCTTTCTACGAGTCCGGGATCGGGCGCGGCATAGGCTTCCGCGACTCCAACCAGGATCTGCTCGGTTTCGTCCACATGGTCCCCGAGCGCGCGCGGGAGCGGATTCTCGACATCGCCTCCACCCAGCTCCCTTCCGGAGGCGCGTACCACCAGTACCAGCCGCTGACCAAGCGCGGTAACAACGACATCGGCTCGGGCTTCAACGACGATCCTGCCTGGCTGATCCTTAGCGTAGCCGCCTACCTGAAGGAGACCGGCGATACGTCGATCCTCGGCGAGGAGGCCCCCTACGACAACGAGCCGGGCTCGGAGTCGCCCCTCTACGAACACCTGCAGCGCTCGCTTCGCTATACGCTGCAGCGGCTCGGCCCGCACGGGCTGCCTCTGATCGGCCGCGCCGACTGGAACGATTGCCTCAACCTCAACTGCTTCTCGGAGACGCCCGGCGAGTCTTTCCAGACGACCGAGAACAAGGCCGGCGGAGTCGCTGAGTCGATCTTCATCGGCGGCCTCTTCACGCTTGCCGCCGAGGAGCTGGCGCAGGTCGCCGAGCGCCGTGGCCACGGCGACGAGGCGGTGAGCTACCGCGCCGAGGGAGCCAGGATGGCCGCGGTCGTGTCCGAGCACGGCTGGGACGGTGAGTGGTTCCGGCGCGCCTACGACCACTTCGGCGAGGTCGTCGGCTCGGCCCAGAACGAGGAGGGCCAGATCTTCATCGAGCCGCAGGGTATCTGCGTCATTGCCGGGATCGGAGTCGACAACGGGAAGGCAGTCAGTGCGCTCGAGTCGGTCTCGGAACGCCTCGCCACCGAGCACGGGATCGTGATGCAGCAGCCGGCCTTCTCGCACTACCACCTCAATCTCGGCGAGATCAGCTCGTATCCTCCCGGCTACAAGGAGAACGCCAGCGTCTTCTGCCACACGAACCCGTGGATCATGATCGCCGAGACGATCGTCGGGCACGGGGACGTAGCCTTCGACTACTACCGGCGCATCAATCCGTCGGCCCGCGAGGAGCTCTCGGACCTGCACCGCTGCGAGCCGTACGTCTATCCGCAGATGATCGCCGGCAAGGACGCACCAACCCACGGCGAGGCCAAGAACTCGTGGCTCTCGGGTACAGCCGCCTGGAACTTCGTCGCCGTCAGCCAGTGGATACTCGGGATCCGCGCGGACCACGATGGGCTCCGCATCGACCCCTGCCTACCCGGAGGGTGGGACGGGTTCAAGGCCATCCGGCACTTCCGCGGCGCGACCTACCGGATCGAGGTGCACAAGCCGAAGGGCTTGCGCCGGGGCGTCTCACACATGGTCGTTGACGGCCAGCCGATCGAGGGGAACCTGATCGCGCCGCGCCCGGCCGGCGCCGAGGTGGTCGTTGAAGTGACGATGGGGTAGCGACCGGCGCATCGCGCAGGCGCAGATGTTCGATCACGTTCCGACCCGGGCAGAGACGAGTACGTTGTCGATTGACTCAGGGTGCTCCTTCCGTTAGGGTCGCGCAAACGTTTTCAGGCGGCACAGAGCGCTTTTCGCGCGACGAGCGGTCAGACGGGCACCTCCAACTCAAGGTAGGTCAGCTGCAGTGAACCCATACGGCTACTTCGACGAGAACGCGCGCGAATACGTGATCACGCGCCCCGATACGCCCACTCCCTGGATCAACTACCTGGGCGCGGGCCGCTACGGTGGAATCATCTCCAACACCGCGGGCGGCTACTCCTTCGACCGCGACCCCCGCGACCGGCGCGTCAGCCGTTACCGCTACAACGCCATTCCCGCCGACCAGCCCGGCCGCTACCTCTACCTCCGCGATCAGGAAACGGGCGAGTTCTGGAGCCCGACCTGGCAACCGGCCCGGCGCGACCTCGACGCCTACGAGTGCCGGCACGGCACCGCCTACACGAAGATCTCGAGCGAGCTCGGCGGAATCGCGAGCGAGCTTCTCTACTTCGTGCCGCCCACATCCGAGAGTGACAACTGCCCCTGCGAGCTCTGGGTTGTGCGCGTGCGCAACACCGGCCGGCGGCGACGCCATCTGCGTAGCTTCAGCTACGTCGAGCTCAGCTACCCCGACGCAGTCAACGACCTCAACAACCTCGACTGGACGCAGCACATCGTCGCAAGCAACTGCGCGGACGGAACGATCAAGGCCAAGACGGTCTTCAGCCCGAGAACGACCTTCTTTTCCTCGAGCGTCGAGCCTTACGGCTTCGACTGCGACCGCGAGATCTTCGTCGGCAGGTGCCGCGATCTGGGCGATCCGATCGTCGTCGAGCAGGGCGAGCCGTCGAACCAGAACTCGCCGCGCGGCAACAGCATCGGCTCACTCTGCCACGAGCTGGTGCTCGAGCCGGGCGAGGAGCGCGAGATCGTCTTTGCGCTCGGGATCACCGACCATCCCGAAAAGATCGAGGGCGTGCTGGCAACCTACCGCGATCCCGAGCAGGTGAAGAGTTCGTTCGCCGCCCTCAAGGCCGACTGGGACGAGTATCTGTCGCGCTTCACGGTGGATACGCCGGACGCCGAGACCAACGCGATGCTCAACTTCTGGAACCAGGTCCAGTGCCGCACGACCCTCTACTGGTCGCGCTTCGTCTCGGCCTACGAGACAGGCCTGGGTCGCGGCATGGGCACGCGCGACTCCGGCCAGGACACGCTCGGGATAATGCACACCGTCCCCGATCGCGCGCGCCTCATGCTCACCAAGATCTGGGAGATGCAGTTCGAGGACGGGCACACCTGGCATCAGTTTTTCCCGCTCACCGGCGAGGGCGGACCGGGGCTCGCGGGCGAGTTCTCCGAATGGCCGCAATGGTTCTCCGACGACCATCTCTGGCTCGTGATCTCGGTCTGCGCCTACCTGCGCGAGACCGGCGACTTCGCCTACCTCGAGCAGCACGTCCCCTTCGCCGAAGGCGGCGCGGACACGATCTGGGGCCACATAATGAGGGCGATCGAGTTCACGCTCGAGCACCGCGGCCCACACGGGCTGCCGCGAATCGGCTTCTCCGACTGGGATGACACCCACAACATCGATCACGGCTCGGGTAAGGCCGAGAGCGTCTTCGTGGCGATGCAGTTCTGCCGCACGATGCTCGACCTGGCCGAGCTCTGCAACCACCTCGGCCGCCCCGAAGCCGAGCGCTTCCATGCGCTCCACGCCGAGATGGCCGAGGCGGTCAACGGCTGCGCCTGGGACGGCGAGTGGTACGCGCGCTCCTTCGACGACGAGGGTAAGCCGCTCGGCGTCTCCAGCGAGGAGTTTCAGAAAATCAGCCTGAACCCGCAGAGCTGGAGCGTGCTCGGAGAGGTTGCCCCGGCCGACCGCGCCGAGAAGGCGCTCGAGTCGGTGCACGAGAAGCTGAACAGCGAGTTCGGGATCGCCCTGATCTGGCCGCCCTACCTGCAGGGCACCAATCGGGTGCGCGGTACCAGCACCTTCCAACCCGGCGCCAAGGAGAACGGCGGCATCTTCTGCCATGCCAACCCATGGGCGATCATCGCGGCCGCGATGCTCGGCCAGGGCGATCGCGCCTTCCAGTACTACCGCCAGATCCTGCCGCTCAAGCGCGAGGACGCCGACCGCTTCATGGTCGAGCCGTACGTCTACTGCCAGAACATCTGCGGCCCGGCTCACCCGCAGTTCGGATTGGGGAGGAACGCCTGGCTTACCGGCGCTGCCTCCTGGACCTATGTGGCCGGCACGCAGTGGATCCTCGGTATCCGCCCCAGCTACGAAGGGCTCCGGATCGCCCCGGTGATCCCACGCGACTGGCCCGGCTTCAGCGCCAAGCGCACCTTCCGCGGCGTCGTCTTCGACATCACCGTGAAGCGCGCGGGCGAGGGCAACAACGTCTCGCTCGTCGTCGACGGGGAGCCCGTCGAGGGAGACGTCGTTCCGCTTCCGAGCGGAACGAGCGAGGTCGCTGTCGAGGTGACGCTCTCCTAGACTCGCGCCCGGTCGGGCACTACACTCCGCTTCCAATCTGGAGCACGAACCGAAAGGGCGGTCAATGGAGCGCGGAGACTTCCACGGCGAAGAGACACTCGTACTCGAGAACGAGCACCTGCGAGTCGAGGTTCTCGCCGCCGCCGGGCCCCGGATCGTGCGCGTGCAGCTCGCCGGCTCGAGCGAGAACGTGCTCGGGGAGGTCGCCGACATCGGCTGGGACACGCCCTGGGGCCGCTACCGGCTCCGCGGCGGGCACCGGCTCTGGTTTGCGCCCGAGAATCCTCCGCTCACCTCGGCGCCCGACGAGGACGGGCTCGTCGTCGAGGAACGGCCGCACGCCCTTAAGCTGGAGCGGCTCGAGCCTCAGTCCAAGCTGCGCAAGACGATCGAGATCGAGCTCGCCGCGGAGCGAGCGGCCATGACCGTGAAGCACGGCCTCCGAAACGAAGGCGAGACGACGGTCGAGCAAGCTCCCTGGGCGATCACGATTCTGCCGCTCGGTGGAACGGCCATCCTGCCACAGCAACGCGGTCCGATCGGCGAAAGCGAGTTCCTGCCCAATCGCGCGCTGACCTTCTGGCCCTACAGCTCGGTCCGTGACTCTCGCCTCGAGCTGGGCGACAAGCTGGTGCTCGTCCACGGCGAGCCGGCGCCGGCGCCGTTCAAGATCGGCTATCTGAACCGGGCGGGCTGGGCCGCCTATCTTCGGGACGGGATCCTCCTGCGCAAGAGCTTCGATCCGCAGCCCGAGCTCGAGCACGTCGATCTGGGCTCGAACGTGGAGGTCTACTGCAATGACCGCCTGCTAGAGCTCGAGACCCTAGCCCCGCTCTCGCTACTCGAGCCCGGCGCCGAGGCTGGGCACGAGGAGCGCTGGCAACTGCGAAGCGTCGGCCTGGTCGAGCCCGGCGCGGAGCCGATCGCCGCGGCACTCGCCGAGCTGGACGCCTAGAGCCGATCTAGGTAGGCATTCTGCCCGCGAGATGTAGCGAAAACCAGTCGCGCGCCAGGCTGGCGACCTCTTCGAGCGCGCCCGGCTCCTCGAACAGGTGCGTCGCCCCCGGTACGATCTCGAGCTTGCACTCGGCCGACAGCTCCTCGGCGGCGCGGCGGTTGAGATCGAGCACGACGGTGTCGCGCTCGCCGACGATGAGCAGCGTCGGCGCACTCACGTGCCGGAGCGCCTTTCCGGCGAGATCGGGACGTCCGCCACGCGAGACGACGGCCTTGACCAGCTCCGGCCGCTGCGAGGCCGCCAAGAGCGCCGCGCCGGCGCCGGTACTGGCTCCGAAGAACCCGATCGGCAACGAGGTCGCCTTATCTCCCAAGAGCAGCCAGGAACTGGCGGCTAGAAGCCGGTCGGCGAGCAGGGAGATGTCAAAGCGCAGAGCCCCCGTCCGGGAATCCTCCTTCTCCTCCTGCTCGCTCAGCAGGTCGATCAGCATCGTCGCCAGACCGGCGTGCTCGAGAACCGCGGCGACGCGGCGGTTGCGCGGGCTGAAGCGGCTCGAGCCCGAGCCGTGTGCGAAAAGAACGATCCCGCTCGCCTGCTCGGGCACTCGCAGCGTGCCGGAGATCCGCGCCTCCCCCACCGGCATCGTCACCGTCTCCTCGTGCACTTTCACCTATCGATCTCCTCGGCTCTCTCGAGCAACTCTCGAACTTCGGCATCGGTCAGCTGCTCGAAGTAGTCGTACCAGAGACTGACAGCCTGGAAGTTCTCGGGCGTCAGCGGACTCACCAGCTCGTCAACCTCGGCGCGCAGGAGCGAGCAGGTCTCGCCCGCCGCGGTGGGAACGGCGACGACAATCCGCGCCGGTGCCTGGGCCCTCACACCGGCGATCGCCGCGCGCATGCTGGCGCCGGTAGCGAGCCCGTCGTCAACGATGATCACACTCTTGCCCGAGAGCGCGATCGGCGGCCGCTCTCCGCGATACAGGCGCTCGCGCCGTTCCAGCTCGCCGCGCTCACGCTCGCTGATCGCGTCGATCAGGTTGGGCGTGAGGCCGAGGCGTCGAACTACGTCCTCGTTCAGCACCCGCACGCCTCCGGAAGCAAGTGCGCCGAACGCAAGCTCTTCGTGGCCGGGGACGCCGAGCTTACGAACTACGAACACCTCGAGCGGCGCTCCGAGCGTACGCGCGATCTCGAGCCCGACCGGTACGCCTCCACGAGGAAGCGCGAGTACGACGACTTCGTCCCTCCCGGCATAGCCGGAGAGAAGCGAGCCGAGACAGCGCCCGGCGTGGGCGCGATCGCGAAAACGGCTCGGTATCGAAGCCTGATCGCCTTGCACTGCTTGCCCGCCCCTCTCGATCGCGATCTCCGGACGTAAGCATGCAACAAGCGCGCGCCTGGTGGAGCGCGGATTCAGGGAATTCTTAAGCAGTCGCGCTATCTTGACCGCGCACGCCGCCGTACGCCGCTCTGCACCTCTCTCCGAATCCCTTCGACAGCTTGACAGACGAACGTTTGTTCGTTAGAACAATCGTTCGCTCTGTTGAACGTTGACGATCTTGTTAACCTCCTATAACGTTTTGCCAGTTACGCCATTTGCCACTTGACTTAGAGCGCGGACCAAGACCTAGCATGACCAACGTGGAGATCACCGAGAAATTGAAGCCGGCACAGCCGCCGGCGCTCACGCGCCTGATCGCCTTCCTGCGCGAATCGGTCAACTCCCGCTGGGAGATCGCTCGCGAGCTACCGAAAAGCGGCACCGGAGTCACCGTCGCGGCCATCGTCCTGAACGTCGTCCTGGGCATCCTGCCGGTGCTCTTCATCCTCGGCACCAGCTTCATGCTCGGTCGCGTCCCGGCGGCGGCGAAGGCGGGCATCCACTCGAGTGCCTGGAATTCGCTCGTCGTCGCCTTCCTGCTTGCGGCTTCGGCCTTCGTCGTCCTGCAGGTGCTGACACCTCTTCAGGCCTCTCTGGGCGAGCTGATCACGAGAAGAGTCGACGGCAAGACGGCCGATCGCCTGATCAGCGACTCGCTACGGACGCCGGGAATCGGTCCGCTCGAGGACCAGGAGCTGCTCGGCGACCTCAGCGACTCGGCCGACCAACTCGAGTTCGGCTTCCGTACCCCCGGCCGCGCCTGCGCGGGGCTCGTGGCGCTGATCGCCCGCTACCTCCAGCTGGCCGCCCTGATCGTAGTGATCGGCGTCGTCTTCTCCTGGCTGGCCGCGGCGGCGCTATTCGTCGCCACGATGCTCTTTCGCTACGGGCAGCGCGGCGGCCTGCGCAAGTATTCGGCAGTCTTCCGCGCCAACGTCGATATACGCCGCCGCAACTACTACTTCCGCCGTATCGGCCTCGACCCGCCCGCCGCCAAGGAGCTGCGCGTCTTCGGCCTCGCTCCCTGGGTGCGCGAGCGCTACCGCGAGTCATACCTCGAATTCATGGCCCCGGTCTGGGCGGAGAGACGGCGCATCTACCTCAAGCCCTTTCTCTTGATCACAGCCTTCGCCCTGATCGTCTCGGCCGGTGCGCTCGCAGCTCTCGGTCATACCGCCGCTACCGGAGGAATCGCACTTCGCGATTTCGCGCTGACCTTCCAGGCCGCGATCGCGGCGATCAACCTCGGCAGCCACTACCCCGAGTCGGACACACAGACCCAATTCGGCATGATCTCCTACGCCGGAATGCTGGGCTTCGAGCGCGGCGTCGAGAGGTACGAGGGGAGCACGATCCAGCTCGAACCTGTGCGCGATCCGAAGGGCCTGCCGGAAAAAGAGCTGCACTTCGATCACGTCTCGTTCAGCTATCCCGGCAGCGAGCGCCTGGTGCTTAACGACTTCGAACTCTCGATCGTGGCCGGCCGGTCAACCGCCATCGTCGGCTTGAACGGCGCCGGCAAGACCACCCTCGTCAAGCTGCTCGGCCGCCTCTACGAGCCCGACTCCGGCTGCATTTGCGCCGACGGGATCGACATCCGCCACTTCTTGATCGACGACTGGCATCACCAAATCGGCATCATCTTCCAGGACTTCAACTGCTACGAGCTTTCGGCGGCCGACAACATCGGCTTCGGCTCGATCCCGAACCTCGGCAATCGCGAGGCAATCCGCAAGGCCGCGCGCGACGCCGGCATCCTCGAGGCGATCGAGCGTCTCCCGAAGGGCTTCGACACGCCGCTTTCACGCCAGTACGAGGGCGGCGCCGATCTCTCCGGCGGTCAGTGGCAGCGGATCGCGATTGCCCGCGCGCTGTTCGCGCTCGAGGGTGGAGCATCGATCCTCGTGCTCGACGAGCCGACCGCAGCTCTAGATGTGCGCGCCGAGGCCGAGTTCTTCGACCGCTTCGTCGAGTTGACGCGCGGCGTCACCACGATCCTGATCTCACATCGCTTCTCGAGCGTACGCCACGCCGACCGCATCGTCGTGCTCCAGGGCGGCTGTGTCGTCGAAGAGGGAACCCACGAGCAGCTGCTGGCCGCTCGGGGCCGCTACGCCAAGCTCTTCCAGCTCCAGGCCGAACGCTTTGCCCGCGGCGAAGAGGAAGGCGAGGACGAGGAGGAGGACGAGCGATGAGAGAGGTGATACGCGGCGCGCGCACGCTGCTCGGACTGGCCTGGCGCGAGAACAAGCCCAAGACCGTACTTGCGGTCAGTTTGGTGCTGGCCAACTACGCAGCTATGCCACTGGTCGCGCTCGCTTTGAGGGACCTCACCAACTCCGCGCTCGCAGGAGACGCGACCGGAGCGGCGGTAGCCGGAGCAGTTACCGCGCTGCTCGTTATCGCCGGTCTGACACTCGGGCACTTCGCGCACATCTCCTACTTCGAGCTGGCCGATACCAACATGCTCGCGATCGACTCCGATCTGATCATGCTCGCGAACGGCTCGCCGGGGATCGAGCACCAGGAGCGCGCCGATTACACCGATCGGCTAACGATCCTACGCGAGGAGATGTTCCAGCTCCAGGCGTCGTTGGAAGCACTGTTGATGAGCTTTGGTCTCGCCGTAGCGATCGTCGAAACGGGCATCCTGCTCGCGCTCGTCAATCCGATCCTCCTGCTCTTGCCGCTTCTCTCCCTACCGCCGCTTCTGACCGGGCACTGGGCGCAGAACCGTCTCGACCGGGCGAGAGACGAGAGCGCCGGCGAGATCCGCCTAAGCAGGCACCTCTTCCGCCAGGCAACGAGCGCCGGCCCGGCGAAGGAGCTGCGCCTGTTTGGGCTTCAGACCGAGCTTCGTCGCCGCCACATGGAGCTCTGGGACGGGGCGACGCGGCGGCTCTGGCGTATCCACCGATCGAACACGATCGTCCGCGCGCTCGGCCAGCTCGTGTTCGCCGTCGGTTATGTGGGCTCGGTACTCCTGGTTGTTCAGGGCGTGATCAGCCACCACGGGAAGCCGGGCGACGTCGTGCTTGCGATCACGCTGGCCGCCCAGGTGAACGCCCAGGTGTCGATCGGGCTCGGACTCGTCTACAACCTGCAGGGAATGGCGAAGATCATCGGCCGTTACCACTGGCTGAAGGAACTCGTCGCCGGCGACCGGCCGATCGCGCCCGACCGGCCGACGCCGTCGCGGATAACTCAGGGAATCTCGTTCAAGGACCTGACCTTCCGCTATCCGGGCACCGACCGGGTCGTGCTCGGCGGAGTGAACCTCGACTTACCGGCAGGCTCAACCGTCGCGATCGTGGGCGAGAACGGCGCCGGCAAGACCACGCTCGTCAAGCTCCTCTGCCGCTTCTACGAGCCCGACGACGGTCAGATGCTGCTCGACGGTGTCGACATCCGCCGTTTCGACATCGTCGAGTGGCGAGAGCGGATCGCCAGCGGCTTCCAGGATTTCGCCCGTTTCGAGCTCGTCGCGCAGCGGACGGTCGGCGTCGGCGACCTGCCCCGGCTCGACTCCGAGCCGGCGGTGGAAGGAGCGCTCGAGCGCGCGCACGCCTCCGACGTCATCGGCCGGCTCGAGCAGGGCCTCTCGACCCAGCTCGGCAAGAGCTACGCCGAGGGAACCGAGCTTTCGGGCGGGCAGTGGCAGAAGCTGGCGCTGGGACGGGCGATGATGCGCGAGCAACCGCTTCTACTCGTTCTCGACGAGCCGACGAGCGCACTCGATGCCCAGGCCGAGCACGAGCTGTTCGAGCGCTACGCCGAGAACGCTAGGCGAGTCGGCGCCAGCACCGGCGCGATCACGCTCTTCGTTTCGCATCGCTTCTCGACCGTGCGCATGGCCGACCTGATTGTCGTCGTCGCCGACGGCAAGGTACTCGAGTCGGGCAGCCACGCCCAGCTATTGCGCCGTAAGGGCCTCTACGCCGAACTCTACGAGTTGCAGGCGAAGGCGTACCGCTAGCACTCGCTCGGTGTGCGGGCAGGCGCCCGGCCCTATGCCTAGACTCCGGCGAGGGTGAGCGAGCTGTACGCATCCGCCAGAGAGAAGGTCTCTTCCTCCCACCCCGAGGCAAGCGTCAGCGCCGAGGTCGTCCCGCGCGGGCCTTACTCTCTCGCGCTCTCGGCACGGGGCGCCGGTAACGCCTGCAGGCGCGTCTGCGGCGGCGTTTTCACGACTCTGCTCGAGATCGACGGACGGATCGAGGTCGCCGAGGCCGGGCAGCGCTCCGACGGAACGGTCGTCCTGCGCGCGGCGAGCGCGAGCGGTCTCGAGGCGCTTCGCTTCCAGCTCGCGCTCGACGACGACCACTCGGCCTTCCTCGAGCGCTTCGCGCGCGATCCTCTTCTCGGCCGCTCTATCCGCGCGCTGCGAGGCCTCCGACCGATTCGCCTCGCCACGATCGCGCACGCACTCCTGCGCGCGCTCTGCGGCCAGCTGATCACCGCACGCGAGGCGCGGGCGATCGAAGCCCGCGTCATCCGTAGGATCTCGCCGCGCGAATTCGAGAGCGGTCTCCACGCACCGCCTACGCAGGCGCGGCTGGCGGCGCTCGCCCCGGCCGAGCTATGCCGGCTCGGCCTGGCACCCCGGCGCGCCTCGACGCTCGTTCGCCTCTGCCGAACGCTCGACCTGGAGCGCCTTCGCGGTCTTCCTTCCGAGCGCGTGTTCGCCCGTCTCGAGCGCGAGCGCACGATAGGGCCCTGGTCGCTCGGAGTTCTCTGCCTGGAGGGATTCGGCGGCTACAGCCACGGGCTCAGCGGCGATATCGGGCTGGTAAAGCTCTGCTCGGTGCTCGAAGGGCGCTGGGTGAGCGATGCCGAGACCGGCGAGCTGCTCGCTCGCTACGGGGAGTGGGCCGGGCTGGCGTCCTTGTACCTTCTGCAGGGCTCGCGTCGAGGCCTTGTTTCGCTGGGTGGAGGCGCCACGGACGTCGAGCTGACCGCACGCGCCTTGCGCTCGGCCTCGCAACCGAAGACCGGCGCAGCGGCAGCGCTCGCTGACTAGACTCCGCGCGATGAGCGTCAATGAGCGTCGCATAGCTGTCCTCGGCACCGGCAAGATCGGCGAGGCCCTGATCAAGGGTCTGTGCGCCTCGGGCTGGCGCAAGCCGGAAGAGATCGTCGCCACCGACATCCATCCCGAGCGGCTGCAGGCGATCAAGGAGCGCTGCGGCGTCGAGACGAACGAGTCCAACCGCGAGGCGATCAAGGACGCCGCGCTGATCGTTATCGCCGTCAAGCCTCAGGACCTACCCGCGCTGGTGCAAGAGATCGGCGACCTCGTCACGAGCGAGCAGACGGTGCTTTCGGTCGCGGCGGCGGTGAAGACGGCTTCGATCGAGAAGCATCTGTCCGCCGATGTACCGGTCGTGCGGGCGATGCCAAACACTCCGGCGACCGTGCAGGAGGGGATGGCCGGGATCTGCGCCGGCGCCGTCGTGCGCGTGCACGAGGACGCGATGGACGCGGTCACGGCCGTGTCAGGCTCAGGCCCGGCCTACTTCGCGTTCCTGGCCGAGGCGATGATCGAGGCAGGACTACTGCTCGGACTCTCGCGCGAGATCTCGACTCAGCTCGTCGTCCAGACGATGTTCGGAACGGCCAAGCTCCTGCGCGACGAGCACATCCACCCGGTCGAGCTGCGCGAGAACGTCACCTCGCCGGGCGGCACGACCATCTGCGCCATCCGCGAGCTGGAGCGGGCCGGCGTTCGTGCCGCCTTCCTTAACGCGATTCAGGCGGCGATGGAGCGTTCGCGCGAGCTCGGCGGCGACTGAACGTCCTCCGGGCCGTCGATTCGCCTCGCGCCGGTATCCGGCACGTCATATAGTGGAGTTCGCATGTCTGCGACGCCTGGGGACCCCGGAACGCTCGATGTCCTGACGATCGACAGGCCCGAGCAGCTCAAGGCGCTCGGGCACCCGTTACGCCTGCGCGTGCTCGAGATGCTCGGCGAGGAGACGGGCGAGCCGCTCACGAACCGCGAGCTGGCCGGCCGGATCGGGATCGACCCCGGACACCTTCACTTCCACGTGCGCATGTTGCTCAAGGCCGGGCTGATCCGCCTTGCCGAGAGCGACGGCGGACGTCGCGAAAAACCGTATCAGGCGGTCGCTAAACACATCACCGTCGCGCCCGAGCTGCTTTCCGCGGGAGTCGTTAGCGATTATCACTCGGCCATGCTCGAAGAGGTGCAGCGCGGGCTTGCCAAGTATTCGCACGCCGGGCGCTTCCGTTCGCTCAACGACACAGTGCGAATCGACCCCGAGCGACTGGTGACCCTGATCGAGAGCGCGATCGCTCAGGCGCAGAACGAGCACGACACAGAAGCTGAGCCCGTCGTCGTCTCGGTCTTCGTCCATCCGCCGGCGACCCGGGAATAGGGAACGCCATACATTCCCACGAGGACGAGACGCTGACGGGGCTGCTTCGCATCGCCTAATCGGCGCTCTAGCGCGGTTCTGGCCCCGGATCCGGCTCTTTTAGCTATTCTTCTGATCAGCCGCGCTCTAACTCAGTAGCTGCCTGAGCGTCGGCCCGTCTTTTCCTGATGGACACGGCGCGGCGACGCATGCCGCCCTCCCATGTCAGAGACGACAGACCAACTTCCGACATCGCTCGATTCCCCCGGCGACGAACTCGTCGCCAAGGCCCGGCGGGTTGAAGCCTGGGCCGGCGAAGCCTTCCTGCGCGAAGGTGAGGACTCCGCTCCTGCGATGGCGCCCGGAACGGCGCGCAGACGGGCGCTCGACGACGCGACCTCGGAGATCGAGAACGGGCGCTCGGAGCCCTCGCCGGAATGGAAGGTGCGCTATGCGCTGATGCTCGGCCTGGAGCGCGTGCTCTCGGAGAAACCGCCGCACCTGGCCTCGGGCCTGGAGCTCCGGCGACACCAGGTCGACGCGCTCGCCGGCATGCTCACCGAACTGATCGCCGCCAACCAGCGTCAGGTCGAGGCGGCGTTCGCCAACGGCCATCTTCCCGAGGAGGCCGATATCGAGGCCGAGGAGGAAGAGGAGGACAACGGTTTCGCCGCGCCGCTCGTGGGAGAGGAAGAGGAGCTTGTGGAGCTGACGCCCGAACAGGATCCGGGCGCAGTCAGACGCTTCCGTTTCCGCCATCCAACCGCCTCGGGCAAGACGATCGCGGCGGCCGGTTTCGTCGAGGCGGCCAGGACGGAGGGCGTGCTCATCCTCACTCACCGGCGTCTGCTGGTGAGCCAGTTCCGCCACGACCTCACCGAGACCGGCTACGCCAAGCGCCTGTCCGACGTAATCCTGCGCGGCCACCGCGTTCGAAAGTTCGCCCCGATCACGATCCAGACCTACGCCTGGTTCGCCCGTCACTACAGCGAGGTCGAGCCGAGCGCCTACCAGCTGGTGATCTGCGACGAGGCGCACACGGCTCTGGGCGAGAAAACGAGCGCCGCCATTCGAGGCTTCCCCGACCCGATCTTCATCGGCATGACCGCTACCGAACAGCTGATTGCCAAGCAAGTCTCGGACGTCTTTCCCGCCTCGGTCGACGATCTACCGCTGCAGGATGCCGCCCGGCGTGGGCTGATCGCGCCGCTTCGCAACCTGCGCGTACCACCGGTCGCGGCGATCCACTCCGTCCCCATCGTCGGCGGCGACTTCGACGAGCGGGCCTTGGCTCAGGTGCTCGACCACACGGCTCTCAACCAGGCGGCCGCCAGCCTCTACCGGGATCGCTTCGACGACACGCCCGGAATCGTTTACGCGGCGGGCGTCGACCACGCCTACAACCTCGCCCAGGAGTTCCGCGCCGCCGGGCTCAAAGCCGAGGCGGTTAGCGGTCGCACTCCCCCGGTGAAACTGGCCGAGACGCTGGCGGCCTACGAGCGCGGCGAGATCAACGTGCTGATCAACGCCCAGCTCCTGGCGGAGGGATGGAACTCGCCGCGCGCCACCGTCTGCATGCACCTCGCCCCGACCGCTTCGCGACGTGTTTACCAGCAGCGAATCGGACGCATCATGCGCACCCATCCGCGCAAGGAGGCCGGCATCGTCGTCGACTTCGTTCCCAAGTCGGCCACGCACAGCGAGAAGGTGATCTCGCTCCACTCGTTGCTCGATGCCGACTTCTACCGCGAGGGCGCCCGCGTGACCCCGGCGCCGAGACGAAGAATGCAGCGCCGGGCTCGCAGACGCCTCGCTCCCGCCGCCTGGCTGGTGCCGGTTACGCCCGAGGTGCGACGGCGACTGACCGTGATCGGGCGCGAGTGGCAGCGAGTCGACCCGAAGTACCTGGACACCGACGAGCAACGCTACTGGGCAATGATCGCCGGGCGCAGCATCCGTTACGAGGAAAGGGCCGAGTTCGTTCGTAAGCTGGTCGAGAGCAACACCAGCAAGATCGCCCTGGAGCAGTTCCTCTTCACCTGCGCAGCCGAGAACTCGAACCGCAGGTTGCGTTTGATGGCGCTGGTCGATCGCGTCGGCACTCCGGTCGAGCGAGCCGACTACGACGATCTGGTCACGCTCGCCACTCAGGCGCCGACCTGGGAGAAGGAGCGCCTGCAAGGGATCCGCGTACTCCTACGAGCACTGGCCGAGGGTAAAGCGAACGCGCCTGACCAGATCCTCGCCCGCTGGCTCTGGCGGCTCGCGCGCGCCAGCCGGAAGGCCCAGGATCGCAAGGCCAGCGCCGACTTCCCCGATGCCAAGCGCCTGCTCGGCGCGGTGGCCAACTCCCGTGGCCGGCGCCACGAGGAGAACGTCGCCCGGCTCGTCAACTCCGCCCGCGAGCAACCGTTGCACGTCGGCGCTGCGCTGCTCGCTTCCGCCGAAGGCTACACGCCGCGCGCCAATCAGCTGATCGAGGCCGCCCGCGAGCAGCTGGCGAGCGTGAGCGAGATCGCGGGTGCTCTAGCGGAGAACCTACCGACGCCAAAGCTTCAATCGAGCAGGCGAAGGCGCCGTCGCAAGCGGCGTCCCGGCGCAGCCCAACCGGCGAAGGCCGGAGGCGGGGAGAAGGCGATAGAGGAGGGAGCGTCGGCGGACGAGAACGGCGCGACGGCCGCAGTCGAGAGTGAGCCCGCAGCCGGCACCAAGGCGGAGAGCACCGTGGAGCCGGAGACGAACGCCGCTCCCGCTCTCGAGAGCGAACACGACCTGGCGCCGACTGCGCAGCCCCTCTGAGCCGCCGCGGGCCTGTCGCGTGAGTTCGACCGCGCAACCCTACCGGAAAAGGCTCTTAGCCGACCGGATCCGCGCCGGAATCGTCGCCGTCGGTTTCGCGATCGCGCAAGAACTTGGCCAGCTCCGCCGCCAGCGACTCTCCGCTCGGGATCTCTGGCTCGAACTCCTCAAACGGCTCGTCCGAGTCGAGTTGGCGTTCGAGCACCTCGACGTAGGCGGCCGTCTCCTCATCGCCGGCTACGGCCTCGCTGACATGCTCGGTGTAGCTGTCGACCGCCTGCTCCAGCTCGCTCAGATCGAGCTCGATGTCGAGTAGTCCGGCAACACGCTCGCAAAGGGCGAGCGCGGCACGCGGGCTTGGGGTTAGCGAGACGTAGTGCGGAACCGCCGCCCAGAAGCTGGTGGTGTCGATCCCGTTCCTTCGGAAGGCATCCTGCAGAACTCCGACGATCCCCGTCGGTCCCTCGTAGTGCGAGGTACCGCAGTCGAGGCGCTCCAGCAACTCGCGATCGCCTCCTCCCGCAGTCACGGGCGAGGGGCGAGTATGCGGCACATCGGCGAGCAGCGAGCCCAGAGTCACGACCAGCTCGACACCGAGTTCGTGCGCGATCCCGAACACGAGCTCCGAGAAGGCGCGCCAGCGCAGGTTCGGCTCGACTCCGATCAAGAGAACGACGTCGCGATCGAGCCCGGCGACACGAGCGTGGAAGAATGCGTTCTCGGGCCAGTTGAGCTCGCGCGTCTCACCGTCGACGAGAGAGACCTGCGGCCGCGTCGCCTGGAAGTCGAAGAACTCCTCCGGGTCGATCTCGGCGAAGCGGGCGGCGTTCCAAGAGCGGGCGAGATAGCCGGCAGCGAGAGTCGCTCCCTGGCCGCCGTCGTTCCAGCCCTGGAAGGCGATAACGAGGATGGGCCGGCGGAGTTTCGGCTTGGCGATGAATCTGAGCGCGCTCATCTCAACAGTCTACGTATGTAGACGACGGAGCAGGCAGGCGATCGACGAGCCCGAGCTCGAGTAAGGGCCGCGGTTAGACAGCAGGGAAGAGCTGAGCCGGCAGGGCTTCAACCGCACGCAGTCGCCACAGCAATCTCGTCTGCGCTCGCCGAGCGACGAGCGGACAAAACAGGTCCCGTCGGGTCACGATAGGGGCGCGCCGCCAAACGCTCACGCCCCTCGCGGCCTTTCCAGCTTAGGTGCGGAACCGTCCGACGCCGCCACCCTTCGCCGCTGGGTCGCTACCGTTGCTACTCGAGGTTGAGGCAGCGGGCGTGCTCGACTTCGGCTTCTGCTTCCCAGCCATCGCAGGTCCCGCGAGAGCCGCCGCAGCGAAAACCAAGCTGAGGACAAATATCACCAGTCGTTTGCTCATTCTTCCCTCCTCTCTCTCAGAATCGAAGGTCTTGCATCAACTCGGCGGCGCGCCTGTACAGCCGTGCCGCTTCGTCCTGGGATTCACGCTGTACGGCGAGGTCGCCCAACGCCAGCAACGTGCGTGAAAGATTGCTCGTCGCCCTGAGACTCTCGAACAGGTCTCGAACGGACGTAAGAGTCTGGTCGGCTTCCTCCAGTCGGCCTTGAGCGAGCAGCGCCTTGCCGAGGACGAGGCGCGCTTCGCCATCCTGCTCCGGATCGTCTTTGCCGTCGCCGATCAGCTCGATAGCCAGTCGCGCCTGCTCTTCGGCCTTAACGGGATCGCCCGTCTCGAGGTGCAAGCTGGCGATCGACGAGACGACGCTGCCGCTCTCGAAGTTCGCACCCATGTCGAGGAAGATGCGATAAGCCCGCGTGAAGCTCTCCAGCGCGTCTTCGTTCTTGCCAAGCAACGCATGGCAGAAGCCGAGGTTGTTGAGCACCTTGCCGAGCTGAACCTGATCCTCGACCTCCTCGTATTTCGCGCGCGCGCGCTCGGCGTAGGTTCTAGCGAGAACGAAACGCCCCTCGCGCTCGGCGACAAGCGAAGCCTGCATGTAGGAGTAGCCGATCACGCGCGGGTCGCCCATCTGCTCGGCGAGCTCAACGGCGCGCTCGGCGTCCTCTCGCGCCGCTTCGACGTCGCCTACGCGCTGGTAGCCAATCGAGCGGAAGGCGAGTATGTTCGCCCGCAACGAGTCGCCGGCGACGGACGAGTTCTCCAGCAGCCGATACGCCTCCGTGAGAAGCGAGATGGCAACGTGCGTGCTGCCGAGCTTGATCCTGGCTTCGCCGAGCCGGCAAAGCACTTCCGCCCGGATACCATCGCTGAGCGCCTCGCCGTCGATGATCTCACGCGCCTGGGTCAGCACTTCGAGGCCGTTACGAACCTCTCCCTCTTGGACAAGCGCCCAGCCTTCTCCGATCAGGCGGCGGGCGGCAAGCTCCGGCGATCCCGTCGCCGCGACAGCGGTCTTGGCATCGGCGAAGAGCTCGAGCGACTCCTGAAACTCGTGTGCGCGCGCGAGCGCCTCGGCGCGCGCGAGCATCGCCTCGACGTGCGCGCGATCCTCGGTAGTCACGCCGTGGGCGAGATAGCCCTGATCGATACTCAGCCGCGAGGACAGGTAGTCGATCGTCTCGGGCGTCGGTCGCGTCTTCCCAAGCTCGATCTGGCTGATGTACTCCTTCGAGAAACGGGCGCCTGCTAGATCGGTCTGCGTCAACCCGAGGGCAACGCGGCGCTGGCGTACGCGCTCGCCGAGCCCGATCTTGGGGCGCTGGCGATCCGGCGTTACTGCGGTACGGGTGTCCGAATGGACTTGCGGCATTTCTACCCCCTCAGATCCTCCTCGACGGCCCTCTCCATCACAATCACCCGTTCGGGTAAACGCCCCCGCGCAGCGAACCCAAAGAGGGTATCTGGATTTGCGCGACACGACGAGCGATCCCTCCTCGCCGTTTTTCGCCCGAACCCAGAGAGTTTACGATTTGCAGGTACTTATCACTGAATGCGGGAGAAGAAATCACTTGACTGAGCTACTTGACTGTATCCGGGAGCGGCCATATAGTGAGGGCACTCCGATCGAGTCAGACGCCAGATACGACCGGAGCCGAAGAAAGGTCAGCGACGATTGCACCGGAGTCGTGGCTGGGCCGCAGAGTCATCGCTCTCGGTTTGTCGCCAAGACCAATCTTCTCGGGAAAGCCCCCTGGAGCCGCAGCCGGGGGTTCTCCCCAATAATAGGATTGAGCCCCGGGTGCCGCAGCCGGGGCTTTTTCCTTCCCCTAGACCTTTTTTACCGAGACGCCGCGCTAAGCGCCTATTCCGTTAGGAATGCGCGACGGCTGGCGCCGCGGGGCGACCGCGTCGGGCGTGTAGAGCTGGCGGGATAAGCCCTATACGGACTCGGCTGCGGGTTGCGGATCTTCGGCGTGCTCGTGATGGCGCTTGCGAACGAGCACCGCCGCGACCAACACGGCGCCGAACGCGATCGCCGCCGACACGTGAAGGGCGCTGTGAAGGCCCTCGACGAACGCCTTGTGCGTAATCGCCAGCTTTTGCTCGGCAGTCGGCCGCGGCAGATGGATTCCTTGTGCGGCGGCCTTGCGCACGGTCGCCTTATAACTGGTCCGGGCCGCGTTGGCCACGCTCGAGCTCTTCGAGGCCATGACGGCGCCTAGCAGCGCGATCCCGAGCGCGCCGCCGACCTGGCGAAAGCTGTTTAGCACCGCCGCGCCCACGCCGGCCTTGTCGACCGGCACCGTGGCCATCGCAGCCGCGGTCGTCGGCGACATCGCCATCGGCATCCCGATCCCGCCGATGCTCATCGCCGGCAGAAGCTCCGGGTAGGTCGTGTGCAGCCCGACGCGCGAGAAGAGGTAGAGCGAGATCCCCACCAGCGCCATCCCGAAGGCCATCAACCAGCGCGAGCCGATTCGATCGGAGTACCGGCCCGCGAAGGGTGCGACCAGGATGATGAGGATCGTCATCGGCAGGAAGCTCGCGCCGGCCCGCGTCGGCGAGTAGCCGAGGATGTTCTGGACGTAGAGCGACATGAAGAAGAAGACGCCGAAAATCGCCAGCGAGACGAGCAGCGCGACGAGGATCGAGCCGACGAAGTTCCCGATTTTGAACAGGGAGAGCTCGAGCATCGGTAACCGCTGGTGCAGCTCGAGCAGTAAGAAGACGAGTAACAGCACCCCGGCAAGCACGAACAGGCCGATGATCAACGGCGAACTCCAGCCCTTGCCGTTGCCTTCGATCAGAGCGTAGGTGAGCGCGAACAGCGAGGCGCCCGAGGTGACCAGACCGAGCAGGTCGAGGCTCTGTTCGCGGGAGGTATCGCGCGATTCGAGGATGACGATGCGCGATACGACCATCGCCAGAGCGCCCACCGGGATGTTGACGAAGAAGATCCAGTGCCAGCTCAGCTGTTGAGTCAGAATGCCGCCGAGCAGCGGACCGATCGCAAGCGCCATCCCTGCCGTTCCGGCCCAGACGCCGATCGCCGTCCCGCGCTGACGGGGAGGAAAGGCTGCCGTGACGATCGAGAGCGTCGAGGGGACCATGATCGCCGCGCCGACGCCCTGAACAGCACGCGCGCCGATGAGCAGGCTGGCGTTCCCGGCAAACCCGCAGACGAGCGAAGATATGGTGAAGATGCCGAGGCCGACGTTGAACATCAGCCTGCGCCCGAGCAGGTCGGCGAGCTTACCGCCGATCAGGATGAAGGCAGCGAAGGTGAGCGTATAGGCGGTGACGATCCATTCGAGCTCGGAGATCCCGAGCCCGAGATCGCGCTTGATCGTCGGTAGGGCGACCGTAACGATCGTGTTGTCGAGCATGATCATGAACAGCCCGAACGCGACCGCTCCCAGCGTCCACCACTTACGATTCGACCCGCTCACAAACCGCATCTCCGCTCCCTCTCGATCGGATCGCGCCGGCTCTCCGGTATCACCTTCAGACCTGCTACGGAGATACGGTGCGCGGCGGCCGGATCCACCGGCAAACTGGAGACGAGAGGGTAGCCGAAAGGTCCGCGACCACGATCCGCATCACGCCGACTCCGGCGGCGGTCGGCGTGGCCGGGCTGCGAGCATGATAGACTCGGTTTTAGACCACGAGTCGTAAACCTTGGGAGCCTCCTTTGCGAATCGCGCTCGCTCAGATCGACATGTTCGTCGGCGATATCGCCGGTAACCAGAAGAGGGTCCTCGCGGCTTTAGCGGACGCGCGCTCGCAGAAGGCCGATCTGGTTCTCTTCCCCGAGCTTGCGCTGACCGGCTACCCGCCCGAGGATCTACTCCTGCGGCCGGGCTTCCTCGACGCTGCTGAGCGCTCGCTCGAGAGGATCGCGCGCCAGGTTCGCGGCTGCGTCGCTCTGATCGGGACACCGCACTTCGACAGCGACCTCTACAACGCCTGCGCCGTCTGCGCGGAGCGCGAGATCAAGGGCTTCTACCGCAAGCGCTACCTGCCGAACTACGGCGTCTTCGACGAGGACCGCTACTTCGCCTCGGCGCGGGATCTCCTCCTGCTCGAGCTGGGCGGCGTCAAGGTCGGTATCACGATCTGCGAGGACATGTGGCAGCCCGGGTCGCCGGCAACCGACCTGGCGATCGCCGGAGCCGAGTTGATCGTCAACATATCGGCCTCGCCCTTCCACGTCGGGCGCGAACTGCAGCGCGAGGAGATGTTCCGGACGCGCGCCCGCGACATGATCTCTTTCGTCGCCTTCTGCAACCTGGTCGGCGGCCAGGACGAGCTCGTCTTCGACGGACACTCGGTGGTGATCGACGACGAGGGCGAGGTGTTAGCGCGGGCGGCGGGTTTCGAGGAGGAGCTGCTCGTGGTCGAGATAGATCCGACGGACGTGATCGCGCGACGGCTCAGTGACGTACGCAAGCGGGCGCTCGCGCGCGAGCGAGGCGTTCCCGAGATCGCGCCGCTCGTGCTCCCGGCTTCGAAGCGGCGGCGTCGCGTCCGAACGGCGCCTGCTCGAGTGGCCCCGTTTGCAGATGATCTCGAGCAGATGCGCCGGGCGCTCGCGCTCGGCCTCGGCGACTACATGCGCAAGAACGGCTTCGGCGACGTCGTGATCGGCGTCTCGGGCGGGATCGACTCGGCGCTGACCGCCGCGCTGGCGGTAGAGACTCTGGGAGCAGACCACGTCCACTGCGTCTCGATGCCGTCTCGCTTCTCATCCCCGGAAACGCGCGAAGACGCGAGGCGACTGGCCGAAAGCCTCCGCACCGATTTCCGTGAGATCGAGATCGAGCCGATGATCCTGGAGTTCGAGACGGCGCTCGCGCCCGTTTTCTCCGAGCGTGAATCCGACCTGACCGAGGAGAACGTGCAGGCGCGCGTACGCGGAGTGCTACTTATGGCGCTCTCGAACAAGTTCGGCTGGCTGCTCGTCGCCACCGGGAACAAGTCGGAGCTCTCGGTCGGCTATGCGACTCTCTACGGCGATATGGCCGGCGGCTTCGCACTGCTCAAGGACGTCTTCAAGACCGACGTCTTCAGGCTCGCCCGCTACCTCAACGAGCAGGCAGGCAGAGAGCTGATCCCGGCAACGATCATCGAGCGCCCACCGAGCGCCGAGCTACGGGACAACCAGCTGGATGAGGACTCGTTGCCTCCGTACGCCGAGCTCGACCGCGTGCTCGAGGCCTACATCGAAGGGGATCGTTCGCGCGATGAGTTGCTCCGAGACGGCTTCGATGCCGACGTCGTCGAGCGCGCGATCTCGATGATCGACCAGTCCGAGTACAAGCGCCGGCAGGCGCCGCCGGGCGTGAAGCTGCGCCCCAAGGCGTTCGGGCGCGACCGCCGTACGCCGATCACGAACGGCTGGCGCGATTGAACGGAAAGAAGTCCTGCTCGGACTTCTTTCCGAGGATTTCGGTCGGAGCCGGCAGGTTGGCCGGAGGATCTGTCAGTTCTCGAGCGGGGCCATGGTCAGGCCTCGTGACTCGAGCTGGACCCAGTAGAGCTCGGCCGGCTCACGGTGCCCGCTCCAGACGATCGCCTGTCCGGTTTTATCGATCTCTTCGGCCAGCCGCATCCCCGCGTCGTAGCTCACGCCGGGGAGTACCGAAGACAGCGCCCGCGCCACTCCGTCGAAGGTGTTGTGATCGTCGTTGAGCACGATCACGCGCCAGTACTCGCCGAGGCCGCCACCTCCACGTACCGCTCGCTTCGGCTTCGTCGGGCTGACCAGAGTCGCAGACACGACTGGACGATAGCGACGATGAGGCGGTGCTAAATCGGGTTCGCGGGAACTTGTTCGGCGGCGGCTCGCGCCAGCTCGTCCACCACCGAGAGGAAGAACTCGATCACGACCGGGTCGAACTGGGCGTTTGCGCAGCGGCGCAGTTCCGAGGCGGCGTTATCTCTGTTCATGCCGAGGCGGTAGGGGCGAGGACCGATCATGGCGTCGTAGGCGTCGCAGACGGCGATGATGCGGGAAGGCAACGGGATCTCCTCGCCCTTGAGCCCGTCCGGGTAGCCCGAGCCGTTGTAGCGCTCGTGACTGGAGCGGACGATCCGCGACACCTGCGACAGCGACGGCGCGGCGGAGATGATGCGCTCGCCGACGACTGTGTGCCCGCGGATGAACTCCCACTCCTCTCGGTCGAGCGGGCCCGGCTTCTTCAGGATCGCGTCGGGGATCGCCATCTTGCCGACATCATGCAGCTGCGCGGCCTGGGCGAGCTGGTCGAGCTCCTCGCCGCTCATGCCCAGGCGCCTTCCGACCTCCGCCGCCAGCCGGGCGACGTCGACCAGGTGATCGCCGAGTTCCGGGCTGCGCTCGTGCAGGGCCTGCAGAAGTACGTCCGCAGACTGGCGACCTGCCGAGCGCCGGCCGCTGTTCTTGTTCGCGTACATGCGCTGGTCGGCCAGTCGCAGCGAGATGCCGACGTCGTTCGCCTCCTGCGGCAGCAGTACCAATCCGTACGAGCTGCCGATGGCGAAACCCTCACCGCGCTCGGAGAGAGCGGCGGTTGCGTCGGCGATGATCGGGCCCTGACCATCCGTGCCGAGCCCTGCGATGATGCAGAACTCGTCTCCACCCATGCGGTAGGCCTCGCCGCCGTGCTCGCGCATGGCGAGCTGTATGTTCCGACCGAGTCGTGCCAGAAGTGCATCGCCGGCCGGATGGCCGAAGCTGTCGTTGTAGTTCTTGAAGCCGTCCAAGTCGAACAGAGCGAGCAGCAGCGGTGTGGCCTCAGCCGCGTCCGGCAGCGCTTTCTGCAGGTCGACGACGAGCTTGCGCCGGTTGCCGAGGCTGGTGAGCGGATCGGTCATCGCCTGAGTCGAGGTGCGTACCCAGCGGCGGCCCATGATGAAGGCGATGGCGAACAAGGCGACGCCCATCAGCGCGACCGGGATCGGGTTGTTCGTGATCACATTGCCCGAGATTGCCGGCGCCGCCGAGATAACAGTCCACCGTTTACGGTCGATCGTTGAGGCGGGCAGGCGCTGCCAGGCGACGCGGAGCGGGCCCTTGCTCGTGTCGAGCGTCGTGATGCCGCTCGCAGCCTTTTTCTTGCTGATGGTCACGAAGCGCTTGTCACTCGCGCCGACGAGAGCCCGCGTGTCCTGCCTGATCGCGCCGTTCAGGATGACGCGTCCACGCTTGTCGACGATCACGAGCGCCAGTCCCCGCAGCTTGGCCTGGTTCACGGCCTGGGCCGCGACTTGACGGAAGTTCTCGAGGTCAAGCTCGAAGTAGAGCGTTCCGCGCGCCCTGCCGTTCACTGGCGGAAGCAGGGTCGAGAAGTTCACGATCCAGCGATCGGTGTCGTACGACTTCGAGATCTCGCTGGTGTAGACCTGACTCCCCCTGAGCTTTCGCGTCGCGTCGATCCAGCTCTTGTCGATGTTCCCCAGGAGCCTGAGCCTCAGCGCGCTGAGCTGCTGGCTGCCGAATCCAAGGGCGCTGACCGAGTTTCCACCGGCGGAGTTAAAGACCACTCGCGCAACCTCATACCGACATTCGCCACCGTTCGGGCAATGGCCGAAGTTGTCGATCACGCCCGCGGCGCTGATCAGATTGCGATAGACGCGCGTGCCGAGAATCGTGAGCGCGTTGTTGATCTTTGCGCGATCAGTGTCGCTGACGCTCGAAGCCGCGAAGGGGAGATTGAGAACGGGGTTCTGGCTCAGGACCTTCAGAGTCGCGGCCGCCTTGTCCTCGACGCCCTGCAGGAGGTAGCGCTGCTCGCTCACCTGGTTCGTCAGCGCCCGGTCGAGCGCTTGTTGCGAGTTCTGCTGCTGCTTCAGCATGACCAGGCCAATGCTCAGCGGCACGAGCGCGATCGCCACCACCAACACCATTACCTTCACGATCCGCATTCGCGCCTCTCTCCGTTAAGCCGCTTCGGGGACGCGGATTAGATCGGGCGAATAGCGCCGCGGCTTGAGAGTCAATTCGCGGGCGCTTCGCGGAGCCCGCACTAACGGCGCTTAATACACGCGGAAACGTTTGCCGGCCTTGGGGCCACGACGTCAAGGATGTGCACGATCGCCTCCTACGCTCGCGACTGTCGCGTCGGGCGATCGGCCGCGGGATCGGCGACTTTACGAGGAAACCTCGAGGACGGAAATGCTCGGTTTCTGGGCGGGTTTCCGGAAAGGCGCCGGTCTTCGTTAGCATGGCCGTCGTGACCTTCGAGCGTTCGGTTCTGACGAACGGACTTCGCCTGCTCACGGCGCCGATGCCCGAGGCCCGCTCGGTGACCTGCATGATCATGGTCGCCGCCGGCTCTCGCTACGAGACGCGCGAATCGAACGGTATCGCTCACTTCACCGAGCACATGTTCTTCAAGGGCACCGAGAAGCGCCCCAGTGCCCGCGACATCGCCGGCGAGGTGGACGCGGTCGGGGGCGAGTTCAACGCCTTCACGGGCAAGGAGTACACGGGCTACTACGTCAGGTGCGCCGCTGGATCACGCAGCGTCGCCCTCGATGTGCTCGTCGACATGATCCGCCACTCCAAGTTTGATCCCGATGAGATCGAGCGAGAGAAGGGCGTGATCGTCGAGGAGATGAACATGTACTTCGACTCACCGCGCGACTACGTCGGCTCCATTTACGAGAGCTTGCTCTTCGGCGACCAACCGCTGGGCTGGGATGTGATCGGGAGCAAAGAAACAGTCCGCGCGGCCACGCGCGACACCTTCCTCGACTATCTCGGGCGCTGGTACGTGCCGTCGAGGATGGTCGTGGGGCTCGGCGGCCGCCTCACCGACGGCGTGACGGATGAGGTCGAGGCGCTGCTCGGCGATCTCGCCCCGCGCGAGACAGGAAGTCCGATCGAAGCCGAGATCCCCTCCCCGGAAAACCCGGGTCTGATTGTCCACCACAAGAAGTCTGATCAGGCCCATCTGGTTCTGGGAACGCTCAGCCACCCGCTCCAGCACCCCGACCGCTACGTGCTGCAGGTGCTGGCCGCGGTGCTCGGCGGCGGCATGTCGTCGCGCCTGTTCACCGAGGTGCGCGAACGGCGCGGCCTCGCCTACTACGTCTTCTGCCAAAACAACGCCTACAACGAGACCGGGACGCTCTGCGCGCAGGCGGGCGTCGACCTGAACCGGGTCGAGCAGGCGATCGAGACGGTCGTCGCCGAGCTGCGGCGCATCGTCGACGAGCCGGTGCCCGAACAGGAGCTGGCGAAGGCCAAGGAGTACACGAAGGGCCGGCTCATTCTCCAGCTCGAGAGTCCCCAGGGCCTGATCGGATTCGGGCTCCGCCGCGAAGTGCTAGAGGGGCAGGCGGTCGATCCCGCGGAGGTGATCGCCAGGCTCGACACGATCAGCGCGGACGACGTCCAGCGTGTTGCCCGCGAGGTCATCGGCGAGCGCGCCCTCCATTTGGCCTTGATCGGTCCTTTCGAGGACGGCGAGCGGTTCGCACGACTGCTCGTCTGAGCAAGCCCGAGCGGCAAGGTCTTCTGTACGCAAACCCGGGGTAAAGGGCGGGAGCGGAGTTCGAGAGCGGACCCCTGATCGTCCCCACGGAAATAGACTCCTCTCTATGGAAGCAGCACTTGCCCGCGCTGAGGCGCTGATCGACTCCTGGGCGAACGAGCTTCGCAGCGAACTACCGGCGGCGACGCCGATCTTCGACGTGCACACGCATCTCGGCGAAGATGTTGACGGCATGGTCGGCTCGTTCGAGGAGCTAACCGCTATCTGCGATCGTTACGGAATCGAGCGCTGTTTCGTCTTTTCGCTGGACGAACACGACCGGCACCCAGCTTTCTGCAAGCCGAACGATCGCACCCTCGCCCACGCGGAGCGTTCGCAGGGACGGCTGATCCCGTTCGCGCGCCTCGACCTCGACGAGTCGCCGCTCGAGGAGGCGCGGCGCTGCCTCGACCTGGGCGCACGCGGGATCAAGCTCCATCCCCGTGCGCAGAGCTTCCTGATCAACGACGCGCGGCTCGAGCCAATCGTGGCGCTGGCCGCCGAACGGGGCGTGCCCGTATTGATCCACGGCGGTCGCGGATTGCCGCCGATCGCCGATCATCTGGCGCGGCTGGTCGAGCGCTACCCGCTAGCGCAGCTGATCGTCGCCCACGCCGGGATCGCCGATCTGGAGGGATTGGCGCACGCGCTCGGAGGAAAGGCGGGCGTATTCTTCGACACCTCCGTCTGGAGTCCGATCGACTTGCTCGACTTCCTCCACCAGGTCGCCCCCGAGCAGATTCTCTACGCTTCCGACTACCCCTACGGTCAGCAGCCGAGCGCGCTTCTGATGGCAGTCCGCACCGGGCGACTGGCAGGACTCAAAGACGCCGAGATGCGGATGATCCTCTGGGAGAACGCCGACCGCATCAGCCGCGGTGAGCCGCCGCTCACGCCGAGCAAGCCGCGCGGTAGTCCCACCTTCTCTCAGTCGATGACGATGGCACGGATCCAACAGTACATCTCGATGGCGACGCCTCTGCTCTGGACTCGGCAGGCAGACACAGTCGGTGTGCTTGGGCTGGCGTTGAACGCCTGCCGGGCGGCAGATTCCCACCAGCGCGATCTACAGCGAATCTGCGAGCTTCTCACCCGCGCCCGCGATCTCTGGCGCGCGCTACCCGAGTTCGAGGTCGAGTCGGAGCGGCTCAGCGCCAACCGGCTCACTTTCCGGCTCATCCATCTGGCCGACATCCTCGCGGTTACGTCTGGCGCCTGAGCTCTCGCCGGCGGAGGATGCTGCCGGTGCGAGCGTTAGGATCTTGTCCGGGGTGAGCCGTCGACTTTCCTTGCTCTTTCTCTTTGCGATGACGCTCGTCCTCACGGCGACTGCGCTGGCAAGCGCGTACCGCGGCGGCGATAGGCGTTCGGCACAAGCCGGCGAGCCAGCGTCAGTGACCTCCTCTTCCGTGTCGCTTCAGGCGCAGGACGCGACCACGGCCAAGCCGTGCTCGCTGCCTGGACGCTTCCGGGCGGCCTTCGAGCGCGCTTCGGAGAAGACGGACATTCCGCTCTCGGTGCTCGTCGCGATGGCCCAGGTGGAGTCGAACTTCCAGCCCGACGCCGTCTCTCACGCAGGCGCGCGCGGGCTTCTCCAGGTTCTCCCGTCGACGGCGCAGGAGCTGAAGATCGACCTCGGCGGCTCGGACGCGGACGTGCTCGCGGGCGCGCGCTATCTAAAGCGGATGCTGGATCGCTTCGATTCGCTCGAGCTCGCGCTCGCCGCCTACAACGCAGGTCCGACCGCGGTGGCGAAGGCTGGTCACGCCCCGACGGCGGAGACGCGCACGTACGTGGGCAAAGTCCTGGCGCGCTGGCAGCAGCTCGCTAACTGCTCGTAGGACGGAGAGCGCCGGTGACGAACACTGGAGAGCCTCGGATGTTGCCGAACGACTTCGCCTGGCAACAACAGTTTCGGATATAGAAAACAGACGGTCTGCCGATGAGAATCCCCAGCATGCGAACACCCGACCCGAAGACCCAGCCGCAGCTCGCGCTGGCACTCGTTTCCTCGCTCGAGAGCGGCTCGACGACGACTGTGTTCGCAAAGGCGCGCCTGCGTCGTCAGCTCAGCCAGGAGCAGGCCGCGCAGCGCTCAGGTATCACAACCGAGCAGGTCCGCTGGCTCGAGGAAGGGCGCGTGTATGCCTTCCGCAGCCCGGAGGATGCTCTGGCGGCGGCGACCCTGTTAGCAAGCGGGCTCGAGATCGACAACTACGAGGCGCGCGAACTCGCCGGTCTACCAGTCCTCCCCCGCTCGATCCAGCGCAATCCGCGCGGCCGTCTAGCGGTAATAGGAGTCCTGGTGATCGTCAGCGTCGCGGCCGCGATCATGCTCGGATACGTGCTCCGTGGCCCGGCCGGCCAGGTGCTGCCGCTGGGGAATCACGGTTCCGCTCTGCCGGCACCGTGGAAGACCAAGGTCGTCGTTCAGAACGGAAGCGGAGACATCAACTACACTCGCCGGGTCGCTTCCCGGATCGCGGCGCTTGGGTATCAGGTGGTCTCGGTCAAGCGTGCTAGTCGCTTCGACTACAAGCACACGACGGTCTTCTACACAGATGCCGGGGAGGGGCGGGCGCTCGCCGAACGCCTCTCGAACAGCCTCGGCGGCGTCGAAGTACTACCCCTGCCGGCGGGGAAAGACCCGCTCACGATCGACGTCATCGTCGGTCCGGCGAACCTCGCGGTGCGCTGAGGACTGTTCCGCTACCGGAGCTACTGCTCGGCGTTGCTCCTGAGCGCAGCCAGCTTCGAGCTCAACTCCGGAGGTATCGGCTCGCTTATCGCCTGCCGCATGTAGGCGCGGAAGAGACGCTCGTACCGGTAATACCGGCGGCAAAAGCCGCAGGCATCGAGATGCTCCTCGGCCTCGCGCACCCCCTCTTCGGCTAGCTCGCCGTCGAGGTATAGCTCGAGCAGCTCCTCACACCCTCTGCAAGGTGCCTCGCTCACGCCTTCCTCTCCGACACAGAGGCGGCCAGGGACTGCTTGAGCAGCCGTCGCGCCCTGTGCAATCTGGACATGACGGTGCCTACGGGAATCGCGAGGATCTGAGCGGTCTCCTGGTAGCTGAAGTCGCCGAGGTCGACTAGCACGAGCACGTCGCGGAAGTCATGAGGAATATCCGCAAGCGCTTCGACGATGGCGGTCTGGGAGAGCCGCTCGATCATTTTTTCCTCGGCTTCGCCGCTCCTCCCTGCCGCCTGCTCCAGCCGGTCGTAGAGCGAGTACGCGTTCTCCTCCAGAGGCTGCTCGATCGGCCGCCGCTGCTTCTTTCGCCCGCGATCGATGTTGAGGTTGGTGAGAATTCGCACCAGCCAGGCGCGCATGTTGGTGCCGGGCTCGTAGGAGCGCCAGCTGCGAAACGCGCGCGCGTACGTCTCCTGCATCAACTCCTCCGCGTCCTCTCGGGAGCCCGCGATGTGACGTGCGACCTGGTAGACCTGATCCGCATGCTCGAGCGCTTCCTCTTCGAATCGCACACGACCACGGGCCTCCTGCGCTAGTCCGCGTGCATCTTTCTCCGACGCCCGCTCACTCACCGAGGGCGTCCTGACAACGCTTTATAACTTTGCGAACGCGGGACCATATCCACCTATTCCCGTCCCTCCGAATCAGCAGTCACGAGCCGCACGTCCCTTAGACGTATCAGCGGCCGCGGACGGCGTGTACCGGCCGCCTCGCTGCTTCCCAGGCGTAGTAGGAGGCGCTCGAGCCAAAAGAGCGCTGGAACGCTACAACCCGCGGGTTGCGACCTACCTCCCTGGCACGCTGGGCGTGTCTGAGGAGGTTGGGATCGTCCCTTTCCTGCCAGACGAGGATCAGATGCGCCGCTGTCATGAACTCGGCGACGAACGAGCAGCCAGGGGCTGGGCAGGGGAAAGGGTTGGTCGCAACGCAGAACCAGCCGCTGTGATCCTCTTCGCCGTCATCGGTCCAGAGCTCTTCCTCCTCGGTCGGCTCGTCGAGGAGAACGGGAGCGGGCGGCGGGTGTAGTGGCTCGAGCTCCATGATCAGATGGATGTCAGAGCTCGTTTCAATTGACGACCCGCCGACTGGGTGTGATCGGTGAGTGCGAGGCTAGGACGCAGTGTCGCGTTCGTAGCCGGAGGCTACGGGCGCGACCGAGGCCTATCCCGTTAGGAATGCGCGGTCGAAGGGGTTGAGCCGTGGATGCCAGGGGTCGGACGGGCCGTGAAGACGCACTGGTAGTGCGACAAGCGGTCTGGGCGGGCACTGGCGCCCCGGGGCGGCCGCTTCGGGCGTGTAGGCCTGGCGCGATAGGCCTAGAGACAACGCAGCGCGCCGCCGAGCGCGGCCAGGCGGTGGAGTGCTTCATTTGGAACGAGCTCTCAAGACGGCGCGGGCGGGAGCTCCATCCGAGCCGACGATATCGAGTGGAAGGCAAGCGAGCCGGTAGGCACCTGCCTCGACTCCGCGCAGATCGAGGCCCTCGAGCAGGACGACGCCGTCCGAGAGCAGCGTGCGATGCGTCTCGGGCGAGCCGACCGAGAGGTAGTCGATCCCGACGAGCCGGGCACCGCGCTCGACCAGAAGCGATGCCGCGGCCGGTGAGACGCCGACGAAATCGCTCGTGAAACCGTCCTCGTCCCAGAGCTCGGAGTTCCGGGTGGCGAAGATAACCCGCTCGGTACCGGCGGCGACCTCGCGCGCGACCGTTTCGGCGTCGATCTCCTTCGCCGCAGCGCGGGCATCCACGACCAGCGCGGGGCCGATCAGCGCCTCGAGTGGAAGTCGCTCTGCGGACGCACCGCCTTCGATGAAGTGCAAGGGCGCGTCGACATGGGTGCCGGTGTGGACTCCGAGGACGAGCCGGCTCAGGTTGTAACCGTCACCCCCGGCGATCGAGCTCACCCGCGCGACGGTGGGCGCCGGGTCGTCGCCCCAAACGATCATGCCGGGACGCACGGGAACGCTGATGTCGATGATCGCCATGCAGGCCTATGATCGCCTTTCTGCGCGACCCTATCGAACCCGGGCGAACGCCACCGGCTCGGGTCCGACGATCGTGGCTGAAAACGAGAAGAGAAGCGGTCAGGGGCGATTGCCGAGCGTGACCGAAACGGTCATCTTCTTGTCGCCGCGGTAGATCTCGAGCGAGAGCTTTTCGCCCGGTTTGTGCCCGGCGATGATGTCTTCGAGCTTCCCGACAGCGCTGCCGACATTCTTTCCGTCCGCAGCCACGATGATGTCGCCGCCGATTGTGTAGCTCGTTCCGGAGACGGTCACCGTGTGCGTCCCGCCCTTGATCCCGGCCTTGGCCGCCCCGGTTCCGGCCGTCACGTGCGAGACGAGCAGGCCTTTCTTGACAGGGAGCCGAAACTGGCTCGCGAGCTCGGACGTGAACGGCTCGACCTGAACACCGAGGAACGCGTGCGTGGCCTTTCCTGTCTTGATGATCTGAGCGACGACCTGCTTCACCGTGTTCGACTGAATGGCGAAGCCGATGCCGACGTTACCCTGGCTGGTACCGCCGGTCTCGATCTGCGAGTTCACGCCGACCACCTGGCCCAGGCTGTTGATCAGCGGACCGCCCGAGTTGCCGTGGTTGATGGCCGCGTCGGTCTGGACAGCGGCGATGGGAAAGCCGTTCGTGGAGACGAGCGGGCTCGAGATCGAGCCGTCGCCGAGGTTGTAGATAGCGCTAACGATGCCCGACGTGATCGATCGATCGAGACCGAACGGGTTGCCGATGGCCACGACGGTGTCTCCAACCTCGAGCGCCGAAGAGTCGCCGAACGAGAGCGGCGTCAGGGCGCCAGGAGAGACGTTTACCTTGAGCACGGCGAGGTCGGTCGACTTGTCCGTTCCGACAACTGTCGCCTTGGTGTTGACGTTGTTCGAGAACAGAACCTCGATCGAGGAGGCGCCCTGGATGACGTGGTAGTTCGTGACGATGTGACCCTGCTTGTCGATCACGAACCCGGAGCCGAGAGCCTCCTGTTTCTGCGCCGGTAGCTGGAAGAAGGGGTTGGACTGTCCTTGCACGATCGACGTGCTCGTCACCTGCACGACGCCCGGAGACGTTCGCTCGTAGATCTCGGGGATCGTGAGACCATTCGCAGCACCCTTGACTGAGGCAGCCGCCACGGTCGAGGGCGATTCGGACTTTTCGGTCACTATCGTGGTCGTCTTGCCTAGATCGCCGAGGGCGGCGAGCGCTCCCAACGAGATCCCTGCTCCCAGGACACCGGCCAGGAGAACGCCGATGCCTGTTGCAATATGTCGCCCGGTAGGTTTCATTGACATCCCCCTTTATACCCGGCTGCGCTCGTGGGCTGGTTACAGGCATTTTTCCCACGATTAGGGTTTTGTTAAGCAACGACGGCGGTGCACAATCGTTCCATCGACTCATCCGTCGCGCCTTGGCGACGTTCTCGAACTTCCGCCCTTTCCGCCGATAGAGAAGGAAGATCCCGATTGCGGCCTGCCATAACAACCGCTTCGATCAGCGAACGACTCGTCAGCCGACTCTCGCGGCTCGTAAGAATTACGGTCCCGTACGAGCCCAAAAACCGGTTCGAGGGTGCCGCTCGTAGCTCCGCTGCGCTCGCCGTTGCGTCAGGGTTCATCGTCGTCGCTTGGACCGCTATCGCACCGGCCGATCGGCGCCTCCCGCTGCTCGGCGTCACGCTCGCCTGTTTCGCTCTTGCGACCGCCTATCTGGCTCTGCCCAAGTTCGTGCTCGCTAGATCGGCCGCGTTCGGCCTGCTCGTCTCGGCACTGGCGGCGGCGGGAATCGCGCTCGACTCGCGTCACTGGACGCTCGGCCTCTTTCTCTTCTTCATCGCGACTCTTCACACGGCGTACTTCTCCGGCCTCCGCGGCATCGCTGCCCAGCTCGCCCTTGCCTCGGGCTCCTTCCTGGTGTTGTCACTCACCCTGGGCCACGGCAGTCGACGTTTTGTAGACTGGGCTGCGGCAACAGCTGCGCTCGCTTGCTTTTCGCTCGCGGTGCTCTGGGCGAGGCAGATGATCGATGCCCTGGTCGAGGGCCTTGAAGCCCGAGCGCGTGGACAGAGAGTGATCGCGCAGCTGGGGCAACTAGCCCTACTCGAGACCAACGTCTACGCGTTTATGCAGACGGCCGCCGAGGCGATCGCCGGCACGCTGGCGCTGGAGCGGGTCGTCGTCTTCGAGAACGTCGAGAGCGGCGAGCTGATGCCCATGCGTGCTTGCGCGGGATCGCTGACCGAGGCGATCGAGCGGGATTCGACTCTCGAGCCCGACTCCTTCTCCAGGTACACGCTGCTCGCCAAGGAGCCGGTTCTCGTTACCGACCTCGCCGCGGAGACTCGATTCGAGCCGACGCCGATTCTGCTCGAGCTCGGCGTCGTCAGCGCCGTCAACGTCGTGATTCCCGGCCGGGATCATCCCTGGGGCGTATTGGGAGTGCGAACGACAACGAGAAGGTATTTCAGTACCGCCGACACCGACTTCTTGCACGCCGCCGCAAACATCATCGGCTCGGTGATCGAACGGCGCAGGAACGAGGAGTCGCTGCAGGCGAGCCGCGCCGGTGCCGCGGAACTGAACGAGCGCCTGAGCTCCGTTATCGATGCCTCGCCGGTGGCGATCATCGAGGTCGATCTCGACCGGCGCGTCACGGTCTGGAACAAGGTCGCCGAGGGCATCTTCGGCTGGACGCGCGACGAGGTGATCGGCTCGGTCCTGCCTACGACTCCGGAGCATCGGCTCGACGAGCTCGCCGAATTGCTGGAGAGGGTGGCCGGCGGCGAGCAGATCTTCAACTTCGAGACCGAGCGCCTGCGCCGCGATGGCACGATCTTCCCCTACTCGATCTCGCTCGCTCCTCACCGCGACGGCACCGGCAAGACGGTCGGTGTCATCGGTCTGGGTACCGACCTGAGTGCCCGCAAGCTGGCCGAGGAAGAGCTCTCCCGCAGCCGCGAGCTCTACCGCGTCGTGGTCGAGAACTCGCACGACATGATCGCAGTACTCGACCCGATGGGGCGTTTCGTCTTCGCCTCCCCCTCTTACGAGCGGGCGCTCGGCTACGGCCCCGAGGAGCTCGTGGACGTCTCGCCGATCAGTCTCGTGCACCCCTCCGACGTGCAGCGCGCCAGCGACGCTTTACGGCAAGTGGTTACCAGCCAGGGTGCCGCCGTGGTCGAGTTGCGCATGCGACACAAGCGCGGTAACTGGGTCCTCGTCGAGGGAACGACAACCTCGGTGATGGGCGAGAGCGGACAGCTGCAATCGATCCTCATGAGCTTCCGCGACATCAGCGAGCGCCGTATCGCCGAGGAAGAGCTGCGTGAAGCCGAGGCTCGCTACCGTCTGCTCGTCGAGCAGCTGCCGTTGATCACCTACATCAACGTTCCCGGCGAATCGGGGCGCTGGGTCTACCTGAGCCCGCAGCTGGAGGAGATCCTCGGCTACAAGCCAAGCGACTGGACCTCGGACCTCCGCAACTTCGTGCAAGCGATCCATCCCGACGACCGCGAGCGTGTGACCGCGGAGCGAGCCGCAAGCGGCACGAAGGGCAGAATCGGGCTCGAGTACAGGCTGATGGCAAAGGACGGGCGCGTCGTCTGGATGCGCGACGAGGCGGTGGTCGTCCGCGATCTCTCCGGCAAGCCGCTCTACGTTCAGGGCTACCTGCTCGACATCAGCGCCGAGCGCGAGGCGGAGGACGAGCGTCGCCGGCTCGAAGCTCAGCTCCTCCACTCACAGAAGATGGAGGCGATCGGGCGCTTGGCGGGAGGCGTCGCGCACGACTTCAACAACCTGCTGACGGCAATCATCGGCTATAGCGAGCTGATCGTCTCGGAGCTCGACCCCGCCAGCTCGCTTGCCCGTGACGCCGAGGAGATCAAGCGGGCGGCCGAGCAGGCAGCGGCGATGACGCAACAGCTGCTCGCGTTCAGCCGGCGCCAGGTACTGCAGCTCGCACTGCTCAACCCGAACGAGGTGATCGGGCACATGGAGAAGATGCTCCAGCGCCTGATCGGCGAGAACATCGAGCTCGTCACCGAGCTCGAGAGCGAGATCGCGATCATCCGCTGTGACCGCAGCCAGATCGAGCAGGTGATCATGAACTTGGTCGTCAATGCGCGCGACGCAATGCCGACGGGGGGCCGGATCACGATCACGACAGCGAACACCGAAGTGGACGCGGCCGAGGCCGCCGAACTGGGCTTGCTGCCGGGCAGCTACGTCCTCGCCACGATCTCGGACACCGGCACCGGGATGGACGACGAGACGCTCTCGCACATCTTCGAGCCCTTCTTCACCACCAAGGCCCAGGGAAAGGGCACCGGCCTCGGACTCGCCACCGTGCACGGCATCGTCGAGCAGTCAAACGGCGCGATCGCGGTCGAGAGCACAGTTGGAGAAGGGAGCGGGTTCCGCGTCCTCCTCCCCGTCGCGCAGGAGGGAGCGGACTCTGATCGCGCGGTGGCGCCGACCGGAGAGACACGCGGAAGCGAAACGCTCCTACTCGTCGAGGACGAGGAGATGGTACGCCAGCTCGTCGGTCGCGTTCTGCGCGAGCTCGGCTACGAGGTGTTCGAGGCATCGAGCGGTGAGGAGGCGCTCTCGGTCTCCGACAGCCTCGAGCGTCCGATCGACCTGCTCCTCACCGATGTGGTCATGCCCGGGATGAGCGGGCGAGAGCTGGCCGAGCTGCTGACCGTCTCGAGACCGACCACGCGTGTCCTGTTCATGTCCGGCTACACCGAAGAGGCGATCGTCCATAACGACGTCCTCGGCGGCGAGACGGAGTTCATCGGCAAGCCGTTCACACCCCAGGAGCTCGCGTACAAGGTCCGAGGGGTGCTCGAGGGAAGCGAGAAGGGCGGCGCCAAGTCGTCGCGCGCCCCGGCCGGGTAGCGGTAGCCGGAGCCCGCGCGAGCTGAGGCCGAAGCCGGACCCCGGCTTTCTGGTTGAATCGCGGGGATGGCGAACTCATTCGGAGCCAAAGCGAAGCTGCAGATCGGCGCCGCCGGTTACGAGATCTTCCGTCTCGAGACGCTTGCCGGCGAGCACGACGTGGCGACTCTACCCTTCAGCCTTCGCGTGTTGCTCGAGAACACACTGCGCCACGAGGGCAGGTCGACGAGCACGGTCGATGTCGAGGCGATCGCCGCCTGGGACGAGAGCGCCGAGCCGGGCAACGAGATCGCGTTCACTCCGACGCGCGTCCTCCTGCAGGACTTTACCGGCGTTCCCGCGATCGTCGACCTGGCCGCCATGCGCGACGCCATGCGCGCGCTCGAGGGCGACCCGTCCGCGATCAACCCGCAGCTTCCGATCGAGCTCGTGATCGACCACTCGGTTCAGGTGGACGCCTTCGCCAGCCGCCTGGCGCTGGAACGAAACACCGAGATGGAGTACGCCCGTAACCGCGAGCGCTACCTCTTCTTGCGCTGGGGCCAGAGCGCCTTCGCCAACTCCAAGGTCGTGCCGCCGGGCACGGGCATCGTCCACCAGGTCAACCTCGAGCATCTCGCCCGCGTAGTAGAAGCACGAGACGGTGTGGCCTTCCCCGACACGCTCGTCGGAACCGACTCGCACACGACGATGGTGAACGGGCTCGGAGTGCTCGGGTGGGGCGTCGGCGGAATCGAGGCGGAAGCGGCGATGCTGGGCGAGCCGGTCTCGATGCTCGTTCCCCAGGTCGTCGGCCTGCGCCTGCTCGGCGAGCTCCCCGAGGGAGCGACCGCGACCGATCTCGTGCTCACCGTGACCGAGCTGCTGCGCCGGACCGGCGTTGTCGGCAAGTTCGTCGAGTTTTTCGGCCCCGGGATCTCGGCCCTGGCGCTGGCCGACCGCTCGACCCTGGCGAACATGTCGCCGGAGTACGGCGCCACCTGCGGTTTCTTCCCCGTCGACGACGAGACTCTTCGCTACCTGCGCCTGACCGGTCGTAGCGAAGAGCGGGTGCAGCTGGTCGAGGCCTACTGCAAGGAGAACATGCTCTGGTACGAGTCCGGCTCGGAGCCTCGCTACTCGCGCGTGGTCGAGCTCGACCTGTGCACGATCGAGCCGAGTCTCGCGGGCCCGCGCCGGCCTCAGGATCGCGTGCCGCTCGCCGAGGCGAAGCGCTCTTTTTACGAGGGGCTGACAACCTTCGGCGTCGAGTTCGAGAACAGCTCGCTCGACGAGGCGATCGCCGAGACCTTCCCGGCCAGCGATCCTACCGCCGAGCAGACGCCCGGGCACGCGCCGCTCTCCGACCCGGCGCCCGCGACGCACGCGCCGAACGTGACGCCGGCCGCGATCTCCTTTGAGCTGGACGGAGAGAAGGTCGAGCTAGGCCACGGCGCCGTCGTCATCGCGGCCATCACGAGTTGTACGAACACGTCGAACCCGCAGGTGATGATCGGCGCCGGCTTGCTGGCGAAGAAGGCGGTCGAGCGAGGGTTGCGCCGCAAGCCATGGGTGAAGACCAGCCTCGCGCCGGGCTCCCGCGCCGCCGAGCGCTACTACCAGAGCTCGGGGCTCACTCCCTATCTCGAGGAGCTCGGCTTCGATATCGTCGGCTTCGGCTGCACGACCTGCATCGGCAACTCCGGACCGCTACCGGCGCCGGTTGCTCAGGCGATTGCCGAGGGCGAGCTGGTGACTTGCGCAGTGCTCTCGGGGAACCGCAACTTCGAGGCCCGCATCCATCCTGACGTCAAGGCGAACTACCTCGCCTCGCCGTTACTGGTCGTCGCCTACGCGCTCGCAGGCCGAATGGACATCGACCTCACGAGCGAGCCGATCGGCCTCGATAAGAGCGGGGCGGAGGTGTTTCTGCGCGACATCTGGCCCGGCGCCGCCGAGATCTCCGATGTGATCGCCAAATCGATCCACAGGGAGACGTTCGTCGAGGTCTACAGCGACATCCTGGCCGGCGACGAGCGCTGGCAGGAGCTGCCCGTCTCCGAGGACGAGCTGTTTGGTTGGGACGAGGACTCCACCTACGTGCGCCGGCCACCCTACTTCGACGGCATGGGGCTCCAGCCCGGTGAGATCGCCGACCTGGAAGACGCCCGTTGCCTCGCCGTCCTCGGCGACTCGGTCACGACCGACCACATCTCGCCGGCGGGATCGATCGCACTGGACTCCCCGGCCGGAAGCTACCTGCTCGAGCGCGGAGTCGCGCGCCCGGACTTCAACTCCTACGGCTCTCGGCGCGGGAACCACGAGGTGATGGTGCGCGGTACCTTCGCCAACGTTCGTCTGAGAAATGCGCTCGTTACGGGTAAGGAGGGCGGCTGGACGGTTCATCTCCCGAGCGGCGAGGAGATGACGATCTTCGCCGCCTCCGAGCGCTACCTGGCCGAGCAAACGCCGCTAATCGTCCTGGCAGGCAAGGAGTACGGGTCGGGCTCCTCACGCGACTGGGCCGCGAAGGGCCCGCGCCTGCTCGGCGTGCGCGCGGTCATCGCCGAGAGCTACGAGCGGATCCACCGCTCGAACCTGCTGATGATGGGCATCGTGCCGCTCCAGTTCCCGGGCGGTGAGAGCCGCGAGACGCTTGGGCTGAGCGGGCGCGAGCGCTACTCGATTACCGGGCTCGCCGGTGGGCAGGCCGAGCAGGCGACGGTCACCGCCTTCCCCGACGGCGGCGGCGAGCCGATCGTCTTCAGGGCACGGGCCCGTCTCGACACTCCGCGCGAGCGAGAGTACGTCCGGAACGGCGGGATTCTGCCCTTCGTTCTCCGGCGCCTGCTCGCTCAGAGCTAAGAAGCTCTAACCGAAGCCGCCTTCAGGCGTCCTAGATATAGTATCCTCTATGACGCTCGTACTCGTAGCCATGCTGCTTGCGCTCGCCTACTGTGCGGCGCCCGGTCCGGTTCTGGCCGAGGCTGCCCGCCGGGGTCTCACGAGCGGTTTTCGCGCTGCCCTGGCCGTTGAACTCGGGTCGCTGGCAGGCGACGCTCTCTGGGTCGCTCTGACGCTGATGGGCGCGGCCGCACTGGCCGAGGCGGGCGGTTTTCAGCTCGCCGCCAGCGTTACCGGCGGTGTCTTTCTACTCTGGCTCGGCGTTCGGGCCTTGCGCGGGGCCCGGAACGGACACCTTCCCACTGATGGCAATCCGCTCGTCGAGCGGGCCTTCGCAACTGGGGCAGCGATCAGCGTCGCAAGCCCCTATGCCCTTCCCTTCTGGCTCGGTGTCTCGAGCTCTCTCCCCGGCTACGGTATCTCCTCTCACGGGGCTTTCGGCTACGTCGCATTTTCCGCGGCTTTCCTGCTTACCTGTGTGGTGTACGCACTGGCCGCGGCGGCGCTGATCGCGTGGGGGCGGCGCCTCCTAAGGCCTCGCTTTTTCTTCGCCGTCGATCTCGTCTGCGGCCTAGCTCTCGTCGTCGTGGGTGTGAACCTGCTCTCCTTCGCCTTCGCGCACGCGATCGGTTAGAGTCGAACAGAGCCTGCCGGGTAAGCCCGGAGGCGCCCAATAGAAACCGGGGTGTCCCGTCGGAAAGAACGGGACTGAGATCAAACCCGCCGAACCTGATCTGGGTCATGCCAGCGAAGGGAGCACTTTGAGCGACGAGACACCGAACTGGGGCATCGAGCCGGTGCCGGAGCGACTGCGTGTGCTCGGGCTTCTCGACACGACTTTGCTCTGGAGCAGTCTGGGGTTGAGCCTGCTCGTGCTCGTCGCGGGCACCTACCTCGTGCCGGATCTCTCGCTGCCGTCGGCGCTGGCCGCGATCCTCGTCGGCGGCCTGGTCGGTAACGCGATGCTCGGCTTTGCGGGGCTGATCGGCGCCGACGCGCGCGTCCCGGCGATGGTGCTCCTGCGCGCCCCGCTCGGGCGCCGGGGCTCGTACATCGCCACGGCGTTGAACGTTGTCCAGAACATCGGCTGGACGGTGTTCGAGCTGATCGTGATCGCGACCGCGGCCGCCGCCCTGTCGCAGCGGGTGTTCGGATTCCACGGTAAGTGGCTCTGGACACTCGTCGCCGCAGCCGCGACGACCGCGCTGGCGTTGCTGGGGCCGATCGGGTTTGTACGCCGTTGGGTGCGCCGCTTCGCGATCTGGGTCGTCCTGGCCTCGCTCGCCTATCTGAGCTGGTGGGCGCTCCACGACGTCGGTCTACACACTCTCTGGAACCGTCCGGGTAAGGGTGGGCTCGGCTTTTGGGGAGGGGTCGATCTGATGATCGCGATGCCCGCCTCCTGGCTCCCGCTCGCGGCCGATTACACCCGCTTTGCCGGTAGCCGCGGCCGGGCTTTCTGGGGCACGGGCCTGGGCTATCTGCTCCCAAACGTTTGGCTCTACTCGCTCGGTGCCGTTCTTCTTCTCTCCCGCAACCTCAGCGACGCGACCTCGCTGATGACGGCGATCGCCGGCGGCGGTCTCGCCAGCGGCCTCGCCCTGTTCGCACTCGGTGTCGACGAGACCAAGGAACCGTTCGCCAACGTTTACTCGACTGCCGTGTCGCTCCAGAACCTGCTCCCGCGGACCTCGCAGCGGCTGCTGATCGTCGTCGCAGCCACGATCTCGACCGCCGGCGCGCTTGCGATCAACCTGACTCAGTACTCGACGTTCCTCTACCTGCTCGGCTCCTTCTTCGTACCGCTCTTCGGGGTGCTGGCCGCCGACTGGTTGATGCGACGCGGTTACGACCGGGACGCCATCTTCGCGGCGCCGGACTTCCGCCCGGCTCTGCTCGGAGCCTGGCTGGCGGGCTTCGCCCTCTATCAATGGTTGCTCCCGACCGGCCCGGCCTGGTGGAAGGGGCCGGTCGCCCATCTTCATCCCCAGAACCTCGGCTTCGGCGCCTCGCTGCCGGCTTTTGCTCTCGCCTTCGCGCTGACCGTTTTGACGAGCCTGCTGACGCGTAAGCCGGTACACAGCTCCTCGACCGCCTGAGCCGGGCGCCCAACGCGGTACAGTCCGCTCGTGCGGCCGATCGGGATAGTCGGCAGCCTCTCGCACGACAGCTCGCCCGGTCGCGAGCCGCGCGCCGGCGGCTGCCCTTACTACGCAGCTCGAGCGCTGCGCCTGCTCGAGCGCCCGTCGCGCATAGTCAGCAAGTGCGGCGAGGAGCACCGCCGCCTGCTCCTTGGGCCCCTGCTCGCGCAGGGAGTGCCGGTGAGCTGGCGCCCCGGCAAGGCTTCGACGAGTTTCGAGCTGATCGACGACGGCGACAGTCGCAGGATGACGGTGAAGTCGATCGGCGACAGCTGGACGGTCGAGGAGGCGCGCGACTGGATCCGCGAGTCGCTCGGGCCGTGCGAATGGGTGCACGTCGCGCCGCTCCTGCGCGGCGAGTTCTGCGCCGCCACCCTGGCCGAGATCGCACGCGATCGTTATCTCTCTCTCGACGGACAGGGACTCGCGCGCTCACCCGAGCTCGGGCCGCTCGTTCTCGATGCGGATTTCGACCGCGAGCTGCTCCGCCACGTCACCGTGCTCAAGCTCGCCGAGGAGGAGGCGGTCGCCCTCCTCGGCGAGGTCGACGCCGCGAGCCTGGCCACGCTCGAAGTGCCCGAGGTGGTGGTGACGCGCGGATCGCGCGGCGCACTTGTCTACCACCAGGGTGAGCTGGCAGAGGTGCCCGCCCGGCCGGTGGTTACGAATACGGATACGACCGGAGCCGGCGACGAGTTCGCCGCCATCTATATCGCCGCCAGGGCGCGCGGCCGCTCGCCGGTCGTCGCGGCTCGCCGGGCAGCTGTGTTCGTCGGCGCCCTGCTCAGCCGGCGGCTGCCGGCCTCATAGCCCAGACGGGCAAGCAAGCCAAGGTCGGGGCGAGGCAGAACTAGGTGCTGCTCGGAAGTCCGAACTCGCCGCGGGCGACGATCACCGCGGCGCCACCTACCTCGATCAGCGTGGCCGCCTCAACGCTGCCGTGAGCACTGGCATAAAGCGTCGAAGGCCGCCCGATCTCCTCGCCCTGGCGAATCTCGATCTCCTCGCCGAAAGGAACGGCACCGTGCCGGGCCAGATGGAGCGCAAGCGGGCCCGCGGCCGAACCGGTAGCGGGGTCCTCCTCGATGCCGAGCCCGTGTACGAAACAGCGCGTCTTCCAGCTCTTGCCCGAACCGGCGAAGCAGTTCACGCCGATCGCACCGAACGCCTTCAGCACTCTCTGCTCGGGAGCCAGCGCCGCGACCTTCGCCTCCGATGCGAGCGCCACGAAGACGTGCCTGATGCCGTTGTCGTAGAGCTCGACCGGAAGCTCGCTTCGCTTCAAGCCCAGCCCGGCGAGCAGCTCGGGCGTCTGCTCGAAGGGTTCGATCCGCGGTAGGGGCTGGCTCATCCTTCCGAAAACGATGCGACCGCTCGCTCCCCGCTCCAGCTCGACCGCGACCACGCCGGAGCCGGTCTCGAGCCGGATCAGTCCCAGCTGAAGGGGCCCCGCGAGCACGAACGCCGTCCCCAGGGTCGGGTGCCCGGCGAAGGGAACCTCGCTCCCGGGCGTGAAGATGCGGATCCGCGCGTGCCCCTCGCCGGCGGCCGGGTAGCAGAACACCGTCTCCGAGAAGCCGATCTCCCTCGCCAGCGGCTGCAGCAGGTGCTCGGGAATCTTCTGCGCGTTCGTGAAGACAGCCAGCTGGTTACCGGCGAGTGGCCGGTCGCTGAAGACATCGGCGACGACGTAACGGTAGCTCTCCATGCTTCCTTCCCGGGGAAGCGGACTCTAGCGGCTTCCAGCCGCGACGGCGAAACCGCCGGGGCGCCCGACCCGCGCGAACTCGCAGACTCGTTTCGGGCATGCAGCCGCCAACGGAGTTACTCGACATGCTGCAGGAGATCGCCACCTAGACCGGCGCCTTCCGTCGAGGTCTTTACAACGTTCGCCGCGCGGAAACCTCTGCTCTCGATGGGCGGCAACGGCCTCTCCAGCAAGCGCTTCGCCACCCGGCGCTTTATTGTCCGGCCGTGGCCAGGGGAGTACGACGTGTTTTCGTCCCGTTGCTGCTCGGACTTTCGCTGCTCGCGATGCTGAGCGGGTGCAATGGAAGCAAGCACAGCGCTAAGCCAGCGCCGAGCACTTCAGCCTCGCTCGTCCCGAACTCGATCGCCTTCTGGGACGCCGAGCACGGTCTCGTCGGAAGCGGAGTCACCTGGAAGAAGACGACCGGCGCCATCTCGGCGACAAGCGACGGCGGTAAGACCTTCCGCCTCGTCCTGCGGACGCCGGGGCCGGTCGTTTGGGTCTCGACGGCCGGTTCGAGCGACGCCTGGGCGGTCGTCGAACGGTGCTCGCCCTCGGGCTGCGTCTTCTCCCGGCTCCTGCACAGCAGCGACCGCGGTAAGTCGTGGCAGAGACTGGCCGCACCGCCGGTCTCGAGCATGAGCTTCGCAACGACGTCGCGAGGATTGGCGGTCACCGAGAAGGGCCAACTTCTGGCGACCGGTGACGGCGGGCGCTCGTGGAGCGGTTTGTCGAGACCGTGCTCGAGATCGGAAAGCGAATGGTTCGCCCCATCGGGCGGGGTCTATCTCTCGCTCGTAACGCAACGGCGCGCATGGGCTGTTTGCGTCGGGGAAAGCAGCGCCGGAAGTCAGGCGAAGACGATCTTCGAGAGTGTTGATGGCGGAAAGGTCTGGCAGATGGTCGCCAATCAGCCCGTAGTCGGCCACTCTCGAGTCGGATCGGGCGGTCTGTCGTCCTACGGCTATCCGCAGGGAATCAGCTTTTCGGCGCAGGGCTACGGTCTTCTCTGGGAGAGCCGTGGCAATCTCTACTTAACCCGGGATGGGGGCCACCACTGGCAGAAGCTCGGGATCGCGGCTCCGGAGGTCGATTCCGGACTCTCCGCCGTGATGCTCTCCAGAACCCGCGCATTCGCCCTTCTCTCGCGCGGCGGAACCTATCGGTTGCTCTCGACAACGGACGGCGGCCGAAGCTGGTCGGTCGTCCAGCGCTGGCCCGCCGCACGCTGAGTCTCACGAGATCCGCCCGTTCTCGAGCCGGAGCACCTCGTCGAAGCGGTCGAGTATCAGCTCGTCGTGCGCGATCACAAGCAGGCCTACGTCGTCGGCGCCGGCGAGGAGACCCGGCCGAAGAAGTGAGTCAGGCGCAGGTACCTGCCCGAGCGGGTGAAATACCACGCGGTCTGCAGTCCGGCGACGAAGAGCCCCATCCCGATCGTGATCGGGATGAAGATGAAGTGGAAGATGATCGTGACCGCGAACTGCCAGCGCGACAGCTCAGCGGTCGTGACGGCGAGCGCGCTCAAGCGAGAACCTCATCAGAGCCGCGGCGCATGCGGACTTCTTACCGGTTTGGAGCGCGGATTTCAAACCCCCGCGCCGCGTTTCCCGTAACGGAAACCTCAGCCCGAGCCGGCGCCACTGAGCCCGCGTGGTCGAGCGTGCCCTACGCGGCGACGACCTTGCCGTGAATCTCCCGGGTGAGCGCTTCGACCTGCTTGGTCAGAGCGGTGTTCTCGTCGATCAACCGCTTGATCAGACCGATCCCTTCCTCGGCCTGCTGCTGCCGGCGCACGCTCTCCGTGGCGACGTCTTCGCGGTGTTTCGCGTCCGCGTCTGCGTGCGCCTTGTCGCGGTCGGCCTGGCGGGTTTGTGCGAGCAGGATCAGCGGCGCCGCGTAGGCGGCCTGGAGGCTGAACGCCAGGTTGAGCAGGATGAACGGGTAGAGGTCGAAGGTGACGAGGCCGGCGGCGTTGGCGAAGATCCAGGCGCCGACGATCAGCGTCTGGCCGATCAGGAACTTCGGCGTGCCGAAGAAGCGCGCGAACGCCTCCGCCCTGGCGCCGAACGAGCTCGAGCCGAACGGCGCCGCCACCCGCTCGAACTCTTCCAGAAAGCGCCGGTAGTGATTTGCCGGCGTCGATGCAGGTGCCCCGACCATCGTGAATCCTCCTGTTGTGAGCTTGGTCGAACAACTCTGCCCGCCGGAGGTCACTCCCGCAACACCGGCGGGCCCGCCGGCTGACTAGGATCGCGCGCATGCTGCGCGACAGCCTCTCGAACGCCGAAGCCCGCCGGATCGCCCTGGCGGCGCAGGGGCTCGACCGGCCGCGGCCGGATGGGCGCATCGATCTGCGCCACCTGCGGGTGGTAATCGGGCGACTCGGCCTGCTTCAACTCGACTTCGTCAACGTGGTCGTCCCGGCGCACTACCAGGTGCTCTACTCGCGGCTCGGACCGTACGAGGTGTCGCTGCTCGACAGGCTCGCCTACCGACGCCGCGAGCTCACCGAGCAATGGGCGCACGAAGCTTCGCTAGTTCCCGTGGAATTGTGGCCGCACCTGGATCACCGCCGTGCGGCGCACCCGATCCGTCCCCGCGGCTTCGACCTCTTCCTCGAAGAGCACTCCGGCTACGTCGACTGGGTGCTGAAGGAGATCGGCCGCCGCGGCCCGCTCGCCGCCGAGGATCTGCCCGCCCCGGACGGGGTCTCGCGGCGCCTCAAGGGATCCTGGCTCGGGACGGTGCCGCGGGCATTGCTCGAGCATCTGTTCGGGCGCGGCGTGCTCGCGGTCGCCGAGCGCCGCCCGAGCATGGCGCGCGCCTTCGACCGCTCCGAGCGCCTCGTCCCGCCCGAGCACCACAGCCGCACGGTCACCCGCGACGACGCCCAGCGCGAGCTGATCCGGATCGCCGCCCGCGCACACGGCGTCGCCACCGTCGCCGATCTCGCCGACTACTTCCGCCTGCGCGTCGGCGAAGCGCAACCTCGCATCGCCGAGCTGGTCGAGGGCGGAGAGTTGCGCGAGGTGACGGTCGAGGGCTGGCGCGGGTCCGCGTATCTGCACCGCGATGCGCGGCTACCCCGCCACGTCGGCGCCGCCACGCTCCTCTCGCCCTTCGACCCGCTGATCTGGACGCGAAGGCGAACCGAGCGCCTGTTCGGCTTCGACTACCGCTTCGAGATCTTCACGCCGCGCGAGCAGCGCCGCTGGGGCTGCTACGTCCTCCCTTTCCTTCTCGGCGACCGCCTCGTCGCCCGCGTAGATCTGAAAGCAGACCGCGCGAGCGGACGTCTCGTAGTGCTTTCGACCCACTACGAGCCCGGCGCCGACCGGACCGAGATCGAGCCCGCCCTCAACGCCGAGCTCGAGACAATGGCCGGTTGGCTCGGATTGGAGCCGCCCGTTGCCCCGCGCGGCGTCTAGTGCGCCCATCTCGCTCGCCCTGCGGCGAAAGTCGTGTCAACCTCCCATAGCCGGACGGCGTTTGAACCTCCATGGACGAACCGAGCGATAGCCGATGATCGCCCCCGAATGGGAAGCAGAGTTCGAAGCCTTCGTACGAAAAGAGTCACCACGCCTGCTCGGTTTCGCGTTATTGCTCACCGGCGAGCGCGGCGACGCCGAAGATCTCCTGCAGATCGCCCTACTTCGCGTCGCCAAGCGATGGGGCGTCGCGCGCGAGAGTCCGGAGCTGTTCACGCGGCGAGTGGCGGTCAACCTCGCCTGCGATCGCTGGCGCCGCTGGCGACGGCGGCCGAGCGAGACGCAATTCGAAGACTGGATGGGAGGCGCAGTCTCCGGGGAGGAAGCGACGCGCGCCGGTGAACGCGAGCTGATCCTCCGAGCGACACGCCAGCTCCCTGTCGGGCAGCGAGCAGTTCTCGTCCTTCGCTTCTGGGAGGACTTGTCGGTGGACGAGACGGCACGCGTTCTCGGCTGCGGCGAGGGTAGCGTCAAGTCACAGACGCACCGTGCGCTCAGGCGGTTGCGCGAGCTGCTCGAGGCCCAAGGAGTGTCCACTCAATCCGGCATGAACGCTCGCCACGACGGATCGCCGGTCCCTCTTGACTCGAACAAAGGAGGCGCACCATGCCGACTGATGAGCGAATGATCACCGAGCTTCGACTTGCCTTCGATGAGGCAACCAGGGAGCTCGATCCCGATCCGGACCTGCTGACCACCTTGAGGCGCAGGCAGACGCGACAGCGACGACGACGGCGCCTGACGCTGGTGGTGGTCAGCGCGACCCTTGCGGCCACACTCGCGCTTGCCGGGACGAGCTTCCGAGGTCACCACGCGGGAGGAGGAGCCGCGTATGCCGCGACGCCACCTGTCCTGAACTACACCCCCAGCGACAACGTACCGAGCGCGCACGACCTGCTCCTGCAGCTCGCGAGCAAGGCCGCCGCGCAGCCTCAGCCCGCGGCCGGGCGCTACGACTACATCGAGACTCGCGGCTGGAGCCTCGACAGTACTGACAACGCGGGCGGACCCAGAACTGTGACGCTCAATACCATCCATCATCAACTGTGGGTTACTGATGACGGATCGGGAAGGACCGTCGAGAATCGTGCTGGGCGGATCTATGACGACGTCGTTCCTAACGACAACTTCCCTAACGGGCTCCAGAGTCGGACGCAGCTACCGACGGATCCGTCTGTGCTTCGCGCCGAGTTGGCGAAGAACTATCCGAACTACGGCACGTTCGAGTGGTTCACCGCCGTCGGCGACGTCTGGAACGTGCAGGTCGTTACCCCGCAGGTCCAGGCCGCACTACTCCGAGTGCTCGCCGGCGAGCCCGACATGGTTTACAGCGGCACTGTCACCGACCGAGCGGGAAGGACGGGCGTCGCCACCAGCACCGAATCCGACCACTCGGGCGCTCTGACTCGCTACACGCTGATCTTCGATCCATCGACGGGCGCACTCCTCGACTCCGAGGAGACTGCGCTCGAAGCGCCGAGACTGCTTCGCCTGCGCGTACCAGCGACGACGGGGTACGAGCTCTGGCTGAAGACGGGCCGCGTCGACTCCACCGACGCGACACCCTGAGTGCAGCGCCTGGTCCACCAAACACCTAGACGAGAGGCCGCTCGTGACCCGGGCGGCCTCGTCGCGCTACCGTTACAAGTTCGCCGAGGCAAAGGTCACACTGCTTTGCGGAGAAGCGGCTATCTTGACCATGCCGAGCCCCCGTAGCTCAGTGGATAGAGCAGTGGTTTTGGCATGGGGGAAACCCGGTTTCCCCCATGAGCCCCCTCGTCCCTGAAGGAGAGCGGGAGCGAGCCGCGCCCGCGCAGGTCGGTCGCGGCGGCAAGGGTCACACTGCCTTACCGAGAAGTGGCTATCTTGAACCTGCCGAGCCCCCGTAGCTCAGTGGATAGAGCAGTGGTTTCCTAAACCACGTGCGCAAGTTCGATTCTTGCCGGGGGCATCCTCAGTGACTGCACGCGGCCACGGGCAGCGAATTGAGCGTTATCGTCACGCTTGCGTATGGCGAAGACGATCCTCTGCTACGGCGATTCGAACACCTGGGGCTTCGTGCCCGGGAGCGAGGGCGAGCGCTTTCCCTGGGAGGTGCGCTGGCCCGGAGTGCTACAGGCCGAGCTCGGCGACGGGTTTCGGGTGATCGAGGAGGGGCTGAGCGGGCGGACGACGGTGCTCGAGAACCCGCTCGAGCAGTACCGGAACGGGCGCGAGTACCTGCTTCCGTGCCTGCAGTCGCACCAACCGCTCGACCTGGTCGTGATCTTCCTGGGTACGAACGACCTCTGCGACCGTTACTCGCTGCCGCCGCTGGATATCGCACGCGGCGCCGCTTTGCTCGCTCAGATCGCGCTGCGGAGCGAGACAGGGCCCGGCTACGGGGCGCCGGCCGCGCTGCTCTGCTCGCTGCCGCGACTGGGCGACACGAGTACGCTCGCGGACACCCTCTCGGGTGGAGCGGCGAAGGCCGCAGACCTTACCCGCCACTTCCAGGTCGCCGCTTCCGAGGTGGGTGTGCCGCTGCTCAATCTCTCCGAGGTCACCGTTTACGACGACTCCGACGGCGTCCACCTGAACGCCGGCGGGCACCGGGCCGTGGCGCTCGCGGCGGCCCGGGCGGCTCGCGAGATCCTCGACCAAGCGGATCGCGCCGGTTAATCTCCTTGGAACTCTTCGCGGAGCTCGGCTGCGCGAAGATCGGCCGTGTATACGGGCGTTCCCGGTTGGTGCTTGCGTCCGCCCTCTCCGAGAGTGCCCGCGTCGACCGGGTCGAAACCGATCTCGTCGATCAGTCCGGCCACGGTCCGCTTGGCTTCCTCGTCGTCTCCCGAGATCGGGATTCCGATGCGCTCAGGGTCGCCCGGAGGCCGACCGAGGTCTCGTAGGCGGATCCAGTAGATGGCGTTGAAGGCCTTGACGACACGCGCGCCCTTCATGTGCGCTTGAAGCAGCTCGCTGGAAGTGGTGCTGTCCGAGTCGAGCTCCTCGAACTGCCCGTCCCGGTTCGGGTAGTAGTTGTTCGTGTCGATCACGACCTTGCCTTCGGCGCCCTCGGCCGGTAACTCGCGATAGCGCCCCAGGGGCACCGAGACGACCACGACCTTGCCGAACGCCACCGCCTCCCGAGGCGTCACCGCCCGCGCCCGCTCGCCCAGCTCTGCCACGAGATCCCGCAGGGTCTCGGGTCCGCGCGAGTTCGAGACGGCCAGCTCGTGACCGGCCCGGGCGAAGTGCCTGGCCAGCGTTCCACCTATGTTGCCCGCACCAATGATTCCGATCTTCATCTCTCCTCCTTCGACAGCACTCGCGTACCCGCCGCGAAGATTACGAACCCCGAGCTGTAAAGCGAGCTTGACATCCTCGGTATGTCAAGCTAACTTGTCACCTGTGAAAAACCGAGTGCGCGAACTGCGGGAGAAAACCGGACTGTCGCAAGGCCAGCTGGCCGACCTGGTCGACGTCTCGCGCCAGACGATCAACTCGATCGAGAAGGAGCGTTACACGCCTTCGCTGCCGCTGGCGCTCGCGCTCGCGCGCTACTTCGGAACATCGATCGAGAAGTTGTTCACGGAAGGGAGCTAGATGCCTAAGTTCATGAAATCGAAGTGGTACTTGCCGGCCTATATGCTCCTGGTCGGTGGCGTGCTCACCGTAGTGGCCTGGAGGATCGAGGGCAAGCACTCAGAGGCGCTTAAAACTCTCGGACTGTCCCTCGCGATCGCGCTCGCTCTCCTCGCGGCCGGTTACAGTAAGAAGCTCCGCCGGGAGCTCCTCGGCGACGAGCGCTCCAATGCGATCAGCCTACTCGCGGGCTGGGGCGCCGGCGTCATTACGTTCCAGGTCATTTTCACCTGCTTCATAGTGGAGGCAGCGCGCGGCCACAGCGTCTCTCCCTACTTCTGGCTGGCGGGGCTATACATCGGCCTGTTCGGCCTGTTCACGATCATCCAGCGCGTCCGGCGCTGAGAGCTCGCTCTACTCCTCTTCGCCGCCGGCCTCCAGATCGAACGGAGCCGAGGCGGCGAGCCCGCGCGCCCAGTCTTCGCGTGAATCGGGCATCTCCACCTTCTTGACGCCGCCGGGGAAGCGACCCTGCAGCCGCTCGTACTCCTGCGCGAGCCGCTCGTCGGGGTGGCTCCATTCGTGCAGGTAGTAGACGGCGTTGACGTGGGCCTGCAGCAGCTCCTTGGTGCAGCCGAAACAGGGACGCGTGGTCGTGTAGAGGACGGTGCCCTCGACCGCGGTACCGAAGCGCGCGGCCGAGAGGAGCGCGTTCTGCTCGGCATGAACGCAGATGCAGACGTCGTAGGCCGTGCCTGATTCGTACTGGTCGCGATGGGCGCAGCGATCGCAGCCACCCTCGTCGCAGTTGGTCATGTTCTCGGGCGTGCCGTTGTAGCCGGTCGCGATCACGCGATCGCCGAGGACGAGCACGGCACCAACGCGGCTACCGAGGCAGTTCGCCCGCTCACGCACGGCCATGGCTATCTGCATGAAGTACTCGGGATGCTCCGGGCGAGCCGATTCGGATGCCATCAGTCGGGGATTGTAAGGTCACGGCCGGGCGAATCACATCGCGCACGCGGAGGACTCACCGCGGCGAGATGACCGTAGCGACTACCGCGCTGGCTGATCCTGACCGCGATCCGAGCAAGCCCGGCATCCGGTCTGCCCTCAGGCGCGCAGGAACTCGTCGATCGCCCTGGCGGCCTGGCGGCCGTGATTGGCGGCCGTGACGATGAGCGAGGCGCCCGTGTGGGCGTCGCCGGCCGTGTAGACACCGGCGGCCGAGGTTGCGTAACCGGAGACATCGATGTTGCCGCGCCGGTCGAGTTCGAGGCCGAGATCCTTGACCAGCTTCGAGTGCTCGACGTGAACGAAACCCATGGCGAGGAGCACTAGATCGGCCTCGAAGCTGTAGGCGGTGCCGGGAGCCTCTTCGGGTTCGGGCGGGCCACCGTTGTCGGACGGCTTCCACGCCACGCGCACGAGCTCGGCTTCGCGAACGTGTCCGTCGCTGCCCGCGAAGCTGCGCGCCGTCAACGACCAGGCGCGTTCACAACCTTCCAGGTGCGAGCTGGAGGTGCGCAGAATGCTCGGCCAGTAGGGCCAGTTCGGGTTTCCCTTCTCGGTCCACTCGGGCGGCTTGGGCAGAATCTCGATCTGGCTCACGGACTTGGCGCCGAGCCGGTTGGCGGTGCCGACGCAGTCCGAGCCGGTGTCGCCGCCGCCGATCACGAGCACGGCTTTGCCCTCGGCCGAGATGATCGCGTTCGCGTCGATCTCGCCGGCGACGAAACGGTTGGCCGGCACGAGGAAGTCCATCGCGAAATGGATCCCATCGAGCTCGCGCCCGGGAACGGGCAGATCGCGGGGCTCGCCCGCGCCGATCGCAAGCAGGACGGCGGCGAACTTCTCGAGCAGCTCGGCGGCGGGGATGTCCTCGCCCACCGTCACACCGGTCTCGAAACCGACCCCCTCGGCCGCCATCTGCTCCAAACGCCGGTCGATGATTCGCTTCTCGAGCTTGAAATCGGGAATGCCGTAGCGAAGGAGACCGCCGATGCGCGGCGATCGCTCGAACACCGTCACCTCGTGCCCGGCACGGCGAAGCTGCTGGGCGGCGGAGAGGCCGGCAGGCCCGCTGCCGACGATGGCGACGCTGCGGCCGCTCAGCTGCTCCGGAGGTTGCGGCACCACCCACCCGGCCGCGAAGGCGTGCTCGACGATGGCGAGCTCGATCTGCTCGATCGTGACCGCATCGTCGTTGACGGCGAGCGTGCAGGCGGGCTCGCAGGGCGCCGGGCAGATCCGGCCCGTGATCTCCGGCAGGTTGTTGGTCGCGTCGAGACGGAGAAAGGCCTCGTGCCAGTCGCCGTGAGACACGAACTCGTTCCATTCCGGAATCAGATTCCCGAGCGGGCAGCCGAGAGTGTGGCAGTAGGGAACGCCGCAGTCGATGCAGCGACCGGCCTGTTCGCACAGCACCTGCTCGGCGGGAGCGATCGTGAACTCGGTCCAAGTCTTCAACCGCTCTTGAACGGGCAAATACGAGGGGCCGACGCGCGGCCTGTCTACAGAACCGGTCTCTTGTGCCATGGACCGCCCTCCCAGGCGGTGTTTCGAGAGTAGCTTCCCGACAACCACGACCGCAACCGACGTCCGGCGGACGGCCCCGAGGCGACCGGCACAACCTTCGCGTAAACCGACCAAAGAGAATAGGGTTCCCCCGATGAAGCGCGGCAAGCGCCTCAAGCGTGTCGTGATCTGGCTCTGCGCCGGAGCGGTAGCTCTCGTCTCGGCGCTCGTGGTCGCCTGGGCCACGGGACTCATCCTCCACGATTCCAGCCAGGCGGCTTCGGTCAAGCAGGCGCTCCGCGACTTCCGCGCCGGCAACTACAGAAAGAGTGGACTGAACGGCGTCTACCTGTACGCCACCAGCGGCAATGAGTCGATCGACGCACTCGGCGGAGCCAGCCACACCTACCCGGCGACGACCACTGTCACGGCGATCGAGGTGCCGTGCGGAGTGCAACTGGACTGGGCAGCGCTCTCGGGACGCTCGACGACCTGGACCTTCTGCTCGACCAAGGCCGGGACCGTGCTCAGTATCTCGGACGAGAGACACAGCTTCTTCGGCCAGCACGATCACACGACCTACACCTGCTCCAATCGCCTTCTGTTATCCAAGGAACCGAAAAGTGGCGCTGTCTACCCGTTCCGCTGCCGTTCGCAACAGGGGGGCTCGGAGACCGGCGAAGTGCGCATACTCGGTCGCGTCGTGCTCCAGGTGGGAGACAGTCGGGTTCAGTCGCTCCATGCGCGCACCTCTCTCACGATCCACGGCGGCAATAGCGGCGATGAAACGATCGACTGGTGGCTCGATCCCGCCACGTCCTTGCCCGTCCGCTTAGTCCTGCACAGCCGCACGGGCCGGTCGATGTACATCGGGACCGTCCACTACAGAGAAGATCTGACGCTGAGCCTGCTCTCGCTGCGCCCGCAGCGCTGACTCGGTCAGGCGAAGTTTCGCCGCCGCAACTTCGCCGAAGCGAGCGAGGGCGGATCCCAGCCGCGATCGACCGAGTTGATCGTCGTCCCCGGCGGGACGACTTCGTCGATGCGGTCGAGCAACTGCAAGTCGAGCCTGATCTCGGCCGCACCGAGCTGCCCCTCGAGCTGCTCCAGCGTGCGCGGGCCGATGATCGCCGCCGTCACAGCCGGATGCTCGAGCACGAAGGCGAGTGCCATCTGAACGAGCGAAAGACCGGCCTCCTCGGCGAGGGCGGCGAGGCGGTCGGCGGCCTCGAGCTTGGCCTGGTTCGCCGGTAGCGACATGTCGTAGCGCGTCGCAACCAGCTTCGCGCGATGCGAGCTAGGAACCTCCGCGTCCTTCCGATAGCGCCCGGAAAGCCAGCCTCCCGCCAACGGGCTCCAGGGAATGACGCCGATCCCGTACTGCTCGCATACGGGCAGCACGTCCGTCTCGATCCCACGCACGAGCATCGAGTACGGCGGCTGTTCGCAGACGAAGCGCCCGAGCCCTCTCTTCTCCGAGATCCATTGCGCCTCGACTATCTCGTGCGCCGGGAAGGTCGAGCTGCCGAAGTAGCGAATCTTGCCGGCCCGAACGAGGTCGGTCAGGGCGGCGAGCGTCTCCTCGATCGCGCAGGACGGATCGGGACGGTGAATCTGGTAGAGGTCGATCCAGTCGGTGCCGAGCCGGCGCAGGCTCGCCTCCACCTCGCGCACGATCCAGCGGCGCGAGTTTCCCTGCTCGTTCGGATCCTCGCCCATAGTCCCGTGCACCTTGGTGGCCAGAACGACGTTATCGCGCCTGTCGCCGGCGAGCGCCTTGCCGACGATCTCCTCCGACTCGCCGCGCGAGTAGACGTCGGCCGTATCGATGAAGTTGATACCCGCGTCGAGCGCCCGATGGATGATCCGGATCGCGTCCTCGTGGTCGGGGTTTCCCCAGGCCCCGAACATCATCGCGCCGAGACAAAGCGGGCTCACCCGCACGCCCGTCCGGCCGAGAACGCGCATCTCCATCTCGCAGAGTCTATGACCGCCCGGCGGAGAGGGAAAACATCGCGGGCGCGTCGCGGGAGAGCCGGAGACGTGATCTTACGTTGAAACTGCGTGTGGGTTGCGCTCGCGTACTACGCTTATGGCCGATGGCGGAGTAGCTCAGCTGGTTAGAGCGACGGACTCATAACCCGTAGGTCGCCGGTTCAAGCCCGGCCTCCGCCACCTCGCTTCCTCGGCCGGCGGCTCCGTACGGCCAGGCGCGACTGGCCTTCGGAGCCGCCTGACACCGCTGACGGCACGTCGCTCTCCGGAGCCGTGTGAGAACACTGTCTCCTCCGGCGCCGCACCGCCAGCGGCGCCCCGAGAAAGCGAGGAGCAATTCAGTCTTATCCGGCTCCTCCGGGCTCGGCGCGACTGGCCTTCGGAGCCGCCTGACGCCGCTAGAGACGCGAGAAGCACCGGTTCGAATTCGCCGAACTCCAGTCCTCGCCGTAGGGCGTGTAGCGGTAGGAGGCGACGCTGTTTGCGCGGTCGTCGGAGAGCGCGACCACCGAGTCGAGACGGTCTACGTGGTAGGTGTAGCTACCGGCCCGAGTGGTGATGCCGAGCGGGCCTGCTCCGTAGGTGTAGGAGCGAAGGACGGTGCCGCGTCTTGCGTCCTTCTCCAGCACGAGCTGGCCAAGGACAGCGTTCGAGTCCCAGCTGTAGGCGACCTGGTCGTTGCCAGAGGTCTTCTTCGCCATCAGCCCGTCGCCCGAGTAGGTGTAGGAGACCTGCCTTCTGCCTTCTCTCAGGCCGGTGAGCTGGTTTTCGAGGTTGTAGGTGTAGCGGGTCGAGCCCTTCTGGGTTTGGTTTCCGTTTGCGTCGTAGGTGTACTGGTCGTTCAGGCCCGGGCCCCTGGCGGTCAGGAGCTCATCGGCCGCCTCTCGATCGTCAGCAGAAGGCGGCTGCTCCAGTTCCTTTACCCGGCGCTTTTCGTTCACCCGGTCAGGCGCCGAAAGACGAGGCCGGACGCTGCAGAGGAGCCTGCAAGCGGCAGATGCGCGATGGTAGCCTTTGCCCGCAAGTATCTAGGTCATTTTTGCTGACTCGAACAACCGCGCGGCGATCAGAATCAATCGACCGACCGGAGGCGAGCTAGTCGGCTGGAATGACGCAACGCTCTCGTCGGGACGGACACTCCAGGAGGTTGAGCATGGGCAGTAGCGAGCAGGGCGAGCACGCCATCCACATGATGTCTACGGACGGCGAGCTTCGCATCCCGCCGTCGGCTGAATTCGCCGCTCAGGCCAACGCCAAGGCCGATATCTACGAGCGCGACTTCGAGGAGTTCTGGGACACCGAAGGCAAGACTCGTGTTTCCTGGTTCGAGCCGTACAGCAAGCTCTACGAGTGGGAGATGCCCTACTCCAAGTGGTACCTCGGCGGCAAGCTCAACGTCTGCTACAACTGCGTCGACCGCCACGTCGAGTCGGGCGCCGGCGACAAGGTCGCCTTCTACTGGGAAGGCGAGCTGGAGGACACCAGGCGCACCCTGACCTATGCCGACCTGCAGAGCGAGGTCGTCCGCTTCGCGGGCGTGCTCAAGTCGATGGGCGTCAAGAAGGGAACGCACGTCGCGATCTACCTGGGGATGATCGCGGAGCTGCCGATCGCCATGCTCGCCTGTGCGCGCCTCGGCGCGCCGCACTGCGTCGTTTTCGGCGGCTTCTCCGCCGAGTCGCTCGCAGACCGGGCCAACGACTTCGAGGCCGAGGTCCTGATCACGCAGGACGAGGGCTACCGGCGCGGGAAGCCGCTCGGGCTCAAGAAGATCGCCGACGAGGCTCTCGCCAGCACGCCCAGCATGAAGAAGGTGCTCGTCGTCAAGCACAGCGGTAACGAGGTGCCCTGGACGGAGGGACGCGACGTCCACTTCGACGACCTGGCCAAGGGCGTCTCGAGCGACCCGGCGAGCTGCCCCTGCGAGCCGATGGACGCCGAGGATCTGCTCTTCCTGATGTACACCAGCGGCACAACCGCCAAGCCCAAGGGAATCGTCCACACGACAGGTGGCTACCTGGTCGGCGTCTCGACGACTCACGACTACATCTTCGATCTCAAGCCCGATACCGACGTCTACTTCTGCACAGCGGACATCGGCTGGATCACCGGGCACTCCTACATCGTCTACGGGCCGCTCGCCAACCAGGCCACCTCGGTCATCTTCGAGGGGACGCCGGACTTCCCCGATAAGGACCGCTGGTGGGAGATCTGCGAGCGCTACGGCGTGACGATTCTCTACACCGCCCCGACCGCGATCCGCGCTCACATGAAGTGGGGCCCCGAGTACGCGCAGAAGCACGATCTCTCCAAGATCAGGTTGCTGGGCACGGTCGGCGAGCCGATCAACCCGGAGGCCTGGACCTGGTACCGAGAGCACATCGGAGGAGATCGCGTTCCGGTTATCGACACCTGGTGGCAGACCGAGACCGGAATGATCCTGATCACGCCGCTTCCCGGTATCACGACGCTCAAGCCGGGCTCGGCCAACAAGCCTTTCCCGGGCGTCGATGCCGCCGTCTACGACGAGGCGAGTCAGGAGGTCGGACCGGGCGGAGGCGGCTATCTCGTTCTGCGCAAGCCCTGGCCGGCGATGCTGCGCGGTATCTACAACGATCCCGACCGCTATCTCTCCAACTACTGGACGCTCTTCCCCGGCAACTACGCCGCCGGCGACGGTGCCCGGATCGACGAGGACGGCGATTACTGGCTGCTCGGCCGGGTCGATGACGTGATGAACGTCTCCGGCCACCGCATTTCGACGATCGAGATCGAGAGCGCGCTCGTCGACCACCCGCTGGTCGCCGAGGCCGCTGTCTGCGGTCGCGCCGACGAGATCACCGGCCAGGCGATTGTCGCCTTCGTCACGCTCAAGGGCGGTGCGGAGGGCTCGGACGACGTCGTCAAAGAGCTGCGCGCCCACGTCGGAAAGAAGATCGGCCCGATCGCCAGGCCCGCAACCGTGGTGATCACACAGGAACTGCCGAAGACCAGGAGCGGCAAGATCATGCGCCGCCTCCTGCGCGACGTGGCCGAGAACCGAGCGCTCGGCGACACCACGACGCTCGCCGATCCGAACGTGCTCGCCGAGATTCAGCGCCAGGCCCAGGCGAAGTAGGCCAAGGGCCTATCCCGTTAGGGGTGCGCGGTCGAAGGGGTTGAGCCGTGGATGCCAGGGGTCGGACGGACCGTGAAGGCGCACTGGTAGTGCGGCGAACGGTCTGGGCGGCCACTGGCGCCGCGGAGCGGCCGCTTCGGGCGTGTAGACCTAGCGGGGTAGGCCCTAGATCGAGACGGATGACGGAATCGCCGCCGGCCCACGAGCACTTCGCGCCGGCGGCGATATCCATGAGCTGGCGCTGGATAAAAAGAAGCGCGGTCGCGTAGGTACGATGAATTGGCTCTTGCTCGCGCCTAAACTGGCTGTGAGCAGCCGGAGAGCAACCTCTTCCGGAGACGCCGCAGGCGAGTACCCGCGTCTCGCCGGCGCGACCGGAGAGCTCTGCGGGAACTGAAGAAAGAGCGAGGAGCGAAAGATGTCAGAGAGCGCCGACAGCACGGCCACCGCCGAGGCGCAGCTTCCGTCCGAAGACGGGCAAAACGAACGAGCGCACGCGAGAGAGCTGCTCTCCGGCCCGACCGACGTCATTCTCCGCGACGGGAGCACGGTAAGGCTTCGACCGCCGCTGGCAGAAGAGGTCGAGCCCGTCGTCCAGTTCCTGCGCAATCTCTCGCCCGAGAGCTACACACAGCGCTTCCACGGCTCGGCCAAGATCGATGCCTCGTTGCTCGAAGGGATGGTTGACTGCGACTGGCTCGAGCAAGGTGCGTTGATCGCAACCCGTGCCGACGCTGAGGGCGAAGAGGTCGTCGCGCTCGGTAGCTACGACCGCCTGCGCCAGCGCGACCGGGCCGAGGTTTCCTTCGTCGTCGCTGACAAGCTTCAGGGCTGGGGCCTTGGGACTCAGGTCTTCAACCAGCTTGCCGCGCGCGCATCGGCGGTCGGCATCCGCAGTTTCGTCGCCCTGGTCAAAGCCGACAACATGAAGGCGCTCGAGATGCTAACCCTGAGCGGTTTTGCTCTCCGGCGCGAGCTCGACAGCGGCATCGTCGAGATGGAGATCTCGCTGCAGCCCACCGAGCACCTGCTCGAGTGGGTCGGCGCCAGAGACCATCAGGCCGTTGTGGCTTCGCTTCGTCCCTTCTTCCTGCCCCGCAGCGTGGCGGTCATCGGCGCCTCGGCGCGCGAGGGCTCGATCGGCGGCGAGCTGTTCCGCAACATCCTGGCGGCCAGTTTCACCGGCGTCGTTTATCCCGTGAACTCGTCTGGGATCCCGGTCGGAGGCGTACGCGCCTACCGCTCGGTGAGCGAGATCGACGACCAGATCGACCTGGTGGTCGTGTGCACACCGGCGAAAGTCGTGCTCGACGTCGTCGAGGAGTCGCTGCGCGCCGGGATTCGCGCCATCGCCGTCATCTCCGCAGGTTTCGCAGAAGTGGGCGTCGACGGCCAGGATCTTCAGGACGAGCTTCTGGCTCTCGTGCGCATGCACGGCGGGCGCCTGCTGGGCCCGAACGTGCTCGGCATCACGGCCGCATCCTCCCGCCTCAACGCCACCATCGGCTCGGGCGCGCCGACCTTCGGCAAGCTGGCGCTGTCCTCGCAGAGCGGCGCCCTCGGTGTGGCCCTGCTCGAGGCAGCGCGGGCTCGCGGCCTTGGGCTCTCCGCGTTCGTCTCGGTCGGCAATACGGCCGACGTCTCCTCCAACGACCTACTCGAGTGGTGGGAAGACGACGAGACGACCGACGTAGTGCTGCTGTACCTCGAATCGTTCGGTAACCCGAAGAAGTTCGCGCGCCTCGCCCGCCGGGTCGCGCGGCTGAAGCCGATCCTGGCCATGAAGAGCGGCCGCTCGAGCGCCGGCAGACGCGCGGCCAGCTCGCACACGGCGGCGCTCGCCAGCTCGGAGACGGCTACGGCGGCGCTTTTCCACCAGGCCGGCGTGATTCGCGCCGAGACCTTCGAGGAGCTGCTCGATACGGCTTCGCTCCTCGCCGGGCAGCCGCTCCCGGACGGAAACCGAGTCGCGATCGTGACCAACGCGGGCGGCCTCGCCGTTGTCTGTGCAGACGCCTGCGAGGCCGCGGGCCTGGCGCTGCCGGAGCTGACCGAGGAGAGTCAACAGCAGTTACGCAAGATCCTCGCTCCGGAGGCCACCCTCCGCAACCCGATCGACATGCTCGGAACCGCTCGCGCAGACGTGTTCGCGGAAGCGACACGGATAGCGCTCGCAGACCGCCGCATCGACGCTGTCATCGTCATGTCGATCCCCACCGTCGCCGTCACAACCGACGCGATCGTCCAGGCGATCGAGCGGGTACTGGCCGAGGACGCGCCGGCAAAGCCGATCGTTCCGGTCTTCGCCGGTAACCCCGACCGGGTCTTCGGCTCGCTCTCGGTCGCCTTCAGCTACCCCGAGACGGCTGCGCACGCGCTCGGGCACGCGGCGCGGCGCGGACAGTGGCTGCGCCGTCCCCTCGGCACGTTCCCCGAGCTCGACGGTATCGACATGCCCGCCGGAGCCGCGATCGTCGACAAGGCTATTGCCCGCGGCGATGACGGCTGGCTCCATGCGGACGAGATCGAGGGGCTGCTCGGCGCCTACGGCATCCCCTTCGTCAAGCAGCGGGTCGTCGTCAGTCTCGACGAGGCGCTAGCGATCGCGAAGGAGTTCGGCTACCCGCTCGTCGTCAAGGCGGCGGAGGCGGGGCTCCACAAGAGCGACAAGGGTTTGGTCGCGCTCGGCATCGGCGACGACGAAGAGCTCACCGAGACGGTGAAGAGAATCGGTCTCCCGGCTCTCCTGCAGCAACAGGTTGACGGCAAAGTCGAGCTGCTCGCCGGAGTCGTCGAGGACCCGCTGTTCGGGCCGCTGGTCGGGCTCGGACCGGGCGGTGTGCTCGCCGAGTTGATCGCCGATACCACCTACCGGATCGCGCCGATCACCACCCGTGACGCCGAGGAGCTCGTCTCCAGCGGTCGTACCAAGCGGCTGGTCGCCGGCTTCCGCGGCGCCCCGCCGGCCGACGAGGCGGCGCTGATCGACCTCATGCTTCGCCTCTCCAAGCTCGCCATCGACCGGCCGGAGATCGCAGAGCTCGACCTCAACCCTCTGTTCGCGCTGCCCGAGGGCTACCTCCCCGTCGACGCTCGCATCCGCGTCGAGCCGGTACGGGAAAGTCCGCCACTCAAGGGCTGGTAATCGGCCGCCGAAAGTTCCCTCGCTCCGCGGGCGGACTTTCGGCGGAGCCACCTCTGAGAACGAGTCACCGCGCCTGCGGCGCGTGTACCTCGTCTGCTCCTACTCGCGGGACGGACTCGCCGGGTTTGGTTTGCGGGGTCCGAGATGAGTTGGGGACGGGCGTTTATGAGCCGCAGCCGCACATGTCGGCTGCGGCGGAACCGCCGAGTATCTACTCGCTTGCGCGAGTGATCCTCAGTGAGAGTGGTTCGTAGCGTGGCGCCTTGAAGTACGCGGTCGCGCCTGTGGAGGAAGCGTCCCACTTTCGGCACGAACACCCCTTGACGCCCAACGGTGTCTGGAAGTCGCCTCAGAATGAGCAGGGACCCGCACTTTGGCGGCGAACGGTTCCCGCATGAGCGAAAAACAGAAGTCTCAAGCGACGTGCAAGCCACAAAGGGCCAAGCTCC
>JBEKJI010000012.1:0-54290 GCA_050011315.1 Gaiellaceae bacterium
CCGACGCCCGCTCAGACGCTCGGCTGGCCCGCGATCGCAAGCGGTAAGAACGTGCTCATCCAGGCGCCGACCGGTTCGGGCAAGACGCTGGCGGCCTTCCTCTCGGGGATCGACCGGCTCGATGCGGCGCCGGGCCAGGGCTTGCGCCTGCTCTACGTCTCGCCGCTCAAGGCGCTCAACTACGACGTCGAGCGCAACCTGCGCGGTCCGCTGGCGGGGCTCGGCTCGGAGCTCAGGGTCGCGGTGCGCACCGGAGACACGCGCGCGAAGGAGCGGGCGGCAATGCTGCGCGAACCGCCGGACATTCTCATCACCACCCCCGAGTCGCTTTTCCTGCTCCTCACCTCGAGGGCGCGGGAGATGCTGCGATCGCTCGAGACGCTGATCCTCGACGAGGTGCATGCCGTCGCCGGCACGAAGCGCGGCGCCCATTTGGCGCTCTCGGTCGAGCGGCTCGAGCGCCTGGTAGGAAGGCCGGTCCAGCGCATCGGCCTCTCGGCGACGCAGCGGCCGCTCGAGGAGATCGGTCGCTTCGTCTCGGGCGGGCGGCCGATCGAGATCGTCGATGCGGGCGCCCGGAAGAAGCTCGACCTCTCGGTGGAGGTGCCCGTCCCCGACATGCGCGAGCTGGGGCAGACGGGCTCGATCTGGCCCTCGATCTACCCCGAGATCGTGGCGCTGGTGCGGGCTCACCGCTCGACCATCGTCTTCGTCAACAACCGGCGCCTGTCCGAGCGCCTGGCGCTCCGCATCAACGAGGCCGGCGGCGAGGAGCTGGCGCGCGCCCACCACGGCTCGCTCGCGCGCGAGCAGCGAAGCGAGATCGAGGAGGCGCTCAAGAGCGGCGAGTTGCGCTGCCTGGTCGCCACCTCCTCGCTCGAGCTGGGCATCGACATGGGCGCGGTCGATCTCGTCGTTCAGGTCGAGTCGCCGAAGTCGGTGGCGCGCGGGCTGCAGCGGATCGGCCGCGCCGGGCACACGCTCGAGGCCACGGCCAAGGGCCGCATCTTCCCCAAGTTCCGCGGCGACCTGCTCGAGTCGGCGGTTGTGGCCAAGCGCATGCGCGAGGGCCTGATCGAGGAGACGCGGATCCCGCGCAACCCGCTCGACGTGCTCTGCCAGCAAATCGTCGCGATCTGCGCCGAAGAGGAGATCTCGGTCGACGAACTGCACGAGCTCGTTCGTCGCGCCTATCCATTCTCCGATCTCTCCCGCGCCCAGCTCGAGAACGTCCTCGACATGCTCGCCGGCCGCTACCCCTCGGACGAGTTCGCCGAGCTGCGGCCGCGGATCGTCTGGGACCGGACGGCGGGCCTGATTCGTGGCCGTCCCGGCGCGCAGCGTCTCGCGGTCACCAATGCCGGCACCATCCCCGATCGCGGCCTCTACGGAGTCCACCTCGTCGACGGGGGCGGGCGCGTCGGTGAGCTCGACGAGGAGATGGTCTACGAGGCCAGGCAAGGACAGGTCTTCCTGCTCGGCGCCTCGAGCTGGCGGATCGAGCAGATCACCCGCGATCGCGTGCTCGTCTCGCCGGCGCCGGGCGTTCCCGGCGCGGTGCCGTTCTGGAAGGGCGAGGGCGTGGGGCGGCCGGTGGAGCTGGGAGAGGCGATCGGGCAGGCCTCGCGCGAGCTCGTCGCTCTGCCGCAGGAGAAGGGGCTCGAACGGCTACGCAAGGAGTTCAGCCTCGAGGAGCGGGCGGCCGAGAACCTGCTCGCCTACCTGCACGACCAGGCCGAGGCCGGAGGCGGAGCGCTTCCCTCCGACAGGACGATCGTGGTCGAGCGCTTTCGGGACGAGATCGGCGACTGGCGCGTGGTCGTGCTGACGCCGTTCGGGGCCCGCGTCCATGCGCCCTGGGCGCTCGCGCTCGGCGCCCGCCTGCGCGACTCGCTCGGGATCGAGGCGCACGCGATCTGGTCGGATGACGGCATCGCCCTCCATCTCCCCGACGCCGATCAGCCGCCGCCGATGCATGAGCTCACGATCGGGCCCGACGAGATCGAAGAGCTGGTGGTGAACGAGCTGGGGGAGAGCGCCCTTTACGGCTCCCGCTTCCGTGAGAACGCCGCCCGTGCGCTTTTGATCCCGCGCCGCCGCCCCGGTCAGCGCACGCCGCTCTGGCAGCAACGGCTGAAGGCCCAGAACCTGCTCGAGGTCGCCCGCCGCTTCCCGGCCTTCCCGATCGTGCTCGAGACCTACAGAGAGTGCCTGCAGGACGTCTTCGACCTGCCGGCGCTCAAGCGCATCCTGCAGCGCCTGCAGACGCGCGAGCTCGACCTGGTCGAGGTCGAGACGCTGTCGGCCTCGCCGTTTGCCAGCTCGCTGATCTTCGACTACGTCGCCTCTTACATGTACGAGGACGACACTCCGCCGGCCGAGCGCCGGGCTCAGGCGCTCTCGCTCGACCGCGAGCTCTTGCGCGAGCTCTTGGGCCAGGAGGAGCTGCGCGACCTGCTCGACGCGGGCGCGGTCGAGGAGGTGGAGCGCGACCTTCGCGGCGCCCCGCGTGACGCCGACGAGCTGCACGACGTTCTGCGTCTGCGCGGCGATCTGCGCGCGGGCGAGTTCGACGAGGCCTTCGCCGCAGTCCTCGAGGCCGAGCGCCGGGCCGTGCGCGTGCGCATCGCCCGCGAGGAGCGCCTGATCGCCGCCGAGGACGCCGGTCGTTACCGGGATGCGATCGGTGCCATGCCTCCCTCGGGTCTTCCCGACGCATTTCTCGAGCCGGTTTCCGAAGCTCTTCCATCGCTTCTTCGCCGCTACGCGCGCGGGCGCGGTCCCTTTACCACTGACGACGCCGCCGCGCGCTTCGGCCTCGAGCCAGGTCCCGTCGAGGAGATTCTGGCGGCGCTGGAGCGCGAGGAGGCGCTCGTGCGCGGAGAGCTCAGGCCTGGCGGAACGGAGCGGGAATGGTGCGACCCCGAGGTGCTGCGGCGGCTGCGCCGGGCCTCGCTGGCGCGCTTGCGCAAGGAAGTCGAGCCCGTCCCGCCGGCGGCGCTCGCACGCTTCCTGCCCAGCTGGCAGGGGATCGACAGGCGCTCGACCCTGCGCGAGGCGCTCGTCTCGATGCAGGCGCTGGCGCTCCCCGTCTCGCTCTGGGAGTCGGACGTGCTGCCGCGGCGCGTGCCGGGCTACCAGCCGGCCGAGCTCGATCAGCTCTGCGCCTCGGGCGAGGTCGTCTGGGTGGGCGCCGGGCTCGAGAGGGTCTGCCTCTACTTCCGCGAGGATGCGAAGTTGCTGGGCGCGCCGGCGTCGTCGCAGCGCTCCGAAGGCGAGGCGCACGAACAGATCCGCGGCGCGCTCGCTCGCGGCGCGCTCTTCTGGGACGAGCTCATCGCCGCCTCCTCGCTCGACCCCGAGCTGGCTCTGCCCGCGCTCTGGGATCTCGTCTGGGCGGGCGAGGCGACCAACGACTCCTGGCAGCCGCTGCGCGCCGCGCGCCGCTTCGAGACCGGCAAGAGCGAACGCCGCCCGCGTCGCTTCTCACGCTCGCGCGCCCAGGCGCCGACCGCTACCCAGGGGCGCTGGTCGCTCACGCATGCCCTGTTCGGACAGCCCGACAGGAGGGCGCTGGCCGAGCTCCTACTCGAGCGCCAGGGCATCGTTGCCCGCGACGGCGTTCGCGCCGAGGGAATCCCGGGCGGCTACGGCGCCGTCTACGGCGAGCTGAAGGCGCTCGAGGTGCTGGGGCTCTGCCGCCGCGGCTACTTCGTCGAGGGGCTGGGCGGAGCCCAGTTCGCGCTCCCCGGCGCCGTCGAGCGGCTGCGCGAGCTGCGTCCGCGCGCGGGCGACGAGGGCGACGCGCTCGTGCTGGCCGCCGCCGACTGCGCCCAGCCCTACGGAGGCGTGCTTCCCTGGCCGGAGCGATCGGCGGGCCGGGCGGCGCGCGTCGCCGGCGCCCACGTCGTTCTGCTCGGCGGCGAGGCGGCGCTCTTCGTCGAGCGTGGCGGCCGCTCGCTGCTCCCGCTCCGCGATCCCGCCGACGACTGGCTGCGCCAAGCGCTCGAGGCTCTGGTCGCCCACGTTCGCAGGCGCGAGATCAAGCGCCTGGCGGTCGAGCGCTTCGACGGCGAGCCGGTCGTCTCGAGCGAGGTGATGCCGCTCCTGCTCGAAGCCGGTTTCACCGCCGGGCCGCGGCGGGCGGTTCTACGGGCGTAATCGCTGGTTCGGAATCGACGGGAGGAAGATAGTGAAGGTCGAGCCCTGGCCCGGCGCGCTTTCGACCGAGATGGCCCCGTCGCTCTCCTCGATGATGCCGCAGACGGTCGAGAGTCCGAGTCCGGTGCCTTGATCGCGGCTCTTGGTGGTGTAGAAGGGCTCGAAGATCCTCGCCTGCGTCTCCTGATCCATACCGTGACCGCTGTCGCGAACGGCCAGCGTCACGAAGTTACCGGCCGGGAGCGAGAGGTTGCGCACGAGGCGCGGCTCCGCGAGGTGGAGGTTCGCCGTCTCGATCGTCAGCTTGCCGCCGCCCGGCATCGCGTCAGTCGAGTTCACGACCAGGTTCACAATCACCTGCTCGATCAGGCTTTGGTTGTTCTCAACTCGGTCGAGACCGTCCGCGAGCACCGTGACGATCTCGATATCGCTCCGGATCACCTGCCGGAGCAGCGTCTCCATCTCCCTGATCACGAAGTTCAGGTCGAGCCTCTCATCGTACTCGCGCCCGCGGTGGCTGAAGCGGAGTAGCCCGCGTGCCACTTCTGCGGCGCGCTCGCCCGCCCGCGCGATCTCCTCCACGTCGGGGCGCATGTCCGAATCGGCCGGGAGCCTGGCAAGCAGAAGCTCGCCATAACCGGTGATCGCAGTCAGCAGGTTGTTGAAGTTGTGCGCCACGCCGGTCGCGAGCCTGCCCACCGCCTCCAGCTTCTGAGACTGGAGCAGCTCGATCTCGAGCAACCCACGCGTCTCTTCTGCTCGCGTGAGCTCGCTGACGTCATTGATCGACGCGATCATGCCGTCCCACTCACCGTTCTCACCCAGGGCGGGAGCGGCGTTGATCGATAGGTAGACGAGCTCCCCGCTCGCGTTCTCGATCGCGTAGCGGACGTCCTGCACCGGCTGGCCGGTCGCTCTCACCCGCCGGAAGGGAAGCTCATCGTCCGGAAAGGGGCGGCCTTCGAAGTCGGTGATGCGCCAGTCGGGGGCGTTGTACCTGTGTCTCGCCTCATCTCTGGTCAGGCCGATAACGCGCTCGGCTTCGGCGTTCGCGAACGTGATCTCGCCCTGGCTGTCGTGCGCCACGATCCCGATCGGGATCGTGGCTATGATCTTCGCGACGAAGTCTCGCTCGTGGCGTAGAGCCTCTTCCGTTCGCTTGAGCTCGGTGACGTCGATCCCGACCGAGACCATGCCGACTGTTACGCCGTGGTCGTCGAGCTCGGTTCTCCGCCAGACTATGTAGCGCTCCTCGCCCGATTTGGTCAGGATCGGGTTCTCGAATTCCTGCGGCAGTCCGCCGGCGAGCAGTCGCTCGAACTCCTCCCAAGCGGCCGGATAGCGCTCTCGCGGCACCACGACCTCAAACCAGTTGCGGCCCGCGAGCTCCTTACGCGTGTAGCCGGTGATCTCCTCCGCCGCCTTGTTGAAGAGCTGGATGTCGCCGTTCAGATCGAGGCCGACGATCATCGCCCCTGCCGTCTCGATCAGGTCGGCTGCGTAGTCCCTCGCCACGCCCGCGTCCGCCTCTGCAGATTCGCGGCCGCTGATGGCCGCGGCCGTGTCCGCCTCTGCAGATTTGCGGGCGCTGATGTCCTCGATCATCGCGATCGAAAGCACGACCTCACCGTTCGGGTTGAGAACGGTCGAGGCGATGACGTTCACCCAGACGAGAGTGCCGTCCTTACGGATGTAACGTTTCTCGAAATCGACGCGCTCGAGCTCGCCCTCGATAATCGCTTGCAGGGAACGGTTGGTCTCCTCGACATCGTCCGGGTGCGTGAAATCGGTAATCCGCATCGTCCGGAGCTCATCCGCGGTGTAACCGAGTATCCGTTCGAGGGCCGGGTTGCACTCGTGAGGCCGGCCCTCCGCGTCGGTGAGGATGATGCCGAGCGGGGCACTCTCGAAGACCGCGCGAAACTGCGCGTCCGCTTGCTGCAGCTCTTCGAGCCGGCGGCGCTTGCTTGTTCTCTTCCGAGCCTGGAACCGAGCTCGAGCTGGGGGCCGATCGAGCATCCCTTGCTCCCTAGTCGGATTAGCCTAATCCTATGCTTTCAATTGGCAAGTTACGAGCGATATCGATAGATCGTGCCGCGGCCCCGTGTCTCGCGAGCACGTGTGAAGCCGAGCTCGCTCGGCGCTAGCGCGCCAGCAGGAGTCGCAGGGTCAGATTCGCCGCCGGGAAGTTCCGAAGCTTCGCTCGCAGCAGTTCCGCAGTCATCAGTTGCCGCCTTTCACACCGCCGATACGCCGGCACAAAGCTTGCCTCCCGCGCCTGCCCGGGCCATCCCCCGATGGGGCGGTTTGCGGCAAACCCCTTGAACGAGGGAAGGGCAGGCCAGGAACTCGACTCACAATGACGACCCATCGATTGGGTGTTTACCGCACCACGTTCCTCCGCCCGCCCCCGAGCCACCCACCCGCGGGGTCGTGAAACGGTAGCGAGATAACGTGCAGCGAATGCGCCGATTTCGTGCCGAATTAGAGTCACCTCGCCGGGCGCTGCCGGGTGGAGGAGTGCTTCGTTTTGAGTCGCGCTACTCTCGCGGAGTGCCCGAAGGCGACTCGCTACACCGGATCGCGCGCGAGCTGCAGCCGCTCGTCGGGGAGTACGTATCGGTCGAGCTTCCAAGCCCGCGTGCTCGCCTACTCGGGCTCGAACGGCTTCAAGGGAGGAAGCTCGAGTCGGTGCAGGCGGTCGGGAAGCAGCTCCTGCTTTGCTTCGAGGGAGGGCTCGTGCTGCGAAGCCATCTCGGCATGAGCGGGCGCTGGCGCCTGCTCGATGCAGCCGCCACGCCTGCGGGCCGGCCCTGGCTCGTCCTGCGCGGCGAGCAACACGTCGCCGCGCAGTGGAACGGGCCGACGCTGGAACTGGCTCGCGGCGAGCCCGCGCTCGGTCTCGGGCCAGACATCCTGGCCGAGCCGCCCCAGCTCGAGCAGATGCTCGAGAACCTGCGCTCGACCGAGCAGGAGCGTGCTCTCGGCGAGGTGCTCCTCGACCAGCGTCTGCTCTCGGGCGTCGGCAACATCTGGCGGGCCGAAGGACTCTGGCGGGCGCGGCTCTCGCCCTGGCGTCCGCTGGCGAAGACCGGCGACGACGGCCTCCGGCGCCTGCTCGCGGAGACCGCGGGCGCGATGCGGGAGTCACTGCGCGGCCAACGCCCGCGCTACGCCGTCTACCGCCGCGGTGGCCGGCCCTGCCCCCGCTGCGGCACCCCGATCGACTCGCGCGCTCAGGGCGATGCGGCCCGTACCGCCTACTGGTGCCCGAGCTGCCAATCGGGCTAGACGCGCGCTGTAGAAACAAATTCCCACATCCGGCACAAACGCCCGTTGACACCAAACGGTGTCTGACCCCGTCGGGTGTCAAGCCGAAAACGTTGCGATAGTGGAACCTTTCTTCGACTCTGAATCGGTGCAGATTCGGCACATACAGGAGCGTTTTCTGGCGCCCCGAACTCCGAGAGAAAAGGGTCGTTGCAAACAAGCATCGCCAGCCGGAGAAGAGCGCGAGGCAGGAGAGCAGGCCCCGACTGCGTACCGGGAAATGTGGCAGTCCGCGCTCCGCATCTCTATCACTCCTTCCGCCTCTTCTGCCTCGGAGCGTTCTCCGACCTTGAGTGCGAGATCTCGCGCGGAGCCGAGGTCCCCTTTGCCTTCGAGGAGCACGCCGCCCCGGGCCGGCCGACGCTGTACGAATACCGGCCGCTCGTGCGCGGCTTTGTCGAGAAGCGCGCCCAGCGTTTGATGAAGCACCCCGACGCTCAGTCCGCGATCGAGGATCTCCGGCACGAACGGGCGGCCGCAATCTTCGCCCGCGCTCATGCCGGCGAGCAGCTGCCCGACGAGGAGGCGCTGTTCATGACCGTCCTGCTACCGGTGCTGATCGCAACCGCCGAGGGTTGCGGCGGATTCGACTGGCACGACGACGCCTTCGACCGGGCCTATATCGAGCTCGAGCACTCACTCTTCGGCAGCGAGCGAACCTACGTCGGCGTCGCGCCGCTGCTCGGGCTCTCGGTGGGCGCCCAGGTCGATCTCGGCGACGGCATCCGCGTCCGCCTCTCGCCTCCCGGTGAGATCTCCGCCTACTGGCCCGAGGCGAACGGGATCCTGCCGCGGGAGTTCGGACGCCGCCCCGATCGCCTGGCGGTGATCGAGCTGCAGCGCGCCCTCGGTGTCGAGCAGATCGAGGCGCCCGACGCTCCCGCCGAGCTGGCCGACGCGGTCAGCGCCCTGCGTCTTGCGACTGCCGGCGCGATCGCCGCCGGGCCCGTACTCTTCGAGCGTCTCGACAAGCGTCCCTACGGCATCCGCCCGATCCTGCCCATCGCCGCCACCCAGCCCTACGGCGAGGCGACGCGCCTCGACCAGTTCCGGGGCAAGCTGGCACACGATCTGCGCGTCCGCATCGGATCGGCCGACGACGACCGCGAGCTCGCGGAGGCGCTCGATTGCTGGGAACTGTCGCTCTTTGCGCAAGAGCCGTTCCGCTCCGATCAACTGCGCGAGGCTCTGATCTCGCTCTTCGGCGCCAGCGAGGGCTTGGCGATGGCGGCGCTCAGAGCTGCCACTCTGCTCGGCGAGGGGTCGAGCGAGCGGGCCGACCTGCGGGTGCGCCTGCGTGCGCTCGCCGGCGGCGAGCCCGCCGACCAGAGCACGAGCGACGCGATCCGCCGCTCGCTGGTAGAGGTGCTCATGCACGGGAACCGCGCTCGGATGATCGAGGCGCTCGACGAATCGCTGCTGGGGCTGCGTCCGCGTCCGAGCCGCTCGCTGGCCGTGCGCGCCGCCGCCGGCTAGCAGCTCTTCCGGTTTTCATCGCCGGAGCGAGCGTGTTCGGCGCCGAGTGCTCTTTGTTGAGATTGACCGAGCCCGCCCGTGGACCTTTCGGCGCAGATCCGGCACAGTACGACCGCTCGTTCGCACCTAGCCTCTATCTCGTGGAAGAAGCACGTGTCGTCATCGCCAGACTCGACCTGATCGAGGCGATGGAGCGAGCGCGAGAGCCGGCCGAGCTGGTTCTCGACCAGCTCGCGCTCCTGGCCGTCGAGGCAGAGCGTTGGCTGGAAACCGAGCAGACGGCCGGAGCCGCCGCCCGGAAAGCGCTCGAGCGTTGCCTGGGCGCGCTCGAGCAAGCGCCTGTGCTCGAGGGCCGCTAGCAGGAGTACCGCGACACGCGGATCAGGGCGAAGACGCATTCGATAGTCTGAGGACGGTTTGAGTGAGAAACCTGGCCACGAGAACCTCGTCCACTGGGACGAGGTCGCGATCGAGCACCGTGAGGCGGGGCACATCTCGGGAAACTGGCGCAGGCTCGCCGACGCCGCGGGCTCGGTCGGGGTGGGCCTGTCGCGCATCCAGATCGTTCCGGGCATGTGGTCGACCCCGGCGCACGTCCACGGCCGCGCCGAGGAGATCTTCTTCGTACTCGCCGGCTCTGGCCTACTCTGGCAGAAGGGCGCGAATTTCGATATCCGCGCCACCGACTGCTTCGTCTTTACGAGCGGCGTGGGTCCCCATACGCTGAAGGCCGGGCCCGACGGCCTGGACGTGCTCGCCTTTTCGGAGAACATCGGCGACGCGGCCACCTTCCTGCCGCGGTCGAAGGTCTCGTGGCTGGGCGTGAGCTGGGTCGAGACAGGAGCTCTCGATCATCCCTTCACGCTCGAAGCCGCCCAGGGACCTCCCAAGGTGAAGGAATCAAGCTCGCTGCGTCCAGCCAACCTGATTCGGCTCAAGGACGTCAGCGCCGTCGGCGCGGCAAAAAAGACTGTCAGTCGTATTCGCCGCGATCTCGGCCGGGCGGCAGGCTCGAGGAACTCCGGCCTGCAGCAGGTCTCGATCGCCCCCGGAAAGCTTTCCTGCCCGCCCCATTGCCACTCGGCCGAGGAGGAGTTGTTCGTCGTTCTCGAGGGTGAGGGAACGCTGCTCCTGGGCGACGGGGAGTACTCGGTGAAGCGTGGCAATGTGGTCGCGCGCCCGCCGGGAACCGGTATCGCACACGCGTTCCGAGCCGGCGAAGGCGCGCTGACGCTGCTCGCTTACGGAACTCGCCGCTCGACCGATCTTTGCTACTACCCCCGCTCGAGCAAGATCTCCTTTCGCGGTCTCGGCGTAATCGGGCGGATCGAGCCGCTCGAGTACTGGGACGGCGAGGAATAAAGCCGCCGAAAATCCGCCCCAGGCGGATTTTCGGCGGCGGACCAACGAAGCGCTGAGCGCGCCTTCGGCGCTCGCTCAGCGCTCTGTTCCTAGGAGTGGGGCGAGCCGGCCGGTGTTGTTTTGCGGGGTCCGGGTGAGTTGCCGACGGCGTTTGTGAGCCGCAGCCGCGCTTGTCGGCTGCGGCGTCTTCGCGGGTATCTACTCCCTTCGGGAGTGATTCCCGCGAGCGGGTTGGGGACGGTCGATGTCGTCGTTCGATTCGGCCTCTTCTCTACTCCGGCGAAAGTCGCCAGACTTTCACCGGTTACCCGTACCATGTGAAAAGCTCCGCCCGGACAGCGGCCGGAGCCGGGTTGAGCTGCGAGAAAGGGAAGGACTCCGCTTGATTGAGCCGAAAATGGAGCGCCGATGGGGGTCGCAGGCCTGCTATCGCGTCCGCTCGACCGGGCGCCCGATGAAGGAGAGTCGATGGGACGCGTAATCGCGTTCGCCAATCAGAAGGGCGGCGTCGCCAAAACGACGTCAACCCTCAACCTCGCGGTCGCGTTCGCAGAGCGTGGTCTTGGCGTCCTGATGGTCGACCTCGATCCGCAGGGAAACCTGACCATGAGCCAGGGCCTCAACCCCGACGCGATCGAGCGTTCGATGTTCGACGTGCTCGTACACCGGCTGCCGATCACCGAGATCATCCAGAGCTGTGAGACCGACCTCGCGGTCAGCTCGATCGATCTGGCCGGCGCCGAGCTGGCTCTCTCGAGCATGATCGGGCGCGAGCGAGCGCTCGAGAAGGCGCTCCTGCCCGTGCGCGACAGCTACGACTACATCATGATCGACACGCCTCCCTCGCTCGGGTTGCTGACGATCAATGCCTTCGTCGCCTCCGACGGGGTGATCGTGCCGGTGCAGTGCGAGTACCTGTCGCTGCGCGGGCTCGTCCAGCTAGAGAACACGCTGACGATGGTGCGCGAGAATCTGAACCCGCGCGTCGAGATCGAGGGGATCCTCCCGACCATGTACGACGCACGTACTCTGCACTCACGTGAGGCGATCGACATCCTCGAGGAAAACTTCGGCGATCTCGTGTTCGACACCAGGATTCGCAAGACGATTCGCTACGCCGAGGCGCCCGTGAAGGGCCTCTCCGTGCTCAAGTACGATCCGAGCGGAGAGGCGGCGACTCTCTACCGCGATCTCGCCAAGGAGGTGCTCAATGGCGCGAAAACGCGCAAGCATGCGTGACGGGCCGCTTGCGGAGCTCTTCCGCGCGACCGAAGCGGCGCAGCGCCAGGCCGAGCGCGACGCTGCCGCCTCCGGCGCTGCACCGAGTCCGGCTACGACTCAGACCCCGGCTTTACCGCAGGCGCAGACCCCGGCACAGGTACGCAAGCCTGCACCTCCCCCCCATCGCCCCGAGCCGTCCGAGGAGACCGTCGAGCACACGTCGATCTTCGACGAGCCGCCGGCTCACGCCCAACAGCCCGAGCCCGAGCGGCCGGTCGCTCCGGCTCAGCCTTCGGCTCCGGTCCGGGCTTCGGCTCCCGTACCCGGCCCGCCAGCGCAGCACGCGGTCTTCCCCGAGCCGGCGGCGCGCAAAACCTATATCGAGCCGATCCCCGAGTCGTCTCCCCGCGTGCATCGGGTTGGGCCCGACGCAAGCGCCTATCTCGCTCTCATCCGTGTGGCGGGTGTCGGTGGCGCCGGCTTGAACGCCATCCACCGGATGATGGACGCGGGCATCTCGGCTGTTGACTTCGTTGCCATCAACACCGACATCCAGCAGCTCCAGATGAGCGATGCGCCGGTCAAGATTCACATCGGCCGTGAGCTCACCCAGGGGCTCGGCTCCGGCTCCGATCCCGAGGTCGGCAAACTGGCGGCCGACGAGGCCTACGATCAGATCAAGCACGCGCTGCGCGGTTCGGACATGGTCTTTGTAACCGCGGGAGAAGGCGGCGGCACCGGCTCCGGCGCCGCGCCGATCGTGGCGCGCATCGCGCACGAGCTTGGAGCGCTCACGGTCGGCATTGTCACCTTGCCCTTCCACTTCGAGGGCACCAAGCGCAAGGCCCAGGCCGACCTCGGTGTCGAGGAGCTGCGGCGCAACTGCGACACCGTCATCGTCGTACCCAACGACCGCCTGCTCGAAGTGCTCGATCGCTCCACCTCGATGCTGGAAGCCTTCCGTATCGCCGACGACGTGTTGCGCCAGGGCGTTCAGGGCATCTGCGATCTGATCACGATGCCCGGCCTGATCAACCTCGACTTCGCCGATGTGCGCACGATCATGAAGGACGCCGGCTCCGCCCTCATGGGCATCGGCTTCGCCACCGGCGAGAACCGGGCCAAGGAGGCTGCCGACCGAGCGCTGCGATCGCCACTGATCGACACCGAACTGGTGGGGGCACGGGGCATTCTGCTCTCGATCGCCGGCGGCGAGGATCTCTCGCTGATGGAGGTGAACGAGGCGGCCGAGATCATCCGCCAGGCCGCGACCGAGGACACGAACATCATCTTCGGGGCCACTATCGACGAGAGCCTGACCGGGCAGATGTGGGTAACGGTGATCGCGACCGGTCTCGGCGGCACCCGCGCTCTGGTCTCCGAGAAGAGTTGGCGAAGCACTACCTTCGAGCCGGCTCCGCGCGGTCACGCCGATCCGCTCGAGCCGCCCAGCTTCCTCAGAGACTGACAGCTCTTCGGCCCGGAGTCACGGAAGGCCCTCAACAGTTCTCACCAAGTTCTCACCGTCGCGGGCTGCACGATCTCTTGCGCAGCGGATACTCTTTCCGTTCGATAAGCGGTCGACAAGGAGTTTTTCCATGCACAAGACAGTTGCCCTGACCCGTGCCTTCATACGAGAGCTTCCCCTGATCCGTAAGTTCGTCGTCGCGATCGGCCTCGGTCTCGTGGTGGCGTCGCTGAAGTTCGACATCGTTCACTCGGGGTTCGGTTTCCAGTACGGAAGAGACGGAACTACGCGGGGCTTCGTCTACACGCTCGTCGTTCTCGGCACCGCCCTCCTGGTCACGAACGTGCTGCTCGAAACCGACCGCTTCATCGCGGCGGCGAGCGGTATCGGCGCTGTGCTGCTCGGCTTCTTTTCGTTCGTACCGCTCTCTCTCGGTCTGGGGCATCTGGGCGACATCGATATCGGCTCCTGGTTCGCGCTCGGGGGAGGCGCCGCGATCGTGATCGGCGCGGCTCCGCTCGGCGCGCTCGCATCATGGAAGAAGGAGTCGGCGCGACCGGGTTGGGCGGTCTACGTCTCCTGGCTCGTGGGCATCCTCGGTCTCGCTCTCGTCATGGTTTCGCTACCGCGTCCGCTCTCGACGGAGAAGCTCGTTATCTCCGGCAAGCATCAGAGCACGACCTTCTGGAACTCGGCCGGCGTCTCGACCGGAGGTCACACACTCGGCGCCGCCATGATCGTTATCGCCGCGATCGCCGCCGCCTGTGTGATCGCAGCCGCCCTCACCCGCGTTCGCCTGTTCGAGAGTTGGACCGTCGCGCTGTCGCTGGTCGTGCTCGGGATCGTCCTCTACCTGCCTGTTCGGCTCGCGTTCAATGACCTCGGCGGCCTCCGTTCGGGCTCGGGCCTGGCGATCGAAGGCGCGCTCGTTGCCGTTGCCGCGCTGGTGACTGCCGCCCTCGCTCAGCGTGGAGTCATCGAGCTGAACAAAGGGGCGGTGCGGCAGCTCGTTGCCGTCGTCGGGCTGGGGTTGGCGCTGGCGGGAAACTGGACAGAAGTCTTCAGCACGACGCCCGGTAACCTCTGGGCCGACGGCACTCTCGGCGGCTTCCCGTTCATCCTGATCGTTGCCGGCGCTGTCCTGGTCGTCGCCAGTTTCCTCGTCAAGCGCTGGTGGATTCTTCCCGTGGCCAGCGCTCTTGGCTGGGTCCTGCTCGGTTTCTTCGCCTTCGAGCCGGCTTTGGCGGTACCGAAGTCCGGCAACCTCGGGCCGGCGACGTGGCTGGGTATGGCCGGGGGCGCCGTGCTCGGTCTGAGCGCGTTGTCGCCTCGCCTGCTCACCTACTGGCGGCGGCGGCCGCTGACGCTGACCAGAAACCGCGCTGCGGCTTGGCTCGCCGCCGGAGCGGGACTCGCTCTGGTTGTGGTGTCGCTCTGGCTTGCCACCGAGCGCTCGGTCAAGAACCTTCATTTCAGCTACTGGAACGTGGTGGGGATCGGCGATCACTCGCTCGGGATCGTGATGCTCGTGCTGGCGGTCTTGGCCCTCGTAGCGCTTGCCGGAGCGGTAGTTACCCGCATTCCACTGCTGGCCGAATTGACGCTGGCCGCTTCGCTGGTGCTGGTCGGTATCGCCATTTACCAGCCTGCTTTCTTCGCCTTCGACCATCTCGGCGAGTTCAGGGCAGGCACCTGGCTCGCACTCGCCGCCTCGCTGCTCGCGAGCGCGGGGGCGGCGGCCTTGATCCTCGTGGAGGAGCCGGTCGCCGGCCTGCAGCGAGCGGCAACTGACGCTTCGGCTGCGGCGCCGATGGGCGCTCCTGTCAGGAGAAGAAGGGCGGCCAGGGGCCGGGTTCCCGGCATGCGCGCGAAGAAGTAGTCGAGAGAAGGCTAGTTCGCCGGGTCTACACGCCCCGCCAATCGGCCGGGGCCGTTAGTCGGCACAGAGCCGGGCTGTACGCTCGATCACCTCGAGTGCAGCGCGGGTGTTGTGGTACGGGCACTTCCAGGGCGAGACCTTTGGCAGCTCGAGCTCCGGCTTACCCTCGGGCGAGACGCGGTAGTACCACTCCCTGTAGCCCTGCGTGCGATCGATCACGTGCTCCTCGATAAAGCGCCAGCTCTCGAGCGCGGCGTCGAGGAACTCCTCTCTCTCCGATAGCTCGTATGCGTTGAGGAAACCGACCACTGCCTCTGCCTGCGGCCACCACTCCTTGCCCAGCACCGCCGAGTGATGGTCGATAGCGTCGGAGACCCCGCCGCGCTTCCGGTCGAATCCCTCCGCGAGCACGCGCTCCGCCATCGCGAGCGCGATCGCCTTCGTGCGCTCGCGGATCGTCTCGTCGCCGAGCACGTCGGCCGTCTCGCAGAGCAGCCAGCTGGCCTCGATGTTGTGGCCGTGCGAGATCGCCTTGGAAAGCGGCTGCCAGTCGCGATCCTGGAAGAGGACGAGCTTGTTCGTCTTCTCGTCGCGGATCCGGTAGGCGAGGATCTCCCAGAGAATTTGCAGGCGCTCGCGTAGAACGGTTTCGGGCCACACCTTGAGCAGGGTCGTGTAGGCCTCGAGCAGGTGCAGATGCGTATTCTGCGAGTAGGGCACGTTGAGGTCGATCTCGCTCAGACGCATGTCCTTGAGCGGGCTCCAGTCGCGCGCCAGCGCCTCGACGTAGCCACCGTGCGCCAGCTCGAAAGCGTGCTTCTCGACGTTCTCGAACAGCCTGATCGCGCGCTCGAGAGCCTCGCGCTCGCCGCTGGCGCGGAAGTACTCCGAGAAGGCGTAGATGCCGAACGCCTGACCGTAGGTTTGCTTGCGATCGTCGAGGGAGTCGCCGCGATGATCGACCATCCAGACGAGACCGGAGTGCACTCTGTCCCAGAAGTGCTCGAGCAGATAGGAGTAGGCACGATCGGCCATCTCCCGGTAGAGGGGGTCCGGGAACGCGCGGTAAGCGGCCGAGAAGGTCCAGAGAATGCGTGTGTTGAGGACGCTGCCCTTGGCTGCTGTCGGGTCGACCTGCAGGTCGTTTGCGAGCAAGCCGTAGAAACCGCCCTGTTCGCTGTCGACGGTGCGCTCGGCCCAGAAGGGGAGAATTCCTTCGCGTAGCTCGCGCTCGGCGGCAGCGCCCAGAGCGGAGATGCGCTCGATCGTCTCCATGGGAGGGCGATGCTACCAGCCCCGATCGTCGTAACCGCCGGCGCCGGTACGTCCGAGACTTGGCACCAGGACATGGCCGGCGGGGACGGCGCCGCTACTCTTGACCGACCGTGCCGGAAGCGAGCGAGTACAGCTTTGGAGACAGCGATCTCGCCTCCCGGCGCCTGGCGCTGCTGGCGAGGATTTTTGAGCCGTCGATGCGCGCGTTTTTAGAGCGATCGGCGCCGCGGCGGCCACGGCTGGCACTCGATCTCGGCTGCGGTCCCGGGCACACGACGGAGATCGTGGCCGAGGTCGCTGGTCCCGAGCGAACAGTCGGGATCGACATCTCCGAGACCTTCCTCGACGAAGCGAGGAGACGTGCCGACGCGCAGATCGAGTTCGTCCGTCACGACGTCACGATCACGCCCTTTCCGGCCGGGCCCGCCGACCTCATCTTCGCGCGTCTCCTCCTCGGCCATCTTCTCGATCCCGAGCAACTGCTCGTGCGCTGGACCGCCGAGTTGGCGCCGGGCGGAGTCGTGCTCAGCGACGAGGTCGAGCGAATCGAGACGGATCTCGAGCCGTTCGTCCGCTATCTCGCTCTAGTGGAGGAGCGGATGCGCGCCGGTGGCGGCGAGCTGTATCTGGGCCCGCGGCTGGATGCTTTTCATAGCGGCGCCGGTCTCCGCAGGCGCTCGAGCGAAGTCGTTCGCGTCGCCCCGGCGACCGCGGAAGTGGCGGCGATGTTCCGGCTCAACCTGCGTGCGTTGCGTTCGGACGGGCGACTGGAGGGCTTCGCGACGCCGGCGGAGCTCGATCGGATCGAACGGGAACTGGACGAGCTGATGCGATCGGCCGACGCCGGCGAGATCGTCTGGACTCTACGCCAGACGGTGTTCGCCGCCGGCTGACGGGATCCGGCGCGGCGACTGGCCGTTACGGATCGCCGCTGCTACCGTAGGGATGCGATGTTCCTCTGCAACCGTATTTGACGAAGCCGCGCGCCGCCGGGCTTTCGAGCCCCGGCACCTAAAGGTGCGCCCCGGTTCTCCGCTTCTGTCGATGCAAGGAGTCGCAACGTGTTACCCGCTTCAGCTTTCTCACATTCCAGCGCCGTTCCAGACGCCCCGGCAGTCGAGGTGTTCGAGCTGCGGAAGGAGTTCCGCCGCCGCGAAGGCCTGCATCGCCGCCACATAACGGCTCTGAAACCGGTCACTTTCGCGATCGAGCGCGGCGAGTGCGTCGCCATCCTGGGCCAGAACGGCTCGGGTAAGTCAACGCTCGTGCGTCTGCTCTCCACGCTTCTGCTCGAGGACGGGGGTACCGCCCGCGTCTTTGGCCACGACGTCTTCCGTGAGCCGCGCCGGGTGCAGCGGCTGATCAACCGCGTCTCGGTCGAGGCCTCCTTCTTCAAGCGCCTCTCCGCGATCGAGAATCTGAGCTACGCGGCCCGCTTCTACGGTTTGCGCCGGCGCGAGACGAGCACGGAGATCCCGCGCATCCTCGAGCGCGTCGGCTTTCCGCTCGAGCGCGCGACAGGTCCGATGGAGGATCTCTCGCGCGGCATGCAGCAGAAAGTGGCGCTGGCTCGGGCGCTCCTCACCTCGCCGATCCTGCTCCTGCTGGACGAGCCTACTACGGGCCTCGATCCGCGCTCCAAGCTCGAGGTACAGGAGTTCATTCGGGAGGTGCGCCGGGTTCACGACGCGACCGTGCTCCTCTGTACTCACGACCTGGCAGAGGCCGAGGAGCTGGCAGGTCGCGTGGGCATCCTGCACCACGGTGATCTGCTCTGCCTGGCACCGGCGGCGGATGTCAAGCGCCGCTACCGGGCCGAGACGCTCGAGCAGGCCTTCTTCGCCGCCACCGGTACGGCCCTCCACGAGGAGGAGGAGGCGAGCGAGTGATGCGCGGAGCCGCGGTGACGCTGCGCTCGGAGCTGATGGGCCTCTCGGGGATCGTCGAGCGCAACACCTACATCCTCAGGCGCTACATCTGGTGGGAGCTGGCCTGGTTCGTCTGGACGCTCGCCAACACGCTGACGATCGCCTTCATCGCCAAGGGCTTCGCCCAGTCGGGCGCGACGATCGACGTCAACAAGGCCACGAGCTGGCTCCTGATCGGCGCGCTCGTCTGGAGCTATCTCGGCATGGTCTTCGGCCTGCTGGTCGAGATGGTGCAGTGGGAGCGCTGGGAGGGGACGATCGAGCACACCTTCATGGCGCCCCTCTCGCGCACGATGCACCTGCTGGGCACGGGTATTTTCGGCGTGCTCTACGGCATCGTCAGGACGGCGGCGCTGTTCGTCGTGGTCGCGCTCTTCTTCCACCTCCAGCTCCCGCATGCCGACTACGGCGCGGCGCTGGTCGTGCTCCTCGTCGCCTCGATCTCGTTCATCGGCATCGGCATGATGACCTCCGTCCTGCCCCTGATCTCGCCCGAGAAGGGCGTGCAGCTCGGCTACATCGCGCAAGGCCTCTTGCTCGTGGTCTCCGGCGTCTATTACGACGTCAGCGTCCTGCCCGGTTGGATGCAGGCGCTGGCGCGGATCTCGCCGGCGACCTACGCGCTCAGAGCGCTGCGCAAGTCGATCATCGACGGCGCCGGGGTTCGTTCGCTCTGGGGCGACATCTGGCCCCTGCTCGTGATCGGCGCAATCGCCATCCCGCTCGGGCTGGAGATCTTCCGCCGTGGCGAGCGTTACGCCAAGCGCCACGGGAAGTTGAAGCGCTCGGGCTGACGCGAGAGACCTGCTCCCGGTAGCGGTTTGCGAGAAACTCGAGCGCGGCGTCGAGGCGGATGCCGTCCACTTCGAGCGCCCCGTTCCGTCGGCGATTACGCTTTCCTAATGCGCGGTGCAATCGCGGCCGGCCATCCCCTGACCGCCGAGGCGGGAGCTCGTGTCCTGGCCGAGGGCGGTTCCGCGGTCGACGCCTGCATTGCTGCCGCCTTCGCCTCCTGGGTGACCGAGAGCATGCTCACCGGCCCCGGCGCCGGCGGCTTCCTGCTCGTGCACGAAGCCGAGCGCGGTGTCACGCGCCTCGCCGACTTCTTTACCTGCGTGCCCGGGCTCGGCTCAGGGCGCCGGGCGGACGCGCGTATGGACGAGATCAGAGTCGACTTCGAGCCCGATTCCTCGCAGAATTTCTCCGTCGGCGGCGCCTCCTGTGCCGTACCGGGCGCTCCGAAAGGTCTCGAGGAGGTGCATAAGCGTTTCGGGAAGCTGCCCTGGCGGGAGCTGGCCAAGCCGGCGATCGAGCTGGCCCGCGCCGGAGTCGAGATAACGCCGGCGCAGGACTTCATGCACAAGATCCTCGACTCGATCTTGCGCCGAAGCGAGGAGGGGCGCCGGGTCTACGGCCTACAGGGGCGCCGCTACACGACCGGCGACCATCTGGAATTGCCCGACCTGGCACGGACCCTCGAGCAACTGGCCGTGGAAGGAGCGGACGCTCTCTACGGCGGCGAGCTCGGGCGCCGCGTGATCGCCCGCGTGCAGGAGGAGGGCGGAGAGTTCACGCCCGAAGATCTCGAGCGTTATCGCGTCATCTGGCGCCGGTCCGTGCGGGCGGGCTATCGCGGCTGCGAGTTCGTCTCCAACTCCCCTCCTTCGTCGGGCGGGATCCTCGTCGCTTGCGGACTGCGGCTACTCGACCGTCTCGGCGAGGGTGGCGCGCCGGGCAGCGTGGGGGCGCTGGTGCGAATGATCGAGGTCATGCGCGAGCAGACGCGGGCGCGGGCGGGGCGCTTCTCGGCCGACCTGCGCCGCGGCGGTCTCGCCGGCAGGCTGCTCTCGGACAGCGCCGCGGCGGGGGCGGCGGCGCGCGTGCTCGCCGCCGAGCCGGGGCTCGCCGAACCGGGCCGGCCGACCGGGACGACGCACATCTCGGTGGTCGACTCGAGCGGCAACGCCGCCTCGCTCACCTGCTCGCTCGGCTCCGGCTCGGGCGTGATCGTCCCCGGCACGGGCATCCACCTGAACAACATCCTCGGCGAAGACGATCTCGTTCTCGGCGGCGAGAAGCCTGGAGAACGCCTGACGAGCATGATGGCGCCCTCGATCGTTCTCGCCGAAGGGCGTCCGCGGCTCGTGCTCGGCAGCGCCGGGTCGGTGCGCCTGCGCGGGGCGATCATGCAGACGGTGGTGAACGTGATCGGGCACGGCTTGCCGGTGGATGAAGCGGTGACGCGGCCGCGCGTGCACCTGGACGAGCCGCTCGTCCAGTGCGAGGGCGGCGACGACGTTGACGCGGCAATACTCGACCGGCTCGAGGCGCTCGGCTACGAGCTCGCTCGCTGGCGCGGCCGCAACGTCTTTTTCGGCGGCGTCTCGGCGGTCGAGCTGTGCTCGGACGGGTCGCTGGCCGCGGCGGGAGATCCCAGGCGCGGGGGCCACGGGGTGGTGGTTGCATGAGCGAGGGACTCAGAGTGCGCCGGGCGACTCCCAGCGACGCCGACGCGATCTCGCGGCTGGCGCGCGAGGTTGCGGCCGAGCCCGAGGGCTGGCTGCTCACGCTCGGCACCTGGCGTTCGAGCTCGGAAGAGCGCCGTGCGATCCGCTTGCTGCGCCGCCACCCCGATGCCGCGCTCTTCGTGGCTGAGACGAGCGAGGGGATCGTCGGGCGCCTCTCCGTGACGCGCGACCACTACCCGTCCTCCCAGCACGTCGCCGATCTCGGTCTGATGGTGGCAAAGGAATATCGTCGCCGCGGCGCCGGGCGCGCCCTGCTGGAGGCGGCGGTCGAATGGGCACGGGCGAGCGGCGTGAGCAAGCTGGAGCTACACGTCTTTCCCCACAACGAGGCCGCGATCAGGTTTTACGAGTTGTTCGGCTTCGAGCGCGAGGGCTATCGCAAGCGCCACTATCGCCGCGGTCAGGAGTACGTGGACGCGGTTTTGATGGCTTACTTCGTAAACCAGCAGTGAGCCTGATCTCTTCCGGCGTCGTCTTTCGATGCCGCCCCGGGTGCCAGGCCAGGCACCGTTGCTAGAAACGTAACCCGCTTGAGCTAGAGCCGGTCCCGGGTTAACCTTCTGTCAACCCGGAGGGATCTCGTCCGAAGGAGCACGGCGCTGGACGGTGCCGGCTCGGCCAGGGTCCGTAGCGGATGTCGAGAGGACGGATAGGAAGAGGAGCGAGCCGTGCTTTACAACGTCGTAAATCCTGATAACGACAGGGCTTTCGCGAAATTCGCCGAGCATGTCCGGCTCGCTTACTGGCCGGAGAAATACGAGCATGACTCCGGCATCGTCAAAATACTTTCTCGGATTCCCCCTGGGCTATCGGAGGAAGACCTACTTAGAAAGTTGAAGGATGCACGCCGGAAAATCGTCAATCGCGTCTGCTCAGGGAAGCCGGGTTTGTACACGATAACTCTGGGCGGAGGCGGAAATAAGGCGAGCAAGCAGCCTTTGAGTCCTCCGTTCATGGATTGTTTTCACCGTCTGTTCCTCCAGCGACAGTACGAAATCCTATACAACGATCCTGGGAGAGACGCGAGCAACATCCTCTCTCTCTTTCCCAAGAAGCAGAACAACAATTATTCAAGGCACCGTGGTAACTATCATCATTTCGTGAACGTCGTAATGGCAACGGCAAGGCTCATCGGTTACTTCAAGAGCCATGAGAACGTTATTCGCCTTTTCGACTCCGACGAGAAACCCGGCGATGAGGCGTTCAACGATCTCGACTCAGTTCTGAGTTATAAGTCCGAGCCTTGTGTGCGCACCTTCAAGCTGATGCTCGCCGCGTTCTACCACGACATCGGGAAGACGGTGGTGGATCACCGGCATGGCATGGAAGGCTCGTTCATCATCGCCGACCACACGACTCGCTCTCTGTCCCAGATCGATGCAATCTTGAAGAGCTATCCACGGGACGGGAAGTGGGACAGAGAGGATCTGCTCGACATCTCGCACTACCTGTATTACCACGATGCATTCGGGACGTTCGGAACGGGCGAGGCTAGCTTCACGCTGCTCCCCGAGATAATCGATCGGATGAAACGAAGCAGTCTCAACCACTCTCACGATTCAGATCAGCGAAAGCGCTTCTGCAAGAGGTTGTTGTTCGACCTTTGGGTGCTCAACATCGCAGACATCATCGTCTCCCGCCCCCCCTTGAAGAAGCTCGAACCCCAGAAAGACACCTTTTGGGGTACGGAAAAAAACGCCGTCAAAGTGATCGAGGAATTCCTCGACGGAGATGGAGGAAAAAACCGGATTCACGACCTCCGTGTGGCAATGAGGCTGCTTCACAAACACAACGAAGGAACCCACAAGGACGATACTCACGAGCTGGAGAGAATAGCCCAGGAAGAATCGAGGGCGCACACGGTAGAGAGAATCAAACGGCTTGTGGTGGCAAGCATGGAGAGCGCCACGGTGAAGTTACAGTCCGGCAAGCCGGGCTTCGGGCGCTCGGAGATCTGGATAGATCTTCTCTCTAAGATGTTCAAAGAGCGTCCCGGTGACGATACGCCCTGGTTGGCGCCTGAGGTGAACCCTGAGCTTTCGTCTGGAGTGGTCCACAATGTGATCTTCAGGTCGATTCAAAGCCTCAACGACCCGGCCGAGTTCTACAAGCGGCTTTCCTGGATCGTGGTGATGGATTACTCCCTCGGCTTCTTCACGAAGATTGCCCAAAGGGCCCTTGAGCTGGTGAGCGACGAGCTCCACTCGAGCAAGAGTCCCGCCACTGGCTGGATTCGCTCGGTGCGGCCAGGTGAGAAAGAGCAGGTCAAGTCAGAGTACGTGCAAGAGGCGAACGCCATCTTTTTCTTGGACAACTACTGCGCGACGGTCGTGAAGATCCTGGCCCATCTTCTCTTCCGGGAGCGCTCCATAGATCAGCCTTCGAACATAGAGTTCGAAGATGCCAGCGAACGTCTCACCGAGGAGAAGATCGAAAAGATCATCGGTATGGAAGGGCCGTACCGGCAGAACAGGACGGTCGCGGTGATTCTGAAGACCGTGTTCGTCTACTAGCAGGCGGCGGTCACGGAGCATGGCGAGGCTTGCCGGCCGACGCGCGGTGCGACCTCGGTTGCCAGGACGCGAGCCCGGAATTCGCCCACGATTCTGCCCGCGCTTACGATCGGTCTGCCGTCTATAGAGACGCGCTTCGTTCGCCGCGGCGCCGAATCGCGTCGTTTTCGGGGCGCCTCGGCTGCGAGACAGCGCCGCGTTCCGGGAGCAGTCGAGCAATTCTGAGTCGACCGCTCACCGTCCTAGAATGGTCTGGCCTTGAGCGCCAAGTTCGTTCACCTGCATGTCCACTCGGAGTACTCGATACTCGACGGGGCCTGCAGAGTCCCCGCGCTCGCTGCGCGGGCGGCGGAGCTGGAGATGCCGGCGGTCGCGCTCACCGACCACGGCTCGCTGGCCGGAGCGATCGAGTTCTACCGTGAGGCCGGAAAGCAGGGAGTCAAGCCCGTGCTCGGCTCCGAGCTCTACGTCTGCGACGACCGCGCCGTACAGAAGAAGGGCAATGCCCATCTGACCGTGCTCGCCGCCACGAACGAGGGCTACGGCAACCTGATCCGGCTCTCCTCGCTCGGCTATCTGGAGGGCTATTACTACCGTCCGCGCGTCGACTGGGAGCTGCTGGAGCGTTACGCCAAGGGCCTGATCGTTCTCTCCGGCTGCCTCTCGGGGCGTGTCTGCAAGGCGCTCGAGGAGAACCGACCGGGCGACGCGGAGACCGAGCTCGACCGGCTCGTCCAGATCTTCGGCCGTGACAACGTCTACGTCGAGCTCCAGAACGCGGGTCTCGATCTACAGCAGCGGATCAACCCGCCGCTCGTCGAGCTGGCCCGGGCGAAGAAGATGCCGCTGGTTGCCACCGGCGACGTCCATTATCTGCGCCGCGAGGACGCGCTCCCGCACGAGGCGCTGCTCTGCATTCAGTCGGGCGACTCACTCAAGAACCCGAACCACTGGCGCTTCGACTCCGACCAGTTCTGGTTCAAGGCGCCCGAGGAGATGGCGCTCGACTTCGTCGGCCAGGAGGAGGCGATGCGCACCACCCTCGAAGTGGCCGAGCGCTGCGCGGTCGAAATCGAGCTGGGCAGGATCCTTCTGCCTTCGTTCCCGACGCCTGAAGGACGCGACGCCTTCGAGTACCTGGTCGCTCTCTGCGAGGAGGGGCTGAAGCGCCGCTACCCGGTGCTGACGCCGGAGCTCGAGGAGAGGCTCCGCTTCGAGCTCAAGACGATCCGCGAGATGGGCTTCGCCGACTACTTCCTGATCGTCTGGGACTTCATTGCCTTCGCCAAGCGGAGCGGCGTCGGTGTCGGACCGGGCCGCGGCTCGGCGGCCGGCAGCCTAGTCGCCTATTGCCTGGATATCACCGACATCGACCCGATCCGCTACGACCTGCTGTTCGAGCGCTTCCTCAATCCCGGACGCAAGTCGATGCCCGACATCGACATCGACTTCTCGGTCGAGGGCCGTGAGCGCGTGATCAACTATGTGGCCGAGAAGTACGGCCGCGACCGGGTCGCCCAGATCATCACCTTCGGCACCATGGCCGCCCGGGCCGCGGTCAGAGACGCCGGGCGCGTACTCGAGATTCCCTACGGCGTCGTGGACAGGTTCGCCAAGCTGATCCCCGAAGGCCCGGGCCAGATGCTCGACGACTGCCTCAAACCGGGGCAGGAGCTGCGCGCCTCCTACGACTCCGATCCGCTCTGCAAGGAGGTAGTCGACCTGGCCAAGCCGCTCGAGGGCCTGGTGCGCCAGGATTCGATCCATGCGGCCGGTGTCGTCATCGGCGCCCAGCCTCTGATGGAGGTCGTGCCGTTGCAGCAGAAGGGCTCCGACCAGGAGGTGGTCACCCAGTTTGCGATGGGCCACGTCGAGGCGCTGGGGCTGCTCAAGATGGACTTCCTGGGCCTGCGCAACCTGGACGTGATCGACAAGGCGCTGGGGCTGATCGGCGAGGTGGAGATCTCACAGATCCAGCTCGACGACGCGCAGACCTACGCCATGCTCGCGCGCGGCGACTCGACCGGTGTCTTCCAGTTCGAGTCGACGGGCATGCGCGATGCGCTCAGGCAGGTGAAGCCGACCCAGTTCGAGGACCTGATCGCGCTCGTCGCCCTCTATCGCCCCGGCCCGATGCAGTACATCCCCGGCTACGCCAGGCGCAAGAACGGTCAGGAGCAGGTCACCTTCCCCGACGAGCGCCTGAAGCCGATCACCGGCACGACCTACGGCATCTGCATCTACCAGGAGCAGTACATGGAGATCGCCAAGGATCTGGCCGGCTTCAGCCCCGCCGAGGCCGACGATCTGCGCAAGGCGATCGGCAAGAAGATCCACGAGCTGATGGCCTCGCTGAAGGAGAAGTTCATCGCCGGCTGCAAGGCGAACGGAGTCTCGCCGCAGGTCGCGCGCCAGCTCTGGGAAGACATGGAGAAGGCGCAGGACTACTCCTTCAACAAGTCCCACGCCGCCTGCTACGCGCTGATCGCCTATCGCACGGCCTGGCTGAAGGCGCACTACCCCTGCCAGTACATGGCGGCGCTGATCTCCTCGGTGATGAACACCAAGGATCGCGTGCCCGTCTACGTCAACGCCTGCGACGAGATGGGGATCGAGGTGCTGCCGCCTGACGCCAACTACTCGCAGCCCGACTTCGCCGTCGTCGAGGGCAAGATCCGCTTCGGCCTGAACGCCGTCAAGGGCGTGGGGGAATCGGCGGCGCGCGCGATCGTGAGCGCGCGCGAGCAGGGTGGCCCCTTCACCTCCGTCTGGGATTTCGTCGAGCGCATAGATCCTGGCTGCGTCAACAAGCGCGTGCTCGAGGCGCTCGTCAAGTGCGGCGCTTTCGACTCCACCGGCACCTCGCGCAAGGGGGTGCTCGAGCTGCTCGACCAGGTCGTCGCCTGGGGGCAAAAGCAGGCCGCCGACCGGCTCGCCGGGCAGGGCTCGATCTTCGACCTCGCCACCGACGGTCCCGGCCAGCCCGCGCGCCACCACTCCGAGATCGCCAACGAGGAGTTCGAGAAGCCCGAGTTGCTCAGGCTCGAGAAGGAGGTTCTCGGCCTGTACGTCTCGGAGCACCCGCTACATGCGATCCGCGAGCAGCTCAGGCGCAAGACCGACTGCGCGCTGGGCGAGCTCGACCGGCGCCGTGACGGCGAGGTCGTGGTCGTGGGCGGGATCGTTGGTCACGTGCGCCAGCTGATGACTAAAAAGGGCGACCCGATGGCCTTCATGCGCCTCGACGACGTAACCGGCGGCACCGAGATCGTCGTCTTCAACTCCGTTTACGCGCAGGCGCGCGAGCTCTGCTCCTCCGACCAGGTCCTGATCGTGAAGGGAAGGATCGATCACAAGGAGGGCGAATCGAAGTTGCTGGCGATGGAGTTGAACCCGTTCGAGGCGGTTCCCGAGCGGCGCGAGGTGCGCCTGCGTGTCGACGCACGCAAGGCGCCGGCGGGCATCGTCTCGGAGCTGGCGGCGCTCGTGCGCGACTTCCCGGGCGACTCGCCGGTGCTGCTCGACGTCGAGACCTCCGAGGGCGCCAGGCAGCTGCAGCTGGGCCCCGCCTACAAGGTGCAACCGAGCGGAGATTTCTTCGCCGAGGCGAAGGCGCTTCTCGGTGAGGCCGGTGTCGTCGCCTAACCTGTCTTTCCTCGAGAGCGAGAGACCGACTCGGTACGGGCGTCCTCGACTCGTAAGAGTTTGGTAAGACTTGCTCCGGGTAGCACTAGATCCCCCGAGTTAGGGACGCAACTAAGCTACCTTGAACCGAAAAGATGGTTGAGGAGGCACCGAAGCACCGATGACTGCGGCCAACGCAAACGTAATAACCGAGTCGGAACTCGACCGGATCGTTCGCTGGCGGAGCGAAGAGCTCGAGCGGGCTGGCTACTCGCCTGACGGCTCCGCCGCCCTGGCCGCCCGTCTGGACATCGATCTGCACGAGGCGATCGACATCGTCAAGCGCGGCTGCCCGGCGGAAATCGCCCTCCGCATTCTTCTCTAGACGTTTCTCTCGGAATGAAGCGCTGCCGCTTGGACGCGTTCGGCGGCTCGAGCCGACACGGTGGCCGGGCTAGCTGAGATGATTCGTCCATGACACTACTCGCCTCGATTCCGTCGCCCGCGCACAGCACGATCAGTCTCGGGCCTTTGACCATTCATTTCTACGGGCTGATGCTGCTGGCGTCGATCGCCGCCGCCGTCTGGCTCACGGGAGTTCGCTACGTCCGCCGTGGCGGCAACTGGGACCTGATGTTCCAGATCGCCGTCTGGGGAGTGCTCGCGGGAGTGGTCGGTGCGCGCCTGTACCACGACGTGACGAGCTGGAACGAGGTTCAGCAGATCCACCGCTGGTGGGCACCTTTCGCAGTCTGGAAAGGTGGCCTCGGCGTCTACGGCGGAATACTTTTTGGTGTCCTGGCGGGCGCGATCGTTGTACACCGCGCCGGCGAGAGCATTCTGAAGATGCTCGATATCGTGGCGCCCGGGCTTCTGCTCGCGCAGGGAATCGGGCGCTGGGGCAACTGGTGGAACCAGGAGCTCTTCGGCAAGCCGACGAGCTTGCCCTGGGGTCTCAAGATCGACCTCATCAACCGCCCGCGCGGCTACGAGCGCTTCACGACCTTCCAGCCGACCTTCCTCTACGAGTTCCTGCTCGCGCTGATCGGGGTCGGCCTGCTGCTCTTGCTCGAACGGCGCTTCAGGTTCCGCCCGCCCGCCCTGTTCGCTCTCTACGTCGCCTACTACTCGCTCTTCCGCTTCTTCATCGAGCTGATCAGGATCGATCCGACTCATCACATCGCCGGGCTGCGCCTCAACGCCTGGGTCTCGATCTTCCTGTTCGCGCTCTCGTGGGGCTTCTTCGTCTGGTGGCAGTTCTTCCACAGCGACTCGGTTCCCGCCCAGGAGCAGGGGCCGCCTTCGCCCCCCGGCCCGGCGGAGAAGAAGAAGCCAAAACAAGCGAAGACGCCGTCCGTGAAGATCAAGGGGCCGCGGATGACCGTGCCGAAGGGGCGCGTCCGATCGGGCCGCTAGGCTCGCCCGGATGCGCGTCGCCGAGCTCGAGCTAGACCTCGAGGCCTTTGAGGGTCCCTTCGACCTTCTCCTGACCCTTGTGCTCAAGGAGGAGATCGACCTCGCCGAGGTCGATGTCGCAGGCATCGTCCTCGCCTTCATCGAGACGCTGCTCGGTCGTGCCCGTTCCGGCGCAGCCGGCGAAGCCGAGCGCGAGCTCGGAGAGGGCGATCTGGAGGCGTGTGGCGAGTTCCTGGTTCTCGTCTCGGCGCTGCTCGAGCTCAAGGCACGGCTTCTCTTCGACGACGAGGCGGCGGAGCTAGCGGAGCTCGAGCCCGAAGAGGCGGCCGAGGAGCTGGCGCGCAGGCTGGCGGAGTACCGGCGCATGAAGGAGGCTTCGGCCTGGCTGGCGAGCAGGCTCGAGCAGGAACGCGACCGTTACTTCCGGCTCGGGCCGGCGCCGTTACGACCGATACGAGAACGGCCGATCGCGGTGCAGGACACGGCCGCGCTCGCAGCTGCCTTGCGCGAGCTGGCCGCGCCGCCCAAGGCGGTCTCGCTCGCGCACATGTCTTTTCGCTACCCGCCGCTCGAGCAGTTCGTCGAACGCTTCCGTTCACTGCTAGGGCGGCGCAGCCGCTTCGATTTCGAGGACGAGCTCGGCGATCTCTCCCGAGTCGAGCAGGCGGTCGCCTTCCTGGCGCTGCTCGAGCTCGGTCGCCTCGGTGAGATTGCGCTCAGCCAGGCTGCGCCGTTCGCGCCGATCCGCGTCGAACGGCAGACGAAAGAAAGGAGTTCCGAGTGGACGAACGCCCGCTCCGCCTGATCACGAACAGTCCCCTCGAGCTGCTTGCGCGCACAGTCGAAGCGCTGCTCGTGGTTGCCTCGGCGCCGCTGTCTGCGGACGAGCTGGCCGAAGCGGCCGACGATGACGCGGTGCGCATCGAAGCCGCGTTACGTTTGCTGACAGAGCGCTACAGCGAGGGCAGGAGCGGGATCGTGCTCGAGCACGTGGCCGGCGGCTATGCACTGCGTGCCTCGCGCGAGGCGGCTCCGGCCTGCGCGCGCCTGTTCGAGCGCCCGGCACAGCGCTCGCTCTCTCAGGCTGCCCTGGAGACGCTCGCAATCGTCGCCTACCTGGGGCCCTGTAGCCGTCCCGAGATCACCCGCATCCGCGGCGTCGCAGCCGAGGCCACCGTGGCCAACCTGCTCGAGCGCGGCCTGATCGCCGAAGCTGGCCGTGACGATGGCCCCGGCGGTGCGATCCGCTACCGCGTCACGCCGCTGTTCGAGCGCGTCTTCGGGATCGCAAGCTTGGCCGAGCTGCCTCGCCTGGACGATCTCGGCGGCGATGTCGAGCAGATCCGAGGTCGCCTGCACGCGGTGTCCGAGCAACGCGGCGCGTGAATCCCTAGCGGCCGGGCGCGGGCGTGGCGGCCAGCCCGGCGATGCGTGCGTTCGCATCCCCTGAGTAAGGGCCGCCGTGGTAGCAGACGACGGTTTCGACGTCGTAGCGCGCCAGCTTCTCGAGCGAGGCGACGGCCTGGGTCATATCGTCGGTCGCCTGCGGATTCGGCCCAACGAGCAGGCCGTCCGAGACGTTGAGCGCGTCGCCGGCGACGAGTGTTTTCGTTCGCTCGAGATAGAGGCAGATGTGACCGGGGGTGTGCCCCGGCGTGTGAATGACGACAATGCCGCCGCAATAAGGCAACCTCTCGCCGTCGGTGAGCGTCCGGTCGACTCTCGCCTTGGTGGTCTCGAAGGCCGCAATCACGGCCTTGCGACGCTCCTCGGGCAAGAAACTCAGTCGCTCGGACAGTTGCGCCAGTCGCTCGGGGTTGGCCTTGATCAGTCGTTTCTCACCGACGATGTAAGGCCTGTCGGCCTCATGAGCCAGCACTTCGATCCGGTCGCCGGTATCCGCGAGCAGCGCAGCGATGCCGCCGATGTGATCGATGTCCTGGTGAGTCACGACCACCTTGCGGAGTCTGTCGAAGGAAACTCCGGCATCCTCGACCGTCTCGCGCAACTGCTCGAACTGACCCGGAAAGCCCGCGTCGATCAGGACTACGTCCGTCTCGTCCCAGACGAGCGTGGGGTGGACGGAAGTGGGCGCGCCGAAGAGATCCATCGGCAGCTCGAGCATCTCGACACCGGTCGCGATCAACACCGTCAGTTCCTACCCGTCTCCCGCGAGTTTCGAAGCACGCTCACGAGTCGATCGTCCTCGGCCCGTTCGGGTACGGTGCTGGCTCGAGGCTGACGACGGTGACCGGCGTTACGGGCGCGTCGATCGCGTAATTGGGCCGGCCGAGCTCCTCGATCAGGAAGCGCTTACCGCCGCGGCTGTTCTCCTGTTCGAGCAGAGAGAGAAAGGCGGCCTTGGCCGGCGGGCCCCAGTAGTGCATCGGGACGACCCGCTCCGGGCTCAGAACGTCGACGAACTCGGCGGCTTTGACCGCGATCGGATGCATCCAGTCGATCGGGATTAGGAGCAGGTCGATCTTGCTCGGGAAGAGCGCCTCGATTCGTGCCCGCCGCGCCGGCTGGTCGATCGCGTCGATGTCGCCCTGGCAGTCGCCCGCGAAAAGTATCGTCAGCCCCTCGTAGCCGATCGCGAAGCTGGTGTTGTCGCCGTCCGCGGTCTCGCTCGTCCTGAGCGGCTCGCAGTCGATCTCGTCGATCTCGACCGTCTTGGTCAGAGCCGGCCCGTCGACGACCCGGGCGCCGGGGAAGCGCTCGCCGCGGTCGTGATCGGGATCGTGGTGGGAGTAGAGGACGACGTCGGGCCTGAAGGTGCCGAGATCGTGGATTGGGCTGTCGAGCCCGTACGAGTTCGACGCGCCGTAGTCGGTGAGAACCGAAACGCCGTTCCCGAACAGCAGTACGAAGGAGGAATGTCCCAGGTAATGAAGGCGGAGCGGAGGCACCGGCATTGCCGGTGAACAGTAGCCACGGCACGCTGCTTTGTGGAAAGCGCCAGTATTCCGGTCGATGCGCCTGAACGCCTATCTAGCGCGTGCCGGTGTCGCCTCGCGCCGGGGCGCCGACGAGCTGATCAAGGCCGGACGGGTGCTCGTCAACGGCGAGCCCGGTCAGCTGAACACCTTCATCGCCGCGCGCGACCGCGTCGAGGTGGACGGGAAGCTCGTCGCCAAGCAGCGCCTCACCTATCTGCTCCTCTACAAGCCAGCGGGCGTGGTGACGACGGCCAGCGATCCGCAGGGAAGGCGCACGGTGGTCGAGCTGACGCCGCGCGAGCCACGCGTGGTGCCGGTGGGCCGACTCGACGCCGATACGACCGGAGCGCTCTTGCTCACCAACGACGGCGCGCTGGCGCATCGCCTCGCCCATCCCCGCTACGAGGTAGAGAAGGTTTACGAGGCGGAGCTGGAGAGCGAGCCAACCGATGAGGCGTTACGGGCGCTGACCGAGGGAGTCGAGCTCGAGGATGGGCGCACGGCGCCGGCGAAGACGCGCCGGCTCGGGCCGCGGCTGGTCGAGCTCTCCATCCACGAGGGCCGCAAGCATCAGGTCAAGCGCATGTGCGCCGCGGTCGGCTACCCGGTGGCGCGCCTGCACCGCAGCCGTTACGCCGGGCTCGATCTGAGCGGGCTTGCGCCCGGAGAGTGGCGGGAGCTGTCGGTCGCGGAGGTGGAGGAGCTGCGGGGGCTGTCCGAACGATCCGAGCGTTGATTGGGCCGAGCGAGATCGAGATCGGGCGAAGAGCGCGATGCGGAAGGAAGATCCGCTAGCCGTGATCTAGACGGCACTTCTCACTTCGCCCGCCACCGAGCCACCCGCCCACGGGGTCGGCACAAAGTACCGTCCCTCCGAGCCGAGAAACGCACCTCGACGTGCCGATTCTGCGCCAACTTTGGAACGAGCTCTTCTCGTTGGATCACATGTATCGCAGCCCGCCACCGAAGAGTGCCAAGCGGAATGAAGACCCGCCGATTGGGTGCGACCGGTGCTGTCCCATTACGGCACTTCTTACTGCGCCCGCCACCGAGCCACCCGCCCGCGGGGTCGTCACAGATTACTGTCCCGTCAAGCCGAAGAGCGCGGCTCGATGTGCCGAATCAGTGCCGACTTTAGAATGGGCTTTTCCCGAGGCGCCGCGTTCGGCCGACCCTCGCGTAGTTCCACCGACCCGAACTGAGCCTGAAAACGAAAGGCGCCCGCTCGTCGCGGGCGCCCGATCTCGAAAGCTGTCGCCTTTTACTTCTAGACCTTGTTGACCTTTATCGCCGTGCCGTAGGCGCAGATCTCGCTCCAGTTGCCGCCGAGGTCGGAAACGTCGAAGCGCATGGCCAGAACGCAGTTGGCGCCCTTGCTCTCGGCCTCCTCGACGAGGCGAGAGATGGCTTCCTCGCGGCTCTGGATCAGCTGCTTGGTCATTCCCTTCAGCTCGCCACCGAGAATCGACTTGAGGCCGGCGCCGATCTGTGCGCCGACGTTGCGCGCGCGCACCGTAAGTCCGAACACCTCACCGATCACCTCGGTGACATCGTGGCCGGGAACGTCGTTCATGGTCGAAATCAGCATCTGCTCACTCTCCCTTTGGTCGGGTTAAACCCATTCGCTCGTACATCTTCTCCAGTGTCGGCGTCGAAGCCTCTCTCGCCTTGGCAGCTCCGAGTGCGAGCATCCGCTCGAGCTCGGCGGGATCGTCTCGCAGCTCGTGGTAGCGCGTCTGGATCGTTTCCAGCAGCTCCACTACTGCCTCGGCAACGTCCGTCTTGAACTGCCCGTAACCGGCTTCTTCGTAACGCTGCTCGACTTCCGCGATCGATTCGCCGGTCGCCACGGTCATGATCTCGATCAGGTTCGAGATACCGGCCTTCGCGGTCAGGTCGTGGACGATCTCGCGCCCAGAGTCGGTGACGGCCGTCTTGACCTTCTTGCGCACGACCTCGGGCGGGTCGAGCAGGTAGATGGTGCCCTGCGGGTTGCCGCCGGTGGTCGACATCTTGTTCTCGGGCTGCTGCAGATCCATGATCCGCGCTCCGGCCTCGGGGTAGACGCCGCGAGGCACGGTGAAGGTCTCGCCAAAGCGGGTGTTGAAGCGCTCGGCGATGTCGCGCGATAGCTCCAGGTGCTGGCGCTGGTCGTCGCCGATCGGGACGATGTCGGTCTGGTAGAGGAGGATGTCTCCGGCCATCAGGACCGGGTAGGTGAAAAGGCCGGCCGAAATGAACTCGTGCTGGGCCGACTTGTCCTTGAACTGCGTCATACGGCCGAGCTGCCCGTAGCTCGCCACCGCCGCCAGCAGCCAGGCCGCCTCGGCGTGCGCGGTCACGTGGCTCTGCACGAACACGGTCGAGCGCTCGGGATCCAGCCCGGTGGCGAACATCAGCGCCGCCAGGTCGAGTGTGCGGGCTCTCAGATCCTCGGGATCGTAGGGAACCGTGACCGAGTGCAGGTCGACGATGCAGAAGAAGGCGTCGCCCTGCTCCTGGGTGGCGGCGTACTGGCGAAAGCCGCCCGAGTAGTTGCCGAGGTGCTTGGCGCCGGTGGGCTGAATTCCGGAAAAGATCTTCATTGGCGGGGATTATCTCTGAGAACTCCCAGCCGCCGAGGGAGAACTCGGTTTCCCCACTAGACTTGCTGGAAATGGGAGTATCGGCGGCAACACAGGAAGGTCACGGCGCGATCAGGATCACGCGGCTGGCGATCGTGGGAACGGGTCTAATCGGGGCTTCGGTCGGGCTTGCGGCTAAGCGGGCGGGCGTGGAACAGGTCGTCGGCTTCGACCCCGACCCCGAAGCGCTTCGGATCGCGCACGAGCGCGACGCGCTCGATCTGGCAGCGGGCTCGCCGGCGGAGGCTTTCGCCGGGGCGCAGCTCGTGATCGTTGCGGCTCCGGTCGCCGATCTTCCTGCCCGGGTACAGGAGGCGCTGAAGCTGGCCGGCAGCGCCTGCACGGTGACCGACGTCGGCTCGACCAAGAGCACAGTCTGCGCCGCTGCGGGTGACGACAACCGCTTCATCGGCGGGCACCCGGTCTGCGGCTCCGAGGCGCGCGGCCCCGAGTACGCTCGCGCCGATCTGTTCGAAGGTGCGACCTGGTTCCTGACGCCGCACGCCGGTACCGATCCTGACTGCTACCGGCTTCTGCACGGCTTTGTGGCCTCGCTCGGCGCCCACCCGATCGCCATCGACGTTGCTGCCCACGACCGTCTGGTCGCGCTTACCAGCCACCTTCCCCATGCGCTCTCGAACATGCTCGTCAATCAGGCCGGATCGACGCGGGTGGAAGGGCACGAGCCGCTCGCCAGCGCCGGCGGCTCGCTCCGGGACATGACTCGCGTGGCCGGAGCCAACCCGCGTATCTGGGTCGACATCTTCATCGAGAACGCGGATCCCTTGCGCGAGGCGCTGGCCGAGCACCGACGGATGATCGAGCAACTCGAGCAGGCGCTCGCCGCCGCCGACGCCGACTTCATCGGGCACTGGATCGCAGAGGCCGGTGTTCATCGTCGCCACCTGTTGGCCGAGGTCTATCCGAGTACGGGTGGCCTTTATCGCCTGCGCGTACACGTCGCCGATCAGCCCGGAGTGCTGGCTGGCATCACCCGGGTGCTCGGCGCCGAGCGGATCAATATCGAAGACCTGGAGATGCAGCACGTCTCACCCGATCGCGGCGGCTCGCTCTCGATCATGATCGCCGGCGAAGACGAGGCTCACAGAGCCGCCATGCTGCTCGAGGCCGAGGGCTACGGCGTTGTCGTCTCGGACATCCTCGAGGAGGACGCTTGAGGCGGGTGGCTCCGGCGGCGGCGCTTATCGGCGACATCGCCGTGCCGGGGGTCAAGGGACTCTGCCAGCGCGCCGCGCTACTGGCTGCGATCGCCGACGGAGTCAGCGAGATTCGTGGCTTCGGGCATGCCGCCGATACCGACGTGGCGCTCGACGTCGTGCGCGAGCTCGGCGCCGGCGTGAGCGAGCCGAGCCCGGGGCAGATCAGGATCGAAGGGGTCGGCCTGCGCGGGCTGCGGGCGCCCGACCATCCGATCGACTGCCGTAACGCCGGTACGGTGCTCAGGCTCCTCGCCGGCGTGCTCGCCGGCCAGGAAGGCAGCTTCGTTCTGACCGGTGACGAGCAACTCTCGAGCCGCCCGCACGAGCGCATCGCCATTCCTCTCAGGCAGATGGGCGCCGAGGTCGAGACGACGAACGGTTCGGCGCCGGTGATGATCTCGGGCGGCGAGCTCGAGCCCATCAGCTACGTCTTGCCGGTGGCGAGCGCACAGGTGAAGTCGGCGATCCTGCTCGCCGGGCTCTTCGCGCGCAGCGGCCCTACCACCGTGGTCGAGCCGGTGCCGACGCGAGATCACACCGAGAGGCTGCTGCAGTCGCTGGGCGTGCGCGTTCGCCGTGAGGGCAGCGGGATCAGCGTCTGGCCCGTCGAGCGCATCCCTCCGCTTCAGGTCGACATCCCCGGCGACTTCTCGTCGGCCGCGCCCTTCCTCGTCGGCGCGACGCTTCTCGTCGGCTCCGAGCTCCGGCTTCACGACGTCAATTTGAACCCGACTCGCATCGGCTTCCTCGACGTGCTCGAAAGGATGGGCGCACGCACCACCGTCTTCAACCGTCGCTCCTCGGGCGGCGAGCCTATCGGCGATCTCGGCATCCGCTCGGCCGAGCTGGTGGCGACGACGATCGAGTCGCACGAGGTGCCCAGCGTGGTCGACGAATTGCCCCTGTTTGCGCTCGCCGCGTCGATGGCGCACGGCGTGAGCCGGGTGCGCGGCGCCGAGGAGCTGCGGGCGAAGGAGTCCGACCGGATCGCGACTACGACCGAGGCTTTGCACGGGCTCGGCGCCCATTTAACGGCGGAGCCGGACGGGTTCACCGTGCGCGGCGTTCCGACGCGTTTCAAGGGAGGGTCGGTCGAGACCCGCGGCGATCATCGCATCGCCATGCTGGGCGGGATCGCCGGGGTTCTCTCCCGCGAGGGAGTGGAGATCGATGATCCCGACTGCGTGGCAGTAAGCTTCCCCGACTTCTTCGAGCTTCTGGACGAGATCGCCCGGCGCGACTTCGTCCCAGAAGAGAAATGAGCGCAAAGCTGTGATCGTGGCGATCGACGGACCGGCCGGGGCCGGCAAGAGCACCGTGGCGCGGGCCGTGGCCGCGAGGCTCGGCTTTCGCTACCTCGATACCGGAGCCATGTACCGGGCGCTGACCTGGCTTGCCTGCGAGCGCGGAGTCGATCCGGAGGACGGGCCGGCGCTGGCTGCTCTCGGGTACGCCAACCCGGTCGAGCTCGATGCCGAGCGCTGGGTGCGGATCGCCGGAACCGACGTCACCGAAGCGATCCGGCTGCACGAGATCGACCGGCTGGTGCCGCTCGTCGCCCGCCAGCCCGAGGTGCGCCTGCTCATGCGCGAGCGCCAGCGCGAGCTGGCCGCTCTCGGCGACTCGGTGATCGAGGGCCGGGACATCGGTAGCGTCGTCGCGCCGGGGGCCGAGGTCAAGGTCTTTCTCGTCGCCGACGAGAGCGTGCGCGCCGGCCGCCGGCTGGCCGAGCGTCCCGGCATCCGCGCCAAGGCGCTGGCCGCCGACATGCACCGGCGCGACGAAAGCGACGCGCCCCAGATGCAGCGCGCGCCCGACGCGGTTCTGATCGACACGACCCACCTGAGCGTCGAGCAGGTGGTGGAGAAGGTGGAAGCTCTCGTCGCCGAGAGACGAGTCACCGCCAGCGGGAGGAAGCTGTGAAGAAGAGCGACTACCTCTACGGCTACACGCCGCGCCACATGCACATCGGTCAGGCGGTGATCGGCACTCCGACGCGCGTTCTCAGCCGTCTGCGCGTCTACGGGCTCGAAAACGTTCCGCTGGAGGGCGGACTGGTGTTAGCCGTGAACCACTTCTCTTTCCTCGATCCGCTTGCCTTTGGCGGCGCCTGCCCGCGCCGCATCTACTTCATGGCGAAAACCGAGGTCATGAGCGCGCCCGGCCTGACGCAGCTGCTGCGCTTTTTCGGAACGATCCCCGTTCGTCGCGGCGAGTCCGACCGCGAGGCCGTGCGCATGATGCGCGAGATCGCCCGCGCCGGCGAGATGCTGGGCGCCTTCATCGAGGGAACGAGACAGAAGACGGGAGTTCCCGGCAAGGCGATGCCGGGAGCGGCAATGGTTGCCCTGCAGGAAAACGTGCCGGTGTTACCCGCGGCCGTGCGCGGCAGCGAGTCGTGGAGGCTCTGGAATTTCCACCCGGTCACTCTCGCCTGGGGATACCCGATGGACTTCAGCGGCCTTCCCGCCAACAGTAAGGGCTACCGCGAAGCGACGGTCGAGATCCAGCGCGAGATCTACCGTCTCTGGACCTGGCTGGGCGAGGTTCAGGCTCAGGGCCGGCCGCGCGGGCTGACCGTGCCGCGGTCCGGCTGAAAGCTCCGCAGGAGCAGCTGATGGCACGGAAAAACGAATTCGAGCAGCCCGAGGAGCGCGAGCGCGGACGCCTCGCCGGCAGGGTGGCGATCGTCGGCTTCCCAAACGTCGGCAAGTCCACTCTGGTCAACCGGCTGACAAGCAGCCGCGCCGCCGTCGTGCACGAGACCTCGGGCGTCACGCGCGACCGCAAGGAACTCCTCTGCGACTGGAACGGCGAGAACTTCCTGCTGATCGACACCGGCGGGGTCGACCTCGGCGACCCCTCGCCGCTCACGCGCGCGATCGCCGAGCAGGCGAGAACGGCGATCGCGGAAGCGGATGTCGTCGTCTTCCTCGTCGATTCCACGCTCGGTGTCACCACCGGCGACGAGGAGGTGGCGGAGATTCTGCGCAGCGCCCGCAAGCCGGTGCTCCTGGCCGCCAACAAGATCGACGATCCCTCGCAGGAGCTGCGCGCACTCGACTTCCACCGCCTCGGCCTGGGCGAGCCGTTTTCGATCTCGGCTCTGCACGGCCTCGGCTCGGGCGACCTGCTCGACCGGATCGTCGAGCTGTTGCCGGGCGAGACAGCGCCGATCGCCGGCGAGGAGGCGATCAAGGTGGCGATCCTCGGCCGCCCGAACGTCGGCAAATCCTCGCTCCTGAACGCCATCCTCGGCCAGGAGCGGGTGATCGTCTCGGATCGCCCGGGCACGACACGAGATGCGATCGACACCCAGCTCACGCGCGGCGAGACGACCTTCCTGTTGATCGACACAGCCGGGCTCAGGCGCAAGCGCAAGCACCGCCAGGGAATCGAGTACTACTCCGAGCTGCGCGCGCTCGAGGCGGCCGAGCGGGCCGACGTGGCGCTTGTGCTGGTCGATTCGGAGGAGGGGCTGGTCGACCAGGATCTGACCGTCGCCGACATCGCACGCAAGGCTCAGTGCGCGACCCTGGTGGTACTGGCAAAGTGGGACATCACGTCCGTCAGTGCCGACGATCTGCGCCCGGAGATCCAGCGCCGCCTACGCCAGCGGCCGCAGGTCAGAGCCGTCTCGGCGAAGACGGGCAGGGGAGTCAACAGGTTGCTCGACGACATCGAGGCGCTCTTCTCGCGCTTCGCCGGCAGGGTCACCACCGGCGAGCTGAACCGCTTCCTGGGCGAGTTGACGGAGGCTCGCCAGGCCCCTTCTCGCGACCGGCGCCGGCTGAAGATGCTCTACGGCGCCCAGGTTCGCGTCCGTCCGCCGCGTTTTCGCATCCACGTAAACGATCCGACGCTGGTCACGCGCGACTACGGTTACTGGGTAGAGAACCAGCTGCGTGAGCGTTTCGCGCTCGAAGGGGTGCCGGTGACGATTGATTTTGTGAGGCGGTGAGCCGGTGAGGGTGGCGATTCTCGGCGCGGGAGCGTGGGGAACGGCCTTCGCCAAGCTGCTGGCTGGGCGCGGGCACGAACTGGCGCTCGTGGACAGCGACCTCGAGGTCGTTCGCTCGCTCGCCGAGACGGGCCGGAACCCCCGCTACCTGCCGGAGCTTCAGCTCGACGGAATCGAGGCGCGGGCAGTTGCCGACGCCGGAGAGCTGTTCGAGCGCGCCGATCTGGTGGTGGCCGCCGTACCGAGCCGCTCCTTTGCCGAGGCGATCGCCGGACTGTCCGGCTCCTCACCGCTGCTCAGTCTCACGAAGGGGCTCGACCCGGCCTCCGGCGACAGGCTCTCGACCCTCGTCGAGGGGCGACCGGTGGCCGTTCTCTCGGGGCCGAACTTCGCCGAGGAGATTGCGGCCGGGCTGCCCGCGGCCGCCGTCGTTGCCAGCGAGGACGCCGAGCTCAGCTCCCGGCTGCAATCCGAGATCGCCTGTAGCTCCTTCCGCGTCTACGTGAACCCCGATCTGATCGGAGTCGAGCTCTGCGGCGCCGCCAAGAACGTGATCGCTCTGGCCGCTGGCGCCGTCGACGGATTGGGTCTCGGCGACAACGCCAAGGCGACGCTGATGACCCGGGGCCTGGCGGAGATGACCCGGCTCGGACTGGCCTGCGGCGCCCGCGCCGACACCTTCGCCGGTCTGGCCGGGATGGGCGATCTGATCGCCACTTGCTGGCATCCTCGCGGTCGCAACCGTCGTGCCGGCGAGTTGCTCGGTCGCGGAGTCACACCCGAGCAGGCGCGTGAGCAGGTTGGCACTGTCGAGGGGATGACAACGGCGCCGGTGCTGGGCGAGATGGCGCGCCGGTGCGGGGTCGAGCTGCCGATCACCGAGGCGGTCTGCGCCCTTCTCGGCGGCGGCGACGTGCAGGGTTTATCGGCAGAGCTGATGGGTAGAAAGCCGACCGGCGAGTGGTCTGCATCGCCTGTCTGATCTAGGCTTCTCGAAACCAGTTCCTCGGCCTCGGAGGTTTTTCAATGCGTCGCATCTCCTTTTCTCTCGTTCTCCTACTCGCGTGCTCGCTCGTGCTGGCGGCGTGCGGCAGCAAGAGCAAGAGCAAGAACAGCTCGTCTTCATCGAATGGCAGCTCGAGCATCCCGGGCGCAGAGATCGCGCCGGCAAGCGCGATCGGCTTCGTCTCCATCAGTACCGACAGCTCCGGCGCCCAGTGGCAGCAGGCGAAGAAGCTGATCGCGCGCATCCCCGCGGCTCAGAAAGCCCTCGACAAAGCGTTGTCGGGCTCGGGTGCCATGCTGAGCGACTTCGAGCAAGCGCTCGGCACGACCACTGTCCTCGTCGAGCTCGGCACGGCGGCGAAGCCGGTGGACGTGGTCCTGACCAACACGACGGACGCGGCCAAGCTCAAGAGCCTTCTGGCCAAGGACTCGAGCAAGAAGAAGCCGGTCACGACCGAGGTCGGTTCCTGGCTTGCGGTGGCGGATTCGCAGGCGGCGCTGGATCAATACCAGAGTGCCGCTGCGAAGGGGAAGCTGGCAGACTCCAGCATTTTCAAGCAGGCGCTCGAGTCAGTTCCGGCCGACGCGCTCGTGAAGGCCTACCTCACGGGCTCGGCGATCACGGCAACGGCCGGCAACCTCGGCAGCAGCTCGACATCGAAGCTGCTCGGGAGCGCTGCCAAGAAGAACCAGCTCGAGTGGGGGACACTTGCCGTCAGCGCCGTCCCCGAGGGGTTCTCGGTCAGCGGCACCTTCAAGGGCAAGTCGAGCCTGGCGAACTCGAGCTCGTCCCTGATCGGCGAGCTTCCGAGTGCGACCGCAATCGCGGTCGACCTGAACGGCAAGGCTCTAGGGCTGGACAAGGCCGTCTTGAGCTTGCGCAAGAACGCCAAGTACGGAAAACAGATTCCGCAGATCGAGGCGGTGCTGGGCGTCAAGCTCGAGGATCCCGCCGCGCTGGCCGGAAGCGAGATGTCGATCTACGGGACTAGCTCGGGCATCGGGTTGTTGATCAAGGCTCCGAACGCGGCCCAGTCGAAGGCGATGCTCGACAAGGCGATCAAGCTCCTCTCCGCGCAGCTCAGCGGCTCGAGCAAGTCGGCGTCGGTCGGCGGCGTGAAGGCCACGGAGCTTACGCTCGGAAAGATGAAGATCTACTACGGCGTCAAGGACGGCGACCTCTTCGTCGTCACGAGCGCAAATGCGCTGCCCGGCGCCGGCAAGCTCTCGAGCGGCCCGGTCTATGCCGCGGCCGCGAAGGCTCTGTCGATACCGGCGTCTAACGCGGGCGTTCTCTTCATCGATTTCGCCCAGCTTGCCCAGCTCGCCAAGAGCGGCAACTCGGTGGTCAAGAGTCTGGGCAGCCTCGGCGGCTCGAGCACCACGAAAACGAGCTCGGGCTTCGACCCTCGAGGCGTCTCCGCGCTGCTTGGCTACATTGCCGCCAACGGCGACAAAGTCGAGCTGAAAGCGCTGCTTTCGGTCAAGTAGCAGTCAAGTAATGAGCGTAGATGGGGCGCCCCGCTCTCGGGTGGGGGCGCCCCATCCGTTACCGCCGCGGCTAGGCTAGGCGAGTCCGCTCTCCGGCTCCGGGGGTCAAGGTGCGCCGCAGCTTCTTCGTTATCGCCGCCTCTGTCTGCTTGCTGGCTGTTGCAGCCTGCGGAGGCAAGAGCGCCGGCAAGGTAGCCGAGGAGACCGGCGCCGAGATCGCGCCGGCCAGCTCGCTCGTGTTCGTCTCCGTCGACGTCGACCAGGCGACCCGGCAGTGGCAGAAGGTGGCCGGGCTGCTCGATCGCTTTACGGGGCTGTCGGGATTCGATCGGCTCGCGGGCGGCGCTTGCCTCCGCTCGATACCGTCCGTGCTCGGCAAGACGATCGGCGTCGCCGTCCTCTCGGCGAAAGGCCGATCACACGCAGGCGTCGTGGTCATGACCAGACCCACGAACGCGTCCAAGGCGAAGCGGGCTCTCGCCGGGGGCATCGGTGCGCAGTGCGCTCGTGAGATCCTCGTCCATGTCCGCGCCCGGCCGGCGAAGAGCACCCGCGTGAAGAGTGCGCGGTCGACGCCCCAGCTCGTCCTCCGGCATGTGACGAGAGAGATCGGCGGCTGGCTTCTGATCTCCGACTCGTCGGCCACCCTCGACCGTTTCAAGAGCGAGGCGAAGAACGGCACACTCGCCGGCTCGCACGGCTTTCGCACGGCCTTTACGGCGCTGTCCGAGAAATCACTAGTGCGCGTTTATCTCCGCGGGGAGGCGGTTTCGAGCGCTGCCGCGGATCTCAGCGGAGACGCCTCAAGGCTGATGGGGGCGAAGATCAAGCCCGACTGGATCGCGCTCTCGGCTCGGCCGGCGGCGGGCGGCTTCCGACTCGACGGCACGATCTCCGGTATCGAAGCCAGCAATGCCCCCAACTCGCTGATCGGCGAGGCGCCGGCAGGCAGCCGGCTCGCGCTCAGCTTCAGCGGCTCCAGCTACGGCCTCGACAAGGCTCTGGAGAAGTTCTCGAGCGGCGCGAAGACCGGCCCCGATCTGGCCCAGATCGAGACCTACCTCGGGCTGAAGCCGGACGACCTGACGGCTCTCGCCCGAAGCGAGATCGCGGTATTCACCGGCAAGCTCGGACCGGTGGGCGAGAACGCGATCGCGATCGATCCGCGCACGGGCAGGATCACCGGCCAGGCGGGGCTCGGTCTCGAGCTGCGAGGCGAAGGCGCCTCCAAAACGGCGAAGAAGATCGAGAAAGGACTGCCGGCGCTGGCCTCGTTCCTCAAGGGCGGGGCGCGCCGCATCTCGCTGAACGGTGTCAGCGCCGAGGAGCTGACGCTCGGAGCCCTCCGCTTCTTCATCGCCGGGACCGACGGGAAGATGCTTCTGAGCGCCGACGAGGCCGTTATCGGCCACAAGCCGAAGCTGTCGTCCAACCCGGCCTTCCGTGCTGCGGAGCGTGCGCTTCGGCCTCCCGCCGAGAACGCCGGTGTTCTCTTCGCCGAGCTCGACCAGGCACCCGAGATCACGGCGGCCGGTTTCTCCAAGCCGAGTGGAGGGCTCGGGCTTGGGGATCGATCGGCCTTGCTCGCCTATCTCGACGCCTCCGGCAGCACGCTCAGAATTCACGGCGTCCTCGCAATCGGGTAAAACCTCGAAACGTGTTCAACCCTGAACCAATAGAAGCAACCGCCGATCTGGCTATCTCTATACCTGCGATCCAGAAGGAGATCGACTAGTGTCCGCGTCCGTGAACGAATACCTCTTCACCTCGGAATCAGTCACCGAGGGCCATCCGGACAAGATCGCCGACCAGATCTCGGACTCGGTGCTCGATGCCGTGCTCGCCGGCGATCCCAATGGGCGGGTCGCTTGCGAGACGCTGGTAACCACCGGGCTCGTGATCGTCGCCGGAGAGATCACCACTGACACTTACGTCGACATCACCAAGCTGGTGCGGGCCAAAATCTCCGAGATCGGCTATACGCGCGCCAAGTTCGGTTTCGACGCGGAAACCTGCGGTGTAGTGACCGCGATCGACGAGCAGTCGCCGGACATCGCCCGGGGGATCGACGCCTCCTACGAGACCCAGCACGGCGACGAGGATCCTCTCGACGCCGAAGGCGCGGGCGACCAGGGGATGATGTTCGGATACGCCTCGAACGAGACCGCCGAGCTGATGCCGCTGCCGATTCTGCTCGCGCACAAGATCTGCAAGCGCATGGCCGAGGTGCGCAAGGCGGGCTTGATGCCGTACCTGCGCCCGGACGGCAAGTCTCAGGTGACGGTTCGCTACGAGATCGACGAACACGGCGCGCAGCGACCGGTCGAGATCGTACGCCTGCTCGTCTCCAGCCAGCACGCGGACAACCTCGACATCGACGCCCTGATCAAGCCGGACATGATCGAGCATGTGCTGCACCCGATCTTGCCCCGCGACCTCTACGACGAGAAGCGCCTGGACGAGCGCGACTTCGTGCTCGTAAACCCGACCGGTCGCTTCGCCGTCGGTGGCCCAATGGGCGACACCGGCCTGACCGGGCGCAAGATCATCGTCGACACCTACGGCGGTACCGCCAGACACGGCGGCGGCGCCTTCTCGGGCAAGGATCCGACAAAGGTCGACCGCTCCGCCGCCTACGCGGCCCGCTACGTGGCCAAGAACCTCGTTGCCGCCGGGCTTGCCGATCGGCTCGAGCTCCAGGTCGCCTACGCGATCGGCGTTGCTCACCCGGTCTCGATCGCCGTCGACACCTTCGGCAGCGAGAAGATTCCGGTCGCCAAGATCGAGGAGCTCGTGCGCGAGCACTTCGACCTGCGCCCGGCCGCGATCCTGCGCGATCTCGACCTGCGCCGGCCGATCTACGCCAAGACGGCCGCCTACGGCCACTTCGGCCGCGACGACCACGACTTCACCTGGGAGCGCACCGACAAGGCCGAGACGTTGCGCAAGGCAGCCGGGCTCTAGCGTTCGACCGGTTCGCGCAGCTCGTGCCTGCGCTCGATCGCAAGCCCGCAGACGCCCACGGCTATCAACACGAAGCCGATCCCCACGCAGACGTCGGCGAGGTTGAAGGCGATCGTCCAGCCATCCTGCGAGATGACTAACGGGTTGGGAACGCCCAGCGGGAAGATGGCGATCGAGAGCGCGTTGCCGATCCCGGCGCCGACCATCAGACCGGCGCCGACGGCGATCGAGCGCGAGCAGGCGAGTGGAACGACGTAGACCGCTGTGGCCGAGAGGGCCAGGATCACGACGAGATCGAGGTACGTCCGTTCGTGGTAGAGGCCAGACTCGGTCGGTTTGGCCAGCTTAACGATCAGGTCGCAGCAGCTGACCCAGGCCGCGATCGCAATCAGGGTCAGCCGGGCCTCGCGCGTGCCGAGACAGCGGGTCCCGTCTTTCCGTAACCGGACTGCCGGTGGATTCGCGATCGTCCGCTCGACCATCCCAGACTGGTACCCACCTGGCCGGTTCTCACGCATTTTTCGCCGAGACATGCGTAGTCGCCGGGTGGCCAACTACGCTAGGCCGCGTGGACGCCAGGCCGGCATCGGTCTTTCCGCTCGTGACCGCGCGAGTGTTGGCGCACGAATTCACTTACCTCGTTCCGGAAGAGGTCGAGACCGGCGCGATCGTGCGCATCCGGCTCGGTGGCCGGCGCGTGCGCGGGGTCGTGACCGAGGTGGACGTGACGCCTCCGCCTGGAATCGAGCTGTCGGCGATCGAGGAAGTGGTCGGGCGGCTTCCCGCGGCGCTGGTCGAGCTCGCGCTCTGGCTTGCCGGCTACTACGGCTCCACGCCCGGGCGTGCGCTGGCGCTGGTGGCGCCGCTGATGCCCAGGCGCCGCGGAGAGCGATCCCGCCCACTGGAGAGAGAGGCACTCGCAGCCGAGCGGGCGCCGGAGACCCTGACCGAGTCGCAGCAGCGCGCGGTCGGCCGGATCGTGCAGTCGCTGGACGGAGGAGGCGGCCTCTTCCTCCTCTACGGGGCGACCGGCAGCGGCAAGACGGAGGTCTACCTCCAGGCCTGCGGCGCCGCGCTCGCCCGCGGTAAGGGGGCGATCGTGCTGGTGCCGGAGATCTCGTTGACGCCGCAGACGCTGGGCCGCTTCCGCCAGCGCTTCGGCGAGGAGATCGCCGTCCTGCACTCGCGCCTGAGCGAGGCCGAGCGCCGTGACGAGCGCGAGCGGATCGCCTCGGGCGAGGCGAGGGTGGTAATCGGCGCCCGCTCTGCCGTGTTCGCGCCCGTCTCCGATCTCGGACTGATCGTCTGCGACGAGGAGCACGACTCCTCCTTCAAGCAGGAGTCCGATCCCCGCTACGACGCGCGCACCGTCGCCGCCAAGCGCGCCTCGCTCGAGGGCGCGGTCGCCGTCTTCGGCAGCGCCACGCCACGGCCCGAGTCCTGGCAGGCGCTGGAGCGGCTCGAGCTGGGCGGGCGCCTCGGTGGCAAGCTGCCGCCGGTGAAGGTCGTCGACATGCGGCGCGAGCGCGGCTTCCCGCTCTCGGCGCCTCTGATCGGCGAGCTCGACGCCGTCTCCAAGGCCGGCGCCAAGGCGATTCTGCTCCTCAACCGGCGTGGCCTGGCGCCCGCTCTCTACTGCCGAGCCTGTGGCGAGACGCTCCGCTGCCCGTCCTGTGACGTGGCGCTCGTGCTGCACGCGGGCGCCGGTATGCACTGCCACCACTGCGGTCACTCCGAGCCCGAGCCCGAGGTCTGCCCGGCTTGCGGCTCGCCCGAGCTCTCGCGGATCGGCGCCGGTACCCAGAAGCTCGAGCGCGAGCTGGCGAAGCTCTTTCCCGAGCTGGAACTGATCCGTCTCGACGCTGACACCGCCACTCGCCCGGGGGCCCTCGCCGAGGCGCTCGCCCGTTTCGCCGTGACCGACAGCGCCGTTTTGCTCGGCACCCAGATGATCGCCAAGGGCCATCACTTCCCGGGCGTCGCCCTGGCCGCCGTCGTCGATGCCGACGCTGGACTGTCCCAGCCCGACTTCCGCGCCGAGGAGCGCACCTTCCAGCTCCTGACTCAGCTCGCCGGGCGCAGCGGCCGCGACGCCCCCGGCCGTGTCGTGATCCAGAGCTTCCAGCCCGACAGCGAGGCCGTCCGCTTCGCCGCCCGTCACGACGTCGAGGGCTTCCTCGCCGCCGAGCTGGAGCGCCGGCGCGAGCTCGGCTACCCGCCCTTCCGCCACCTCGTCCGTATCGTCGCCTCGGGTCCGGAGCAGGGCCAGGTGATGCGCCTGCTCGAGGAGATCAAGGGCGGTATCCCCGGCGAGGAGCTGATCGGCCCGGCGCCGCTCCTGCGCCTGCGCGGCCGCAACCGCGCCCAGCTCGTTGCCAAGAGCACCCGCCCGCGCCGGATCGCCTCGGCAGCGGCGCAGCTCCTTCGCGCCGCCGCGCCGGCCATGCGCCGCGCCAATCTCAGCGCTGTCGTCGACGTCGACCCGCAGGGGTTCTGAGCCGGGCGATACTCGTGGTTGGTACTTCTGCGCGGATCTTGTCGGGCGCCTCGCCGCACCGCGGTGTCAGACACCGATCGGTGTCAAGGATTTTGGTGTGTCAGAAGCGCATCGGTTTCTCTCCCGACCGCTGAGCTTCGCGGGGATCGCGAAAGCCGAGAAAGGTGGCGATTCGGCTTGGATACACCGTTCCGGTAGCGGAGGCGCGACGGCGTGCACTGACTCAGAGGCGACGGCCGGTGGACGAAAAGTCCCGCTTTTGTTACTAACGCTCCTTGACAGCCTTCGGTGTCTGACACCGAGGCGGGAGTTCCGTAACGGGCGGGGTAAAAACCGCCACGGCCGTCACGACGATCGCTCAGCGTAGAATCCAAGCGATGCCGAATGGTCAGATCAAAAACGTCGAGTTCGACGTCGAGGGCGAGGCCAGGCGCCGCACCGCGCTGGCGCAGCTGCGGCACTATCCCGATCCGGTCTTGCGCATGCGGGCGCGCGAGGTCGAGGTCTTCGACGAGGCGCTTGCGCGTCAGGCCGAGCGGATGATCGCGCTCATGCACGACACGGCCGGCGTCGGGCTGGCGGCGAACCAGGTCGGCATCCTGCAGCGGTTGTTCACGATCGAGCTGAGCGAGGAGGAGCCGGCGCAGGCGATCGTCAACCCGCGCATCACGCCCCTCGGTCACGAGCTCGAGACCGAGGACGAGGGCTGCCTCTCCTTGCAGGGCGTGCTGGTGCCGATCGAGCGCTCGGTCGCGGTCCGGCTCGAGGCCCGTAGCGTGGATGGCAGCGGGCTGGTGCTCGAGCTCGACGGCCTGCCCGCGCGAGCAGTTCAGCACGAGGTCGATCATCTCGACGGAATCCTGACCTTCGATCGCACCACGCCCGAGGCGCGCCGCGAGGCTCTCGCGCTGCTGCGGCCGCGGGTGGTTCTCTCTGCCCGGTAAGGCGCCATGCCGGAGCGTCTCGCCGTCGCCGCGACAGCGCCCTTCGGCGCAAGCGTTCTGGAAGGACTGGCGGCGCGGCGTGAGATCGGCTTTCTGATCACCCGTCCCGATCGCCCGGCCGGGCGCGGGCGCAAGGTGCGGCCGCCGGCGGCCAAGCTGGTCGCCGAGCGCCTCGGCATTCCCGTGCTCCAGCCCGAGCAGCTCGACGCCTCCTTCGAGCTCGACGCCGACACGGTGATCGTGGCCGCCTACGGCGTTCTCATCCCGGACGTGCAGCTCGAGCGGGCGCTCTGGCTCAACGTCCATCCCTCGCTGCTGCCGCGCTGGCGCGGAGCGGCACCGGTCGAGCGGGCGCTGATGGCCGGCGACGCCGAGACCGGAGTGACGATCCACCAGACGGTCAAGGAGCTCGACGCCGGACCGATTGCCGCCCAGGCGGCCTTCCCGCTCACGTCCGAGGACGACGCCGGTTCTGTCTATGAGAAGACCGCTGCGCTCGCGATCACGCTTCTGGACGGCGTTCTCCCCGAGCCCGCCTTCCAGCCCCAGCCCGAGGAGGGCGCCTGCTATGCGGCCAAGATCGGGCCCGAGGACCGCGAGCTCGACTGGAGCCGCCCGCCCGAGGAGAGCCTCAACCGCATCCACGCCCTCTCGCCGCACATCGGCGCCTGGGGCGAGCTGGACGGCCGCCGCCTGCTCGTCTGGCGCGCCCGCCCGGCCGGGCCCGATTCTGTGCTCGTCGCCGGCGGGTTGGAGCTGCTCGAAGTGCAGCCGGAGGGAAAGAAGCGAATGGCCGCCGCCGACTACCTGCGCGGCCTGCGGACCTAGCCGTGTCCGTCTCGCCGGCACGCCGCGTCGCCCTCAGGACGATCCTGCGCGTCTTCGAGCAGGAGGCCTACGCCGACCGCGTCTTCGCGGTCGAAGCCAGGAGGCTCAACGACCGAGACCGGGCGCTGGCGCAACGGCTTGCCTACGGCACCGTGCAGCGCGTGCGCACGCTCGACCATGCGATCGAGCAGCTGGGCAAGCGCTCGCCGCGCACGCTTGACCCGCCCGTGCGGGCGGCGCTCCGGCTCGGCGCCTATCAGCTCGCGTTCGTGTCGGGAATCCCGGACCACGCCGCCGTCAACGAGTCGGTCGAGCTGGTGCGCGAGTACGGCCCCAAGCATGCGGTCGGCTTCACCAACGCGATCATGCGCCGCCTCTCTGAGGGCGCCCGGGCTCTGGTCGAGAACCTGCCTGAATGGACGCCACGCGAGGCCGCGCTCCGTTACTCCTATCCCGACTGGATCGCCGAGACCTTCTGGCGCGAGCTCGGCCCCGACGACGCCCCGGCGCTACTGCGCGCGCAAAACGAGCCGGCCGAGACGGCCGTGCGCCGGAACACGCTCAAGCAGGGCGAGGTCGAGGGCACACCCGATCCGCTCGTTCCCGGCGCACTCGTGGTCGAGCGCGTGGACGACAAAGCGCTCGCCGAGGGTCTCGTCTGGCCGCAGAGCCGCGGTTCGCAGCTCGCCGGCCTGGCTGTGGGCGTGCGCCCGGGCGAGCGCGTGCTCGATCTCTGCGCGGCGCCCGGCGGCAAGGCGACCCAGCTCGCCGCCCTCGGCGCCGAGGTGGTGGCTATCGAGAAGCACGACGGCCGGGCACGCGAGCTGGACGAGAACTGCCGCCGCCTCGGCGCGGGCTCGGTCCGCGTCTTGAACGCCGACGCCCTCGATCTCTCGCCCGAGCTGACCGGCTTCGACCGGGCCCTGGTCGACGCACCCTGCTCGGGGCTCGGCGTGCTCGCCAGCCGCCCCGACCTCCGCTGGCGCTCGCACCCGCTCGCAGGTCTCCAGCTCGAGCTCCTGCGCGCCGCCGCCGCCCGCGTTCGCCCCGGCGGCAGCGTCACCTACTCGGTCTGCACGATCAATCGCGAAGAGAACGAGGACGTTATCGCGGCCACCGGCTTCGAGCCCGAGCCCCTGGGGGAGCTCTGGCCCGAGTTCTCTCACCCGCACCATTCCGAGTTCCTGCTCACGCTGCCGCATGTTCACCGCACGAGCGGGTTCTTTATCGCGCGGTTACGCGTGCCCTGAACGCTTGGGCGAGGGATCGGTCTACTCGGGCTTTCCTCGATAATGGGCGAATGCGTCGTAGGGGGTTCGTCGTCGCGGTTGCGCTCGTGTGCGTTTGCGTGAGCGTTTCTGTCGCCGTTCTCGTTTTCGTTCACTTGATCGGAGAAGACCGTACGACGAGTAGCGGGCGGTGCCTTACGGGTTTGATTCGTTCGGGCGGTCATGGCTGCTGGATGCGGGGCGACGTCGACGGCGACAGCCATGATGATGTCTCCGCCGTCGTTCACAAGCGGCTGACGAAAGGCAGAGAGCGCATCTTCCTCGTGGTGAAGACGCGGAACGAGACTCTGAGAAGCTGGATGGGAGACATCGCCGACCCAGCGCCTGCCAATGTCGCGGCGCTTGCGCAGATCGACAGCAAGGCCGGCGCCGAACTCGTTGTCCAGGATTGGGCAGGCGCATCAGAGGCCGGCTACACGCTCTACACGGTGCGTAAAGGGCGGTTGGTGCGAATTCGCACCCCTTACGGCTATCGCCCCATTCAGGTCGGAGGCAGCGCCGCAAGCGGCGAGGACTACGTCAACTGTCCCTACGGGCCGAGCACAGGCACGCTCCTCGTCGGTGGATCGTACCTGTATGCGTCAAAGCCCCTTGTGGAAATCCGGCGCGAGCTCTGGCGTCTCGAAGGAACGCGTTTCGTGCGCGTGCGCAGCTTCGACCGGACTTACTCGAGAAAAGACCTAGGGCCCGATAGCGTCGCGCCCGAGCACGTCCCCGGTTTCCCCGCCCTCGAGTCGTGGGAGTTCGCGGGTTGCGGCGTCTATCCCGGTGGGAAAGCCCTCTAGGCTCGGCGGACTCGGGTTTGTCCGTCGCACTCGCGGGTTCTTCATCGCGCGGCTGCGGGTTGGCTAGCGCGGGATCGGCAGCTCGGCCTCGTCCGAAAAAGACACCTACCAATAATCTCGGCCCGTAGATAGTGTTACGTCTATGTCTGCGGGAACCGAGTCGCTCGGAGAGCTGAAGCGCGAGCTGGCGGAGCTCAAGGACCTCCTCCGGATCGCTTCGCTTCTGGCCTGGGACCAGGAGGTGATGATGCCGGCGGGCGGCGCCGGCGCGCGGGCCGACCAGCTCTCAACACTGGGGCGCATCATCCACGAGCGGGCTACCTCTCCCGAGCTGGGGAAGTTGCTCGATGCGGCCGAGCCCGTCACGGCGGAGCTCGATCCCGACTCCGACGAAACCAGGCTGGTCAAGGTCGCGCGCTACGACTTCGAGAAGGAGATCAAGGTGCCGGCCGATCTGCGCGCGGCGATGGTGCGCGCCGCCTCGGAGTCCTACCCGGTCTGGGTCGCGGCCCGGAAGGAGAGCGACTTCGCCCGCTTCCTGCCTCACTTGGAAAAGACTCTGGAGCTGAAGCGGCGCTACATCGAGTGCATGGCTCCCGAGGGGGAGCCCTACGACGCTCTCCTCGACGACTTCGAGCAGGGGCTAACCGTCGTCGAAGTACGGCGGATCTTCGATCGGCTCAAGGAAGCGCTGATCCCACTCGTGCGCGCCGCGGCGGCGTCGGATGCCGTCGACGACACGCCACTGCGGCGGCAGCTTCCGGTCGACGGGTTGAAGGAGATGGAGCGCCACGTGCTCGCCCGCTTCGGCTTCGAGCCGGGCGCCTGGCGCCTCGACACCACCGTCCATCCCTTCGAGACCTCGATCTGCGTCTCCGATGTTCGCCTCACCACCCGCTACGAGGTCGAGGGGCTCGAGAGCCTCTTCTCGAGCATGCACGAGTTCGGGCACGGCCTCTACGAGCGCCAGATCGCCCCGGAGCTCGACTGGGGGCCGCTCGCCCGCGGCACCTCACTCGGCTGGCACGAGTCGCAGAGCCTGCTCTGGGAGAACCTGATCGGCCGCGGCCTGCCCTTCTGGGAGCACTTCGCCGGCGAGCTCGCCCGCGTTTTCTCGAGCGAGCTGGGCTCTCTGTCTGCCTCCGACATCTACACGATGGTGAACAAGGTCGAGCCCGATTTCATCCGCGTCGAGGCCGACGAGACGACCTACAACCTGCACGTAATCCTTCGTTTCGAGCTGGAGCAGGAGATGCTCTCGGGCAACCTGCCGCTGGCCGAGCTGCCCCAGGCCTGGAACCGGCTCGTACACGATTACCTCGACATCGAGGTGCCCGAGGATCGGTTGGGAGTGCTCCAGGACGTGCATTGGTCACACGGGTCGCTCGGCTACTTCCCCACCTACTCGCTCGGCCACCTGACCGCGGCGCAGCTATGGCAGCGCCTTGGCGCCGAGTTGCCCGAGCTGCCCGATCAGATTCGCGCCGGCGAGTTCGGCACCTTGCGCGAGTGGCTGCGGGAGAATCTGCATCGGCACGGGCGCAAGTTCACGCCCGCCGAGCTGCGCCAGCGCATCGTCGGCGGCCCGGTCGATCCCGAGCCCTTCATCGCTTACTTGAAGGCGAAGCTGGCCGGGATCTACGGCGAAGCCCTCGTAGCCTGAGGCGTCCCGCGTAAGATCCAGCCCATGCCCTGGGAGGAATGGGTCCGCACCGCCGAGATCGAGCCGTCCATCTATGCGGCCGACTTCTCCTGCCTCGGCGAGCAGCTCGAGATGCTGCTGCGGGGAGGAGTGCGCATCTTCCAGTTCGACGTCGGTGACGGGCAATTCGTGGCGACGATCACCATGGGGCCGATCGTGCTCCAGTCGATCGCTCCGGTCGTGCACGCGGCCGGCGGCGTCCTCGACTGTCACCTGATGATCGTCGAGCCGCAGCGTCACTTCGCCGCCTTCGCTCAGGCGGGCGCAGACAGCGTCACCTTCCACTACGAGGTCGTCGGCGACCGCCTGCGCGACGTCGTTGCCCAGGCGCGAGAGTACGGGCTCGAGGTCGGGCTGGCCTTCAACCCAGAGACGAGGGTGGCGAAGGCGGCCACCGCGGCGATCGCTGCCGACGTCGATCTCGTCCTCTGTATGAGCATCAACCCCGGCTACTCGGGCCAGCAGTTCATGCCCGAGGCGATCGACCGCATCCGTGAGCTGCGCGAGCTCCTGCCCGCGCACGTGCACGTTCAGGTCGACGGCGGTATCGGCCCCGACAACATCCGCCAGGTCTTCGAGGCGGGCGCGAACCTCTTCGTCGCCGGCGCCGGCATCTTCGGCCGCGAGGACGTAGTGCGCGCCTACCGCCGACTGGTCTCGGCGCTAGCCTGAGCGGGAAGGAGACGATGACGGGCGCAGGCGACGAGCAGCTGCTGGAACGGGCGCTCGAGCTGGCCGAGCGGGGGCGCGGCCGGACGCAGCCGAACCCGGTGGTGGGAGCTCTCGTAGTGCGGGACGGAAAGGTCGTCGGGGAAGGCTGGCACGAGCGAGCCGGCGGGCCGCACGCCGAGATCGTCGCGCTCGCGCAGGCGGGGGAGCTCGCTCGTGGCGCGACCGTCGTCGTCACGCTCGAGCCGTGCTGCTTCACCGGGCTGACCGGCCCCTGCTGCGAGGCGCTCGTCGAGGCCGGCGTCGAGCGGGTCGTCGTCGGGGCGATCGATCCCAACCCGCGTGTTTCCGGGAGAGGTCTCGAGCGCCTGCGCGACGCGGGGCTCCAGGTGGACGTGGCCGAAGGCGAGCTCGCCTTCCGCGCTCGCCGACAGAACGAGGCCTGGCGCACCTGGATCGCGTCCAGGCGCCCCTTCGTCACCTATAAAGTTGCGGTAACGCTCGACGGGCGCGTCACTCTGCCCGGGTCGCGCTGGTTGAGCGGGGAGGCCTCGTGCCTGCTCGTGCACGAGCTCCGCGCCGCCTCCGACGCCGTCGCGGTCGGGATGGGTACCGTGCTCGCCGACTCGCCCCGGCTCGATGCGCGAGAAGTCGAAGTCGCGCGCCAGCCTCGGCGCCTGGCCTTCGGCAAAGGCCCGCTACCCGAGGGCTCGGAGCTCGAGCTCCGCTCGGGTCCGCTCGCCGCGGAGCTGGCCGTGCTCGCCGAGGAAGGGGTGCAGTCGCTCCTGCTCGAAGGTGGACCGACGCTTGCCACCGCCTTCGTCGCGGCCGGGCTGGTGGACAAGCTGCTCGTCTTCATCACACCTCATCTCGCCGGCGCCGGGCCGCGGTTCCTGGGGGATCTGTCAGGTCCCGTCGAGCTTTCGCATCTGAGCGCCGAGCCGGTGGGCGAGGACGTGCTGATCAGTGCCTACGTCCACGAACTCTGAAGTACTCGATAATCTCGCCGCGCTCGGTGCCGCGTTGTGCTGTTTCGGCTCGAAACTGGCACGTCTTCGAGTGCCGTTTTTCGATACCGTGCTACGCCCCGTGGGACGCTTCTATGGTTGTCAAGCCTCACAGAAGGATCCCTCCTCGACCATGAGTCGGTAGAGGCGGCGGCAGAGCATGCGCTTGACGCAGCGAATGGCC
>JBEKJI010000013.1:0-53464 GCA_050011315.1 Gaiellaceae bacterium
CGCGGCCAGGCGGTGGAGTGCTTCGTTTTGAAAGGAGTTCCTAAGGTGGCTCCCGAGGCGAACCTCCGCGACGAGACGGTCTCGCTCCTGCGCGAGCTGATCCGGATCGACACCTCCAACCCGCCCGGTAACGAGACCGCGGCCGCCAAGCTCTTGCGCGACTACCTCGAGGCCAACGGCGTCGACTGCCGTCTGGTGGCGTTCGACCCGATGCGAGCCAACCTGGTGGCGCGGCTGCCCGGCCGGGGTGAGGAGCCGAGTCTCGCTCTCCTCTCCCACACCGACACCGTCGGGGCCGATCCGTTCGAGTGGAGGGGCGATCCCTGGTCGGGAGACCTGACCGACGACGAGGTCTGGGGCCGCGGCGCGCTCGACATGAAGGGGCAGGTGGCCGCCGGCGCCGTTGCGATCGCCTCGCTCGCGCGCGAGGGCTTCGAGCCCGCCGGGGATCTTGTCTTCGTCGCGGCGGCCGACGAGGAGGTCGGCTACGAGGTGGGCATGCCCTGGCTCTGCCGCGAGCACCCCGAGCTGGTGCGGGCCGACTACGCGATCAACGAGGGCGGCGGTGAGCGAATCGTCGTCGGCGGGAAGCCGTTCTACGTCTGCGCCGTGGCCGAGAAGCTGACGGCGCCCGTGCGCCTACGGGTGCGCGGCCGCAGCGGGCACGCCTCGATGCCCGAGATCGCCGACAACGCGCTCGTCAAGGCGGCGCCGTTCGTCGAGCGCCTCGGTCGCCACCACCCCGAGCCCGAGCTGATCCCCGAAGTGGAAGCGTTCTTCCTCGCCGTCTGCGGGCAGATTCCGCTTCCGGAGGAGGCGCTTTCGCTCGCGCGTTCGCTGGGACCGGCGGTGGCCGAGACGATCGAGCCGCTGCTCGGCCCCACCCTCGCTCCGACGATGATCCGGGCCTCGGATCGCCGTAACGTGATCCCGGCCCTCTGCGAGGTGATCGTCGACTGCCGCCTCCAGCCCGGCCAGACAACCGCCGACGCCGAGCAAGCCGTGCGCGAGCAGATCGGCCCGGGCGACTACGAGATCCGCGCGCTGGAGAGTGCCGGCGGTACGCGCTCGCCGCTCGACACGCCACTCTGGCACGCGATCGAAGGGTTCATGAGCGACGAGGAGCCGGGCGCCGCGATCGCCCCGGTCTGCACCGCCGGCTTCACCGACAGCCACTGGCTGCGCGAGACCTTCGGCACGGTCGCCTACGGCTTCTTCCCCGTGCGGGCGATGGAGGCCGAGGTCGCCGCGCGCATGATCCACGGCCCGGACGAACGGGTCGCGGTCAGCGACCTGGAGCTGGGCGTGCGATTCCTCCGGCAGGTGGCGCAGGAGATCGGCGGGCTGGGCGAATAGCGGCGCCGTGACGGCGCTCGGGTTCTTACGGGCGGCTTGTAGCATCCCTTGCTTGCTCGAGGCCGCGTGATCACTTAAGTTCCCCGGCAGGCTCGGCCGCATGCAACGAGCCTCCGCGGACGTCGCCTCTGGCCTTTGGCCGAGCGAGTGACCTTCAGAACGAGGGAGGTAGAGACGCACCGGGGAGAGGGCTCGAGCTCGGCTTTGGTCTTCCCCTTGGGCGCATCCATCATGCCCTCTCTCGGCTCGAGGTCGATCCAGCACCTGTAGATCGGGAGGTTTGGGAGATGAAAGTTGTACTGGCAATGAGGGCAGTGCGGGTGTGCGCGAGGCGACGGCGCCTGGTATTGGTAGGCGTGGCGGCGATCGGGCTGACCGTGCTTTTACCGGCCGGTGCTTCGACGAGGCTCAGTTATAAAAAGCTCAACGACTTCACCGTGGGCAATTACCCGGACTCGGTCGCAGTCGGCGACTTCAACGGCGACGGTATAAAGGACCTGGCGGTCGCCGACTCCGGTTCGACCTTGAACAACGTCTCGGTGCTGCTTGGCACGGGCACGGGCTCGTTCGGAGCGGCAACCAACTTCACCGCGGGCAATTACCCGGACTCGGTCGCGATCGGCGACTTCAATGGCGATGGCAAGCAGGACCTGGCGACCACTAACAACAACGCGTCGGGCACGGTCTCGGTACTGCTCGGCACGGGCGCGGGCTCGTTCGTAAAGACAGGCACCGACTCTCCCGTGGGTTCGAACCCGTGGTCGGTCGCGGTCGGCGACTTCAATGGCGACGGCAGGCAGGACTTAGCGGTCGCGAACTTCAGCTCGGCCACCGTGTCGGTACTGCTCGGTAACGGCGACGGCACGTTCACGGTGCACAGCACCCCAAGTGCGGGCTTGAGCCCACACTCGGTCGCAGTCGGCGACTTCGACGGCAATGGCAAGCAGGACCTAGCGATCGCTAACGACATCTCGTCGGGCACCGTCTCGGTACTGCTCGGCGACGGCACCGGCACGTTCACGCCGAAAAGCGCCCCCGGCACGGGCGCGAGCCCGGTCTTGGTCACAGTCGGCGACTTCAATGGCGACGGTAAGCAGGACCTGGCGACCGCCAACACCTCGTCGGGCACCGTCTCGGTACTGCTCGGCAACGGCGACGGCACGTTCGTAACGAAAACCGACTTCACCGTGGGCTCGAACCCCTGGTCGGTCGCGGTCGGCGACTTCAATGGCGACGGTAAGCAGGACCTGGCGACCGCCAACACCTCGTCGGGCACCGTCTCGGTACTGCTAGGCGCGGGCTTGGGCTCGTTCGGAGCGAAAGCCGACTTCACCGTCGGCTCTACCCCGCAGTCGGTCGCGGTCGGCGACTTCAACGGCGACGGCAGGCAGGACCTGGCGACCGCCAACTACGGGGGCACCGTTTCGATACTGCTTAATGCAGCGAGCGCCGACCCGAGCTCGACCGCTCTCAGCTTCGGAAGTGCGGGCTCGCCCGTCCCCCAGGGCACGGTCAGCGCTCCGCAGACTGTGACCGTGGCCAACAACGGCAGCGCTCCGCTTGTCGTTCTGGGGTTCTCCGTCAGCGGCAGCAACCCGGACGACTTCTTCACCAGTACCGACACCTGCGGCGGGCAGATCGCCCCGGATTCGAGCTGTACGGTTCAGGTGCGCTTCGCTCCGCAGGCTCAGGGGTCGCGCTCGGCGACACTCACCGTGCTCAGTAACGCGCCGAGCTCTACGCCGGTATCGCTGGCAGGCACCGCCGGACCGCTTCCGCAGGGTCCCGCCGGTACGAACGGTACGAACGGTGCGACCGGTTCGCGAGGGCCGCAGGGTATTCCCGGCAAGATCCGGCTCGTGACCTGCAAGGTCGTCACGGTCAAGGTGAAGGGACGTATGGTCAAGCGCAAGAAGTGCACGACCAAGCTGGTCAGCGGTACGGTCAGCTTTACGACCGCCAGCGCAGCGCGCGCGTCGCTCACCCGAGGCGGCGTGCTCTACGCGACCGGCACCGTTACGAAGAAGGGTCTCGTGCTTCATGCCCTTCGCCGCGTGCAGGCCGGGCGCTATACGCTCACGCTTCGCTACCGGCAGGGTCACAAGCAAGTGACCATGCGCTCGCAAATCAAAATCGGTTGACCTAAAAAGGGCGGTCGAGCTTTCGGGCTCGGCCGCCCATACCGGCAAGCGGTCTGCAGTTGAGCCTAATTACGAGGCGGATCACCGAACACTTCGCCGCCGCGCCCGATCGCCGCGCGTGCGAGGATGAAGGCCGTGACGACGCTCGCTTTAGCCGTGCTCGGACGCGGTCTCGTCGATCCCGCCCAGCCGCTGCTACGCGCCGACGACGAGGCCCTCTTGCGCGGGCGGGCGGCCTTCGAGACGACGCGTGTCTACGGCGGCAAGCCCTTCCGGCTCGACGAGCACCTCGCCCGTCTCGTCGCCTCGGCTGCGCGGATCGATCTTCCCGTGCCCGACTGCGATGCCTTTCGGGATCTGGTCGCCGACGCGCTGGTGGGAATCGAGGACGCTTCTTTACGTCTGGTCTGGACACCGGGTCCGAGCGAGGGCGGAGCTCCCGTCGGCTTTGCGATCTTCGGAGCGATTCCCGAAGACCACGAGGAGTTACGAGCGCGCGGTATGAGTGTCGTCTCGCTCCTGATCGGCGTCCCCTACCGGCTGCGGGCCGAGGCGCCCTGGATTCTCGGCGGCGTCAAGTCCACCAGTTACGCGGTCAACATGGCGGCGACCGCCGAGGCGAAGAGGCGCGGCGCCGACGACGCGATCTTCCTGGCCGAGGACGAGATCGTGCTCGAAGGCCCGACCACGAACATCTGGTGGCGAAACGGACAGACGCTCTTCACGCCCTCGCTCGAGACGGGCATCCTGGCCGGGATCACGCGCGACTTCGTGATCGAGAATGCGGCGGCGCTCGGCTACGAGATCAGGGAGGGCGTCTACGAGCGAGCCGAGCTGGCCGCGGCCGAGGAGGCCTTCACCTCCTCGTCGGTCAGGGAGCTGATGCCGGTCGTCTCGCTCGACGGCGCGCCGGTCGGCGACGGGCGCCCGGGCCCTGCGGCGGCGGCTCTGCAGGGCGCGCTCAGGCGCGCGGCCGGAAGTCGCTAATTCGGCACGAAACCGGCACTTATCGGAGCGCCTTTCGGCTTGACGCGACGGTACTTTGTGACGACCCCGCGGGCGGGTTTGATTGAGCGCCAAGCGAAACGAAGCACTCCACCGCCTGGCCGCGCTCGGCAAGCGCGATGCGTTGTCCTCGGCCTCGCCCGTAGCTTCCAGCTACGAACGAGGCACTGCGTCCTAGCCTCGCACTCACCGATCACACCCAGTCGGCGGGTCTTCATTCCGCTTGGTGCTCTTCGGTGGCGGGCTGCGATATGTGGTGTCCAGAAGAAGAGGTCGTTCCGAAGTCGGCTCAGATTCGGTACACGGAGGTGCGTTTCTCAGCCCGAAAGGACGGTACTTTTCAACGACCCCGCGGGTGGGTGGCTTGGTGGCGGGCGTAGAGAGAAGTGCCCTCACAGGCAGCCGAGCTTCCCCAGACCGCGACGCTCAGCTACAACCTCTCTATGGAGAAAGTCCGTCTCGGTGGCATGGCGCTGGAGAACGGCGTACTCGTCCAGGGGCCGACGGCCTGGGCCTGCGCGGTGCGCCTTCCCAGCGGGGAGTTGCGGGTGGTCGCGCGGAAGAAGCGTTTCCAGGCCTCGCGGGTGCGTTCGCCCCTACTTCGCGGCCCCGCCCGGCTGGCCGAGGCGTTCTCGGTTTTACCGGGTATTCGCCGGGCGCTGCCCGAGGCGCGGCTCCCCTTCCAGCGCCCGCGGGTGCGAGCGGCGTTCCTCGTCAGCTCGCTCGCCGTGCGGCTTCTTCGCAGCTCGCCCCGTGCCGGATCGCTCGGTAACGAGCTCTCGAGCGTGGCGCTGGCGATCGTGCCGGCGGCCGTCTCTCTGCGCGGGTCGGAGCTGACCGCCTATCACGGCGCCGAGCACGCCACCATCGGCTCGTACGAGCACGGTGAGCCGCGCGGGCGCGTGCACGAGCGCTGCGGCTCGAATCTGATCGCTCCCCTGCTCGCCGGCTCGATCGTGGTCAACGTGCTGGCGTCACGCCTTCCCTGGCGCTACCGGAGCGCGGCCCGGCTGGGAGGCCAGGTCGCCGCCGTCGCCGTCTCGAGCGAGCTTCTGGCCTGGGCGCTGGCCCATCCCGACGAGCCCCTCTCGCACGCGATCCGCCGGCCCGGGCTCGAGCTCCAGCTCCACCTGGCGACCGCCGAGCCCAGCCCGGAGCAGCTCGAGGTGGCGCGCGCCGCGCTCGACGCCTGCCTCGCCCTCGAGCAAGAGCAGGGCTGACGGCCTTCCAACCCGGTAGCATCAAGCACGTGCAGGCGAAGAGCACCCACCACATCGCGGTCGCGGTGAACAGCGTGGACGAGGCGCTCGCCACCTACCAGCAGCTCTTCGGTGCCGAGCTCGAGCACCGCGAGACCGTTCCCGAGCAGGGTGTCGACGCCGCCACGGTGATGCTCGGCGGCAACCGGATCGAGCTGCTCGGCTCGACCGGGCCGGATACGCCGGTGGGCAAGTTCCTCGCCAAGCGCGGGGAGGGTATTCATCACATCGCCTTCGAGGTCGACGACCTCCGCGCCTCGCTCGCCGAGCTCGAGGCCAAGGGCGCGCAGCTGATCGACACCGAGCCGAGGCTCGGCCTGCACGGGCTCGAGGTCGCCTTCATCCATCCGGAAACCTCCTACGGAGTTCTCTACGAGCTGGTGGCAAATGCCCCATAAAGACAAGGTTCGTGTCGAGGTCGGCTTCGACGGCGGCCAGATCATGAACAGCCTGGTCGCGAGCGATTCGGCGAAGGCGCTGGAAGAAGCCCTCGGCAATCCGGACATCGGCACGGTGACGCTGGATAGCTCCGAGGGCCCGCTGATCGTGGTGCTCGCGCACGTGGCCTACGTCAAGCGACACACGCGCGGAGGTCAGATCGGCTTCCTCACTCCGTAGCCAGTCCGCGGGAGCCGAGGCGCAGAGCGCCTTCGTCGGCGCGGTACTGGTTCGGCACGAGGCTGGCACATTCGTAGCGCTTTTCCTCGCTACCGTTTCACGACCCCGCGGGTGGGTGGATTAGGTGGGGGGCGGCGGAACGTGGTGCCGGCAAGCGAGGCAACTATCGTTGACGCGGTGACTCCCCGTGCGGTGATCTTCGATCTCTGGGGCACCCTCGTCCCCTTCGACTTCGAGCGCGGACAGCACATGTTTGCGTTATTCGCAAAGGCGCTCGGGGTGCCAGCCGAGGAGTTCGAGCGTGAGTGGCGCCGTGACTATCACCAGCGCCTCGTATCCGATCTGCGGGCGAGCTTCGAGAACGTCTGCGGCGTGCTGGGAGTGTCTCGAGCAGGCGCCGTCGATGAATGTCTCGAGCTACGCGTCGAGGGGCATCGCGAGATGTTCGTCCCGCGCGAGGACGCCGTGGTCACGCTCCGGGAGCTGCGTACCCGCGGCTACTCGACCGGTCTCGTCACGAACTGCAGCTCCGAGATCCCGAAGCTTCTGGGCGAATCGCCGCTCGCGGGCCTCTTCGATGTCGAGGTCTTCTCGTGCAGCGCCGGCTTGCGAAAGCCCGATCGCGCCATCTACGAGCTGGCGGCGACGCGGCTGAGCGTCGATCCGCAGCTTTGCCTCTACGTCGGCGATGGCGACGATCACGAGCTCGACGGCGCTTCCAACTTCGGCATGAAAGCGGTGCTGCTTCGGCCCGGTGATACGCGGCCACCTGAGAACTGGAAGGGACCGGAGATCACACGACTCGCCCAAGTGCTCACGCTCGTCCCCTGAGAGTCGGATCCACTCCCGCATCGCGCGCACAAGCCCGGCGGTGGAGTGCTTAAGTTGAAATGGGCTCTAAGCTACCGGCATGGCTCTAGAGGTCGGCATCGTCGGATTGCCCGGGGCGGGTAAGACGACCATCTTCAATGCTCTGACGCATGCCGGTGCTCAAGTGGGCGCCTACGCCGGCCCTTCCGGCAAGGAGCACGTCGGCATGGCCGAGATCGCCGACGAGCGCCTTCAGCAGCTGGCCGAGACAGTCAAGGCCAAGAAGGTGACGAAGGCCGCGATCAGGGTCGTGGACGTGCCTGGAATCGGGCCGGCGCTCCTTGGCAACCTGCGCCAGGTGGACGCGATCCTCGCCGTGCTGGACGGCTTCTCGCCCGAGGCCGATCCCGCCCGCGACCTGGAGACGCTCGAGCTCGAGCTGCTGGTTGCCGACCGCGATCACGTCGAGCGCCGGCTCGAGCGCGTGCAGAAGCAGGCCAAGTCGGGCGATGCGGCACTCAAGAAGGAGGCGGCGGCGCTGGAGCGCCTGCTCGCCCACCTCGACGCGGGCAAGACCCTGCGCGACTGGCCCGAGGAGCTTCCGCCCGAGCTCGATCCGCTCACGACCAAGCTGCTGATCCCGCTCGAGAACGGACCGAACGGAATCGACGGGCAGCTCGAGCTGGAGCTGGCCGAGCTCTCCGAGGAGGAGGCCGAGGAGTTCCGCGAGGGCAAGCCCTCAGCGTTGAACGAGGTCGTGCGGCGGCTGTTCGAGGCGCTCGATCTGATCAGCTTCTTCACGGCCAGCGACAAAGAGACTCGGGCCTGGACGCTCAGGCGCGGCCAGAACGCGCTCGAGGCGGCGGCGACCGTTCATTCCGACCTCGCCCGCGGCTTCATCCGCTGCGAGGTGATCCGCTGGGACGACCTCGTCGCCTCGGGCTCCCACTCGGAGGCCTCGCGGAAGGGGCTCCAGCGCCTCGAGGGGAAGGAGTACGTCGTAGCCGACGGCGACGTGCTCAACATCCGCTTCAACGTCTAGTCGCGGACAGGTCCGAAGCGGCTCATATTTCGGTCTGAGCAGTTAATACGCGGCGTCACGCTGTCCTGTTTGGACATGTCTCGGCGCCGGGCGCTTGCCGTTGGCGCGATCGAACCTCGGCGCGCGGCCGGCTGACGGCACCGCGGAGCTGTTACATTCAGTTCTGTCGATGAACGAGCATCTCAGCAAGGTTTGCTGCCGGCCGGGAGCGGCGCCGCAGGAGGTGGACGACTTCCTCGAGCACGCGCAGCGCTTCAAGGCGCTCTCGGAGCCGGCGCGGGTGGCGATCGTCAACCGTCTCGCCTCGTGCGGCGAGGCCTGCGTCTGTGAGCTGGTGAACGTGCTCGAGCTGGCGCAGCCGACGGTCTCCCATCACCTGCGCGTTCTGCGCGAGGCCGGGCTGATCGAGCACGAGCGGCGCGGCACCTGGATGTACTACCACCTCGTCCCCGCGGCGATCGACGATCTGCGCTCGACACTGGCCCCGTAGAGCTCTTGGCGTTCTAGCCGGCCGAGATCAACGCGATGCCCGCGAGCGCGGCCACGATCCCCACCTTCTGGTGGCGGGACACGTGCTCGCGTAAGAGCGCCTGCGCCAGAAGAACGGTTGTCAGCGGATAGAGCGAGCCGAGCACGCTGACCAGGCTGAGCAGGCCGTGGTCGGTTGCGAGTGCATACAGAGCGTTGGCACCGCTGTCGAGCACGCCCACGAGCACGAGCCAGTGCAGGTTGCGGGGCGGGACCCGCAGCGGCTGGCGCAGAAGCAGGAGTGCGAGCAGCACCAGTGGAGCGGTCGTCAGGCGAAGCACGAACGTGGTCGCGAGCGCCTGGTGGTGCTCGCTCGCCTTGGCCACGAAGAGGAAGAAGACGCCGAAACCGAACGCGGCCGCCAATGCCAGCGGCACTCCAGTGGCGAGGCCGGGGCTTCCGCCGGGCTCGCTCTCGGCCGAGGCGAGAATCACTCCGATCAGCGCCAGCGCGATTCCGACCAGCGCGATGATCCCCGGCTTCTCGCCCCGCGCCAGCCCGACCGCGACCGGAAGCACGACCCCGGTCGCCGAGACCGGCGCAACGATGCTGATCCTGCCGATGGCCATGCCTCGATAGAAGGCGGCGACCGCGATCACGCCCGCCGTTCCGCCGAGCGCCGCGTAGACGGCGGTTCTCGTATCGGGGAAGGAGCCGGTCGCGCCCGCGATCGCCGCCATCAAGACGAGACCGGACAGTTGCGATACGGCGATCACCGTCAGCAGCGGCACGACGCGGCTCTTGACGCCGCCGAGGTAGTCGGCGACGCCCCAGGAAACGCTCGCCCCGAGCGCGAGTACGAGTCCGAGCATGGGGCTCCGCTACCTACGTGTCCTCGACCGGTCGCAGCTGGGCGACCGTATCGAGCTGGTTGGCGTGGTAGAGGGCCGCCGCCTCGGCGGTGCGGGCCGAGCGCCCGTCGTGGTGCACGGCGACAGCATGGAGCAGCTCGGCGCGGAGCTCCGGGGCGAGCGACGTGGCGCGCTGCTCGATCAGGCGCAGACCGAGCTGGACGTGCCCGAGCAGGCGCCCTTCCGGGGTCGGGGCGAACATCGGCGCCGGCCCGAGCTCGAGCGTGCGGCCGAGGTCGTGCACGAGCGCGGCGGCCAGGATCAGGTCGGAGCGCAGGCGCGGGTGGAGCTGGCAGAGATCGCGGCAGATGGTGGCGACGCCGACGGTGTGCTCGAGCAGGCCGCCCGAGTAGCTGTGGTGCCCCTCGCGGGTGGCCGGAAGAGCGCGCAGGCGTTGCCGCTCGCTCGCCTCGAGTAGCGACTCGACGCTTTCGCGCAACGCCTCGTGACCGATCTCGGCGACCAAGAAGTCGAGGAAGCCCTCGAGCTCTTCTGGGTCGCGGCGACCGGCCGGAGTCAGTTTCGCGGGGTCGGCCTCGGGCGCCGGTTCGAGCGTGCGCACCTGAATCTGCAGCTTGTCGCGGAAGCTCTCGACTCTCCCCAGCACGCGCACCGCCTCGCCCGCGGCGAAGCGGCCGTCGAGAAGCTCCACGTCGTTCCAGACGCGGGCCTCGACGCGGCCGCTCTCGTCCGTCAGCTCGAGCGCGAGATAGGCGGCGCCGGCGCGCGTCCGCAGGCGCTCCTTGCGGGCAACGGCGTAGACGCCTTCAACGGCGCTGTCCGCCACGAGCTCGGCGAGGAGGGTCATGCGCTCAGAGCTCGTTTCAAATGAAGACCGTCGACTCGGCGTATGACGGCACCAAGTTCCGCAGCCCTCCCCCGAGCCACCCACCCGCGGGGTCGTGAAACGGTAGCGAGAAAGGGCGCACGAGTTGTGCCGTTTTCGTGCCGAATTAGCATCGCTTCCTTGAGTGCGGCCGGTCGCAACAACCAGTATTTTCACGGTTCAGTAAAACCGTATTTTCCGCGGAGACCACTAGTCGAGTCTAGTCACTGGGCCGTTGCTAGGCTCAACGTCGTGGCCGAGATCCGCCCCTTCCAGGCTCTGACCTTCGACACCGGCGTTGCCGGAGCGCTTGCGCAGCTAGTTGCGCCTCCCTACGACGTGATCGGGCCCGAGGAGCGCCTCGCCTACCGGGCGCGCAATCCCCACAACATCGTCAACCTCACACTGCCCGAGGACGAGAGCGAATCCGGCCCGCTTCTTACCGCCTGGTGCGAGCAGGGCGTCATGCGCCGCGATCCCGAACCGGCCCTGTGGTGGCTGGAGCAGTCCTACGTCGGCCCGGACGGCCGCGCACGCACGCGAGAAGGATTCCTTGCTTCGATCAGGCTCGAGCCCTACGAGAAGAAGGTGGTGCTGCCGCACGAGCGCACCCACGCCGGGCCGAAGGAGGGCCGCCTGCGCCTGCTGAACGCGACCCGCACCCAGCTCGAGCCGATCTTCCTCCTCTACGACGACCCCGAGCGCTGCGAGCAGGCTTTGCGTGAGCAGACCGCCGGGCGCGAGCCCGATCTCGACGCCGAGGAGCTCGGTGTTCGCAGCCGCCTCTGGCGCGTGGACGATCAGGCCGCGCTGGCTCGGGTGCAGGAAGCGCTCGCCGACAAGCAGCTCCTGATCGCCGACGGTCATCATCGCTACGAGACGGCGCTCGCCTTCCATGAGCAGGACGGAACCGACGCGACCGCCTTCACCTTCGCCGCGCTCGTGAACACCCACGGTGAGGGGCTAGCGATCTTCCCGACTCATCGCGTCTTCGCCACGGCGCCCGCGCTCGGGTCGCTCACCGCGGGCGAGCCGAAGGCAGATGTGCAGGCGGCCGTCAGCGAGCTCGACGGGATGTCTTACGAGACGCCGGCAGTGCTCGTCTACGAAGGCGGCGGCGCCCGGCTGGTCGCTTCCCCCGAGCCGATTCTCGACGTCGAGCTGGTCGACCGGCTCGGCCACGAGGGAATCTCCTACACACCGGATTGGAGGGAAGCGGTCGAGGCGGTCGACTCCGGCGCGGCTAAGCTGGCTGTACTGATGCGCCCGCCCCGGATCGATCAGGTCTTCGCGGTCGCCCGCGAAGGCCGGGTGATGCCGCAGAAGAGCACCTACTTCTATCCCAAGCTCCTCTCGGGGCTCGTCCTCTACGCCCTCTGATGCCCTGGCTCGAGATCTGCCGCGAGATCGTGGCGGACATCTACGGCGAGCTCGAGCGGCTGCCCACACGCCACGAGCGCGAGACCGTGCTCGGGAAGGGGCGTGGCGGCGACGAGACGACTCAGATCGACGCCGCGGCCGAGCAGGCTGCGGTGCGCCGGCTCGAGCAGCTAGACGGCATCGGCTTCACGCTCGTCTCGGAGGAGCTGGGCGAGAGGGTCTTCGGCGGTGGCGGGCCGACCCGGATCGTGATCGACCCGATCGACGGCTCGATCAACGCCAAGCGCGGCATCCCCTTCTTCTCCTTCTCGCTCGCGGTCGCCGAGGGCGACACGATGGCCGACGTCTTCTTCGGCTACGTGGTCGACTTCGGTAGCGGCGAGGAATGGACGGCCCGGCGTGGCGAGGGCGCCTGGCTGAACGGCGAGCCGATCGGCGCCGTCAGGCCCAAGGACGAGATCGAGCTGCTGGCCTTCGAGGCGACCGAGACGGCTCGCATCGCCGAGCGCGCGCCGAGCATGGTCGGACTGGCGAAGCGCCTGCGCATCATGGGCTCGCTCGCGCTTTCGCTCTGCCATCTCGCCGACGGGCGCCTGGACGCCGTCTGCTCGCTCAAGCCGGCGCGCTCGGTCGATGTGGCGGCCGGGCAGCTGCTGGTGCGAGAGGTCGGGCTGGCGGTGGAGTTCGTCGATCGGGACGTAGAGGGCGCGAGCTCATTTCTCGCCTCGGCGCTCGATCTCGAGTCGCGCTCGCGGATCGCGGCGGCCGGCACGCAGGAGCTGTGCCGGGCGCTGAGCGAGCGCCTCCGCAGCTGAAGCCGAGCACCGCGACCGCTCGAGCCGGCGCACCGCGATCGGCGACCGGTCAGGCAGGGACAGGCGTGGCGAAGGGCGAACCAGGTCTCGTCGAGCTTGGCAACGCCGAGCTCGCTCTAGAATGGCGACCCCAATGCGCATAGACGAGATCATCGAGCGGAGCGAGGAGCCCGTCTTCTCGTTCGAGTTCTTCCCGCCCAGGAGCGAGGAGGGCGAGCGCAACCTGCGCGAGGCGATCGAGAAGCTGGCCCCGCTCGAGCCCTCGTTCGTCTCGATCACCTACGGAGCCGGCGGCTCGACCCGCGAGCTGACGGTCGAGCTGACGCGCTGGATGAAGCACGAGCTGGGGCTGGAGGCGATGTCGCATCTCACCGGCTACGGGGCGACGCTGGACGAGCTCCGCGCCGTGCTCGACCGGATCGCGGCGGCCGGGATCGAGAACGTGCTCGCGCTCCGCGGCGATCCTCCCCGCGACCGGCCCGACTGGCGCGCGGAAGACGAGTCGATCCGCTTCGCCAGCGAGCTGATCGAATTGATCGCCGGCGAGTACTCGTTCTGCATCGGGGCCGCCTGCTATCCCGAGGTGCACGTCGAGGCGGCCGACCTCGCCAGCGAGATTCGCGCGCTCGAGTCCAAGGCCGGGGCCGGCGCCAGCTTCTTCATCACCCAGCTCTTCTTCGACAACGACGTCTACTTCAAGTTCGTCCAGGCGGCGCGGGCAGCCGGGATAGAGCAACCGATCATCCCGGGCCTGATGCCGATCACGAGTGCCGATCAGATCGCGCGCATGACCGCGCTCTCCGGCGCCGCCATTCCCACCGAGCTGATGAACCAGCTCGAGCTGCGCGCCCGCGATCCCGGCACCGTGCTCGAGCTAGGGGTCGCTCACGCCTCGCTCCAGGCCTCGGACCTGCTCGCCCGCGGCGCCCCGGGTATCCATTTCTACACGCTCAACCGCTCGCCCTCGACGCGCGCCATCCTCTCGGCGCTGAAGGTAAGCAGACCGTGGGAGAAGCGAACGCCGGGTAGGTAACGAGTCGCGAGGAGCCGTAAACGCTACCTCGCCGGCGCCTCTTCCGCTTGCTCGAATAAGCCGCCGTTACGTTCGTTTCACCGCTACGAGGATGTCCTGAAAGCCGGTCCCACTCTCGTGGCCGGACCAGGAGCCGCGATAGGACGACCGTAGAGTCAGCCCCGCGGAGGCGAGCATCCTGTCGATGCCCTCGCGAGTGTAGGCAACGGCTGCCTCTGGAGCAGCCGCGCTGATCGACCGGTAGCCGTCCCCCTCGATCCGGAAATCGAGCTGGGCGCCGTCGCCTGCCGGCTGCTCCTGATCGAGCAGGAAGAACGTCGCAAAGCAGGTCCCGCCCTTGCGCAGTACTCGGCCGACCTCGTTCAGATAGTTGCCCGCGTCCGCAGGAAGAAGATGCGTGAAAACGGAGGTCAGGAACGCGAAATCGAAACTGGCGTCGTCGTACGGAAAGCGGTAGTCGGATGCGCTGTGCCGACCGTTCGGGTTGTACAGCTCGTTCTTGATGTCGGCCAGCTGAAAACGAAAACTCGGATACCGCGGCGTGATCTGCTTCTGGCACCAGCGGATCCCGGGCCGGTAGACATCGAAACCCTCGTAGCGGCCGCTGAGGTAGCCGAGCAGTGGCACGGCCATACGACCGATACCGCTGCCGACGTCAAGCACGTCGTCTTCCGGCTTCAATCCACCGAGTTCGACGAAGAAGCGCTTGAAATCCTCGCCCATTTGCCGGAAGTCGCCCGCGCCGACGAACACGGTGAGCCGGCGCGGCGGAACAAGCGGATCATGGCGTCCGCGCACGGCGTTCCATGCATCGGTCAGCGTCGCGACGACCAGACTGCCGCGGCGCGACCGCGTGAGACGCTCCAGCATGGCCTCACATCCTATTCGGGATGCTACGGATGCACGTGTGACTACGCTTAGCCCATGGCTCTCTCCCGCGCACAGATAGAGATGGCGCTTCGCAACGTCGTCGACCCGGAGCTGGGCAAGCCGGTAACTATGCTCGGGATGGTGCGCCGGATCGAGATCGACGGCGGGACGGTGCGGATCACGCTGGCGCTGACGATCGCGGGCTGCCCGCTCAAGGACAACTTCAAGGAGCAGGTCGCACGGCACGTCGGCGAGCTGCCCGGGGTCGAGTCGGTCGAACTCAGCTTCGAGGAGATGACCCCTGAGCAGAAGCAGGCGCTGAAAAAGCGCCTGGGGATTCCCGACAAGAAGGGGATCTCGCTCTCCGAGCGCACGCGCGTGCTCGCCGTCACCTCCGGCAAGGGCGGGGTCGGCAAGTCCTCGATCAGCGTCAACCTGGCGTTCGCGCTGAGCGCCCTCGGCGAGCAAGTGGGTGTGCTCGACGCCGACATCTACGGGCACTCGGTGCCGCAGCTCCTCGGCGTCACGCAGCGCCCGGTGGCGGTGGACGAGATGATCGTGCCCCCGCTCGGTCACGGGCTCAAGCTGATGTCGATCGGCTTTTTCCTGGACGAGAACAAGCCGGTGATCTGGCGCGGGCCGATGCTGCACCGCGCGCTCGAGCAGTTCCTCTCCGAGGTGCACTGGGGCGAGATCGACACGCTGATCGTGGACATGCCGCCCGGTACCGGCGACGTTGCCCTTTCCCTCGCGCAGCTGCTTCCGAGCGCCGAGGCGATCGTCGTCACGACCCCGCAGCCGCTCGCCCAGGAGGTGGCCGCCCGCGCCGCCCTGATGGCGAACGAGACCGGCATGCGCCTACTCGGCGTGGTCGAGAACATGTCCTACCTGGTCGGGAGCGGCCAGGAGGTGTTCGGCTCGGGCGGCGGCGAGCGTTTGGCCGCCGAGCTCGGCGTGCCGCTACTCGGGCGGGTGCCGCTCGATCCGGTTCTACGCGAGTGCGGCGAACGCGGCGAGCCGGTCAACCTCGGCGCCCCGGATAGCGAGGCGGCCGCCGCTATTGCGTCGATCGCCGAGGCGGTTGCGGGCTCCCGGGTCTAGCGAGCACCCTCGGGGTCAGATCTTGCATTCGGGCATCATCGCCCGCCCTCGAGTCGACGAAGTCTCCGGCTAACGGTCGAGTAGTGACAGCCGAGATGATCTGCAAGTTCACCGATCCGGTAGCCATGCTCTCTGTAGGCGATGAGCATCGCCTGCTCGCCATGCGAATCGAAGAGTTCGGCGAGCGAGGGCGGCGCCGGATCTCGCTGAGGGAAAGGGATTTCTCGGTCTAGCCTGTCGCCGTTGCCGAGCCCGATCGCTTTCTGAGCAAAGTGTTCGCTACCGAGGTAGATCTGCCCGCGGAGCGAGGCCCAAGGATCTTCGACGATCGGTTCGAAGCAGGCGTGTTTGTAGTGCCGGCGCGCCGTGTCAGGCCTTGAGGCGAAGACTCTTAGCAACTCATCGGCGGCGAGGAAGGCTGGAGGCTTCTCGAGGCCCGCGGTCGCTCGGTAGCTCGACCAGCGATAGTCCTCCGGAAGCTTGCAGATTCCAGCCCGTACAGGATTCAGGACGACGTAGCGGGCGACCTCGACGAGATGAGCATCTCGCTCGATGAGGATCGAGTGAAAACGTCCACCGAATAGATGGCCGCTCCGTACGTGGCGCCGGTTGAAGCGCCGCGCATAGATGCCGTTCAGTTGCTGCATGCCGCGAACGAGCTCGGGGCGTGGCGTTTCCAACAGCAGGTGATAGTGGTTGGGCATGAGGCAGTAGGCGTATACACGCCAACCGAAGCGCCGAACGATCACCGAGAGTAGATCTAGAAAACGTCTCCGATCGAGACGGTCGAGGAAGATTTCTTTGCGCTCGTTTCCCCTGGAAGTGACGTGATAGAGCGCTCCCGGGTACTCGATTCGGAGTGGTCGTGACATGAGGTCGAGCCTAAGGTTCTGGGCGCTCTTGCTCAAGATGGCCGAATCGGACTCGTCTGTAGGAGCCGGATGACCGAATGCAAGATCTGACCCGCGCCCTGGCTTGGGTGGCGGAATGCAAGATCTGACCCCTGGGGGAAAGGGGGCGATCGCAGGACTAGCATCGCGCCGGGCGAAGGACATAGGTTGTGGTCGCTCGTACCTTCGCACTCTGTCTGGTGATCGCCGCCTCGCTGGTGGACAACTCCGGTGCCAGCTCGGCGGCCTTCTACTTCTTGCTTGCGGCCGTGCCGGCGATCGGAATAGGAGGGCTGATGGCCCTTGGAGAGCTCGCCGACGCACGAACGCTAATGGCGAAAGCGTTCGGTGCGACGCAGGCGTTTTTCTCCTTCGCTGCTCTGGCGCTGGCGATGATTGCGGTCGGCTCCAGCTCGGGAGCTCTGTTCGATGTCGTGGCGCCGGGGATCGGCCTCCCCGCGCTCGCGGTTTGCCTGGGGCTGCTTACTCTCCAGGCTGCTCTAGCCCCAACGGGCAGTCTCCTCCGAAGTACTCCCGAGCTCTACGCGCGCGCCGGCGAGGACTTCGCCACCGCCGAGCACATCGGACTCTAGGTTCTCCGGCGAGGCGGAGTAAGGAGTAGTCGACTGGACGGATGAGGGCACCATGTTCCGTCGCCCAGCAAGGCTTCCCGCGTCACGAATCTCCACGAGATGAGCCGGGCGATCGTTCCAACCCGAACGGCCCCAGGGGAAAGTCGGTCAGCGGCGTGAGACGAACGCATGCCCCCTGTCCCAGTCTGGGATTACGAACGCTTCCGCGTCTCGGAGTCAGTAGATCGTCCCGAGGGTCTCCTTACCTTGGGTCAAGTTCGCGGTATGGTTTTTCGTACCGAGGGCGCCAACAAAAAGCCGAGCACCTCGAGGCTTCAACGGCCGATATGCCTCGCCGCACAATGAGGAGCTGGTCAGATCACCGACTCGGATACAGTTTCGAAGAGCTTGGCACCTGTTGACTTGAGCAGTTGGTGTCATCGCTACACCCTCTGCATTACGCTCCGGTGCAATCTTGCGTGCAGCTATTGCTACGTCAGCAAGAACCCTGCGACGATGTCGCTATCGACCGCTCGTCAGGCACTCGACTTCATTTTTAGACACGCGCCTCCCCGAAGCGAAATCGCGATCGGGTTCTTTGGCGGCGAGCCCCTCTTAGAGTTCCGTCTTCTGCGAGAGATAACTGATCTTATCGAAGCGCATCCGTCCTTCGATCCGCTACGTGTGCGGTTTTCGCTCACGACCAACGGCACGGTGTTTTCGGACGCCATTGCGAGCTTTTTAAAAGCCCATGCTTTTGAGGTATGCGTTAGCTGCGACGGACCACCCGAGGTTCAAAATCACCTCCGCCGTACTCGAACCGGGAAAGACACGGCGCGCAGGGTCGAGCAAACGCTCATAGCCGCTCAGCAGGTTTTGTCGTCGGTCTTGGTCAACGCCGTTTATCACCCTCTGACGTTCCGGCGCCTTCCCGAGACCGTGGACTACCTTTCGGGGCTCGGCTTGCGACAAATCAATCTCGATCCTGATTTCTCAGCGCGATGGACACGTGAGGACGCCGATAGCCTGCCAGCGGTCTACAAAGCTATCGCTGACTTGTATATCGCGTGGTATCTCAACCAGGATCCTCATTACGTGAGCGTGATAGACAACAAGATCGCCGTCTTGATTCGCGGCGGCTTCAGTTTGTTGGAGCGATGCCATATGGGGAGAGCGGAACTGGCCATCACACCCGACGGAGGCCTGTATCCGTGCGAACGTCTGATTGGCTCGGGAGCGAACGGTGAACACCGTATTGGCTCTATAGAGCACGGTCTCGATCTCGAGCGGCTCACCAGGCACTGTGTCTCGGGAGGTCGGCTCAACCGAGAGTGTGAGTCCTGCGATATCAAGGACTACTGCGTGAATTGGTGCGGATGCGCGAACGCTTCAGTGAGCGGTTTCTATAACCGAGCAGGACCGTTTCTGTGCGCGTCCGAGCGCGCTGCGATGCGTACCGCGTTAGACGTTTTCGAAGCGCTTGAACATCGCAAAAGTACCGTTTTTACGCATCACTTAGCCGGAGTTCCGATTTGGAACAGCCAGGTTACATTATTAAAAGGAAGGAAGGTAGAGCATTGTGCCTACGCCAAGCGCATTATTTAAGAAGTGGTACCCCGGCCCGTACCCAGTGTTATGGGCAGAGAAAGATATTGCGGCGTTATCACGTGATATAATCAATCAAAGTAGTCTAAAAGCCACGGCCGTAACCGACTGTAGTAAGATCGGCGCTCATCTGCATTACGGCGGCAAAGTTTATCCTTTGACGGACCAACAATGGGCGCGCTTTTCGACGGCGATTATTAAGAAAAGCACAGCTAAACTCGCGAAGGTGAAAACGATTGGTTTTGAAGACGGTATAGCATTAGGCGAGATAATCTCCAGGTTGTAACCGTACTGATCTCTCGAGTGAGGTCACCTCACACGAGCAAGTCGCGCGATCTGTGTGACTTTGCGCAGCGTGCGTCGTCTACTTCCGCTCGATTTTCACGAGCCGCTGCTGCTCGACGGTGCCCGGCTCTTCTTAAAGGGGAAGCTGCCCGGCCGCATGCTTGGCCAGGTCGATCAGCGGCTGGGTGGCAAAGAACGACCCGACCGTAATGATGGTCGCCAGCAGCACGGCGGTTCCGAGCAGGCGCTCGGGCGGAGGGGGCGAGCCCCGATCCGTGCCCGGGCGCATGTAGATCGAGCGCACGACCGCCAGGTAGTAGCCGAGGCTGACCACCGTCGCCACGGCGGCGACGATCAAGAGCCAGGTCCAGCCCGCCTGCTGGGCGGCTGCGAAGACGTAGACCTTACCGACGAACCCGCCCGTGAGCGGGAAGCCCGCGAAGGAGAGCATGAAGATCCAGAGCGCGATCCCGTAGAGCGGTCGCTCCCAGCCGAAGCCGGCCAGGTTGTCGAGCGTGGTCGCCTCGCCCAGCTCACGCTCGCGCGCCGCCAGCACTGCGAAGGCTCCGATCGAGGCCGCGCCGTAAGGGATCAGGTAGTAGAGGAGCGCCCGGCCGCCGAGAGGGCTGGCCGCCGTCACCGCCAGCAGCAGGTAGCCGGCGTGCGAGATCGAGGAGTAGGCGAGCATCCGCTTCAGATCGCGCTGTACCAGCGCGGCCAGGTTGCCGAGCACGAGCGAGGCGACCGCCGACGCGGCCGCCGCCGTCGTCCAGAGGTGCTCCTGGCTGGGGAAGGAGACGGTGAGCACCCGCAGCGCCACCAGCAGCGAGGCGGCCTTGGTCGCCCCGGCCATGAAGCCCGACACGGGCGTCGAGGCGCCCTGGTAGACGTCGGGCGTCCAGGCGTGGAAGGGCGCCGCCGACGCCTTGAAGCCGAACCCGACCAGGATCAGCGCCAGCCCGGTGACCAGGAGCAGGTTTCCGCTCGCGGCCTTGCCGGCGATCTGAGCGAGGTTGAGCGTGCCGGTGGCGCCGTAGACGAAGGCCGAGCCGAAGACGAGAATCGCCGAGCTGAATCCGCCCACGATCAGGTACTTGAAGCCCGCCTCGACCGCCTCCGGCCGCTCGCGCTCGAGCGCGCAGAGGACGTAGAGCGAGATCGAGAACCACTCCAGGCCGAGGAAGAGAGTGAGCAGGTTCGCCGCCTGGGCGAAGAGGATCATGCCCCCGCCGGCCGCGGCCAGAAGCGCAAAGCGCTCGCCGACACGGTCGGGAGCCGCTCTCTCTCCGTAGAAGACAAGCGTCGTCAGCAGCCCGGCCCCGGCCACGATCATCGCCGCCAGAGCGCCGTAGCGGTCGCGGAAGAGGGAGCTCGCGATCACCGCCCGCGCCTGGCCGCTGCGGTCGAAGAGCAGGGCGGCGGTGCCGAACGCCGCTCCGTAGCCGGCCAGGCAGACGAACCAGGCGACCTGCTTCCGGGCTCGCGCCGGGACGAGCACGGCGACGAGCAGCGCGATCGTCGTCGCGGTGGCCAGGGCGAGCGAGGGCGCCAGCGTCAGCCAGTCGATCGTCGGCGTCTTGATCACGGCGCCGCTCCCGAATCCGCCGAAGATACCCCGCCCGTGTTCGACTGCTGGCCGGGCACGCAGAGGAGTCCAACCTGCGCCGGAGCCTTGGCCTGCACCGAGGTGGTCTGGGCCTGGTTGACGCAGGCGAACGAGCGCTTGCCGATGCCGGCCGGCCAGACCGATATGGAGAGCATGCCAGCCAAAAGAGCGCCCACGATGCAAAGCTCGGCCGGCCGAAGGTCGGGCGCTTGATCCGGCACCGCCTCGCCGTTTTCTCTGTGCAGGACAGCCGAGATCAGTCGCAGCATGTACATCGCCGCCAGCACGATCGCAACCAGTCCGGCAAGCGCCCAGCCCCAGCCGCGCTGGAAGACGCCGGCCAGGATCATGAGCTCACCGGCGAAGGCGTTCGAGCCTGGCACCGCCAGCGAGATGACGCCGATCGTGACGAGCAGACTGGCGAGGATCGGGCGTCCGTGCGCCAGGCCGCCCAGCCTCTCGAGAACTCCGGTCGAGGTGCGGCTCTCGATCGCCCCGGCGAGCAGGAAGAGCGCGGTTGAGATCAATCCGTGATTGACCATCTGCAGCACCGAGCCGCTCAGGGCGAGCTCGCCGCCCGAGAAGAGCCCGAGCCCGATCAGGCTCATCTGCGCCAGGCTCGAGTAGGCGACGACACCGCGAAAGTCGGGCGCCCGGAAGGCGAGCAGCGAGCCGTAGATGAGCCCGGTCGCCGAGAGCGCGAGGAAGAGAGTCCTAAGGTCGTGCAACGGCGTACCGGCTCCGGCGTCCGGGAACTTCGTGAAGACGATGCGCAGGAAGCCGAAGGCGGCGACCTTGGAGACCAAGCCCGAGAGCACCGCGGCGACCTCCGGCGGCGACTCGCGGTAGGCGTCCGGCAGCCAGCCATGGAGCGGGAACAGCGGCGCCTTGACGGTGAAGGCGACGGCGAAGCCGAGGAAGAGCCAGACGCTGCCCGAGGTCGAGGCGGTGGTCAGATCGAATCCGTGCGAGAGCCCGTAGACGACGATCGTGACGAGCATCAAGAGCGAGCCCGCCATCGTGTAGGCGACGAACTTGAAGGTCGCGGCCATTCTCCGCTCGCCGCCCCAGACGCCGATCAACAGGTAGAGCGGGATCATCATCGCCTCGAAGGCGACGTAGAAGAGGATCAGATCCTGGGCGCTGAAGACGCAGACGATCGCGCCGGTGAGGAAGAGCATCAGCGCGAAGTAGGCGTTCGCCCGCTCGCGCCCGGCCCAGAGCCCGTAGGCGATCGCCGCAGCCATCACCACGGTCGTCAGGCCCACGAGCCAAAACGAGAAGGTGAACAGGCCGACGTGGTAGCTGATGCCGAGATCGGAGATCCAGGCGTGCTTCTGCTCGAACTGGATCCTGGCGCTGCCGAAGTCGAAGCGCAGCACGCTCCAGATCCAGATCCCGAGCTCGGCCAAAGCGACGGCGAGTGCGAGCGAGCCCACCCACTTCTTGCTCGCGGGCAGCAGGAACACGGCCAGCGCGCCGGCGAGAGGAAGAGTGATGAGCGAGGTCGCGAGCATCAGCGGAAGATGAGGAAGAGCAGGAGGACGAGGGAAGCCCCGGCCGCGACCAGGAGGACGTAGCTGCGGGCGAGGCCGTTCTGAACGGCGGCGGCGACGCGGCCGCCGAGGAGGGTGCCGGTTCCGATCTCCTCTACGGAGCGCTCGATCACCGGCTTCTCGAACAGAGATCCGAGCCGCTGGGCGAGCGAGACGGCCGGGTAGTAGAAGAGCAGGTCGTAGACCCGGTCGAAGTAGAGCTTCTCGACCAGAGCCTTGGGCGCGCGCGGCGCCGTCTGGCTACGCGCCGAATAGATCATCCAGGCGATCCAGAGCCCGCCCAGCGCCACGAACACGGAGACGCCGCTCAGCATCCACTCGCGCGCCGGCGTCGAAACGGAGACGAGCGCGGCCGGCGCGATTCCCTCGAGGAAGCGCGAGAAGGGATCCCAGAGCCCCGCGACCTCGAGCCAGCCGCCCGCGAAGGCGAGCAGCGCAAGTACGGCCACCGGCCCGGTCATCCAGCGCGGGCCCTCTCTCCCCTTGTGCTTGGAGAGGTGCTCACGCACGAGCTCGCTCTCCTCGCCTGAGAAGACGAGGAAGAGCAGGCGGAAGGAGTAGAGCGCGGTCAGGAACACGCCGGCGAGCCCGGCCGCGAACAGCACCTTGCCGTAGACGCCTTCCGAGAAGGCGGCGGCCAGAATCGCGTCCTTGGAGAAGAAGCCCGCCAGCGGCGGCAAGCCCGCGAGCGCACCGGCGCCGACCAGCATCGCGATGTAGGTGCGCGGCATCCGCTTGCGCAGGCCGCCCATCTTGCGCATGTCCTGCTCACCGCCGAGGGCGTGGATGACAACACCGGCGGCGAGGAAGAGCAGCGCCTTGAAGAAGGCGTGCGTGACCAGGTGGAACATCGCCGCGCTGTAGGCGCCGATGCCCGCGGCCAGGAACATGTAGCCGATCTGGGACATGGTCGAGTAGGCGATCACGCGCTTGATGTCGGTCTGCACGAGCGCGATCAGCCCGGTCGCAAGCAGCGTCGCGGCACCGAGGCCGGCGGCCGTTTGCTGTACGTGTGGCGCCTGCTCGAAAAGCGGGTGCATGCGCACGATCAGGTAGACGCCGGCGGTCACCATCGTCGCCGCGTGGATCAGGGCGCTGACCGGGGTCGGGCCCTCCATCGCGTCGGGGAGCCAGGTGTGGAGCGGGATCTGAGCCGACTTGGCGATCGCGCCGACGAGCAGCCCGGCCGCGACGATGTTGATCACCCAGGCGTTGAAGCCGAGCAGCAGGGCCCTGGAGAAGACGGCATGGAACTCCAGCGTGCCCGTGTGCTGGATCAGCAGGAAGATCGCCAGCGCCATCGCGGCGTCGCCGATCGCGTTCATCACGAACGCCTTCTTGGCGGCCGCGACGGCGCTCGGTCGCCGGTGCCAGAAGCCGATCAACAGGTAGGACGAGAGGCCGACCAGGCCCCAGCCGGCGAGCAGGATCAGGAAGTTCGCCGCCTCGACCAGAAGCAGCATCGAGAAGACGAAGAAGGCGATGTAGGCGAAGTAGCGGCGCTCCTCGTCGTCGTCGTGCATGTAGCCGATCGAGTAACCGACGATCAGCGTGCCGACGCCGGAGACGACGAGCATCATCACGAGCGAGAGCGGGTCGACCAGGAGCGCGAGCTTGAAGCTGAGCGCGTGCGTCTCGACCCAGCCGAAAGCCGTGCTGACCGTCTCGCGATCGCCCGCGTGGCGGTCGAGCGTGGCGACGAAGGCGACGAGCGCAGCGATGAAGGAAACCGCAGTCGAGGTTGTGGCGAGATAGCCGGCGCCGCGGCGCGGCAGCCGGTTCCCGGCAAGCGCGATTGCGAGCGCTCCGCCTAGCGGAGCCAGCAGGCAGACCCAGGCAGCAGGCGCGATCACTTGCGCAACCTCGAGAGCAGGTCGACGTCGATCTCGATCTTCCGCCGCGCCATCGCCACCACCAACCCGAGCCCGACCACGGCCTCGGCGGCGGCGACCGCCATCACGGCGAGCGCGAACACCTGGCCGTCGAGCGACCCGTGCCCGCGCGCGAAGGCGATCAGCACGAGATTGGCGCCGTTCAGCATCAGCTCCAGCGCCAGCAGCATGATCAGCGGGTTGCGGCGCAGCATCACGCCGGCGGTCCCGATCGCGAAGACGGCGCTGCCGACGCCGAGATACCAGGCGATGCCCGGGCCCAGCATCAGCGTCTTCCTCCGGTTCGCCTGCGCCGGCTCTGGGCGCCCAGGATGACGCCGCCGATCGCCGCCACGAGCAGCACGATCGAGATCACCTCGAAGGCGAGCAGGTGATTGCTGAGGAAGAGCCGGCCGATCGAAGCGGGGTCGCCGAAGCTGGCCGAGACGTGCTTCGCATGCGCGAGCTGGTTCGTGGCCTCGAGCGCGATCACGACCAGGAGCTGGGCCAGAAGCGCGACCGCGGTGAGGACTCCGCCCAGCGTCTGCCAGCTCGGCCCGCCCGTCCAGGCGATGTCGCGGTCCCAGCCCACATACGCGATCACGAACAGGAACATCACCATCACGGCGCCGGCATAGACGAGCACCTGGGCGGCGGCCACGAACTCCGCCGACAGGAGCAGGTAGAAGACCGCCAGCGAGACCAGGTTGCCGATCAGCGCCAGTGCCGCGAAAAGGGCGTTTCGGAGCAAGACGACCGCCAGCGCCGATCCCAGGCAGCTGGCGGCGGCGGCGATCCAGACGATCCAGACGAGTATGTTTCCGGCGCTCAACTGTCTGTCTCGTAATAGGGGGTCGGGGTGTCGTACAGCTCCGGATCGGCGACCGGAGTGTGCTTGATCGGCTCGGCTAGGAGCATGTCCTTGGTGTAGATCAGATCGCTGCGCGAGTACTCGCTGAACTCGTAGTCGTTGCCGAGCGTGATCGCGTCGAAGGGGCAGGCGAGCTCGCAGTAGCCGCAGAGAATGCAGCGGCTGAGGTTGATCTCGTAGATGCGGGCGTAGCGCTCTCCGGCCGAGACGCGCTTGGAGGCGGTGTTCTCGGCCGCGACGACGCGGATGCAATCGACCGGGCAGGCGGCGGCGCAGAGCGAGCAGCCGACGCACTTCTCGAGCCCGTTGGAGTGCCTGTTCAAGCGATGGCGGCCGCGGAAGCGTGGATAGACCGGCCGCTTGTACTCGGGGTACTGCTCGGTCACGGTGCCGCGGAAGATCTGCTTCAGGGTGACCGCGAGGCCGCGCACAGTCCCGAACACGGTCGCCCCGATCATCTCAGCACCACGAAGAAGGCCGTGGCAACGGCGTTAACGGTCGCCACGGGCAAAAGGACCTTCCAACCCAGGTTCATCAGCTGGTCGTAGCGGAGTCGCGGCAGCGTCGCCCGCGCCCAGATGAAGCAGAAGAGCACGACCGCCAGCTTGAGCAGGAACCAGACCGGGCCGAAGCGGTCGTAAACCGGGAACAGCCAGCCGCCGAAGAAGAGGGTCACCATCAACGCCGAGATCGTGATCATGTGGACATACTCGGCGATCTGAAACAGGCCCCAGCGCATGCCCGAGTACTCGGTGTGGAAGCCGGCGACCAGCTCCTGCTCGGCCTCGGGTAGGTCGAAGGGCGCGCGTCCGACCTCGGCCACACCGGCCACGGCGAAGCAGGCAAAGCCGACTATCTGCGGCACGATGTACCAGATCGTGTCGTGCTGCGCGGCGACGATTCCGGTCAGCGAGAGCGATCTCGCCATCAGGACGACGCCCAGCACCGACAGCGCCAGCGCAACCTCGTAGGAGACGAGTTGGGCGCCCGTACGCATGGCGCCGAGGAGCGCGTACTTAGACTCCGAGACCCAGCCGCCGAGCATGACCCCGTAGCTCGAGATCGAGCCGATCGCGAAGATCACGATCAGCGAGATCGGGATGTCCACGACCTGCCCGTTGATCTGGTAGCCGTAGAGCTCCCAGCCGCCGCCCCAGGGAATGACCGAGAAGGCGAGGAAGGCCATCGTCGCCGAGAGCACCGGGGCGCCCAGGTAGAGCACGGGATGGATCAAACGGTCGGGCTGGAAGGGTGCCTTGCGCACCAGCTTGATCAGATCGGCGAAGGGCTGGATGATCCCGAACGGGCCGGCCCTGTTGGGGCCAAAGCGACGCTGAAAGCGACCCAACACCTTGCGCTCGATCAGGGTCATGAAGGCGAACGCGAGTAGCAGGATGAGCAGGACGACGAGCGCCTCGATGGCGCCGATCCACCAGACCTCGCTCCTGGCCGGCGGCAGGACGCTCATGGCTTGCCCACCTGTACGCCCAGCGCCAGCTCGGAACAGTGCTCCGCGGCGATCCTGACCGCCCCCGGCCGAAGAGCGGCGTTGATGCGCGCGCGCAGCCTCACCGAGTTGCCGTTCGAGCGAACGACCACCTCGTCGCCGTCTGCGATCGCGCGCCGGCCGGCGTCCTCGACCGAGATCTCGACCTCCGGGAGCGGCCGCTGAAAGGCGAGCTCGGGCACGTGCTCGACCACCGGGCCGGAGAAGAGCGCCCGGTAGCGGATCAGCTCGAGCGGCCCGCCGCGAACCGTCGACGGCGCCTCGGGCTCGGGAGCCTCGGTCGGCCCGGCCTGCGCGCGCGCCGGAAGTGGAGCCCGGTCGCCGAGCGAGGAAAGCGAGATGGTGTCGAGCGCCTTTGTGGACAGTTCCGCGAAGACGCCGGTGGCCGAGGCGGGAAGAGTCACGCCGAGGCGCTCGCCCAGCTCCGCCAGCCAGGACAGCTCGGGGCGAATGGGGGCCGCGGCGGCTCTGCGCAGGCGCTGCAAGCGGCCCTCGAGATTGCGCATCGTTCCCTCTCCCTCGAGGTAGCTGGTTGCGGGCAGCACCAGATCGGCCCAGACGGCGGTGTCGCCCGCAAACAGGGTCAGTGCCACAGTCCGGCGGGCGCGCCCGGCCAGCTCCCGGATAGCGGGGTCGTTCGCAGCCTCGTCGCCCGACACGAGTAGAAGACCGATCTGCTCGGGCTGGTGTGAGGGCTCGTCCGCGGCCGTCGCCCAGGCCTCGGCGACGCCGCGCGGGTTCGGGGTTGAGGGCAGGTAGAGGGCGCCCGATCCGTCCTTCTCGTGAAGGCCGAGCGCGTGCGCGAGTGCGGCGAGGTGAGCCCCGCCGGCACCGCCGCGCCCCGACCAGATCAGAATCACGCGCTCCGCCTTGCGCAGACGCTGCCCGAGCTCGTTCGTCTCGCCGGCCAGCTCGCGGCAGGCACGGGCGCCGTCGCCGGGGGCGCACTGAATCTCGCCCGCCGGACCGATCGTGGTGAGACGCGCCGCGTTTCGCCGCGCCAGCTTGAGCCAGAGATAGACAACCGGCGCCCGCTCGAGCACTGGGCTCTCCTCGAAGACGAGGATCTCCTCGGCGGCGGCGAGCGCCGAGAGTGGCACTCGGTAGGGATCGAGTGCGTCCAGCGCCGGCTCCGGAAGAACGACGCCGTCCGAGCGGGCGCCGCGGCGCACGACCGACGCGAGCGAGTACGCCACCTCCAGCGTCTCGGTGCCCGAGAGCGCCAGCACGACCTCGCCGTGTGCCTCGCCGATCAGCCGCTCGAGCTCGGCGAGCGCCTCGTCCCAGCCCAGCTCCTCGACCGCGCCCGCTTCGCCGCCGTACCGCCGCGGCGAGTGGATGCGCTCCTCGGCGTAGAGGTGGGGGGAGCTGAAGCGGCCCTTGTCGCAGAGCCAGCCGCGATCGACCTCGGGGTGGTTGCGCGAGAGCACGCGCTGGACGCGGCCTTCCCTGCTCTGCACGGTGATGTTGCAGCCGACCGGGCAAAGACCGCAGACGCTGGCGGCCCGCTCGTACTCCCAGGGGCGCGCCAGGAAGCGGTACTGGGTAGAGGTCAGCGCTCCCACCGGACAGAGCTCGACGACGTTGCCCGAGAACGGGCCCCGGTAGGGCTCGTCCTCGAAGGTGGCGATCATCGTCAGCGCGCCGCGATTGACGGCGACCAGCTCTTCGTCCTCGGCCACCTCCTGCGAGAAGCGCGTGCAGCGGTAGCAGAGGATGCAGCGCTCGCGGTCGAGGGCGATCGTGGGCGAGATCGGGATCGGCTTCTCGAGACTGCGCTTGCGGAAGGTCATGCGCGTCTTGCCGGGTCCGTAGCGGAAGCTCAGGTCCTGCAGCGGGCACTCGCCGCCCTTGTCGCAAACGGGGCAGTCGAGCGGATGATTGAGGAGCAGGAACTCGATCGTGGCGTTCTGGCCCTGGGCGGCCGTCTCGGAAGTTCGGGCCGTGTGCACGACCATGCCGTCCTGCGCCGGCGTGGTGCAGCCCGTCTGGAGCTTGGGCATGCCCTCGATCTCGACCAGGCACATGCGGCAGGCGCCGACCGCCGGGCCGATCCGGGGCTCGTAGCAGAAGACCGGGATCTCGATTCCGGCCGTTGCGGCGGCCTCGACCAGTCCCGTCCCCTTCGGAACCTGTACCTGGCGCCCGTCGACGGTGATCGTGATCAGCTCCGGCTCGCTCATCTGGCCGCCTCCTGATGGATGCGACCGCGATAGAGCTCGTCCACCGGAGAAAGCAAACCTTTGAGCGAGCTGGAGCCGCCGAAGGGGCAACCGCCCTGATCGATGTGAGCCTCGAACTCCTCGCGGAAATGGGTGACGTAGCTGGCCACGACCATCGCGTCCGAGTCGCCGAGCGGGCAGAGGCACTTGCCGAGAATGCGCTCGCAGACATCGACCAGGAGGTCGAGCTCGGCGTAGCTGGCGCGCCCTTCCTCGATCTTGCGCAGGAGCATCTCGATCCAGCGCGTGCCCTCGCGGCAGGGCGTGCACTTGCCGCACGACTCGAACATGTAAAACTGGCCGACGCGCAGCCCGAGCTGGACCATACAGGCGCGCTCGTCGATCGCGATCACCGAGGCCGAGCCGAGGAAGGTGCCCGCCTTCTGGAGCGTGTCGAAGTCCATCGACATGTCCACCTGGTCGGCGGTGAGGATCGGCGCCGAGGAGCCGCCCGGGATGATCGCCTTGAGCTTGCGCCCCTCGGCGATGCCGCCGCCGCATTCGTAGATCAGCTCACGGAAGCTGGTCCCGTGCGGCAGCTCGTAGTTGCCGCCGCGAACGACGTTGCCCGAGAGCGAGAAGAGCCTGGTGCCGGTCGAGCTCTCGACTCCGATCTTCGCGTAGGCGCCGCCGCCAATCTCGATGATCTTGGGTACGGTCGCCAGTGTCTCGACGTTGTTGATCAGCGTCGGCTCGTTGTAGAGGCCGACCAGGGCCGGGAAGGGCGGTCGCGGGCGGGGCATGCCGCGCTTGCCCTCGAGCGACTCGAGCAGGGCGGTCTCCTCGCCGCAGATGTAGGCGCCGGCGCCGCGGTGAACGACGATCGGGACGCTGACCAGGCCGGCGCTACCTGCCTCGGCGAGGGCGGCCATCAGGATCTCGTACTCGCTCAGATACTCGCCGCGGATGTAGACGAAGCACGCCCTGGCGCCGATCGCGGTGGCGGCGATCTGGATGCCCTCGATCAGGCGATGGGGCACGCGCACGATGATCTCGCGGTCCTTGAATGCGCCCGGCTCCGACTCGTCGGCGTTGACGACCAGGTAGATCGGACCGTGCGCCTGCTCGGGCGAGGGGAGGAAGGAAGCCTTCTGACCCATCGGGAAGCCGGCACCGCCGCGTCCGCGGAGGCTCGCCTTCTTGATCTCCTCGAGTACCGCCTCGCGTCCCATCTGCCGCGCCTTTTCGAGCGAGACATAACCGCCGACTCGCCGGTAGTCCTCGAGCGAGCGCAGGTCGCCGCCGTCGGTGCCGGCGAGCACGAATAGGGGCCGGTCGCTAGTGCTCACGGCGCAGCTCCTCGACAATGCCCGGCACGTCCGCGGGTGTAACGGGCTCGCGGTAACGGTGGTCGACCGCTACCACCGTGCCCCGGCCGCAGCCGCCCAGGCACTCGACCGTACGCAGCGTGATCAGCCCGTCGGGAGTGGTCTCGCCGGCGCCGATCCCCAGCTCGCGCTCGAAGGCCTCCAGCACCTTCCCGGCTCCGACCAGAGCGCAGGGGGCGTTGCTGCAGAGATCGATCGTGTGCCTGCCGGTCGGCTTCAGGTGGAACATGTCGTAGAAAGTGGCGATCTGGTGGCAGACGGCCGGAGTGGTATCGAGCGCGGCGGCCACTTCGCGGATGGCCTCCGGCGGCAGGTAGCCGTAGTGCTCCTGCGCCAGCCTCAGCGCCGGTATCACGGCCGACCTCCGATCCGGGTAGCGGTCCGCAACCGCTCGGATTTCGTCGTAGAGCTCAGCCATCGACGCTCCCCGTCCGCAGAAAGTGCGCAGCATTTTCCGCGGTTATCATCTGTCGGAGTCCCCGAGGAGCGTGTCGAGCGAGGCCGAGATCGTGATCAGATCGGCGATCAGGAGGCCCTGGCAGAGCGTGGGCGCAGCGGCGATGGAGACGAAGCTGGGCGCGCGGAAATGGACACGCCAGGGACTGGAGCCGCCGTTCGAGACCAGGTAGCAGCCCTGCTCGCCGCGCGACGACTCGATCGCGACGTAGACCTCACCCGCCGGCACCCGGTAGCCCTCGGTGACGAGCTTGAAGTGGTGGATGAGCGACTCCATCGAGGTGTGAAGCTCTTCGCGCGGCGGCAGCACGACCTTGCGGTCGTCCGAGATCCAGGGATCGCCGGCCAGCTCCTCGATCCGATCGAGGCACTGCTCGGCGATCCGCAGCGACTGGCGCATCTCGTCGATGCGGACGCGCGCCCGGGCGTAGGAGTCGCCCCCGTCGTAGACCGGTACCTCGAAGTCGACCTGGTCGTAGTAGAGGTATGGCTGGCGCTTGCGCAGGTCCCAGTTCACGCCCGAGCCGCGCAGAACCGGGCCCGAGAGCCCGAGCCTGATCGCGTCCTCGGCCGAGACGACGCCGATCCCCTTGCTGCGCTTGAGCCAGATCTTGTTCTTCTCGGTCATGTGCACGTACTCGTCGATCGCCTTGGACATGCGGCGGCAGAACTTGCGCGTATCCGGGACGAAGCCGGGCGGAATGTCCTCGGCCAATCCCCCCGCCTGGCAGTAGCGGCCGTGCACTCGGACGCCGGTCACCATCTCGAACAGGTCGAGCACCCGCTCGCGCTGATCGAAGCAGTAGAAGTAGATCGACTGGATGCCGAGCTCCAGCCCCATCGTTCCCAGCCAGATGAGGTGGGAATGGATGCGATTCAGCTCGGAGAGAGCCGTCCTGATCCAGGTCGCCTTGGGCGGAACCTCGATTCCGAGCAGCTTCTCGATCGCCAGCACGAACAAAAGCTCGTTCTGGAAGCTGGAGAGGTAGTCGATCCGGCTCGGGTAGTTGATCGCCTTCCACCAGCTCTTCTGCTCCATGCTCTTCTCGAAGCCGGTGTGGAGATAGCCGACCACCGCCCGCATGCCGACGATCTCCTCACCGTCGAGATCGACGACCAGGCGCAGAACGCCGTGGGTCGAGGGGTGGTTGGGCCCGAAGTTGACCTCGAGGACGTTCCCGTCTTCCAGGCGCGCGGGATCGACCTGCACCCAGCTCGGTACCGGCGAGGGAATCCGCGTTCCTCCGTAGAGAACCGAGCCGGTGAAGACCGGAGTACCTGTCTGGACGGTCTCGGTCATTACTCCTCCCCCGAGAAGCGCACCGGCTCGCCGCCGATCGGGTAGTCCTTGCGCAGCGGATGGCCCTCCCAGTCGTCGGGCATGAGCACGCGCACGAGATTGGGATGGCCCTCGAACACGATCCCCATCAGGTCGTAGGCCTCGCGCTCGAGCCAGTCGGCGACCGGCCAGACAGAGACGACGCTCGCAACCGGCTCACCCTCGTCGAGCCAGGTCTGGAGCCGCACGCGCACGGGATCGGCGCGCAGCGCCAGCAGGTGATAGCTGACCGAGAAGCGCTTCGGCTTGGGCTCCGGAACGAGATCGAGGCCGAGCGTGTAGGGAACGTTGAGATCGCGGCCGTCGGTCGATCCCCAGGAGCCGGCCGTCTCGCCGCCCCAGCCGAGGTAGTCGGTGGCGGCGATATCGGAGAGGAAGTTGAAGCCGAGCTCGTCGCGGAGATAGAGGGCGGCCTCGTTCAGGCGCTCCTTCTCGACCACCAGTGTTGTCTCGCCTCGATCCTCGACCTCGGAGATCAGTCCGGGGACTTGCCCGTAGCCGCTCAACAGATCTCCTCGCGCATCTCGTAAGCGGGCGGTATGCCGGCCATGACGCGCTCGTGCAGGCGCACGATCCCCTCCAGCAGTCCTTCCGGCCGCGGCGGGCAGCCGGGCACGTAGATGTCGACCGGGACGATCCTGTCAACGCCCTGAAGCACGGCGTAGTTGGCGAACATCCCGCCCGAGCTGGCGCAGACGCCCATCGCCATCACCCACTTCGGCTCCAGCATCTGGTCGTAGATCTGACGCAGCGGCGGCGCCATCTTGTGCGAGACGCGGCCCGAGACGATCAGCAGGTCGGCCTGGCGCGGCGAGTTGCGGAAGGCCTCCATGCCGAAGCGGGCGAGGTCGTAGCGCGGCCCGGCCACCGCCATCATCTCGATCGCGCAGCAGGCCAGCCCGAAGGTGTCGGGCCACATCGAGTGCGTCTGTGCCCAGGCGATCGCCTTGTCGAGCGTGGTCGCCAGTACGAGCTTCTCCATCCGGGCGATCTCCTGCTCGAAGGCGCCCGGGCCCTTGCCTTCCATCAGCAGGCGCTCGGACTTGAGCCCGTAGTCGGCGAGGCGCTTTCCGTCGGCTATTCCCACTCCAGCGCTCCCTTCCGCCAGACGTAGACGTAGGCGACGGCAAGCAGCCCGACGAAGACGACCAGCTCGACGAAGCCGAACCAGGCCAGCTCGTGCAGGATGACCGCCAGCGGGTACAGGAAGACGATCTCGATATCGAAGAGGATGAAGAGCATCGCCGTCAGGTAGAAGCCGATCGTGAAGCGCTGGTGCCGGGGCGGCCCGGTCGAAACGCCCGACTCGAACGGAAGGCCTCGCTGACCCGGCGCCGTCCGTGTTCGAGTCGATAAAGCGAAACTTATGAATAGCATCAAGCCTGATATGCCAAAGGCAAACAGGCCGAAGATCAGGAAGGGAAGCCAGTTTCTCAGCATTGATGCGCCTTCTCGCCCCGCCCGGGAACGGCTCCCGGACCTCGTGCTCGGCAACTTAACAGTTTCTACCGGGCGATCAGATGGGCTGAATCGGCTAGCGAGTCGCCGCGCGGCCAGAGCCATGCTCGCTGCTACCATGCGCGCCCATGGCAACGACCGAGACTCCCCTGCTGACGCTGACCGAAACCGCGGCCGCGAAGGTGGAGGTACTGATGGCCGAAGAGCCCGAGGGCGAAGTCGGCGTACTGCGCGTGGCGGTTCAGGGCGGGGGCTGCGCCGGCCTCGAATATGCGCTCGGCTTCGACGAGCGGGCTCTCGAAGGTGACGTGGTGGCCGAGCAGCACGGCGTCCAGATCGTGATCGATCCCTACAGCGCGCCCTATCTCGACGGCGCGATCATCGATCTAGTCACTTTCGGCGACGAGGAGGGGTTCTCGATCGAGAACCCGAACGCTCCCCAGTCCTGCGGTTGCGGCTCCTCCTTCCGCGCCGACGAAGAGAGTTGCTCTTCGTCCGCCTCGGGTTGTGGCGGCAGCTGCGGCTGCTAGGAACAACCTCCTTGCGGCAAACCACTGCTGTTCACCGCGCTCGAAGGCGTGATGCGAATTCGACACCGAATCGGCACATTCCCGTGTGCGTTTTGCCGATACCGTGCTACGCCCCGTGGGAGGGTTATTTCGATCGCCTAGCGAAACGAAGCACTCCACCGCCTGGCCGCGCTCGGCGGCGCGACGCGTTGTCCTCGGTCGCGCCCGTAGCCGCCGGCTACGAACGCGACACTGCGTCCTAGCCTCGCATCCACCGATCACACCCAGTCGGCGGGTCTTCATTCCGCTATGCGCTCCGGGAGGAGAGGTGGGTCCCGCCCGCGGAACTCGAGAAGAGCGATCGCAAACAGTCGAACGGGTCTGCGTTCCGCCTTGCGTTTGCGGGAGAGGAAGGAGGAGCGGTGATGCCTTCGCCTGGTGAGACCGATCGCTCCAGCCGGCGGGTTTTCATCCCGAAGCGGTTTTTGTCACCTCGCCTTTCTCCGAGCTCTCGGCCGGTGGGTTCTAGGATCTCAAGCGTGACCGCGTCGGAACGCAACGAGACGAGCGCAGGCGCCCCCGTCGATGTGACCATCCTCGGCGCAGGGCCGGCGGGACTGGCGGCCGCTTACTACGCCGGGCACCGGCACGCGACCGTGCGCATCGTCGAGGCGCTGGAGGAGGTCGGCGGCCAGCTGGTTGCTATCTACCCCGAGAAGCACATGGGCGACGTCGCCGGCTTTCCGAGCGTGATCGCGCATGAGCTCGCATCTCGCCTGGCCGAGCAGGCGCTCCAGTTCCAGCCCGACCTGCGCCTGGCCGAGGAGGCAAGCTCGCTGGAGACGATCGAGCTGGAAGGAGAGGAGCTGATCCGGCTCGGCACCGACGCCGGAAATACCTATCTGACCCGCAGCCTGATCGTCGGCACCGGTCACGGCGCCTTCGCGCCACGCAAGCTTCCGCTCGACGGTATCGACGAGTGGGAAGGGAACGGCCTTCATTACCTCGTGCGCGAGAAGGCGGAGTTCGCGGGCAAGCGCTGCCTGATCGTGGGCGGTGGCGACTCCGCTCTCGACTGGATGCTCGGTCTGGCCGAGGTCGTCGAGGCGCCGATCGTGCTCGTGCACCGGCGCGAGCGCTTCCGCGCGCTCGAGTCGACGCTCGCCAAGGCCCGGGCCTTGGAGCAGGCAGGCAAGGCGCGGATCATGACGCCGTGCGAGCTGCGCGAGATTCACGGCGCCACAAGCATCGAGGCGGTGACGATCGAGAACACCGAGACGGGCGAGCGCGAGCGGGTGCCCTGCGACGCTCTCGTCACGCTGCTCGGCTTCTCGTCCCATCTCGGCGCCATCGCCGATTGGGGCCTGGAGCATTTCAGCCGCCGGCAGCTCCTGGTCGACCCGGGCACGATGCGCACCTCCAGGCCGCGCATCTACGCCGCCGGCGACGTGGCCGGCTACGAGGGCAAGATCACCCTGATCACGATCGCGCTGGCCGAGGCCGCGATCGCGGCCAACAACGCGGTCGCCGAGATCCGGCACGAGAAGGCCCAGCCCGAGTACTCGAGCGAGTAGACGGCTTACGGGTTGAAGAAAAGCGAGGGGGCGGGCTCGAGAGCCCGCCCCTTTTTCTCAGGTATCCGCGTGACTAGACGAGGCCCTGGTCGATCATCGCGTCGGCGACCTTGACGAAGCCGCCGATGTTGGCGCCGCAGACGTAGTTGATGAAGTCGCCGTCCTTGCCGTACTCCACGCACTGCTCGTGGACGCGAACCATGATCTCGTGCAGCCGGCCCTCGACCTCTTCGCGGCCCCACTCCAGGCGCATGCTGTTCTGGCTCATCTCCAGGCCGCTGGTGGCGACACCGCCGGCATTGGCGGCCTTGCCGGGTCCGTAGAGGATCTTGGCGTCGAGGAAGACCTTGATTCCCTCGGGAGTGGTCGGCATGTTGGCGCCCTCGGTAACGCAGATGCAGCCGTTCGAGACGAGCGCCTTGGCGTCGTCCTCGCTGATCTCGTTCTGCACCGCCGAGGGGAAAGCCGCGTCACAGGGCACGCTCCAGGGCCGCTTGCCCGGGACGAACTCGCACTTGAACTCCTTTGCGTACTCCTCGATGCGGCCTCTCCGCTCGTTCTTCAGCTCCAGGACCCAGGCCAGCTTCTCGGCGTCGATGCCGGCGGGATCGTGGATGAAGCCGCCGGAGTCCGACAGCGTGACGCACTTGGCGCCGAGGGCGTTGCACTTCTCGACCGTGTACTGGGCGACGTTGCCCGAGCCGCTGACGGTGACGGTCTTGCCCTCGAGCGACTGGCCGCGTGTCTTAAGCATCTCCTGGGCGAAGTAGGTGGCGCCGTAGCCGGTCGCCTCGGGCCGGATCAGGCTGCCGCCCCAGGCGAGGCCCTTACCGGTCAGCACGCCTGTGAACTCGTTACGCAGGCGCTTGTACTGGCCGAACATGAAGCCGATCTCGCGGCCTCCGACGCCTATGTCGCCGGCGGGGACGTCGGTGTCCGGGCCGATGTGACGGAAGAGCTCCGTCATGAAGCTCTGGCAGAACTTCATCACCTCGTTGTCCGACTTGCCCTTGGGGTCGAAGTCCGCGCCGCCCTTGCCGCCGCCCATGGGCAGCGTGGTCAGAGCGTTCTTGAACACCTGCTCGAAGGCGAGGAACTTGAGGATCGAGAGCGTGACGGTCGGGTGGAAGCGCAGGCCGCCCTTGTAGGGACCGATCGCACTCGACATCTCTATCCGATAGCCCCTGTTGACCTGGATCTCGCCCTTGTCGTCCAGCCAGGGAACGCGGAACATGATCAGGCGCTCGGGCTCGATCATCCGCTCCAAGATCTTCGCTTCTTTGTACTTGGGGTTGGCTTTCAAGAAGGGCATCACCGAGGTGACGACCTCTTCGACCGCCTGGTGGAACTCCGGCTGGCCGGGGTTCTTATCGACGACCAGCTTCATGAACGTGTGGGGCACCGTGCCCTCCTGTCTATCGACTTGAGCGAAACTGAACGCGCTGCAGCCCTTTCGGCGCTGCCTCCCTTGACACTTACGGCTCGCCGCCGCGTGCATCGACACTTCCAGCGCCCTCTAGCGGACTGCCGGAGGCGATGCGGCCCGGACCCTAACAGGCTCGCGCGCGCGGCGCATCGTCGAGTTGAACTAGAACGCGGCGATCCGCGCCGATCGTCAAACTGAGCCTGTGAGCTCGGTCGATCTGGAATTCGCCGCCGGCCTGGCCGACCTGGCCGACGAGCTGGCGCTGGCACGCTTCGGGGCGCTCGACCTCCATGTCGAAACCAAGCCAGACCTCTCGCCGGTGACCGAGACCGATCGCGCGATCGAGAAGTCGCTGCGCGAGCGGATCGCCGCGGAGCGACCGGACGACTCGGTGCTGGGCGAGGAGGAGGGCCTGAGCGGCGAGAGCCGCTCAGGCGGCGAGGGCGGCCGGCGCTGGATCCTCGACCCGATCGACGGCACGCGCAACTACAGCCGCGGCATCCCCATCTTTGCGACTCTGATCGCGCTCGAGCTGGATGGCGAGGTCGAGCTCGGGCTGGTCTCGGCGCCGGCGCTCGGGCGCCGCTGGTGGGCCGAGCGCGGCAAGGGCGCGCTCCGCAATGACGCTCCGATCCGAGTTTCGGGCGTGAAGAAGCTCGAGGACGCAACGATGTCGATCGGGTTCGGTCACCGGATGGCCGTCTCGGGCATCTCGCGTCTCGAGGATGCGGTCGTCTCGTTCGAGCTGAGCGAGGGGATCGAGCGCCTGGCGCCGCTCGCAGCCAGGGCCTGGCACGCACGCTCCTTCGGAGATTTCTGGCAGCACATGCTCGTCGCCGAGGGCTCGGTGGACGTGGCGATCGACCCGGTGGCGAAGATCTGGGACTGCGCCCCGCTCAAGTTGATCGTCGAGGAGGCGGGCGGGAAGTTCACCGACCTGGCCGGGCGCCCAGTGATCGACGGAGGCAGCGGCATCTCCACGAATGGCCTGCTCCACGCCGAGGCGCTCGTCGCGCTCGGCGTGGGTTAGACCTGCTTCCGGGTACTTCGGGCGTTACGGCTCGGCGATGGGGCGCCACCAGGAGAAGCGACGCTCCATCCGCTCGTCGACTGTCCAGGCGGGCCTGGTGCTCAGAGCGGAATCGAGCCCGTACAGGGCGGCGAAGACGAGCGCGTAGATGATTCCCTGCGCGACGTCGGTCGAGCTCATCGAGTAGGGACCGCCAAACCCCTCAGGGACGGCCCAGATCGCCATGCTGAACAGAAAGCCGAGTATGTAGCCGGACCGTCTGGCGAAACCGAACACGAGCGAGAGGCCGAGGAGCGTTTCGAGCACGATCGTGATGTAGGCGAAGGTGGACGGGCTCGTGTTGATCACGTGAGTCCAGAAGCGAAACCACCAGTGGAGCCAGCCGGGCTGGCCGGCGGAGCCCTCGGTGAAGTCGGCCTTGAACTCGTTGACGAAGACGTGGTTCATCTTCAATCCGGCGTCGATCAACCAGATCACGCCGAAGACGATGCGAAGCGTCGCAACACGCTTGGAAAGATCGAATCTCTGGTTCATTCGCCGAAGTTACCCATTACTACTCGAAGCTCAAACTCCGCCGCCGGGCAGGAGTCAGCGGTTCGCGTCGGCGTTCAGACGCTGCTCTTCGGCCCGGTAGCTGGAGCGAACGAGAGGAGCGGAGAAGACAGAGCGGAAGCCGAGCTCGAGGCCGAGGTCGCGGAAGGAAGCGAACTCGTCCGGGTGCACCCAGCGGTCGATCGGCGTGTGCTTGGGAGTCGGCTGCAGGTACTGGCCGATGGTGACGATCTCGACGCCGTGATCGCGCAGGTCGCGGAGCGTCTCGGCGACCTCCTCGTTGGTCTCACCGAGGCCGACCATCAAGCCGGACTTGGTGGCAACGGGATAGCCTGCGACCTCTCTGGCGCGGGCGAGTAACTGCAGTGAGCCCGAGTAGCTGGCCTTGCCGCCGCGCATCCTGGCGTGCAGCCGTCGCACGGTCTCGATGTTGTGGTTGAAGACCTCGGGCCGCTCGGCCAGCACGAGCGCGAGCGCCTGCTCCTCGAAGCCGGCGAAGTCGGGTGTAAGCACCTCGACCGAGGCATCGGGAAGCTGCTCCTCGAGCGCGCGGATCGTGGCCGCGTAGTGAGCGGCGCCGCGGTCGGGGAGGTCGTCGCGGTCGACCGAGGTGACGACGACATGGCGGAGCTTCATCCGGGCGGCGGCCTTGGCCAGACGCCTCGGCTCGTCCGGGTCGGGCGGGCCTTGTGGCTTACCCGAGCGCACGTTGCAGTAGCGACAGGCGCGCGTACAGACATCGCCCAGGATCTGGAAGGCGGCCGTCCCTCTTCCCCAGCACTCGCCCACGTTCGGGCAGTGAGCCTCCTCGCAGACGGTGTGCAAGTGCTGGCCGTGCAGGAGCTTGCGCACGTCTCCGTAGAGCGAGTCCGCGCTCGGAGCGCGCACCTTCATCCACTCGGGGCGGCGCGGGCGGTCTCCGACGGGAAGCGACACGACTCAGCCTCCCTTCGCGCCCAGCTTGGCGTGGACAGGCTGCGGCCAGAGTCCGGTGCCGCCGTCCTCAACCGGCAGTTCCTCGAGCTCGAGCACGAACACCTCGGCGATCGCGGCTGCGGCGAGCGGACGGATCTCCTCGACCGTCACGGGGCGCCCCAGCTCGCGCGCGACGGTGGTGAAGGCCGCGTCCTCCAGCCCGCAGGCGGTGATCCAGTCGCTGAAGGGAGCCGGGTCGAGATCGACGTTGAGCGCGTAACCGTGCGTCGTGACCCAACGGCTGATGTGAACGCCTATCGAAGCGATCTTTCTCGGAGGGCTCTGGAGCCAGACGCCGGTAAGACCTTCGATCCGCAAGCCCTCGATACCGAGCGGCGCAAGCGTCTGGATGATCGCCTCCTCGAGCCGGCGCAGGTAGAGCTTCACGTCCTTGCCGTAGCGGTGCAGGTCGAGGATCGGGTAGCAGACGAGCTGCCCGGGGCCGTGGTAGGTGGACTTGCCGCCGCGGTCGGTCTCGACGATCTCGACCTCGGCGCCGGCGGGCACGTGCAGCTCGTTCTCCGCGGTGCGCCGCCCGACGGTGATCACCGGCGAGTGCTCGCAGAAGATGACCGTATCGGGAACGGCGCCCTGCAACACGGCGGCCGCGAGCGAGCGCTGCAGGTCCCAGACCTCGCCGTAGGGGACGACGCCGAGATTGAACAGGTAGGCGCGCATCGCCCTCAGATCCTGCCGCCGTGCTTTCCGCCGGCCGGTGCGCCGAAGGCTACGTAGCGTAGTCCGTCCGGGCCGGGAGCGATATGGCGTTTGGACTCCGGTGTGACGAAGACGTAGCGGCCGGGTACCAGCTCGAAGCTCTCGCCGTCGACCGTCATCGTTCCGCTTCCCTCGAGCACGACGAAGAGCTCGTCCTGCCCGGTCTTGAGCTCGTCGTGCTCCGGATAGGTGGTCGAGCCCGCCGCCAGCTCGAACTCGTTTACTCCGAAGGACTCGATCTCGAGCGCCTTTCGCACCGCTCGAACACGGCCATTGAACAAAGGTTCCAGCTCGCGAACGTCGATGAAGCGGTAGGTCATCCGTCTTTCCCCTCTCTCAACTGTCTTCAGCCTAGTTGCCGGACACGTTCTTGAGCGCCTCTCGCTTGCTGAGCGGGCTCAGCCGGCCCTCGTTCTCTCGCACGTAGCGAACGACCTCGTCCGGGTCGACGTGGGCGAGCGCCCGCAGTGCCCAGCCGATCGCCTTGCGGATAAAGAAGTCGTCGTCGGAGAGATTGGGCTCGATGCAAGCGAAGAGAAGCTCGCGGTCGGTCTTCGCTTTCAAAGTGACCTGGCAGATAATCGAGCTGCGCCGCTTCCAGAGCGATCGATCGCGGCTCCAGGCGAGCATCTTCGTTCGCATCTGCTCCGGGAAGTCGAGTAGAAGTGGCCCGAGCCGGTGCGTGGCAACGTCGTCGACGAGATCCCACCAGGCGCCGCGCACAATCAGCTCCTCGTAGAGCGGCAGAGCATCGAGCGTATGGAACGCCCGGTAGCGGCTCTGCCCGGCGAGGAAACCCGCGCAGCCGAGCTCCTCCCGATACTCGGCGCCGCGCCAGAGCTCGAGCACCGTATCGCGCCAGTCATCGAAGCTCTCGATCGGAAAGCTCTCGGCGGCCTGGGCGACCAGCTCACGCTGGAGCGGTACGGTCGCGCCACGGCAGGGCATGTCCGTTTTCAGGTAGGCCTGCATCTGGGGCGCTCGTACCGGGTCGGCAAGCCGCGAAAGCGCGCTGCGGATCGCCGAGACGAGCTCGAGGTTCGCGCTCACGCTTCCAGCCTCTTTTCGTACTGGAAGAGGACAAAGCCCTCGCCCGTATCTAGTTCGCCCATCTTCACGTAGCCGCCCTTCTCGTAGAAGTGCTGAGTCCTCAGGTTCCAGCTAGGTGTGTCGAGGACGAGGCGCTTGGTCTCGGGGAAGACACCCTCGGCGAAACGGAGCAGCTCCCCGCCGATGCCCCTGTTCTGGCACTCGGGCTCGAGGAAGGCGCGCCCGAACTCCACGCTTCCGTCCTCCAGCCGGAAGAGAACGAAGCCGCCGACGAGCCGATCCTGCTCGAGCACCTTGAAGAAGCGGCCGCTCCGGATCATCTGCCGCTGCCAGCCCGCGGAGTCGTAGCCGGGCGGGCCGCAAAGGCCGGGCGCGCCGTAGTTGACGTCGTGCTCGAAGGCCCGGCGCGAGATCTCGGCCAGAGCCTCGGCGTCGCCGTCCGCGGCTGGCTCGATCACGATCACGTCGCCGGCCACCTCTCGGGCTAGTAGCGCTCTTCGTTCCAGTTCTGCAGGTTGGCGCGCAGCTCGGCCATGAACTGCACCGCGTAGGCGCCGTCGATCAGGCGGTGATCGAAGGAGAGGCAGAGATTCATCATCGGGCGCACGGCGATAGCGTCAGCGCCGTTCGCGTCCGAGATCACAACCGGGCGCTTGACCAGCGCCTCGACGTCGAGGATCGCGACCTGAGGCTGGTTGATGATCGGCGTGCCGATGATCGAGCCGTAGCCGCCCGGGTTGGTGATCGTGAAGGTGCCACCCTGCACCTCGTCGGGGATCAGGCGCTTGGCGCGGGCCCGCTCGCTCAAATCCTGGATCGCCCGCGCGATCCCGAGCAGGTTCAGCCCCTCGGCGTTACGGATGACGGGCACGATCAGGCCCTTGCTCTCGTCGAGCGCGACCGCGATGCTGAGATTGACGAAACCGCGTGTGACGACCTCCTCGCCGCGCACCTCGCCGTTCAACCAGGGCCAGTTGCGCAGCGCCTCGACGGTGGCGCGGGCGACGAAGGAGAGGTAGGTGAGCCGGACGCCGTGCGTTCCCAGGTACTCCGGCTTGAGCCGCGTCCGGATCTCGACGACCCTCGACATGTCGACCTCGAACACGGTGGTGGCGTGGGCCGCCGTGTCGAGCGAGCGGCGCATGTGCTCGGCGATGCCGAGGCGCATCTGCGACATCCGCTCATACCGTTCGCCCGGCGTCTCGCGCTCTTGCCGCTCGCCGGGCGTCTCGAAATGCGGCGCGGAGCTTGGTTGCGACCGCGCTCCGGGCGCCGGCGCCGCCTGTGGCTGGGACTCGGTCTCCGCCGCCGCGCTCACCGTCCGCTCGATGTGGTCGAGGAGATCCTTCTTGGTCACGCGGCCGCCGCGCCCGCTACCCGGAACGAGCGAGAGATCGACCGATTGCTCGGCCGCGATCCGCGCCACCACGGGAGAGACAAACGTGCGGCCTCCTCCCGGTCCGTTCGGAACCGAAACGGCAGCTGCTTGCGTGCCGGCGCTCGAGGCGGCGCTCGCCGGCTCCGGCAGCAGGCCGCTCTTGCCGGCCGCTGCGTCCGTGGGCGTGATCAGCGCGATCGTGGTACCGACGGGAACGGTCTCGCCCTCGAGCTTGACGATGCGGTCGAGGATCCCGTCGGCGGGGCTCGGCACCTCGGTGTCGACCTTGTCGGTGGAGATCTCGAGCAGCGGCTCGTCGGCCTTGGTTGCCTCGCCCTCGCTCTTCAGCCACTTGACGATCGTCCCCTCCGAGACCGAGACGCCCATCTGCGGCATGACCACCTCGATATGGGTCTGAGCCACCATCAGTACGCGACCAGCTCTCGTAGCGCCGAGGCGACGTCGTCGACCTGGGGAATGAATGCCTTCTCGAGCGGCGGCGAGAAGGGAATCGGTGTGTCGGGCGCCGCGACCCGCTTGATTGGCGCATCGAGGTGCTCGAAGGCGTCCTCGGCCACCTGGGCGGCGATCTCGGCCCCGAAGCCCGAGGTGCGCGTGTCCTCGTGCAGGATCAGCAGCTTCGAGGTCTTGGCCACGCTTTCGAGCACCGCCTGCTTGTCCCAGGGCTGCAGGGTGCGCAGGTCGAGGATCTCGACCGAGATGCCTTCGCCTCGAAGCTCGCCGGCGGCCTCGGCGGCGGTGTAGACCATCGCTCCCCAGGTCACGACCGTGACGTCGTCGCCGGCGTGGTGCACGCGCGCCTTGCCGAAGGGGACGGTGTAGCGCTCTTCGGGCACGTCCGCCTTGATGCGCCGGTAGAGGTGCTTGTGCTCGAAGTAGAGCACGGGGTTGGGATCTTCTACCGCGGTCGCCAGTAGCCCCTTGGCGTCGCGCGGCGTGGCCGGGCAGACGATCTTGAGCCCGGGAATGTGTGTGAACGAGCTCTCGGGACTCTGTGAGTGGAAGGGGCCGCCCGAGAAGCCACCGCCGGAGGGCAGCCGTAGCACGAGCGGCACCGGCGTTCCGGCCCGGTAGTACTGCTTGGCGGCGACGGTGACGAGGTGATCCCAGGCGCAGGAGACGAAGTCGGCGAACTGGAGCTCGGCGACGGGACGCAGGCCCATCAGCGCGGCGCCGGTGGCGCTGCCGGCGATGGCGATCTCCGACAGCGGCGCATCGATCACCCGCCAGGGCCCGAACTCCTCGAGAAAGCCGACGGTCACCTTGAAGGCCCCGCCGTAGACGCCCACGTCCTCGCCCATCACGAACACGCGCTCGTCGCGGCGCATTTCCTGGCGAAGCCCGTCCGAGATCGCCTGCAGGTAGGTCATCTCAGGCATCGGTGCCTCCCGGCGCCTCGGTCGATTCGGCATAGACGCCCTGTTCGAGCTCGGCGGGATCGGGCATGGGCGAAGCCTCGGCCCGCTGCTGAGCCTCGCTCAGGAGCGCCTTCACCTCGTTCTCGATCTCGCTCTGCTCGGTCTCGTCCAGCTGCGCGTGCTCGCTCAGCCAGAGCCCGAAGCGTCCGATCGGGTCGCGTTTCGACCATTCCTGGAAAAGCTCGCTCGGCACGTAGAAGGCATCGTCGTGAACGGCATGGCCCTCCATCCTGAAGGTCACGCACTCGATCAGCGTCGGTCCGCCCCCTTCGCGCGCCTTCTCGATCGCCCGTTTCGCCTGCTCGTAGACGGCGAGGATATCGGTGCCGTCTACGACGATTCCTTCAAAGCCGTAACCGGCAGCGCGATCGGCGAGGTTGGCGCAGGCGTACTCGAACTGGGGCGGAGTCGAGTAGGCGTACTGGTTGTTGTCGCAGACGAAGACGACCGGAAGGCGGCGGACGCCGGCGAAGTTCATCGCCTCGTGCGCGTCGCCCCGGGCTGCGGCGCCGTCGCCGTACCAGCAAACCGAGACGCGCGGCTCGTTGCGAATACGAAAAGCGAGGCCGAGACCGACGGCCACCGGCATCATCGCCGGCAGGTGGCTGACCATGGCGATCAGGTTCTGCTCGACCAGAGCCAGGTGGACGTTTCCGTCGCGGCCGCGTGCGGGGCCGTCGACACGGCCCATGTACTGGGCGAAAATGCGCCAGGGCTCGACGCCACGGGTGACGTGGACGCCCATGTCGCGGTGTAGAGGCGTGCCGCCGTCCTCGGGGCGCATCGCCGTGGCCACCCCCACCGACGCCGCCTCGTTGCCGCGACCGGTGAAGAAAGAGCCGGGGATCTTGCCCTGCTTGTAGAGGATGTGGCCGCGCTCTTCGATCCCGCGCGTGATCAGCATGTTCCGGTACATGCCGAGGAGCTCAGCCCGGCCGAGCCCGAGCTCCCCGATCTCAAATGACGAGCCCAGTGGCTCTGTGTCTCTAGCGATCGCCACCAATACCTCCGTCGTTCGCTTACCGGAACGAGGGCACGCAGTCTAGACAAGCCTTGCTAGCATCGCCCACGCCGTGGAGACGATCTTCTCCGCCGATTGGTTGCTCCCTGTCGGACGAACGCCGATCGAGAACGGCGCGATAGCGATCGAGAACGGCCGCATTACGAAGGTTGGCACAAGCGAAGAGATCGGGCGCGGCCGCAACTTCCCACACGCCGTGATCATGCCCGGTTTCGTCAATGCCCACGCCCATCTCGAGTACGCGGGCTACACGGGCTTCGGCGACGGGCTCGATTTCGGCGGCTGGATCTCGCTTCACTTGAGGCGCAAGCAAGTTCTCTCCTATGACGAGGTCGTCGCGCTTGCGCGGCTCGGCGCCGCCCAGTGCCTGGCTTCAGGAATGACCACGGTTCTCGATGCCAGCTTCAGCGGCGCCTCCGCGCGCGCCTGCTCCGATCTGGGCCTGAAGGCGATCGTCTGCCTGGAGGTATTCGGAGACGACCCGGCCCAGGCACTTCGGCACTTCGAAGAGCTGAGGGAGGTCGCACGTCCGGCGCTTTCCGAGCGAGTGCGCCTGGGGATCTCGCCGCATGCCCCCTACACCGTCTCGACCGCCGTCTACGCGGCGGCCAGAGAGCTGGGAATACCTGTCGCCACCCATCTCTCCGAGAGCGAGGCGGAGCGAGCCTGGCTTTTACGCGGCGAAGGGCCGCTGATGGCGCTCAGCGACTACCTCCTGCCTCCCACCGGCGAAACCGGAATCCGGGCGCTGGCCCGCGCGGGCGCGATCGGCCCGGAGACCGTCGCCGCCCACTGCGTCGATCTCGACCGTATGGAGATCGAACTGCTCGCCTCGCTGGATGTGGCAGTCGCGCACTGCCCGCGCTCGAACGGCTACCTCGGTTGCGGTATCGCGCCGCTCTCAGACCTCCTCGAAGCGGGCGTTCGCGTGGGTATCGGAACCGACAGCCCGGCCTCGGCTCCGTCCTTCGACATGTTCGAAGAGCTTCGCTTCGCGGTCGCTTGCGCGCGTGCGCGCGAGCGCAGACCACAGGCGCTGACGGCGGTCCGGGCGCTCGAGCTGGCGACGCTTGGCTCCGCCCGGGCGCTCGGGATCGAGGACGAGGTCGGTTCGCTCCTCCCCGGTAAGCGTGCGGATATCGCTATCGTGGCACTTGATGGCACGTCGCTTTTACCATGGGAAGATCCGCAGGCTGCTGTTGTCCTCGGCGGTAGCCCGGAACGGGTTCAGCTAACCGTCGTCGACGGCGAGACGAAGTACGAGAAGGGAGAGTTTGAGTGGGCCGATCTCAGCAGCGCAAGCGCGGCCGCAAGAGGTCGAATGCTCGCCGGCAGCAGCGATCCAACTCGCGCAGCCGGAGCGTAGCCAGCCCCCCGGCTAAGACCAGGAGCGGCTACTCGCCGAAGATCGAAGGGACGATGTTTTTTATGCGCTTGCGCCGCGGCGCGAAGTGGGTGTTCTTTCTGCTCATCTTCGCGTTCGCCTTCGGCTTTCTGTTCTCGGGTGTCGGCGGCGGCGGCGGCGGCGACGTGATCCAGCAGCTGCTCGGCATGCGCGGCGGCAACCCGGTCAAGAGTGCCGAGAAGACGGTGAAGCAGCATCCGCGCGATGCTGAAGCCTGGAATTCGCTGGCACTGCTCTACGAGAGCAAAGGCAGGCAGACGGACGCCATCCGGGCCTACGAGACCTTTCTGAAGCTGAAGCCGAACGACCTGGTCGGGCTCTCGCAGCTCTCGGCGATCTGGAGAGATATCTCCACTCAGCACTGGAACGAGTACTCCGTGGTGGCCCAGGACCTCCAGGACGCGAGCGGGCCCTTCGGCTTGAATACCGACCCCGTGCAGGTCTTTATCGGATCATCCGGTTCCAATCCTTTGCTGACGGCGTATACCAACACTCTCAACACCAAGGCCAGCGCCGCCTACAGCGCCTATCTGAAGGCTGCGACGTCCTGGGAGAGCGTCAACCGGCGCTATCTGCAGGCGACACCCGTGAGCGACAAGCTGGCGCGAGCGCAGGCCGAGCTTCAGCTGGGCGAGGCCGCCGCGAATGCCAACGACCTGAAGACCACGATCACGTCATACAAGGAGTACCTGCGCTTGGTTCCCGGCAGCAAAGTGGCGCCTCAGGTCCGCAAAGCGCTCGCTGCAGCAGAAAAAGCCAACTCCAAGGGTTAGAGTGCATCTGAGTACGAAGAGCGCGGAGGAAAGGCGATCGGCATGAATTTCGACATAGCTACCGAGCGGCTCGACGGTGGGGTGTTCGTGATCGCGCTTAGCGGCGAGGTTGATCTCTATACCGCGCCCGAGTTCAAGCAGCAGTTGATCGACGCCGTCGCCAATGGCGCGCGCCACGTAATCGTCGATCTGACCGAGACGACCTTTATCGACTCGACCACACTCGGTGTGCTCGTGGGTGGGGTCAGGCGCCTGCGCGAGAAGGAGGGCGACCTCTCACTCGTCTGCAGCGATCGCAACGTCACCAAGATCTTCGAGATCACCGGGCTGAACCAGGTCTTCTCGATCGCGCCCAGCCGTAACGAGGCGCTCGAGCGCCTCTCGATCGGCTAGAGCCGCGGGCGCTGTAGACGGCGTTGACAAGGCGCCGGGCCGCTGTCAGAGTCGCGCGCATGAAGCGCCCCGCCGCCCTCTGCGCCGTTCTCCTTGTCTCTGCGGCGGGCTGCGGAGGTGCGAATCGAGCGAAGAGCATTCCCGTGAATACCACGCTGAAACCTGCGCCCTTTCAGCCTAAGGCGGGCGACATCAAGCTACCGGCGCTTCCCGACCGCGGACTGGTCGTCAACAGACCCGGGGGTGTCGAGCTGATCGGGCTCGACGGGAAGCGTTACGGATTTCTTACCGGCTTGACGCTTCCCATGTCCGGTTTCACGAGATCCTGCGGGAGCGATCCGAACCTTCCGAGAGTTGGGAAGAATGGCGCAAGCTACGTGATCGATGCCGTGAACGGGTACGCGGTCGGCTGCCGCTCCGCCGCCAATCGCCGGGAGCTTGGAAACGGATACGTGTACCGGCTGGTTTCCATGTGGAGCCAGACCGATCGCGACGATGCGCGAGCCGTTCACCTCAGCGATTGGAACGACGTAGAAGAGGAGTGGCGGGGAGAGATCTATCGCGGCGACAGGCTGGTCGTCTATCTCGGCGACTGGGACATCGTCTGGCTTACCCGTAGCGGAGGGATCGTCACCCTCAGCTCTCCGCAATCGCCGGCCTTCCAGCAGGGCATGCGCCGCATGCTCGATCTGAGTAGCGGCTCGATCGAGCCGCTTCCCGCCGGATGCACCGTCTACGGCCGCCGCGACGGCGTCCTGAACGCCCTCTGCACCGGGAACGGAGACAAGCACGGGCTCGTGACTCTGTCGCTCCGCCGCCAAGAGGGGAAGAGCTGGCCCGTCGTCTTCGCCTGGCGCCACGTCGAAGGCGAGTGGTTGGGCGGCGTTCTCTCTCCCGACGAGCGTTTCTTGCTTGTGACACGCTCGATCCCCTGCGACACCAACACTGTCGAGATCGTCGAGGCGCAAGGCCCCGGGCGCAGGACGTTCGGGGAGGGCACGGCCCTCGGCTGGTCTGCGTCGGGGAAGGCGATCGTCTATCTCGAGGGCAAGGTGAAGCCCGGCTGCGAGGCAAAGAAACGCCCGCTAGGTGCGGTCTACTCGATCGATCCGATCTCGCTCGAGCGAGAAACGATTGTCAAGACCAGCGCTGCGGCTTTCTGGAGCAAGACGCCCGGCGCCTAATCGCTAGCTCGTTCCGCGCCTGAAAGCGCAGAAGTGGCCGACCGGGTTGAAGCCGAGCTTGGCGTAGAGAGCCTTGGGCCAGTCGTCTTCTTCGGCCAGCAGCCAAACCAGGTCGTGGCCCGTACGGACGGCCTCCGCGACCGCACGCCTGATGACCGAGCTGGCGAGGCCGCGGTTCCGGTAGTCGGGCAAGGTGCCGATCGACTCAACCTGGGCGGTTGCACCGCGTGAGAAGACCTGGCAGGCGCTGACGACTCGTCCATCGAGCCGACGAGCGAAGTACTGGCTGTCGATGCGTCCCGCGATCAGCAGGTTCTGCTCGCCGAGCTGGCGCACGAGATCCGGGCTCTCGGGGTGATAGTGGCGGTTCTCCTCCTCCCAGAAGGGGAGCATCTCATCGATCTCAACCTCCGCCACCAGCGGCAGCGTCTCCTCCTCGACCTGGCCGTTGTAGATCATCACGAGCAGTTGCTGCGCTTTCCAGCCCAGGCTCTTGAACTGCGGCGCCAGTCGATCGGCGATCTCGGGCGAGTCGGTGAAGATGCGGCGGTGGCTGAGACCGGCGCCCCCGAGCACGCGGTCGGCCAGCGAGGCCAACTCGCTTGCGCTGGCGCCGCCGTCCTCGACTCGCAGGTAGTTGCGATCCCAGACGAGCGGAAGCGATTCGCACATCAGAACCGTGGCCAGGAACGAGGAGAAGATCCTCTCCGAGCAGCGCTCCTCCAGGTAGCGGCTGAAGCCGACGATGCGCTCCAGCTCGCCTCCCGGTCCCGTCACCTGATCGTTCTCGCGTTCCGGCATACCGCTCTTCTACCATCGCAAGAGCCTGTCCCGCCAGGCAGGCGGTGCAGGCTTGGAGGATAGGCTCTCAGGATGCGCGCGACGCAGGTCTCAGTGATCGGAAGCGGCGGCGAGTGGGAAGCGCAGGCCGAGGAGGTCGGTCGGCTGCTCGCCGAGCGCGGTTGCACGGTCGTCACCGGTGGCGGTGACGAGGTGATGGCAGCCGCGGCGCGGGGAGCGAAACAGGCCGGCGGTCCGACGATAGGAATCCTGCCCGGCGAGTCGCCAGGTGAGGCCAACGAGTGGATCGATCACGCTGTGGCGACCGGCACCGGGTATGCCCGCAACCTGGCGGTCGCCGCCTCGGGCGACGCCGTGATCGCCGTCGGCGGCAGCTGGGGGACGCTGAGCGAGATCGCCTTCGCGCGCCGGCTGGGCCGGCCGACCGTGGTGCTCGATCCGGGCTTGCCGGTCGAGGGCGAGGGAATCCTGCGCGCGGACACGCCTGAGCAGGCCGTCGAGCTGGCACTATCGGCTTTGGAGAGCTGAGCTCAAGTGCCCAAGCAAAGACCCGTGATCTGGAAGCGCAGCATCTCGACCCGGGCGCAGCGTGAGCGGGCCTGGGCCAGGCGCTCGCTGGAGCGCGAGCGGGCGCTGGCGAAGACCCGTGGGCCTTCTCTACGCGAGCGGTTGCGGCGGCTGCTCGGCCGCTCTAGCTAAGAGCCTCCAACGGAATGAAGACCCGCCGACTCGATCGGCGGATGCGAGACGGGGGAACTCGGTTGGAGACGGAGGACCACCCTGTTAGGCTCGAGCCGACAAGCGGCCCAAACCGAAACGAACAGCAAAAGGAGTGAGGACGATGCTGAATCTGGCTCACAAACTGTTTGGAGTGAGGGGTTTGCTCGCCGCCATAGGGCTGGTCGCGTTTGGGATCGGCATGGGAGCCTCGATAGCTCAGGCACAGCCGAGCGTAACTGCGACTGCCGGCGCCGTGATCGTGGCGGAGTCGGGGCGAATCGGTCCGATCTACGGCCACACGTTGCATATCGGCCGCTCGACTGCCAACGATGTGCGTAGGGCGGAAGGCCGCAAGCCGACCACGAACATGGGCGTGATGGGGCGGGCTGGGATTGCCGGTCGAGTACTGACATATCGCATCGGCAAAGGCAAGTCCTCCTGCAAGCGCGAGTACGGCTTCTCGTCTGGCAACCCGCGGCTCAGTAGCTTCGAGAGCACTTGCCGCGACACGCAAACGGCGACCGGCACGCGTTTTGGCATGAGCCCACGCCAGGTGCAGGGACACCAGTTTGCGTTCGGCGAGTACTCTCCTGCGCTGGGCCACGATTGCAACGTCCAAGGGTCCGCCGTCGCTACCGAATACGGCAACATCTGGCTCGTCGTCTGGATGAAAGGGGTTATCGGAACGGGGAAACTAGACACGCCGAACATGGTGCAGTCGATTGCTATTTACGGTGATAACGCCGTCTTCTTTGCGGCTGCATGCGCATAGAGAGGGCTCAGTTTCGCTAGAGGTTCCAAGACAGCATCCGCCCGAGCAGCTTGAGTGCGCCGGCCTTGTGCAGCGGCTCGTTCAGGTTGCCGCACTTGGGCGACTGTACGCAGGACGGGCAGCCGCGCTCGCAGGGGCAGCCTTCGAGCAGGCGAACGGTGTCGGCGACCCAGTCCTCGAACACCTCAAAGCCGCGCTCGCTGATGCCGATGCCGCCGGCGTGCCCGTCGTAGACGAAGATCGTCGGCCGCTCGGTCTGGGCGTGCAGGTTGGTGGAGAGGCCGCCGATGTCCCAGCGGTCGCACATCGCGCGCAGCGGCAGCAGCGCGATCAGGGTGTGCTCGGCGGCGTGCAGGGAGCCGAGCAGGAGGGGTAGCTCCTCCAGTCCTTCGAGCTGGTCGGGGGTGGGGCAGAACCAGATCGCCTCGGTCTCGAACGAGGTGGCCGGCAGCTGCAGCGGTGTGAGATCCATCGCCCGCTGGGTCTGGATCGAGCGGCGCTGATAGCCGACGACCTGCTCGGTCACCGAGACGCGTCCGAAACAGAGCTCGACTCCGAGCCGCTGCTCGCGCCTCAGCTCTTCCCGGATCTCGGTCTCGGTCTCGCGCTTGGCCTGCGTGTAGTAATCGCCCGAGAAGGGCTCGACCAGGGCGTGGGCGGCCTCCAGGTCGAGTGTTCGTACCAGGTAGGCCTCGCCGAGGTGCAGGTAGATCGCCCCCTCGTGGATGGTCGAGAAGGCGCGGGCGCTCTCGACCAGGCCGAGTACCGAGCCGGTCCCGGCCTCGATCACGGTGAAGCTTTCGCTGTCGGTCGAGCGCAACGGTACGCGCGCGGCGGGAAAGTCGCGGCCCTGCCAGACGAATCCGGCCGGGGTCTTACGCAGCTCGGGCACCGAGGCGGCGCGCTCCAGCGCCTCCGGTCCGAGCGTGCCGGCGTCCTCGGGCCCGATCGGCGCCTCGTAGGCGGCCGCGCGCAGGTGGCCGTCGAGGATGCGCGGGCTGGCGTGGTCGAGGATGGCCGCCTCGACATTGCGCCCGATCAGCGCCTCGGGGTCGCGCATGAAGAACTGGTCGAGCGCGTCTTCGCTCGCGATCATCAGCGCCAGGCCGTGCTCGCGGCGCCCGGCGCGGCCCCACTGCTGTCTGAGGCTGGCGATGGTGCCCGGGAAGCCCACCGAGATCGCGCAATCGAGCGTGCCGATGTCGATGCCGAGCTCGAGCGCGTCGGTCGCGGTCACCGCCAGCAGCTCGCCCTCGACCAGGCGCCGCTCGATCTCGCGCCGTTGTTCGGGCGTGTATCCCGCCCGGTAGGGCGCTATCCTCGCCGCCAGCTCGGAGGGGAGGCGCTCGCTGGTGAAGCGGTGGATCAGCTCGACGGCCTTGCGGCTCTTGGCGAAGCAGATCGTGCGCTCACCGCGCTCGACCAGCGAGGCGAGCAGCTTCGAGGCTTCGCCGAGCGGGCTTGCACGCAGTCCCAGCTCGGGTTCGATCAGCTCCGGATTCCAGAGCGCGAGCGTCCGCTCGGGCCGCGGTGCGCCGTCCTCGGCCACGACCTCGACATTGAGCCCGGTCAAGGCATGCGCCAGCTCGCCGGGGTTGGCGATCGTCGCCGAGGCGAGCAGGAACTGCGGCTCGGAGCCGTAGATCCGCGCCAGCCGGCGCAGGCGCCGCAAGACGTTGGCGACGTGCGAGCCGAAGACGCCCCGGTAGACGTGCGCCTCGTCTACGACCACGAAGCGCAGGTTGGCGAGCACGTCGCCCCAGCGGTCGTGGTGGGGCAGGACGCCGACGTGGAGCATGTCGGGGTTGGAGAGAATCACGTTCGCCCACTTGCGGATCTGCCAGCGCCGCTCGCTCGGCGTGTCGCCGTCGTAGATTGCGGAATGCACTTTCGGAACCCGCAGCGCTGCCAGCGCACGCGCTTGATCCTGCGCCAGCGCCTTGGTCGGGTAGAGATAGAGAGCCCGCTGCTTGGGCTCGCGGGCGAGCGCGTCGAGCACCGGCAGATTGAAGACGAGCGTCTTTCCGCTCGCGGTACCGGTGGTGACGATCAGGTGCGACCGCGCCTGTGCCAGCCGCCAGGCCTCGGCCTGGTGCGCGAAGAGAGAGCTGACGCCGAGCCCGATCAGCGCCTCGTGCAGGCGCGGCTCCAGCTCATCGGGGATCGGCTCGAGGTGGGGCTTCCGCGCCGGTTCCTCGCCGCGATAGGCGAGCTCCTCGCCGGCGAGGAGCGAATCCCAGCTCTTCTTCACCGATCGTGAGTTCAGGTCCTTTGGACGAGCCGATCTGGCTCGTTCTTACACCCCCGAGAGCGATGGTACCCTGTGCCCACCGGGGTGCCCTTGCGGGCTGAGAACAAACCCGCCGAACCTGATCTGGGTAATGCCAGCGAAGGGAGTTATCTTGGAACTCGCCTCGAAACGAAGCACTCCACCGTCTGGCCGCGCTCGGCGGCCCGATACTGCGTCCTCAGTCGCGCCCGTAGCGCTGCTACGAACGCTCCCTACTTCTGGAGCTCGGCTGGAAACAGAGAAGCACCGGCTGA
>JBEKJI010000014.1:0-51775 GCA_050011315.1 Gaiellaceae bacterium
GACAAAGAGGGAGGCCATTCGCTGCGTCAAGCGCATGCTCTGCCGCCGCCTCTACCGACTCATGGTCGAGGAGGGATCCTTCTGTGAGGCTTGACAACCATAGAAGCGTCCCACGGGGCGGAATACGGTATCGAGAAAAGCGTCACGCAGGTGAAACCGGAATGCTCCGGATCTGTGTCGATCGTTCCGCAACGCCCTCGTAGGCGCACGGCGGCTAGTTCAACCACGCGCGGTGCAGTGATCTAACTCGTACGCGAAGCGAGGCTCTCGACGAGCCCCTCGAGCACGGAGGTGTCGGCATCGATTTCGGTGAGTTGCAACCGCGCCCGCTCGGCCGCCTCGTCGGCCAGGCGTCGCGTCTCCTCGACGCCGTGGACGAGCACGTGGCCGTCCCGATCGAGTAGGTCGTCTATTAGCTGGAAGAGCAGGCCCAGCTCCTCGGCGAAGGCTCGCCAGGGCGCCTGCTCGGGGCCGGGCAACTCGGCTACCTCGAGCGCGAGCCCGATTGCGGCGACGAATAAACGCCCAGTCTTGAGCCGGTGCAGCTCGGCCAGGTCGCCGCTGTGGGTGATGTCCAGGTACTGGCCGCCGATCATTCCCTGGGTCGCCTCGATCAGCTCGCGGGCGACTGCCGGGCTCGGGTAGGTGAGGGCCAGGCGAACCGCCTCGCCCAGGAGCGCGTCGCCGGCGAGAATGGCGACCGCCTCTCCCCACTGGATGTGCGTGCTCGGGCGCCCGCGACGCTCGGCGTCGTCGTCGAGGGCGGGCAGGTCGTCGTGAACGAGCGAGAAAGAGTGCACCAGCTCGAGCGCGGCGGCGGCCGGAAGGGCCCGCTCCGGCTCGCAGCCGATCGCCTCGGCGGTTGCCAGGCAGAGTACGGGCCGGATGCGCTTACCGCCGCCGGCAAGCGCGTATCGCATCGAGTCGCCCAGGTCGCCGAGCTCGCTCGAGAGCTCGAGCGCGAGCAGGTAGTCCTCGATCAATCCGAGCAGCTGGTCAGGCGTCCGCATCCGCTTCCGTCTCCGCCGCGCGGCGGGCGCGGCCCAGCTCTGCCTCTACCTCCTTGGCCAGCTCGGCGAGCTCGCTCAGGATCTCGATCGACTGCGCCGGATCGTCGGTTTGCTCGAGCCTTTTTCGGGCCTCCTCGACCCGCTCGAGCAGCTTCTCCGCTCTGGCCAGAGCTTCCTCTGCGCTCACTCGCTGCCTCCCTCTCTCGCGATCTTGCCGAGCGCGCCGTTGACCAGGCGCGCCGCCTCGTCGGTTGTATAGCGCTTCGCCAGCTCGACCGCCTCGTTGACGGCCACCTCGTAGGGCACTCGAGCTCCGTCGATCTCGTAGACGGCGATGCGAAGGATGTTCCGCTCCAGCGCCCCGAGGCGATCGGCCGTCCAGTCCTCCAGGATCTCGTTGATCCGTTCGTCGAGCTCGGCGGCGCGGTCGGAAACAGCGGTGGCGGTCTCGAGAGCGAAGGGATCGACCTCCCCCTCATATAGAGAGGCGAGCGGCTTCCCGGTCAGATCCCACTGGTAGAGAAGAAAGAGAGCAGTTCGCCGGGCGGCTCTGCGACCGGCCATCAGCGTCTCCTCACGGCGGCCTTCAAGCGACCTCCTCGACAGTTACGTCGACCGTCAGCTCGCGCATCTCACACATGAACTCGAGCGCCTCGTGCACGGAGCCCTGCACGCGCGCGGCCAGCTCCGGCAGCACGGTGCCGGCCGGAGCGACGATGCCCACCTCCACGCGTGGAGGCTCGGCGCCGAGCTCGAAGGCGAGGCTGCGACGAGGGTACCGGCGCACACGCGCACCGCCGCGCTCGACGGCCACCGAGACGATCGTTGCCAGAGTCTGGGAAGGAACGACTATCCGCCCCGCCTGCTCCTCGAAAACGAGGGCTCCCTTCATCCTCCAGCCAGAGCCGGGAGCCGGCCGGCCGCCTCGGCGATGAAGCTCGTCGAGTAGTCGCCGCTGCGGAACTCCTCGGAGTCGATGATCTCGCGAATGACCGGCACTGTCGTCGTGACGCCCTCGATCTCCAGCTCTCTGAGCGCACGCAGCGCGCGCTCGATCGCGGCGGGGCGGTTGGTAGCGTGGACGGCGAGCTTGGCCAGCAGGGAGTCGTAGTAGGGCTGGATCACCATCCCCTCCTCGGCGAAGGTGTCGACGCGGATACCGGGGCCGAGCGGAGGGCGGAAGCGCACGAGCCGGCCCGGAGTGGGCACGAAATCACGGGCGGGATCCTCGGCGTTCAGGCGCAGCTCGATCGCATGGCCCGAGCGCGGCGCACGCCCCGTCAGCTCCAGCGGCTCGCCGGCGGCGATACGGATCTGCTCGCGAACGATGTCGATGCCGGTGACGAGCTCGCTGACCGGGTGCTCGACCTGAAGGCGAGCGTTCAGCTCCATGAAGTAGAAGTTGCCGTCGGAGGAGAGCAGGAACTCGAAAGTGCCGGCGTTTGTGTAGCCGATCACGCCGCAGGCGCGCTCGACCGCGCTCTCCATCTCCAAACGCAGCTCCGGCGTCGTGGCCGGCGAGGGCGACTCCTCGATCAGCTTCTGGTGCCGGCGCTGGATCGAGCACTCTCTCTCGCCCAGCGTGAGCACGCCGCCGAAGGAGTCGCAGAGAACCTGCACCTCGACATGGCGAGCCGGCACGACCGCCCGCTCGACGTAGAGCGCACCGTCGCCGAAGGCGGCCTCGGCCTCGGCGAAGGCGGTCGAGTAGGCATTCTCGAGCTCGGCGGGATCATCGACGAAGCGCATGCCCTTGCCGCCGCCACCGGCGGCCGGCTTGAGCAGGAGCGGGTAGCCGAGCTCCTTCGCGCCCGCCTGCACGCCCGCAAACGAGTTCACCGCATCGGTGCCGGGCACGAGCGGAACGTTCGCCGCCATCAACTCGCGCTTCGCCTCGGCCTTGTCGCCCATGCGCCGCATCACATCCGCGCTCGGGCCGATGAAAACGAAGCCCGTTTCCTCGCAGGCCTCGACGAAGGCGGGATTCTCGGAGAGGAAGCCGTAGCCGGGGTGAACGGCCTGGCAGCGGGTCGTCTCGGCGGCGCCGATCACGTTGGCGATGTACAGGTAGCTCTCGCTGGCGGGCGGAGGGCCGATGCAGACCGCCTCGTCGGCCAGACGGACGTGGAGCGACTCGGCATCGGCGGTCGAGTAGACGGCGATGGCCTCGACTCCGAGCTCGTGCAGCGCGCGAATGACGCGAACTGCGATCTCACCACGGTTGGCGACTAGGACACGCGAGAACATTCTTCTATCAGCCTCTGAGAAAAAGACGGTTGGGCGCGCCGAAAGGCTGCGCCGGAGGTAGAGCCTACCTCGTTAGGCACGGGCGGGTCTGGCGAGATAGGCTCTCAATCCGGCCTGCCACTTTACTCCTCCAGGCGGCAGACCAGGAAGGATCAGTAGTTGTCGAGCGGCTTGCCACTGATCGGCTCGAGCTCGATCAGCAGGTCGCCGAACTGCACCGGGTCGCCATCCTGCTTGCAGATCCGGCGCACGATTCCGCCCTGTTCGGCCTTGACCTCGTTCATCAGCTTCATCGCCTCGAGAATGCAGAGGGTCTGGCCGGGCTCGATCGTGTCGCCGAGCTGAACGAACGGCGGCGTTCCAGGACCGGGCGCGCGGTAGAAGGTTCCGACCATCGGCGACTCGACCGCGATCATCCCCTCAGTCGGGCGCATCTCCGGCACCTGCCCGAACTCGGCCGAGGCGAGCGGCGCCGAAGAGCCGGCCGCCCGCTCGGCGGCGGAGCGAACGGTCACGCGCATGTCCTCGTCCTCGATCGTGACCTCGGAGACGCCCGTCTCCTGCACGATCTGAACGATGTCGCGGATCCTCTCGGCGCGGTCGCGCTCGACAGCACCGGCGAAGAAGGCGATGTCGGGCGAGGTGCGGCTGCGGATCGCGCGCAGAAGCGGCTCGGCCTCCTGATCGAAAAAGCGAAGGAGCAGCAACTCTTCGTCGCTTGCCGCCAGCCCCGAAACGCGCTCGCGCAGCTCATCCAACGTCGGTGCCGGCTTGGGCTCGGACGGCTTCGGCGAGCGCAGCTCTATCGCCCGCTTCACGATCGGATCGACCTCGTCGGGAGTACGGCCGTACTCGCCGCGCACCAGCGGCGGCAGCTCGTCTACCACGGTCTCATAGCGGTTGGCCGAGAGGACGTGTAGGAGCGCCTGCCAACCCAGGATCTGGGCGATCGGAGAGGCGAGCGGCGGCGAGCCGAGCTCCTGGCGGATGCGGGCCAGCTCGTCGAGCACATCGTCGAGCAGATCAGATGCGGAGTAGGTCTGCAGATGAGTATCGAGGGCGGCGACGATCCCGGGCGGGAAGCCGTACTCGGCCGCACGCGCAGCGATCCGCGGCACGAGTGGCGCGATCAGCTCGTCGCCGATGTGCTCGTCGACGAGGTCGGAGGCCTGCCAGAGCGCCTCTACGTCCACCTTGCAGTCGAAACCGAGACCCGTGAGCGTCTGAGCCAGGACCTCGCCCGGCGGACGGTGCAGGGTTAGAGCAATCGGGTAGATCGAGCAGGCGATCAGCTCCGCTCCGGCTCTGGCCGCCTCGATAGAGGAGGCGAGTGCGTTGCCTCCAGCACCCTGGCAGTAGACGGCAACGGGGAGTCCGCTCTCGGCCCTGAGCCGCTCCACCAACTCGTGTGCGCGGTACGGCGGCAGCGAGCCGGTGGGGTCGTGGAGGACGACACGAGCGGCGCCGAGCTTGGGCAACTTGCTCGCCTGCTCGATCAGGAGCTCGTTGTCGCCGCCCCGGCCCGGGCTGTAGACGAGCCCGCCCTCGAACTCCTTGCCCGCCGCGAGTACGGCCTCGGCCGATTCGCGCAGGTTGTCGACGTCGTTCAGCGGATCATCGAGGCGGAAGACGTCGATGCCATTAGCTGCAGCGCACGCGATGAAGCGCCTGATCACATCGTCCTCGACGGGATGGGTGCCGACGAGAAAACGGCCGCGCAGGGCTAGCGCCAGCGGCGTCTTGGTGCGCATCTTGATCGCGCGGATGCGCTCCCAGGGGCTCTCCACACCGCGCCTGACCGCCGCCTCGAAACAGCCGCCGCCGGAGACGTCCAGGTAGGCGAAACCGGCGCCGTCGAGCACCTCGGCGAGCTTGTAGACGGCCCCGGTCGGGACGCGCCCGGCCAGTGGCTCCTGGCCGAGCAGGCGGATCGAAGTGTCTACGAGCGCAGGCATGGTGCGAGCGAGAGCCTAGTCGATCACACCCGGACCAGGTCGCCTATCCGACGGTACCGTGCCGCAAGCACAAGGCGCTATGCCCGCGAGATGTAGCGGCGCTCGCGCGTGTCGACCTTGATGCGCTCGCCCTTGTTGACGAACAAGGGAACCTGGACGACCGCGCCGGTCTCGAGCGTGGCCGGCTTGGTGACGTTGGAGACGGTGTCGCCGCGGACGCCGGGTTCGGTCTCGGTGATCGTCAGCTCGACCGACGCCGGAAGCTGAATCCCGGCCGGCTTGCCGTCCACCATCATCATCTGCGCCGAGCTCGAGGGGAGCAGGAAGTCGATCGAGTCCTCGACGACGGCGTGCGCCAGGTGGATCTGCTCGTAGTTCTCCTCGTCCATGAACACGACCTCGTCGCCGGTGTCGTAGAGGTACTGGACGTTCTTGGTCTCGGTGTAGATGCGCGGCATCTTCTCGCCGGCGCGGAAGGTGCGCTCGACGACGGCGCCCGACTCGAGGCTCTTGAGCTTGGTGCGTACGAAGGCGCCGCCCTTGCCCGGCTTTACGTGCTGGAACTCGACGATGCGCCAGACGACGCCGTCGAGCTCGATGTGCATGCCGTTCTTGAACTGGCTGGTGGTAATGACGTCGGCCACGGATGGCCAGTCTATCCGACGATGGTGAGCTGCTTCGTGGTGCTCGTCAGCACGTCGGCGCCCTGATCCGTGACGGCTAGGAGATCCTCGATGCGAACGCCGCCGAGACCCTCGAGGTAGATGCCCGGCTCGACCGTAACGACGTTGCCCGCTTCTAGACGTGTCTCGTCTGCTTCGGCGCGAAGCAACGGCGCCTCGTGCACCTCGATCCCGACGCCGTGTCCGAGCCCGTGCCCGAAGTGCCCGGCGAACTCGCTCGCCTCGATCAGATCGCGAGCAGCCGCGTCGACCTCGCGCGCGAGCGCACCGGCTCTGACCGCGGCGACTCCAACCTCCTGCGCGGCGAGACAAACGTCGTATGCACTCCTGAGCTCCGCTGGTGGCTCGCCGCAGGCAAACGTGCGCGTGCAGTCGGCGCAGTAGCCGTCGACGACGGCGCCCGCATCGACGATGGCGAAGTCGCCCTCCTCGATGACTCGCTCGCCCGGCTTGGCGTGGGGAAAGGCGCCGTTCGGGCCGGAGGCGACGATGGTCGGAAAGGCCTCCTCTTCCGATCCCAGCTCGTGGAAGAGCTCGCGCATGCGCCAGGCCAGGTCGACCTCGCGGCGGCCGACGAAGGGCTCCGAGGCGAGCCGCTCATAGGCCCTGTTCGTCACCTCGGCGGCGCGCCGTATCGCGGCCAGCTCGCCGGAATCCTTGACCGCTCGGAGTTTCTCCACGAGCCCGGCAGCCGCAACGAGCGAGGCGCCGCCCGAGCGCAGCTTCTCGAAGCTCGCAACCGTAACGGCGTCCGGCTCGAAGCCGACCTCCCCTTCGAGCAAGGCGCTCAGGCCCGTGAAGAGATCGCGCCCGATGTCGACCACCTCGATCCCGGGCAGCAGGCGAGCCGCGGCGGTGTAGCGGGAGTCGGTGCAGAGGCGCACCCGCCCCGGCTCGACCAGGAGCGCCGCGTTCGAGCTGCGAAAGCCGCTCAGGTAGCGCACGTTGACCTCGCTCGTGACCAGAAGCGGCCGCTCCAGCGTGGCCTGCAGGCGCTCCAGCCGAGTCATCGCCTGGCTAGGAATTCGAGCGCCTCTTGGTAACCCTCCGGCCCTTTGCCCGAGATCGTCAGCGCCGCCACGTCGCGCACGACCGAGACGCGCCGCCACTCCTCGCGCGCCTGCACGTCGGACAGGTGCACCTCGACGACCGGCACCTCGAGCAGCTCGAGCGCGTCTCGGATCGCGTAGCTGTAGTGCGTCCAGGCGCCCGGATTGACGATCACGCCGTCGGCGCCGTCGAGCGCCTCGTGGATCCAGCCGACGTACTCGCCCTCGGCGTTCGTCTGCCGGCAGTCGACCTCGAGCCCGAGCTCAGCCGCCCATTCCCCGATCTTCCCCTCCAGCTCGGGCAGAGTGAGCACTCCATAGTGAGTCGGATCGCGGCGGCCGAGCATGTCGAGGTTGACGCCGTGCAGAACGAAGACACGCATCTGGGGAGTGTAGGCATGCGCGGCGAAGGAGGCGCACCGATTCTGTTGTCGGGGCTAAGAATCGGCGATCAACGCGTCCGGCGCTCGTAATCTGCGTCGTTCCGCATTCGTCACGCTTTCGTGACACTCCCGTGACTCTTTCTTCGATACCGTGCTACGCCCCGTGGGAGGGTGGGGGGAGGAGGGTGGATTAGCGAGGTGCCCGGAACTCCGAGAAGTCCTCGAATCTACGTATCCGTGATCAAAGCATCGAGCGCCCGGCGCGCCTCGTCCTCGCTCAGCTCGACGCCCCAGACCGGCTTTCCGGGCGCCTCCAGAAGCACGAACTTGGGCGTTCCGCCGACGACCTTCTTGTCGCGGAAGAGTGAGGCCCAGGCCAGGTCGCGATCGACGGCGACGGGGCGCGGCGCGAGTACCTTCTCGACCTCTTCCAGCCAGACGGGATCGAGACCGCGCTCGATCGAAAGCCGGAGCGCAGCCACCAGGCCGAGCGCGACCGCCTCGCCGTGGGTCGGGCTTCCGTAGGCGCCGGCGACCTCTAGCGCGTGCGCGAAGGTGTGACCGAGATTGAGCGTCGCCCGCTCGCTTTTCTCTCGCGGGTCGCGCAGGCAGATCGTCAGCTTGTGGACAGCGCAGCCGCGCACCGCCTCGGTGTCGGAGAGTTCCCAGAGGTTCTTTCCGGCCAGTAGCCCGGTCTTGACGAGCTCGGCCATGCCTTCGCGGCGCTCCTTGGCGGGCAAAGTCGCAAGCAGTTCGGGGTCGGCGACGACGCGTTGCGGCCAGTGAAAGGCGCCAACCAGGTTCTTGCCGCTGCGGACGTTGATCGCCGTCTTGCCGCCGATGCCCGCGTCGACCTGGCCGACGAGCGTGGTCGGGGCGCTCAGCCAGCCGATACCGCGCATGTAGGTGGCGGCGGCGAACCCGGCTACGTCCGTGGTGCATCCGCCTCCAAGAGCGACGATCAGGTCGCCGCGCTCGAGCGGCAGCTCCTCGAGCAAGCGCTGGAAGCTGGCGAAGCTCTTGGCCTCCTCGCCCGCTGCCAGTTCGTGCGCCGAGATCAGCCGACCGGCCAGCGCCTTCTCGGCGGCGGCACCGTAGAGACGGGCGACGTTCTCGTCCATGACCAGGCCGGCCTTGCCCTCTCCCGGCGTCAGCTCGCCTAGCCGGGCGAGCGCGCCGGGCGCTACCTCCACCCCTCCGGTAGCCAGAATCGCGCTCTCCAGATCGGAGCAGACCGCGTCGGCGCAGTCGCGGTAGACGGGCAGGCGCTCCTCGAACAGCTTGCGAAAGTCCGCCTCGTCGCTTGCGAGCGGGCGATCACCAGCGCCGGAAACGCGGCGCCAGGCCTCCTCGACGTCCACCTCGACCAGGATCGTGAAGGCGCGCTCGCTGAGCGCTTTCCTGGTTACCTCGGCGCCGAGCGCACCGCCGCCGAGCGCGATCACGGCGGGCTCGCAAGTGGCCAGTGCCTCGCGGATCCGCTGCTCCTCGAGCAGCCTGAACTCGCTCTCGCCGCGGGAGCTGAAAATGTCTGTGATCGACGTCCCGGCCTCGCGCTCGATCTCGACGTCCACGTCCACGAAGTCGCGCCCGAGCGCAAGCGCCAGATCGGAGCCGAGCGTCGTCTTGCCCGCGCCCATGAAGCCGGCGAGGGCAATGTGGCGTTCGAGAGCGTGAGTCGGACGCTCGCTCATGGGCACCACCTTCTTCCGCCCGCCAGTGAGCGCAAGCCGGATTGAAGACCCTTCGACCAGGCGCCTCGACACTTCTCGAGTCCCGGGCACCTCGCTAATCCACCCTCCTCCCCCCACTGAGCTCCGAGCGGAATGAAGACCCGTCGACTGGGTGCGATCGGCGGGTGCGATGCTAGGACGCAGCGCCTCGTTCGTAGCCGGCGGCTACGGGCGGGGCCGAGGACAACGCAGCGTGCCTGCTGAGCGCGGCCGGGCGATGGAGTGCTTCGTTTCGCTCGGAGCTCAAACAGACCCACGGGGCGTAGCACGGTATCGAAGAAAAGCGCACGCGAATGTGCCGACTTCGTACCGATTTCACACCGGACCCCCGAGCCGTTCACGAGAGCGGGCATTTCCTACCTCGGCGACCAGTCGATCCGCTCGACGTAGGCGCGGTAGGAGGCGACGAAGTCGGCGAGGGCGTCGCCGCCGAACTTCTCTTTGGCCGCCTTCGCCAACTCGAAGGCGACCGCGGCCTCGGCGATCACGACCAGCGCCTCGACGGCGGTCGTGTCCGACCTCTCGACCAGCGCCTCGGCCGGCTCGCCGCTGGAGATATCGACGGAGCGAAGCGGCTTCATCAGGGTCGGAATCGGCTTCATCGCGGCGCGCAGGACGATTTCCTCGCCGTTCGTGAGGCCGCCCTCGACGCCGCCGGCGCGGTTGGTCTCGCGGTAGTAGCCGCGCTCGTCCTTGAAGATCTCGTCGTGGGCCTGGGAGCCGGGCAGGCGCGCGAGTGTGAAGCCCTCGCCCGTCTCGACTCCTTTGACGGCCTGGATCCCGGCCAGTGCCTGCGCCAGCCGCCCGTCCAGGCGATCGGCCTTGTCGGCGTATGAACCGAGCCCGGGCGGGACTCCGTGTGCTCGCACCTCGACGATGCCGCCGAGGGTGTCTCGCTCGGCCCGCGCCTTGTCGATGGCCGCGTGTATCGCTTCCTCGCCCGTCGCGCCGCCGATCTCGAGCACGCTGCCGGAAACCTCGATCCCGATCTCCCACAGCAGCTGCTTCGCCACCGAGCCGGCCGCGACGAAAACGGCGGTGTGCCGGGCGCTGGCGCGCTCGAGCACGTTGCGAACGTCGTCAAAGTCGTGTTTGAGCAACCCGGCGAGATCGGCGTGGCCCGGTCGCGGCAGCGTCACGGGCTTGGTGCCCTTCCCCTCGGGCTCGCCCTCCGGAGGCCAGGGGCTCATGCCCCAAGTCCATTGCTCGTGATCGCGGTTGCGGACGACGAGCGCGAGCGGCGTCCCGAGCGTCTTTCCCTGACGCAAACCGGCCAGGACCTCGATCTCGTCCTGCTCGATCTGCTGCCTAGGAGAGCGGCCGTAGCCCTGCTGGCGGCGGCGAAGGTCGGCCCGGATCTGCTCTTGGTCGAGCTCCAACCCGGCCGGCAAACCGCTCAATATCGCCACGAGCGCCGGCCCGTGCGACTCTCCGGCAGTGATGAGCGAAAGCGTCATACCCTCAAATCTATTGGCTGAGGCCCGATCCCGCTAGGACTGCGCCTCCCTAACGGGATTGATCCTCGGGGCGGATGGCGGAGCGCATGACCTCGATCGGAGCCTCGATTCCGGTCCAGTGCTCGAAGGCCGCGGCGCCCTGGCGAACGAGAACTTCGAGCCCGTCAACGACCTCCGGGCAGCCCGCTTCGCGGGCGGCGGCGATCAACTTGGTCGGCGATCCGTCCGGTTTGTAGGCGAGATCTACGACGTTCTGGCCGGACTGCGGCGGCACCGGCAGCTCGTCCTTGATCGGGGTCGCATTGACGATGATCTTCATCCCTTCCCCGCTCGGCGGCCAGTCCAGCTCGCGCACCTCCAGCCCGGGTGCGAGCTCACGAACGTACGCCGCCAGCTCCTCGGTGCGCTCGGCACTGGAGATCGAGAGCGAGGCGATCCCCGCGTCGACGAACGCCGCCGCCAACGCCTGGGCAGCACCGCCGGCGCCGAGCAGGAGCACGTCCGCGCCCTCGCATTCGACTGCGCTCGTGACGGCAAGACCGTCGGTGCTGGTGCCAAAGAGCGAGCCGTCTTCGCGCACGACGACGGTGTTGACCGAGCCGCCACACCGCGCCGGCTCCGAGAGCTCGTCGCAGAGCCCGACCGCCGCGAGCTTGTGCGGAATGGTCACGTTTGCACCGGCGAAGCCGAGCGCAGCAAGACCGCGGAAGGCGTTCTCGAGCTCGCCCGGCTTCACGTGCAGCGGCACGTAGGCCCAGTCGAGCCCGCACCTGGCGAAGGCCGCGTTCTGCATCCGCGGCGAGAGCGAGTGCGCCACCGGGTCTCCGATCAGGCCGACGAGGTGTGTCGTTCCGGCGATCACTTGATGTACCCCCAGAGGTGCTCGTGGGCGACGAAGTCCGCGTAGCTCGCGGTGAAGTAGTGATGCACCTTGTCGGGCTTACGCAGGTAGTAGAGGTAGAGACGCTTTCGATCGGGGTGGGCGGCGGCCTGCATCGAGGCCAGCCCGGGGTTGGCGATCGGGGTTGGCGGCAGCCCGAAACGGCGGCCGGTGTTGTAAGGGTTCGAGCTGTTCAGATGCGGGGCGAGCGAATCGGTCGGCTTCAGGTTGAGCCCGTAGCGAAGCGTCGCGTCGATGCCGAGCGTCATGTGGGCGTGCAAGCGGTTGTAGATCACGCCCGCTATCTTCGCCCGCTCGTCGGGCGAGAGCGCCTCCTTCTCGACCATCGAAGCTATGATCAGGACGTCGTAGGCGGTGAGGTTCTTGGAACGGGCATAGCGCAGGTCGACCCTCTTCCAGGCGTCGCGGAAGGCGTCGAGCTGGTCGTTCACGAGCTGGCGAGTCGAGGTCGTGGCGAGGAAGTCGTAGGTGGCCGGGAAGAGGAAGCCCTCGAGCGTTCGCTTCTTCCGGTCGCCGGCAAAACGGCCGGGCAGGGCCGAGCTCTGTGTCAGCTCCAGGTACTTGCTGGAGGAGAGAGCCGGCTGGATACCGCTCTGCTTGCGTGCGATCGCGTCTACCGAGACGATTCGGTCGGCCATCTGCCGGCGCGTGAAGCCCTCGGGAAAGAGGATCTTGAGCGGCTTGACAACCGTTGTCGTGGGCGAGTTGCCGCCCGAGCCGTGGCCAAGCGCGACTCGCACGGCGCCGTAGAGCAATGCGACCAGCCCCGCCAGGACGATCAGCGCCACCAGGCGCCGGCGGATGATCTGCCCGCGGTTTGGCCGGCGGCGAGGGATCCGGTAACCCGGTGGCAGGCTCAGCCTTCGCGGCGGTTCAGCCATGTCAGGTAGCTCTCCAGTAGGTGTGCCGCCGCACGCGCGTCCTCGGGTGTCTGCGAGGGCGTTCGCGCGGCCAGGACGGTGGTGAGACGCTCGTCGTAGAGCTCGACGGGAACGGTCACGACCTCGCGCAGGCGCTCGACGAAGGCCTCGGTCTTGCGCGCCTGCTCGCCCCGCTCTCCCCGCAGTGTCAGGGGCAAACCGACCACGATCTGCGCCGGCTGCTCTTCTGCGACGAGCGCCAGCAGCCGCTCGGTTCCCTGCGTCGTTCCGACTCGCTCCACGACCGTGAGCGGGCGAGCGATGACGCCACTGGGGTCGGAGACGGCAACCCCGGTGCGAGCCGATCCATAATCGAGCGCGAGTACCTTCACCGCTGGCGATTCTATCCGCGACGTTCTCTTTAGCTGGTTTCGCGCGGCTACTCGAGTGCAGCCAGGATCGCCTCGGCGGCGGCCTCGAGTGCGTCGGGCAGTTTCTCGGGGTCCTTGCCGCCGGCCCGCGCCATACCCGGACGGCCTCCGCCGCCGCCACCGACGAGCGCCGCCGCGGCCTTGACGATCGAGGCGGCGTCGAGCCCGCGCTCCTCCAGAGTCTTGTCGAAGTTGCAGACGAGATGCACCCGCCCGTCCTCGACGGCACCGACGACAATCGCGGCGGGCGCGTTCTTCTGCTTGAGCTGGTCGGAGACCGCGAGCAGTGTCTCGGCGTCGACCGCCTTCACCTCGGCGACGATGACCTTGACGCCCGAGCGCTCCTCCTCGCGCGCGACGACGATCTCGGGGCCGCCGCCATCCTTCGCGCTCGGTCGCTTCTTCGCCTCCTTGCGCAGTCGCTCGAGCTCGGCCCGCAGCGTCTCGGCCTCGGCGGCGCGTTCGCGCAGGAGCCCGACCGCCGCTCCCGAGGTGACCGCCTCGATCCGGCGCAGGCCCGAGCCGATCGAGCCCTCCGAGGTGAGCGCAAAGGCGCCAATCTCAGCCGTCGTGCGCACGTGCGTTCCGCCACAGAGCTCGCGCGAGACGTCCTTCACCTCGACCACGCGCACCATCTCGCCGTACTTCTCACCGAAGAGCGCCGTCGCCCCCAGCGAGCGCGCCTCCTCGATCGGGGTCACGAACGTGTGCACGGGATGGTTGGCGAAGACGTCCTCGTTGACGAGCCGCTCGATCTCCTCGCGCTCGGCGGCGGTCAGGGCCTGCCCGTGCGAGAAGTCGAAGCGCAGCTTGTCGGGACGCACGGCCGAGCCGGCCTGGCGCGCGTGCTCGCCCAGCACCTGCTGCAGCGCCTTGTGCAGGAGGTGGGTGGCGGTGTGGTTGGCCATGGTCGGGAAGCGAACCGGCCACGGAACGACCGCCCGCACCCGTTCGCCGGCCTCAAAGCCCTCGCCCCGGAAGAGCAGCGCCTGGTCGTCCTCGAAGCGGAAGGTCTGCTCGAGCTCGGCGCGCGCTCCGGCGCCAGCCTCCTCGCTCTCGATGAAGCCCGCGTCGCCGGCCTGACCGCCGCCCTCGGGATAGAAGGGCGACTCCCGGAGCTTGACTAGGAAGAGTCCGTCGGCGACCTCCTCGAGCGCGCCGATCTGCGTCAGCACCTCGGTCTTCTCATAGCCGACGAACTCGCTCTTGAAGCCGGCTTCGTTCGAGAACTCGGCCGCGCGCACGTCCTCGCCGCGGGCGCCCGCTCTCGAGCGCTCGCGCTGCTCCTCCATCAGCTTGGCGAAGCCCTTCTCGTCCACGGTCATGCCGCGCTCAGCGGCCAGCTCGCGCGTCAGCTCGAGCGGGAAGCCGTAGGTGTCGTGCAGCTTGAAGGCGTCCTTGCCCGAAACCTTCTTGCCCTTCGCCAGCTCATCGAACAGGCGCATGCCACGCGCGAGCGTCTGCGAGAAGCGCTCCTCCTCGGCGGTGAGGACGGCCTTGATCTCGTCGGCGTGCTCGCGCAGCTCTGGATAGACGCCGCCCATCTGCGCGATCACGACCTCGGCCAGGCGGGCCAGGAAGGGCGCCTCGAGCCCGATCCTCGAGCCGTGCTGGACGGCGCGGCGGATAACCCGGCGCAGGATGTAGCTGCGGCCGAGGTTGCCCGGCTTGACACCCTCCGCGGTCAGGAAGACCATGCCACGCCCGTGATCGGCCAGCACGCAGTGCGCCTTGGTCGCTGCCTCCGACTCGCCGTAGCCTGTGCCCGAGACCTCGGCGACCCAGTTCACGATCTCCTGGAAGCTGTCGATCTCGTAGACCGAGTAGACGTCCTGGAGGATGGCGGCACCGCGCTCGAGGCCGAGCCCCGTGTCGATGTTCTGGCGCGGCAGCGGCGTCAGGCTGCCGTCCGGGTGCTGCTCGAACTCCATGAAGACCAGGTTCCAGAACTCGAGGAAGCGGTCACAGGAGCAGCCGGGAGCGCACTCGGGCTTGCCGCATCCCTGCTCCGGCCCGCGGTCGTAGTAGATCTCCGAGCAGGGGCCGCAGGGGCCCGTTGGGCCGGCCTTCCAGAAGTTGTCCTCGCCCAGGCGCGTGATTCGCTCGGGCGGAACCCCGACCCGCTGCCAGGCCGCGATCGCCACCTCGTCGGCAGCGAGAGAGTGCTCGGGGTTGCCGCGGTAGACGGTCGTCCAGAGCCTGTCGGGATCGAGCTTCATGTGCGCGGTGACGAACTCCCAGGCCAGGTCGACGGCGCCGTCCTTGAAGTAGTCGCCGAACGAGAAGTTGCCGAGCATCTCGAAGAAGGTGAGATGGCGCGCCGTGGCGCCGACCTCGTCGATGTCGGTGGTGCGGAAGCACTTCTGCACCGAGGTCAGGCGCGGCGCCGGCGGCTCCTCCAGCCCGAGGAAGTAGGGCTTGAGCGGCTGCATGCCGGCGGTGGTCAGCAGCACCGAGGGGTCGTAGGTGGCGGGCACGAGCGAGCTCGAGGGCCTGAGCAGGTGGCCCTTGCTCTCGAAGTAGGAGAGGTAGCTCTCTCTCAGTTCCGCTGACGTGCGCACGCCGAGATTCTATGTGTGGGGCGCTCTAGGTTGAGGCGCCACGCGAGCAGCCGCAGCCGCTTCCCGGCTACTGGTCGTCGAGCCCGCCGATCTTGGGCGCTATCTCCGTGCGCATCTTCTCCAGCGCGCGCCGGATCAACCGTGACACGTGCATCTGCGAGATGCCCACCTGCTGCGCGATCTGCGACTGGGTCAGGCCTTCGTAGAAACGCAGGCGCACGATCGTCCGCTCGCGCTCGTCGAGAATGCGCATGCCCGGCTCGAGCACCGCTCTGTCCTCCGAGATCTCGTACTCGGGCTCCACGCTGCCGATCGACTCGAGCGGGTCGAGCTCATCGTCATCCGAGCCGGAGGCGACCGAAAGCGAGAGCGGGCTGTAGGCGCGGCTGACCTCGAGCGCCTCGAGCACTTCTTCCTCGCTCGCGCTGGTCGCTTCGGCGAGCTCACTGATCGTCGGCGAGCGGCTGAGCTCGACCGTGAGCCGCTCGACCACGTGCGCCAGCTGGATGCTCAGCTCCTGCAGGCCACGGGGCACGCGCACAGCCCAGCCGTGATCACGGAAGTGGCGCTTGATCTCGCCGATGATATTCGGGGTGGCGTAGGTCGTAAGCTCGACGCCACGATCGAGCTCAAAGCGATCGATCGCCTTGATCAGGCCGATCGCACCGATCTGGATCAGGTCGTCGAGCTGCTCGCCGCGCGCCGCGTAACGGCGGGCGAGCGAACGCACGAGCGACATATAGCGCTCGATCAGCTGCTCGCGTGCGGCCAGATCGCCTTGCTCGTGGTAGCGCCGAAGAAGGTTCCTGTCGCTGGCGTTCAAGATGAGTCGCGCTAGCGCGCGCGGTCGGGATGGACGATCGCCTTGCTCAACACGACCCAGCTGTCGCCGTCTTTCGACTCGACCCGGACGCTGTCGGTGAGAGTCGAGAGCACCCGGCGCAGCCCGACGCCGTCATCCTCCCGCTCCAGCTCGGCCACAAGCTGACCGTCGACCGGGCCAAAGTGTGTCTCGAGCGTCTCGGGTGCCGCCTGAAAGACGATTCGAACAGCCTCGCCGTAGTGCTGCCTACCGAAGAGCTCGCAGAGCGCCAGCTGCCAATCCTCGAGGGCTTCGACCGTCAGATCAAGGCGCGCGGCGAGTCCGGACAGAACCAGATGGGCGACTCCGTGCCACTCGGGTTCACGCGGAAGAGTGAGCACGATCTCATCCAAGCTCTATTCCTCGCTCTCGTTCTTCCCTTCGTCGGTCTCCGCCTTGAACTCCTCGCCGAAACTGCGCTCGCGCTCGCGGGCCGCAAACCTCGCCGCCGCCATCGCGGCCGAGAGATCGCGCTCTGTCCTGAGCGCGGCCAGTCCGTGCAGAAGCCCTGCCGTCCAGGCCGCGAGCTTCTGCGCCGGCAGCTTGACGACCCCGGCGATCGCCCGCAGGACGGTGTCGACGCTTTCGACGGCATCGACGGCGCTGTCGGTGACAACGTCGAGCTTGTCGAGCTGATCGTTGACCCGGTCGATCGAGCCGCCCGCCTTGTTCAACACCGGAACCAGCTCCTGCTCGACGCCGCCGATCAGCGAGGAGGCACGCCCGAACATCCCCCCGAGCCGGAAGAGCGCATAGCCGAGCGCCAGCCCTACAGCTACGAGAAAGAAGCTGAGAGCGATATAGGCGATTTCGCCGGCGGTGGAAGAGAGTGGAAGCATTAGGACGATCTTAGGTGCTCCGGGCGGATGTGACCAAGCCAAAGCCGACAACTGCCTCCTCATCGTAGAGGACGGCGGCCTGACCGGGTGCAACCGCGTAGGCGGGCTCGGCGAGCCTGAGCCGGAATCCCGCGGCGAGAGGCTCCACCTCGGCGTGAAGCGCGGGCGAGCGATGACGGAGCTTGACCTCGGCCCGATCGACGGGAAGATAGAGCCTTCCGCGAACGTTTACCCGCCGCCGCGCCAGCGCCTGCTCGGGACCGACCGCGACGCTATTTGCCCCGGCGCGCGTCTCGATCACGTACAGCGGTCCCGAGCCGGCAACGCCGATTCCGCGGCGCTGACCGGGCGTGAAGCGCCAGTAGCCGTCGTGCTCGCCGAGCCGGTTTCCCTTCTCGTCCACGATCTCGCCCCGGCGCGGGGCCAGACCGCGGCGCTCGAGGAAGTCGCGGTAGTCGGCTCCTCCCAGAAAGCACGCCTCCTGGCTCTCGGCTCGATCGGCGACCGTGAGCCGGGCGGCCTTGGCACGCTCGCGGGTCTCGGCCTTGGTCAGCTCGGCGAGCGGGAACCAGAGTTGTTCGAGCAGTCGCGGATCGACCCCGGCGAGCATGTAGGACTGGTCCTTATCGCGGTCGCGGGCGCGAGCCAGGAGCAGCTTTCCCCGGCGCTCGAGCAGGCGCGCGTAGTGACCGCTCGCCAGCCGGGAAGCTCCGGCACGCTTCGTGAAGGCGAGCAGCCGCTCGAAACGGAAGGAACCGTTGCAGCGAACGCAGGGGTTCGGCGTACGGCCGCCCATGTAGGAGCGCACGAACGGCTCGACCACCGCTTTACAGAACTGCTCGCGCAGATCGAGCGTGACGTGCGACAACCCGAGCCGGTGACAGGTGGCTCGCGCCAGGCGAACCGAATCCGGTGAGCAGCAGGCTTTCTCGATATCCGGGCCGGCCGGGTCGATCCAGAGCCGGAGCGTGACGCCGATCGCCTTCGGGCCCGCCTCCAGCAACGCGACGGCACTGTCGACACCGCCGCTCATGGCCACCGCAGTTCGCTCCGGATCAGGCGTCGCGCGAAACACCGGCCCGATCGCCGCCGCCAGCGCCTCGACCGCCAGCGGCTCACCCCCGACGGCCGCCGCCTCGAGCAGGCTCAGCCCTTCGAGCCGCTGATCGAGCCCATCCGCATCCGCCTCGACGATGCGCTCGCCACGCAGCCGCAGCCGTACCGAGGTCCACTCGCCGCCATTAGTCGCATCCCCGAAAACCGTTCTCACACAGTCAGGCTAGCCGAGCGAACGCTTCGCTCAGCGGCCGCGCAACCGGGGTTTCGAACGTGGATGAATATCCCGCGTGAAAAAAACGGTCGCTCGCCCCATCTGCTTACCGATGCGATAAGTAAGCGGATGGCGGTGCCCGGTTATGGCGAAGTATGTGGCGGCCCAGCCGAGATAGAGGAAGTACGCAACTGGAAAGACCAGGATGAGGGTGCAGAGCCGGGCCATAAGGGGAGCGGGCGCGAACACGAGCGCCCAGACCAAGAAGGCCAAGAGAGCACATCCGATCGAGGTGAAGAGGATTGCCAGCCGCCAAGCGCTTGGAACCTCATCGCGACGACTCATGGCCGCAGCATAGGCTACTCAAAGGACTGCGAAACCAGCTTCTCCGCCGCGACCGACATGGCGGGCGCGGCTCAGCAAACGCCGTCCGCACCCTAACGAACCCCGCTTCCAATCACAGTTCGCACGCCGCGAGAACTAGGAGCAGGCGAGACACCCGCGCTGAAAGCGCGGTGGCTCGCTCTAGGAAATCACCACCGAAAGTCGCCATGCCCTCCGTAGGAGGGCGGACTTTCGGTGGTTAAGAGGGGGGCCGAAGCCCCCCTCGCGATATCCACTCTGCCGCAACTTCGCGCCCAAGTGAACCTGGATAGCCAGGTGGGTGCCCTGCCTCGCCTCGGCGCCAGGCGCTTCCGCTCGGACGCAGGCTCCCTTTCTCTTGGTGTTGGTTCTACGTTGTCGCGCGAAGCTCCAAACAGGGTCGAACTGTTTAACTGTAGCGCGGTGACTCACTCTCGAAAGTCACCGACGGAAGTCGTTACGCCTCCGAAGGAGGCGGACTCCCGTCGGGGGGAAAAGGGTCGAACCGTTTCACTGTTGCGCGATGGCTCTTAACTACCGGGCGAAGCGCCAGCGCACGTCCGTCACCGCGTCGATGCCGAGCCTAGCCGCCAGCGCCGGAGTCAGATCGAGCCCCCGGCCGGGGACGTAGGGCCCGCGTTCGAGCACCTCCGTGAGCACCTGTGTGTGGCCGTAGGCGATGAAGATCCGTGCTCCGCAGGGAAGGCTCGGATGAGCCACACCGTAGGTCTTGGGTCCGATCGTCACGCCGCAGGCGGTCTGCTTTCCCTTCTCGCTGAGCTCGAGAATGCCGGCTCGAACCACTTTCCAGTTACTCCCGGGGGCGGGCACTGCTTGGATCGGCGAGGCCGAAGACGACGAGCGCCCGCTCAGCTTGTGAGCGAGCTCGAAGGTCACGAGTAGCGCGACGAGCGCGATCGCCGCGAGCAATCCCAGACGCTGAGCGACAAGTCTCACGGTCCGGCAGGCCCGCGCACGAGATCGCCGAACGACTCGTTCACGAGCCCGTCGAACTCGGGCGGGAGCTGCCCGTCGGAGTCCGCGAATTCACGCAGGTAAACCAGTAGGAGCGAGCGCTCGTAATCGCGCTCCGCGTCGGGCCTGGTGTTCGCCGCCAGCATCCGCTCGAGCTGCCACACGTTCCAGCCTCCGACCGCGTGTGTATGCCTGGTCTCGCCCGGACTGGTAGCGAACTCGGTCAGGAGCGAGCGACGCTCCGGCTCCGGCTCGGGCTCTGGTTCTTCGGGCTCCGGTTCCGGCGGCTTTTCTTCCTCGGCCCGTTCTCTGGCCTCGCGCTCGGCTCTCTCTCGCGCGGCCCGTTCGCGTTCGCCTCGTTCGCGTTCTGCTCGATCGCGTTCTGCCCGATCGCGCTCCGCCTGCTCGTGCTCGGCTCGTTCGCGCTCGGCCTGCTCGCGGGCTCTCAGGGCCTCGGCCGCGATCACCTCGGGCGGTAGCTCGGCCTCGCGCTCGTTCAGCTCGGCAACCAGCTGCTCGAGGATCGGTCGGACCGTGACCGGCGCCTCCGCCCGCCTCACCTCGCTGACGCTGGAGTTGGACGGAGGAAGCGAGGGCGCGCTCGGATCGGGCCCTAGGTACTGCGCCGCCGCCTCGCGCCGCGCGCGCCGCTGCTCCGACCGCTCACGCCGGGCGAGGCCGTCGAGCCACTTCTCGTACACGAAGACGAGCGCGTAGGCGCCGAAGATGACGACGATGATTACCCACAGCGTCGCGTGGAAGATAAGCCAAGCACCGAGCCAGGCACCGAGCATGAAGGCCACCTCAAGCAGAAGGCTCGGCTTCAAGCGCAGCTTCCCTAGCATCTCTATTCGTCTCCGTCTTCCGCTCGGTCTTGCCCGACCGAGCGGATCAGCTCATTTTCGACATCGATCATGGCAGAAGCAAACGCTGCCGAGCGCCGGGACGAGCGGGTATCGCACCTGGACTAGGGGAACCGCGGCGGCTCTTCTCGAGTTGGCGGCTCTTCCTCGGGTGGGGTGGACTCGCCCTCGGAGTCCTGCGAGCCCCAGGTCCAGCCCTCGATCGTCTCGCCGCTGGGCTCGGCCGGCGTCTCGGTCTCTTCGGTCTCCTCGATCTCCGGCTCGGTCGCCTGCTCGGCGGGAGCGGGAGTGGGAGCGGGCGTCGGCGTCTGCAGCTGCGACGTCGCTTGGCGAATGACACCGCCCGGCGAGCGAGCCGACTGAGCCTCGCGATCGGCCGCCTGCACGAGCGACTCGGCGACCCTGCCGACCTTGTCCTCGCCGAGACCGGCAGCGCCGAGCAGCTGCTCGGCACCCTGCTGGGCCCGCGTCATGATCGAAGCAGCCTGGGCACGCGCCCACTCGAGCGTCCCTTCCACCTCGGCGCGAGCTGCGTTGGTCAGCTCGGTCGCCTGGTGTCTGGCCTGCTCGAGCAGCCGGTTCCCGCGCGCCTCGGCCTCGCGCAGCTCCTGCGCCGACTCGCGCTGAGAGTTGGCGAGCAGCTCACGAGCCTCGCTGCGAGCAACGCCGAGGATCTCCTGGCGCTGGCGTTCGGACTCCTGGCGGAATCGCTCCACGTCGGCCTGACGAGCGGCCGACTCCTGCTGGCGCGTGCGGATCTCCTCCTCGGCACGCGAGAGCTGCGTGGCGGAGGCGGTCTGGGCATCGCGCTCGAGCGCATCGGCGAACTCGGCCGCGGAGCGGATCAGGTGCAGCGCGTCCATTCGGACCGCGTGGCCGCTGGGCTCCATGCTGGTGCGCCCGGCCGCCTGCAGTACTCGAAGCTGCGCCTGAAGCTGGGCCACGTGGCGCTGGAAGGAATCGAATGCGCTACGAATCTGGTCCGGGTCATATCCGTGATCGGTGAACGGCACGTCCTCGATGCGCGGAAGGGACGTCAGCGGCGCTGGCTGTGCTCTTTCTGGATCTTGCGTCGACATGAGTCGCTCTCTCCTCGTTCGCGCGTTATTACTGGTCAGAATTTCGGTTGCGAGTGAAGTATGCCTGCTCGATCGGCCGATTTCCTCTTTGGGATTAGCCGGAAGGAGTGATCGGACGGACACCGAGCTCGCGTAAATGCTTGAGATCGGCCTCCGAGGGGGCGCCCGTCATCGGGTCGGCGCCGGCCTGATTCTTGGGAAATGCCTGCGTATCGCGGAGATTCGACTCGTGCCCGAGTACCATCAGCATGCGCTCGATGCCGAAGGCGACCCCCCCGTGCGGCGGCGCGCCCATCGAAAGGGCATCGAGTAGAAAACCGAACTTGCTGCGCTGTTCCGCGGGCGAGATGCGCAGAAGCTCGAAGATCTTCTCCTGCAGCTCGGGCTCGTGAATCCTGAACGAGCCGCCACCCAGCTCAACGCCGTTTCCAACCAGATCGTAGGCCAGCGCACGGGCGGCGCCGGGATCGCCCTCGAGCAGCGCCTCGTGGCCGGAAGCCGGGCGGGTGAACGGGTGGTGAACGGCGTCCCAGCGCTCCTCGTCGGCGTCCCACTTCAGCAGCGGGAAGTCGGTGACCCAAAGGAAGCGCCAGGCGTCCTCGTCGATCAGGGCGAGCTCGTCTGCGAGCTCGAGCCGGAGCTGGCCGAGCACGCGGGCGACGGCCGCCGGCTCACCGGCGCCGAAGAGCACGGTCGTCCCGGGCTCGCTGCGGAAGAGCGCGAGCTCCGGCTCGGACAGGAACTTGACTATCGGCGAGCGCGGTTCACCGTCCTCCCCGTAGACGATATAGGCCAGCCCGCCCGCTCCCCACTCCTTGGCGAACTCTTCCAGCCGTGCCAGCTCGCCGCGCGAGTAGGCCTGCGGCGCGCGCAGGAAACGAACGCACGGCGCCTTGGTAAAAATGCCGAACTCGGAGCCGCGCGTGACCTCGGTCGCCTCCTCGATCTCGAGCCCGAAGCGAAGATCAGGCTTGTCGCTGCCGTAGCGGCTCATCGCCTCGTCCCAGCTCATGCGCTGGAAGGACGGCTCGAGCTCGACGCCGAGGCACTCGCGCCAGACCGCCTGGATCATCTGCTCCATCAGCGAGAAGAGCTCGTCCAGGTCGGGGAAGGCGACTTCGACATCGAGCTGAGTTAATTCCTGCAGGCGATCGGCGCGCAAGTCCTCGTCGCGGAAGCAGGTGGCGATCTGGTAGTAGCGGTCGAAGCCGGCGACCATCAGGATCTGCTTGTAGAGCTGGGGCGACTGCGGCAGCGCGTAGAAGCGGCCGGGCTGCAGGCGCGCCGGAACCAGGAAGTCGCGCGCGCCCTCGGGGGTCGGCTTGCCGAGGATGGGCGTCTGGATGTCGAGAAAGCCGGCCTCCTCCATCACGCGCCTGATCACGCCGATCATCTGCGCGCGCAGGACGATGTTTCGCTGTAGGCGGTCGCGGCGCAGGTCGAGCCAGCGATTGCGCAGGCGCAGCGTCTCGTCCACGTTCTCCTCGTCGAGCTGGAAGGGAAGCGGCGGGCAGCGCGAGATGATCTCCAGCTTCTCCACCTGCAGCTCGACCTCGCCGGTCGGGAGCTTGGGGTTGACGGCCTCGGGATCGCGGGCGACGACCTCACCCTCGGCGCGCAGCACGAACTCATTGCGGATCTCGTGCGTCACCGCGAAAGCCTCGGGCGCACGCTCGGGATTGATCACGAGCTGGCAAACGCCGGCCCGGTCGCGCAGGTCGATGAAGACGAGCCCACCGTGGTCGCGGCGCGTGTCCGCCCAGCCCGAGAGGGTCAGCCTCTTGCCGATCTGCTCGCGGCGAACTTCGCCGCACATGAGATCGCGCCACTTCATTGTTGAATCCTCTCGAGGATGTTGGTCGCGATGTTCTCGATTTCCACTGGCGGCCACGTAGTTGACTCGTCTCTTTCAGTAATAAGCACACCACCGGGGGCAACATCGACCAACCAACGGGCTTTCAGTCGATTCGCCTGAGTCAACTGTCCCTTTCTGGAGCGGAAGGCGTAGTCCGTATCACATGCCAGACCGTGGTCACGCAGCTTCGCCATCTCGGCAAGAACCCGTGGCCGGTCAACCGGTGGATGATCGGCCGGTGATTGAACCATGAAGAACACGTCGATCGGCGGTTGCTCAACTTCCTGTCCTTGCTCCTCTAGCGAAAGGACGATCCGCTCAATCCCGCTGGCAAAGCCGACCGCCGGCGTCGGCGGACCGCCGATCGTCTCGATCAGGTAGTCGTAGCGGCCTCCGGCCGAGACGGTGTCCTGGGCGCCGAGGCCGACGGCGGCGAACTCGAAGGTGGTGCGGGTGTAGTAGTCGAGGCCGCGCACCAGTCGGGGCGAGAGCGTGTAGGCGACACCGCAGGCATCGAGGTATCGCCGAACGGCGGCGAAGTGCTCGCGGCACTCGGCGCAGAGCGCCTCCTCGATCGTCGGCGCGTCCTCTAGCAGGGCTGCCAGAGCGGGGTTCTTGGTGTCGAAGACGCGCAAGGGGCTTGTCGTGCGCTTGTGCCTGGCTTCGGCGTCGAGCTGGGAGGAGTGCTCGTCGAGCCAGGCCTCGAGACGCTCGAGGTAGGCCGGGCGGCAGGCGCGGTCGCCGATCGAGTTGAGAAGGAGAGTCGTCTGGATACCGAGAGCGTTGAGCCAGACGGCCTGGAGCGAGATCAGCTCGGCGTCGAGCGCCGGATCCTCCGAGCCGACCGCCTCGACGTTTAGCTGCCAGAACTCGCGATAGCGCCCCTTCTGCGGCCTGGCGTAGCGGAACATCGGCGCCACCAGCCAGGCCTTGACCGGCTGGGGCTCGCGCTGCAGGCCGTGCTCTACGTAGGCACGGCAGACCTGGGCGGTGGCCTCGGGCCGAAGCGTGAGCGAGCGGCCGCCACGATCCTCGAACGTGTACATCTCCTTGGAGACGATGTCGGAGACCTCGCCCGAGCTGCGTGCGAACAGCTCGGTCTCCTCGAAGGTCGGAGTGACGATACGCCGGTAGCCGTAGGCGTTGCAAAGCCTCTCGGCCTCGTCCAGCACCCGCTGCCAGCCCGGCCACTCGCGCGGCAGGACGTCGTGGGTTCCCTTGGGCTTCTCGAAACTCATCGGCGCAACTCCGCCAGAAAGGGGTTGGAGCGAAGCTCGGCGCCGAGCGTCGTCTCGGGACCGTGGCCCGAGTAGACGACCGTCTCGGGCGGGAAGCGCTGGGCGAGCATCTCGATCGAAGCCAGGAGCTCGGTCCAGTCGCCACCGGGAAGATCGGCGCGGCCGACCGAGCCGCGAAAGAGGACGTCGCCAGAGAAGAGACACCCGCCCGTGGCGAAGGCCATGTGCCCGGGTCGGTGACCGGGCACCGAGACGACCTCGATCTCGAGGCCCGCTAGCTCGAGCGTCTCGCCGCCTGAGAGGAGATGATCGGGAGCGAAAGCGGGCGCGTCCGGCACGCCCATCCACTCGGAGAGCCCGGACTCCAGCTCGGGCAGCTCCTCGGCGCCGATGTAGATCGGGGCGCCGGTCGCCTCGGCCAGGCCGGCGACGCCGAGAACGTGATCCCAGTGCCCGTGGGTGAGCAGGATCGCGACCACCCGGGCGCCCGTCCGCGCCAGCTCCAGGCGCAGTTGAGTGACATCGCCGCCCGGATCGACTACGAGCGCTTCCTTGGCGCCGCGCTCGCGCCGGACGACGAAGCAGTTCGTCTGCAGCGGGCCCAGCTCGTAACGGTCGACGGCGAGTGTCACAGCCGCCATTCTGACTGGCGCGGCCGCCGGGGGTGGATTTCTACTTCGAGCGGGGCTCGCTCGGAGGCGGGAGCTGGCCGGTTCGCCGTAGATAGGAGCGATACATCATCCGTTGCATCATCCACATCAGCGGCAGCATGAGGGCTGTATAGAGGGCCGCGATCCCGGCGGATTTCCAGATCGGGCCCCTATAGAGAATCGAGAAGGCGGCTAAAAGGATGAAGTAGAAGATGAGCACCTGCTTGCGCATGAAGCGCCAGCTCGGCGGCTGCACCGGGCGTACGCCGGCGGCCGGCCGGCGGCTGTTCGAAGACACGGCGGCCCGGCGCTGCTTCTCTTTGGGCGAGGGCGGAGGCTGCTCGACCTCGACCTCGTTGCCTTCCTCGTCGATGTAGACGTACTCGTATTCGTGCCGGCGATCCTTTTCGCGCCGGCGGCGCTGTTTCTTGGTAGCCATTGCCGTCAAGGTTAGCGCTAGCGAGGACTACCGGGAGCGGGTTTCTGGTGGGCGATCGAACGACGAGCCGACTGAATCTGAGACAGCTCTCTGGTCGCCCGCTCTAGCGGGGTACCGGCAAAGCGCTGTCACGAGCGACCGGAGAACGCCCCTGGCGTTCCGGATCTGCGCCGGTTCGAGAACGGAGAAAAGACCCACTTTCGACACGCTTTCGACTTGACACCAACCGGGGTCACGCACCGCTTGGTGTCAAGAGGTGTTCGTGCCGAAAATGGGACGTTTTCTTCACAACGAACCCGCCTCGCCGGTGGGTCTCCTCAGGACTCCAAGCGCCTCGGCTTTTCGAGCCTCAGCTCGAGAATCTTTGAGCGATCGAAATGAAGCCCCATTTGCTCTGCCTCGGCTGCCGCTCCGGCCGGAATCAGGCCGACCAGCTCCGAGCCGGCGACCTCCGCACCGCGCTCGGCGGCCTCCCGCTCGATACGCGCGACGATCTCGCTCAGACCACTCGCCTGCCAGTCCTCGATGTTCATGCTCACCTGGACTTGACCGGCGCCGGGCAGCTCCAGCCCGAGCGCTCGCACCCCGGCGAAGCCTCCGCCGCTCTCGCGCACAACGGCGGCTATCTCTTTCGCCGCCTCGAGGCTCCCGCGCAGGTTAACGTTGAAGGCGATCAGAGGACGGCGGGCGCCGACCAGAACCGCGCCCGCACGCGGATCGAGTGCTGCGGGCCCGAAGTCCGGCTTCAGCTCGCCGCTCTCGATTCGGCGCGCCAGCTCCTCCGCTCCGCCGCGGCGAAGCTCGGCCAAGCGGCGGCCGGCCGCAAGCTCCCCGTAAAGGAAGACCGGCAGCCCGAGCTCGGAGCCGATCCGCTCGCCTAGCTCGAGCGCGGCCGCCCGCGCGCGCTCGATGTCCTCGGGCTGGATCGCCACGAGCGGCAGCACGTCCGCGACTCCAACGCGGGGATGAACGCCCTCGTGACGGCGCAGGTCGATCCGCTCCCGCGCCAGCGCAACCCCGGCCAGGAGTGCGGCGACAAGCTCCTGCTCGCTTCCGGCCAGCGTAAAGACCGAGCGGTTGTGATCGGGATCGGCGTGGACGTCGAGCAGCGTGGCGCGGGTCGCGAGTGCTTCGGCGATTGCGTCGATCGTCGCCCGGTCGCGGCCCTCGGAGAAGTTGGGTACTGCCTCCAGCGGGAAGGGCATGCGGTTACTCTAGGTGCCGTGAGGGAGTACTACGACGCCCGCGCGCCGGAGTACGACGACTGGTATCTCGGTCGCGGTTTGTTCAGCGAGCGTAAGCGGCCCGGCTGGGAACAGGAGCTGGCGGCGCTCGAGCGGGCACTGGCCTCGCTTTCCTACGCTCATACCCTCGACGTCGGCTGCGGAACCGGCTTCTTGACCCGTCACCTTCCGGGTGAGGTCGTCGGGCTCGATCAGAGCGAAGGAATGCTCGAGATCGCCCGCGAGCGCGTCCCTGAGGCCGCCTTCGTTCTCGGCGACGCCTTCGCGCTGCCGTTCGCAGACGGCGTTTTCGAGCGCGTCTTCACGGCTCACTTCTACGGACACCTCGATCAAAACGAACGGCTGCTCTTCCTCGCCGACGCTGCTCGAGTCGCCCCCGAGCTGATCGTCTGCGATGCCGCACGCCGCCCTGACCGCGAGCCCGAGGAGCTGCAGGAGCGAATCCTCGAGGACGGCTCTAGTTGGCAGGTGTACAAGCGCTTCTTCGTCGCCGAGGAGTTGGCCGCGGAGCTCGGCGGCGGCGAGGTGATCTTCAGCGGCGACTGGTTCGTGGTCGTGCGCTCCGAGCGCGTCTGACTCGCAGCGTGAAAACAGCTGATGCTCGCGCGCCGGCTGTTATATGCTGGCGGGGTCAGCGGGCCTCTTGCTTCCTTCATCGCGAGTCGGCTCTAGCCTCGACCGGGTGTTGGGATACGTAGCGCGCCGCCGTGGCTGCCGGATCGCTTGTCGAGGTCGAGAGAGGGGAATGGCGATGAGAACCAGGGCGTACTGGCTGTTAGGGCTCGCGGCAGCGCTAGCGCTGCCGCTCCTGGCCGGAGCCGGAGTGGCGCCGGCCGCATCGAAGCACCCGGCGAATGTATTCAGGTCCTATCGCGCCGTGATAACCGGTTTCAAGATCACGGCGGAGGAGAAGTGGGGCTTTTCGGTGACGAACCAGTCCAACAACTCGGGTTGGATGACCGCAACCGGCGATGTGACCTGGGCTGCGAGCTTGAACAAAGCGTATCTTCCCGCAAAGCGAAGGTTCAACTTGTACCTGCGTGTCGAGGGGGGCGGCTCGAAGCTCTGGCCGACAACGATCGTGATTCCGGTGCACCAGCCTCACTACACCATCGACACCGAGGGGGCTACGGAGCAATGGGGCTCAGAATCCTGCAGCGGCGGCGGGGAGCTCGGCCTCGACGACCCCCCCGAGTTGTTCCTCACCGTGGAGTCGGGGCCGAAAAAGAACGGCCATTCCACTCTGGCCATCATCTGGCCGGATTTCTCCGTCATGACGCTCGGTCACTCGAAGTGCGGCAGCGGCCCTCATCCGATCAGCGACACTTCTAACAAGAGGTTCGAGTCGGTCACGCCGATGGCGGAGCTCACGAGCCACAACACGGTCACCCTGCACGGCGGCGGGGTCATCCCGGTCGTCCCGACCAGTACCGAGGATTGCTTCGGATGCATCGGCTTCAAGGGCAGCGGAAGCTACACCTGGGAGGCGTCCATCACCCTGCGGGAGACTGTTTGAGAGGCTTCGAGTAGCAACAGGGTGCTCGGCGGCAAACGCTCGCTCGTGACCGTGCGGCGCTCGTCGTATCGCTCGCTTGCCTCCCTGCAACGCGACAACCGCGCCTGCCGGGCCTGCGCCGAGGCTGGGTATCCGATCCAGTCGAGGCCGGTCTTCGAGGGGCGCGCCGGACAGCGCGCCTACCTCTTCGGCCTGGCGCCGGGCGTGGTCGAGGGCGAGGAGCGCCGTCCCTGGCGTGGGCGCGCGGGAAAGGCGCTCCGCCGCTGGCTCGAGCTGGACGAGGAGAGCTTCTACGAGACTTTCTACTGCGCCGCAGTCACCCGCTGTTACCCCGGCAAGCCGCCCTCGGGCCGCGGCGACCGCCCCTCCACCCCGGAGGAACGAAGGCTCTGCGCCTTCTGGCAGGAGTGGGAGCTGCGCCTGCTCCGCCCCGGGCTGCTCGTGCCGGTCGGCGGCACGGCGATCAGGCGCCTGCTCGGCTTCGACTCCCTCGCCTGCGTAGGCACGCGGATCGAACTGGCGGACGCAGTGGCGATCCCGCTTCCGCATCCCTCCGGCGCCTCGGGCTGGCTCAACGACGCGACGAACAGAGCGAGGCTCGAACAGGCGCTCGGTTTCCTGCACACCGAGCTGAGCGAGCGTTCAGGAACGTAGGGTCAGTCTTTGTACGGATCGAAGATGTCTTCTCCGGCCATGACCACACCGATCGGCCGAAGAGTGTGCTCGACGCGAATGTTCGGATGCTGCGCCAGCACCGTGCGCAGGTCCTTGTATACGGCTGGGGCCTCGTCGGCTCCGGCTCCGCGCACAACGATCCCGCGCTTGGCCAGATCCGTCTTCACCTCGTCGAAGTCGATCAGAGCCGTCGACTTGTCGCGCACCCGGCCTTTGAACCTGTAGGTCGTTCCGTCCGGCCGCGTTCGCATCTCCACGACCTTCTTCCACTTGCCGGCGGCCTTCATGCGAGAGACGAGGCGACCGGCTCCATGCGGCGCAGAGCTCAGAGCGCCGATGTCTTCGCCCGTGCCTCGCACTATCACGGAGATATCGCCCATGCTGCCGCCGATGAATGCCGGCGCGCCGGTCAACGGCGTTGCGCCCTTGCGAACGACGTAGAGACCGTTCTCGAGCCAGGCGTAGTTGTGGTGGCAGTGAACGGACTTAGTGACCTGCGGATTGTCGAGAATGCCAAGCAGTTGATCCACGACGATATCCCTGCCCGCATAGGCATAGTCACCCGCCAGTACCATGAGCTCGAGGTACGTGGCGCCCGACGGCGAGCGGACGTCGAGCACGGTGGGCTCTTCTTTTTCCGGCACACGGTCGGTGAAAGCCCTGCCCGCGGCCACGCTCAGGAATCCCGAAGCGACCTTGTGGCCGAAGCCCCTCGATCCGAAGTGGCAGGCGATCCAGAGCCATCCGTCCTCGTCGGCGAGCAGATCGACGTAGTGATTGCCCGATCCGACCGTGCCGAGCTGGTCGCGGGCCAGGCTGCGCAGCTTCGGATCGATCTCGTCGGCGGTTTTCCAGCGCTCGTCGTCGAGCACCGGGCTGTCGACCGGATCTGGGTTCTTTCTTCCGATCCCGAAGGCGACGCGGTGCTCGATCTCCCGTAGCGTCGGTTCCACGTCGACCTCATCGGCGCGAATATCCGTTCTCACCGCCTTGTTGCCACAGGCGATATCGAAGCCGACGCCCGACGGAGAGATCGCGCCCGCATAGGCGACCACGCCGCCGATCGGCATCGAGTAGCCAAGATGGTGATCGGCCATCAGGGCCCCGGCGATTGCTCGCTCGTCGGCGAGGCAGGCGACTATCTGCCGGACGGCTCCTTCGTCCGGATCGCCGAAGATCGCTCGGAGCTTGGGGGAGATCGCGGAGGAATCGCTCATCGTGAAAGCAGCGTAGCGCTGCTCTTCCACTTCCCGCGGGCCGTCAGATCGGCCGTGATCTAGTCCTTCGTGTTGTCAGCCATGCCGGCGGATTTCGACCATGCGGGGAAGAGTTGAGACGACGAGATTCGCGCGATTCGATCACGTTCACTTGACGCTACCCTGACATATCGATAAAAATCGATCATCGACACCTATCGATATAAGCCCATGGACATCGCACTCGAACAGACTCCGGCCGCGCGGCGCAAGAACCGGCACACCTTCTTCCGCCTGCTCGGTTTCCTGCGCCCGTACCGCGTCGGGCTGGCGCTGTCGGTCGTGCTGGCCGTCGCGGCGCAGGCCGCTCAGATCGCGATCATCCTGCTCTCCGGCGCGGCGATTGGCGCGATCAAGAACGGACACGAGCAGCGACTCCGGACGCTGATCACGCTGATCGTGGCGACCGGAGTCGCGCGCGCTCTCTTCATGTCCGGGCGCCGCTTCATCGCCGGCAACCAGGCGCTCGGGGTCGAGTACGACCTGCGCATGCGCATCTATTCGAAGCTCGTGCGGCTCTCGTTTTCCTTTTTCGACCGGCACCAGACCGGGCAGCTGCTCTCCCGCTCGACGGTCGACCTGACGCTGGTTCGTTTCTTCCTCGGCTACGGGTTGATCTTTTTCGCCCAGCATGTGCTGACCGTGTTCGGCGTGGCCGCGGTGATGCTCTATCTCGACTGGCGGCTGGCGCTGGTGACGATCGCCGTAACGCCGCTGATCGTCGCCGTCGCCTACCGCTACAGCCGTATCTCCCACCCCGTGCTGCGCGACGTGCAGCAAAAGATGGCCGACGTCGCCACCTCGGCCGAGGAGAACATCACCGGGGTGCACGTGGTCAAGGCCTTCGCCCAGGAGGACGCGGAAGCGGCGCGCTTTGCCGAGCGAAACGAGCGCCTGTTTTCGCGCAGCATCCTGGCCAATCGCCAGCAGTCCTTCTACATCCCGCTGCTGGGTTTCATTCCGCTCTTTGCCCAGGCGGGCGTGCTCCTCTATGGCGGCTGGATGGTGATCCACAGCCAGCTAGCGCTGCAGTGGTTCGTCTCCTTCGCCTTCCTGCTCAACATGCTGATGTTTCCGCTGCGCCAGATCGGCAACTGGATCGGACAGGCGCAGCGGGCGACCGCGGCGGGCGAGCGCATCTTCGAGATCGTGGACGAGCCCGAGGAGATCGCCGAGCAGCCGGGCGCACGCAAGCTCCCGGCCGGGCCGGGCGAGATCCGCTTCGAGGGTGTCGGCTTTTCCTATGCGACCGGGCGAACGGTGCTGGAGAACGTCGACCTCGTGTTGAAGCCCGGCAAGACCGTGGCGCTGATCGGTCAGACCGGCTCGGGCAAGACGACGCTCGCCTCGCTGGTGCCGCGCTTCTACGACGTCACCGCCGGGCGCGTGCTCGTGGACGGCGCGGACGTGCGCGAGCTGGAGCTCTCGGCGCTCAGGCCGCAGATCGGCGTGATCGCGCAGGATCCCTTCCTCTTCTCGGCCAGCGTGCGCGAGAACATCGCTTTCGGGCGTCCCGAGGCGAATCTCGAGGAGGTCGAGCGCGCCGCCCGGCTGGCGCAGGCGCACGGGTTCATCGAGCGCCTTCCCGACGGCTACGACACCGAGGTGGGCGAGCGCGGCGTCACGCTCTCGGGCGGCCAGCGCCAGCGCCTGGCGATCGCACGCGCGCTCCTGACCGATCCACGCATCCTGATCCTCGACGACGCCACCGCCTCGGTCGACGCCACCACCGAGGCGCAGATTCGCTCCGGGCTGGAGCAGGCGGTGCGCGGGCGCACCACGATCGTGATCGCACACCGGCTCTCGACGATCGCGCTCGCGGATGAGATCGTCGTGCTCGAGCACGGGCGAATCGCGGCGCGCGGCAGCCACGAGCAGCTGCTCGGCAGCTCCGCGATCTACCGCGAGATCTACGAGCACGGCCTGATCGAGCAGGAGATAGCCGGGCGCCTGGAGGAGCACGCCGGCGACGGCAGCGGAAATGGAAAGGCGCCGGAGTGAAGGTCTGGCAGCCCCACCACCACCTGACGCGGGTCGGGAACGAGCGGGTGCAGGACTGGTCCTGGCGCCAGACGGCGAAGAGACTGCACGCGCTGGCACGGCTCGTCTCGCCGTACAGGGGCCGGGCAACACTCGCCGTGCTCTCGCTGCTGGCGGCTGCGGCGACCGGCCTCGCTCCGCCGCTTCTCTCCAGGATGGCGATCGACCGCGGCATCACGAGAGGCGACGCGCACGTGCTGGCGATCATCGTGATCGTCTTCATCGCGGTCGGGCTGGCGAACTGGGCGACCGGCTACGCCGAGAGCTACTACACCGGCTGGGTGGGCGAGCGCGTCCTCGCCGACCTGCGCCGCAAGCTGTTCGCGCACCTACAGCGGCTCTCGCTCGGCTACTACGAGCGCAACCGCACCGGCGTGATCGTCAGCCGCATGACCAACGACATCGAGGCGCTCGACCAGCTCGTCACCGAGGGCGTCTCGACTCTGATCCAGAACACGCTGATGCTGGTCGGCTCGGCCGCGATCCTGTTCGTGCTCGACTGGCGGCTGGCACTGGCGACCCTGACCGTGATGCCGCTGATGCTCGCCGCGACGACGGTCTTCCGCCTCTACTCAACGCGCGCCTACCGCGCCGTTAGGGAACGGATCGGCAACGTCACCGGCACGCTCGCCGAGGACATCGGCGGCATGCGCGTCGTTCAGGCCTACACGCGCGAGCAGGAGCGGGTGCGCAACTTCGCCGCACTCAACGAGAGCTACCGCGAGGCCAACTACCGCACCGTCGTCTGGAACGGGATCTACTTCCCCTTCGTCGACGTACTCTCAGGCGCCGGCAGCGCGATCGTGCTCGGCTACGGCGGCTGGCTCGTCTTCCACGGACAGGTGACGATCGGCACGCTGGTTGCCTTCATCTACTACCTGTCGTACTTCTTCGACCCGATCCAGCAGCTGTCGCAGCTGTTCAACACCTTCATCGCGGCGACCGCGGCGCTGGACAAGATCATGGACGTACTCGACGCCGAGCCCGAGGTGGTGGACGCGCCCGATGCGCGCGAGCTCCAGTACGCGACCGGCCACGTCCGCTTCCAGCACGTCCGCTTCCGCTACCGGCCTGAGCTACCTGAGGTCTTGCACGACCTACACCTGGAGGTTCCGGCCGGGACAACCGTGGCGCTCGTCGGCCACACCGGTGCCGGCAAGTCGACAATCGCCAAGCTGCTCGCCCGTTTCTACGACCCGAGCGAGGGCCGGATCACGATCGACGGCTCCGATCTGCGCGACCTCGAGCAGCGCTCGCTCCGCTCGCAGCTCGGCATCGTGCCGCAGGAGGGCTTCCTGTTCGCCGGCACGGTGCGCGAGAACATCGCCTTCGCCCGGCCGGGCGCGACGGGCAGGCAGATCGAGGCCGCCGCCCGCGCGGTCGGGGCGCTCGACTTCATCGAGGGGCTCGAGAACGGCTTCGACACCCAGCTCGGGGAGCGCGGCGCGCGGCTCTCGGTCGGGCAGCGCCAGCTCGTCGCCTTCGCCCGGGCGCTGGTCGCCGACCCTCGCATCCTCATCCTCGACGAGGCGACCTCCTCGGTGGACATCTCGACCGAGCGCACGATCGAGCAGGCGCTGAAGGTGCTTTTGTCCGGCCGCACCGCCTTCGTGATCGCGCACCGGCTCTCGACCATCCGCGGCGCCGACCTGATCGTGGTGCTCGAGCACGGCCGCGTCGTCGAGCAGGGAAAGCACGACGAGCTGCTCGCACGCCGGGGCTTCTATACGTCGCTCTACACAGATCCGGCACTGGCAACCGGGTAGCGTCCCCACTTCCTCCTCAAGCCGGGTCTTCTACCGGCCGATCTCCGTACATGTGATCGGTAGGGCATCCACATGACCCGCACAATGACGGGATTCGGAATGATCGTCGGCTCGACGCTCGGCGGCCTCGCGCCGATGCTGATCGGGGGCGGAATTGGCTTGTCGTTGCTCGGCACCGTGATCGGCGGCGTCCTCGGCATCTGGGCTGGGCTACGGGCCAACGAGTGGCTCTCGTGACGCCGCACGAGGCGCCGCCGTCTCTGGCTAGCGCCTGCGCTGATTTGAGGAGCCCTGGCGCCTTTTCTTAAAGGCACGCCCGGCCTCCTCCCCGCTGCGAGCCTATCCGGAATTTGCATCCGTATCCGAGACGATTCCGTGCCGAGACGCGCGCCGGACCTCGTATTGCGACGCTGCTGGATTGCAAGATCTGACCCCGTTTACCGTCAGATCACGCGGAAGGAGCGTGCGACGACGTCCACACCCGCGAGAACGAGCGCAAGCGAGCACAGGCGAACGGCGATGAGTCCGTGCTCGACGCGGAGACGCGGCATCTTCGAGATAAAGACCGCCGCGGCGCCGAGCACGACGAGCGACGCCCCGAAGATCAGCTCCCACCAGATGAAGGCCGGACCGGGCGAAAGGTCGATCCCATGGACGGCGGGCAGCAGGCGACCGTCGCGAAGCTCGAGCGGACGACCGATCGCGGCGGTCGCCTCCTCGCCGGTCAGGTAGCCGCCTCGCACGAGCGACCGCAGCACGGCGACCTGGCGTTCACGCGCCGCCGCCGGGTGCAGGAAGGGGTCATCCGCCGACGGCGCCTGCACGAGACCGGCGAGCAGGCTCGCTTGGGCAGAGTCGAGTCTTCGCGGTGGGATACCGAAGTAGCGCTCGCTCGCCGCCCACACACCGTAGGCGCCCTCACCGAAGTAGGCGCTGTTCAGGTAGGCGCCCAGAATCCGTTCCTTCGGGTAGCGGCGTTCGAGCTTCAGTGCGAGGGCCATGTCCTCGAGCTTCCGCCACGGCGTGTGATCGTTCCCACCGAGGTAGAGCAGCTTGGTGACCTGCTCGGTGATCGTGCTCGCGCCCTGCGCCGCAGACAGGTGAACGATGTCGTAGGGAAGAGCACGCAGGAGGCCGATCATGTCGATGCCGTGGTGGTGGTAGAAGCGCTCGTCCTCGGTCGCGACGACCGCCTCGCGCAGGATCGGCGCGACACTCGACAGCGGGACAGCCCTGCCGCGAGTCGCATCCAGGCGAACATCCACTCGGCTGCCGAGCGCTACCGGTGTCGGGCTCGAGAACCACGCCGCCGTGAAGGCGGCGGCGGCGCCCAGAACGAGAATGACGAGCCCGAGCAAGAGCAGGCGTTTCATCATCGGAAGAACACCGCAATCACTCTTACCGCTCTCGCGCCAGGGGAAACAACGGCGCTCCGGCGGTGCCGACCGGCGTGGGCGCTAGCCTCGAGCCCGTGCCCGGCGCCCGCTGGATAGATCTGCTCGACCCGAGCCGAGAAGAGCTCGAGAAGGCGATGCCGCGCGGCCTGCACGACCGCGCGCTCAAGCGCCTGCTAGCCCCCGCCCGGCACGAGGACGAGCCACGGCCGACGCTGGAGGGGCACGAGGGCTACGTCTTCGGCATCTTCCTGATCGCGATCGCGGTGCCGGAGGAGGACCGGATCTACTACCAGGAGGTCGATCTGATCGCTACCGGCGAGGTCGTGATCACGGTGCGCAAGACGCCCCCCGACGGAGCCCCCTTCGACCCCTCGGCGATTCACGACTTCTCCAAGTCGGGGCCGACGCGGGCCGGGATGCTCGTCTACGTACTCGTGGACGATGTCGCAGAGCGCTATCTCTCGCTGATCGACGCGCTCCAGGACGAGATCGACGAGCTCGAGGAGGAGGTCGAGACGCTGCACGCGGAGGTCATCCGCGACCGGCTCTCGGGGCTCCGGCACGATCTACTGCGCGTCCGCCGCACGCTCTCGCCCACCCGCGACGCCGTCCGCCGCGTTCTCGACGGACGGATCGAGATCGGCAACAAGCGCCAGTTCACACGCGAGATCGAACTGCACTTCGAGGACGCCTACGACAAGCTGCTGCGCGCGAGCGAGGGACTGGAGCTGGCCCGTGACCTGGTCGCCGGAGTGCGCGACTACAGCCAGTCGAAGATCGCCAACGACCAGAACGAGGTGATGAAGAAGCTGACCGCGATCGCCTCGATTCTGCTTCTGCCGACCTTCATCGTCGGCCTATACGGCCAGAACTTCCGCGACATCCCCGAGCTCCACTGGGCCTTCGGCTACTGGTGGGCCTGGGGCTGGATCGCGGCTACGACGATCCTCCAGGTCGTTTACTTCCGGCGCAAGCGCTGGCTCTAGCGCCCCCGTCAGGACGTGGCGGTTGTCAGTCGGTTCGCGCGCCAGGTCAAGTAGGCCGAGGTGAGGAACGGGAGGACGAGGAGTGCAATCAGAAGTGCCATCCCCCAAACGTTCGAATGCCCCGAATGACTGACCACGCTACCGGCCACTTTGGTGCATTTCTCGCCGCCTACTTTTCTCGTGCAAGTTACGACGACACCACCAGAGCCGGAGCTGGAGCTAGAAAGAGCAAACCCAGCCAGGACGAAAACCGTCGCGAGTCCGCCAGGGACGACAAACGTCCCGATCAACTTGTCGCGCGTCGTCCAGATCCTCGAGCTCCAGAGCAACGCGAAGCCAACGCACCAGCCGATCATCAGTGCGAAACCACCGAAGAGCAGGAGGGGGATAGCCAGCCACTCGCGCGTCCCGGCTCGCTCGCCCGAACCCGACTCCGCCTCGGCCGCGATCTGCTCGGGCTCGCCCAGGCGCTCGAGCACGTTCTGCGCCTCGGCCTCACTCGCGCCGGCTGGAAGAGCCTCGCTCAGATGGGCCTCGATCTCTCCGAGTAGTTCCCTACGCCGGGCGCGCGGCAGGTGCCGGGCGGCCTTCTTCAGGCGTTTCAGGTAGTCGCGGGCGAGTGGGTGAAGCGAAGAACCGTTCACGCCGCGGCCTCCGCCCTGGTAGCGCGCCGGCCCAGGTAGATCGCGGTCAGGATCGGCAGCACGACGAGCACGATCAGCAGCGCGAGAGCGAGATAGTTGATGCCTCCAGAACTGGAGCAGCTATTGCCCCTGTCTACGGACGTAACGCCATGGGGGCCACGTGTCGTGGTCACAAAGCCCGAGCACGCCTCCCCACTCCCGCTCCCTACACCGATAACGAGAAAGGCGGCGGTGGCCAGCCCGCCCGGCACGACGAGAGTCCCGATTAACTTGTCGCGAATCGTCCAGATACTCGAAGTCCAGAGCAGCACCACGCCGACGATCCAACCGATTCCCACGATGAAACCGCCGACGAGAAGAAGTGGAATCGCCATCCACTCGAGTAGCCCCGCGCGAGCTTCCTGCGTCGCGGAGCCGGGCCCCGCCTCCGCGACGATCTTTGCGGGCTCGCCGAGACGCTCGAGCACGTTCAGCGCCTCGGCTTCACTCGCGCCGGCCGGAAGAGCCTCGCCCAGATGCGCCTCGATCTCTCCGATCAGCTCGGTGCGCCGGGCGCGGGGCAGGCTCCGGGCGGCCTTCTTCAGGCGCTTCAAGTAGTCGCGAGCGAGCGGGTGAAGCGTGGAGTCGTTCATGCGGCTTTCTCCTGGTTGAGGAAGTGGTCGACGGCGTCGCGGAAGCTCGCCCACTCGCCGGTGAAGGCCTCGAGCACGGCACGGCCGGAGGCGGTGAGACGGTAGTAGCGCCTGGGCGGGCCCGAGGGGGATTCGCGCCAGCTCGTCTCGACCACACCGGCGCGGCGGAGGCGGCTAAGAAGCGGATAGAGCGTTCCCTCGCTCGTGACCATGCCCGGAACCTCGCTCAGCGTGCGCACCAGATCGAAGCCGTAGCGCTCGCCGTCGCGAAGCAGCGCCAGGACGCAGTACTCGATTACGCCCCGGCGAAGCTGCGAAAGGGTTCCCTGGTCTACTATGCGCTACATAGTACCTTGCCGACGGAGCAAGTCAAGGCAGAAGATGGACGGCTACCGGCGTCGAGCTCTTCCGATCGCCTTTGTTATGGCACACCCGGCCTCCTCCCCGCTGCGAGCCTACCCGCGAAACCCGCACGCATGTGTAACGACTCCGTGCCGGAACTACGACAAGCGAAGCGCCCCCGGAAGCCCGCCCCGGTCTAGGCGTCCCTCAGACAGCGCCGCTGCCGATACGATCCGCTCATGCCCCTCTTCATCTGCCCCAACTGCAAGCAGCGCTCGGTCGACGTCGACGGCGTCGAGGGCCTTTCCGGCGAGCCGGTCGCCTGCCGCAGCTGCGGCTTCGGCTTCCTCTTCGAGCTGATGGAGGACTACTACCCGGGCCCGAATACGGGGTTCGTCACCTGCGACCAGGAAGGGCGCGTGCTCGCGATCGGGCGTGGCGTCTTCGAGCTGAGCGGCTTCGGGGAGGCGGACCTGCTCGGGCGCGATGTGCGCGAGGGGCTGGGGCTAAAGGCCGCCGGCGATCAGGACCCTGTGGCGCTGGCGCTCGAGTGGGGTGTGCGGCGCCTGGGCGAGCCGATGACGATGAAGGCGCGAAGCGGGCACGAGAAGTCCGTCGTCTGCGATTTCTTCCCGGCCTATGACGATGACGGCGGGCTGCTGGTGGCGCTGTCGCCGGCGAACGGTTCCTAGCGATCCAAACAGGCTTAGCGCCGCTCGGCCGCGAGGCGCAGGCCGAGGGCGATCAGCACCGTCCCGGTGAGCCTTTCGAGCCGGCGCCGGACGCTGGGCCGGCGTAAGACGGCACCCGCCTTCGCCACCAGGCAGGCGTAGGAGAAGAGCCAGACGATCGCCATCAGATCGAACAGCCCGCCGAGCACCAGCGACCTGGCAAAGATGGACTGGCCCGGCGCGACGAACTGGGGAATCAGGCTCGTGTAGAAGACGGCGATCTTCGGGTTGAGCAGATCGCTGACTACGCCCTGGCGAAAGGCGGTACGGCTGCTTCGTGGCTTTTGTGTCCGCGCCGACTCCGGCTCACGTTCACCGCGGTGGCGAGACCCCCAGAGCGCCTGAAGACCGAGGTAGAAGAGGTAGACAGCGCCCGCTATGCGAAGCGTGTTGAAGGCCGTGGCCGAGCTGCGCACGAACGCCGCGACTCCAAGCGCCGCCGCCAGCGTCCAGATCACGCCGCCGAGGTTGACGCCGAGCGCCGTCGCGATCGCGGCTCGTTTCCCGTGCGCGAGACCGTTCTTGGCGACGAGCGCCATGTCAGCGCCGGGCGTGACCACCAGCAGCGCCGCGATGCCGAGAAACGCGAGCGTCGAGCCGTCCATGGGCGCTCAGTTTTCCTGGTCGTGCCGATCGGCGCAAGCGAGAGCGCGAGCTCGCCTCGGTGAAGAACCATTGATTGGGTCGCGACGGCACTTCTCACTGCGCCCGCCACCGAGCCACCCGCCCGCGGGGTCGTCCCAAGGTACCGTCCCGACGAGACGAAAAGCCCCCCTCGATGTGCCAACTCTGTGCCGATTCTGCTTCTCGTCGCCAGGCCGGCGCCTGACCGAGTTCCCTAAACCCGGCGGGACGGGCACAGATTCGAGACGACGCAGAGCTCGCAAGCTGGGCGCCTGGCGGCGCAGACGCGGCGGCCGTGCCAGATCAGAAGGTGCGGGAACAGGCGCCAGTGCTCGCGCGGTACGATTTTCACGAGATCTCGCTCGATTTTGACCGGATCCTGCTCGCGGGTGAGGCCGAGCCGTTGCGCCAGGCGACGGACGTGGGTGTCGACGACAATCCCCTGCGCCTCTCCCAGCTCGGCCGCGACGACGTTGGCGGTCTTGCGAGCGACTCCGGGCAGACGCACGAGCTCCTCGATCGTGCGCGGAACGCGACCGTCGTACTCCTCCACAAGCATCCGCATCGAGCCCTGGATCGAGCGCGCCTTCTGGCGGTAGAAGCCGGTGGCGTAGATGTCGCGCTCCAGCTCCGAAGTCGGAACTGCGAGGTAGTCCTCCGGGCTGCGGTACTTGCAGAAGAGGCGCTCTACGACGCGATTGACGTTGACGTCGGTGGTCTGGGCCGAGAGCATCACGGCGATCAGGAGCTCGAAGTCGCTATCGAAGCGAAGTGCGATCTTCGCGTCCGCGTGTTCGACCGAAAGCCGTTCGATCAACGGCTCGATTCGTTTCTTGGCCGGTGTGATCCGGCGCCGAGCCTCGACCGTGTAGTCGCGCGGCACGGGTGTCCTATCCCTCCGCGGGCACGGCGGCACGCCTCGGAGGGGCGCCGGGTAGATCCATCCCGGCGCAGACGACGCCGTTCGCCGGGCAGTCCGAGCAGACGAACGCACTTGGGGTCGGCGTGAACTCGCCCCGCTCGATTCGCTCGATCGCCTCGCCCAGCTCCCGTTCGAGCTCCGCCGCGTCCGCGGCACCGTAGGTCGTACCGACGGCGGCGTCCGCGCTCTCGAGGAAGGCGTAGACGACCTCCACCTCCTCGTAGCCGGCGCGCAGGCAGGCGAGCGCGTAGACGAGACGCTGCAGCCGGTACTCGCTCTCGACTATCTCCTCGGCGCTCCTGTCGAGCAGGTTGGTCTTGTAATCGAGCACGAAGGCCGTGCCGTCGCCGAGCGAGACGACGTCGAGGAAGCCGTTCACAAGCACCCCGCTTTGCTCGAAGACGAAGGGGAGTTCCGCCTCGAGCCGGGGCAGCTTCGCCACGCGCCCGGCCAGCTCCGAGTCGCAATAGCTCGAGACCAGACGCTCGATCCGATCCAGGTCCTCGCTCGTGGCGGTCGGGTAGCGCGAGCGCACGCTACGTGCGAGCTCGCCGCGTTCGGGCGACCTGGGAGCCGTCAGATCGATTCCCTCCAGCAGCTCGTGCACGGCGCTGCCGAGATCGACGGCGGCGAGCCCGGCGCCCTCGCCGGGTGCAGGCTGGCGCGGCAGCGGCTTCATACCGCAGACGCGCTCGGCGAAGTAGCGGTAGGAACAGCTCTCGAACTGGCGGAGCGCGCTGTAGGAAAGCCGGCGCGGCTTGTGCAGCGGCGGAACCGGAATCTGCGCGAGCGGCTCCAGTGGCTCCGGCACCGGGACCGGCTCGGGGGTAGGCGCAAGCCCCTGCTGGAAGAGCGAGAGCTGGTCGCCGGTACCTCCCTCGAAGCTCTTCTCGGCGATGGGCTCCTCGCTCGAGGGTCGGAAGCGATCGATGCGAACGAGCACTTTCGACTCGCCACAGGCGATCTCCTGAAGCTCGTCCGCATCCGGCGCGAGCACGTCCGTGCCCAGGCGCTCGAGCACCCATCCGATCGGGCTGCGGACATCGGCGCTGCGCTCCTGGTCGATCGCGCCCGAGACGATCAGGCGCTCGATCGCCCGCGTCATGGCGACGTAGTAGAGGCGCCGCCGCTCGGCCTCCTCCTGGGCGGCGTCGGTCTCGCGCACCAGCTCGTAGCCGAGCGCCGGGCGACGCCTGCCGCCGCTGGGATCGGCGACGCGGAAGCCGAAACGCCCGTCGGCCAGGCAGAGGATCTCGTCGGCGGAGGGGTACGGGCTGCCGCGACCGGCGTCGGCGACGACGACCACCTTGAACTCCAGCCCCTTGGCCGCGTGGATCGTGAGCAGACGCACCGAGTCGGAGCCCTCCTCCTCGGCGGGAGCCTCCTGGGCCGAGGCGCCGGCGGCGCCGAGATCGGTCACGAAACGAACGAAGCCCTCGATGTCGGGCCCGCGCAGCTCCTCGAACGAGCGCGCCATTCGCGCCAGCTTGCGCACGTTCGCGTAGCGTTGGCGCCCGTCCCATTGGGCCAGCAGCGCCAGGTCGTAGTCGTGCTCGCTGACGATCTGCTCGCAGAGCTGTTCGAGCGAGAGCACGTCGGACGCCGCCGCCAGGCGATCGTAACGCTGGCGGAAGGCGCGGAAGAGGCGCACGTCGTCCTCGATCAGGCCAGGCGGAAGGCCGCGCTCGAGCCCGCTGAAGAGCGGACGGCGAGGGGCGGCGCGGCGCAGCAGTACCAGCGCGTCGTTCGAGACACCGACGAAGGGCGAGGCGAGCACCGTGTAGAGCGCCTCGTCGTCGTAGCGGTTGTGGAGCAGGCGCAGATAGGCGAGCAGGTCGAGCACCTGCTGCTGGCCGTAGTAGCCGCGCCCGGTGGCTCGGTAAGTCGGAAGCCCGAGCGAGCGCAGCTCCTGCTCGTAGAGCTCGGAGTCGGTGCCCGCCGCAAAGAGGAGGACGATCTCTCCCGGGGCCGCCTCGCCGCTTGCCACCAGCTCCTGTACGCGCGCGGCGATGTGGCGCGACTCGGCCCGGCGCCAGTCGAGGTCCGAGCCCGCATAGCTGGGCTTGTCGGTCACGAGCACCTCGACGGCAGGGCCGTTCAGCGGGGGGAACTCCGCCGCCGCGGCAAGCGGGCGATAGTCGTCGCCGAAGTCGGACGCGAAGAGGTGGTTAACGGCGTTCAGCACCTCCGGGCGCGAGCGATAGTTGAGCGTCAGATCGAGAACGCCGCTCGTCTGCGCGCGGCGCTCGCGGAAAACGTCGACATCGGCGTGGCGGAAGCGGTAGATCGACTGGAACTCGTCGCCGACGAAGAACAGCTCCTCGACTCCACCCGCACCTGCCGAGGAGGTCGCGCCAACTTCGCCCGCGAGCAGATCGATCAGCTCGCACTGAAGCCTGTTGGTGTCCTGGAACTCGTCCACGAGCAGCGAGCGGAAGCGCGACCGCTCGCGCTCGAGCACGTCCCGGTCGTCACGCAACAGATCGCGGGCGTAGAGCTGCAGATCCTCGAAGTCGAGCGCCGAGGCGGCGTCCTTGGCGGCCCGGTAGGTGCGCTCGAATAGTCGTAACAGCTCCTCGATCAGATCGCGGTCGGCGAGCGCCAGCAGATCCCAGGCGTACTGCTCGAGCGCGAGCCGCGCCTGCTCGTAGCCGGCCGCCTTCTTGACTCTGAGGCGGAACTCGTCGAGATCGAGCAGCTGCTCGTCGGGAGGATGCTCGTCCAGCAGGTCGAGCAGCTCGCGGGCCGTGACCTTCGTCTGCTCGGGGGCCTTGGAGTCGGCGCTGAGCGCCTCGGCCTCGACCCGCAGGGCCGCTTCGCATTCGCCGCGCTCGGGCAGCGCATCGAGCTCGAGCCGGAGCGGGCGCCCGGCCGAGCGCAGCGTCTCGTAGGTGGAGATGATCATCCGCCGCAGGCCCGCCCGCCCGTAGGAGACGAGAAAGGCCGTCCGGGTCTGATCGCCGTCCGCGCAGAACTCCTCCAGAGCGGCGCCGAAGGCTTCGCGCGCGAGCACCAGCGCCTGCTCGGCATCGAGCACGCGGAAGTGCGGGTCGACTCCGGCGGCGACCGCGTTCTGACGCAGCAGCCGGCTGCAGAAGCCATGAATGGTCGAGATCCAGGCTCCGTCGAGCTCGCGGGCGAGATCGTGGCGGCCGCGCTCGTGCAGAGTCGAGCGGATACGCGAGCGCAGCTCGCCCGCGGCACGGTCGGTGTAGGTGATGACGAGCAGGGAATCGACCGGAAGCCCGCGCTCGACCACCGCCCGGCAGAAGCGCTCGACCAGAACCGTCGTCTTGCCTGTGCCGGCGCCGGCCGAGACGAAGACGACTCCGGAGGCCTCGATCGCCCGGCGCTGCTCGGGATTGGGGCTGCGCACGTTCATCGTCTCGGCACCCGGCACAGAGGCGCCAGCTGGCACCAGCTCGGACACACGTTCTTCGAGCCCGGGCCGAGCTCGCGCCCGAGCGGATCGTGGCGTACGTCGCCGGCACGGATCCGTACGACGAAGTCGCGCGCACTCGCCGCCGCCCACTCGACCTTGCCCCAGAACGGCTCCTCCTCGAGGTAGTCGTTAGTGACGAAGCCGGGTACACCGTCTTCCTTCGCCTCCAGGCGCAACAGCCCGCGCGCCGGCCGCTCCCCCGCCAGCGCCCGGTAGATGCCGCCGAGCGGCTCGACCCCGACCAGGTCGCGCAGGACGAGCACGTAGAGCGGCAGCTGCAGCTTCAGCTCCGACTCGATCTGGGCGGCCGAGTGAGCGGTCTTGCCCGACTTGTAGTCCTGGACGAGGCCGCGGGCGGCGAACGGGTCGAGGTCGATGCGGTCGATCTTTCCCGAGAGCGAGAAGCCACCGAGATCGAGGCCGCGGCGTAGCTCTGCGGCCGAGCGCTCGGTGCCGAAAGCGATCTCGAAGCGTCTCGGCACGAGCGGCAGCGGCGAGACGGCCTCGCTGCGAACGAAGTGCTCGAGGTCGCGCTGGAGCCCGGCTTCGAGCTCGCGGCGCTCGAGCTCGTCCAGCTCCAGCCGTACCTGACTCGTGATCGCCTCACTCAGGCACTCGCCGAGGAACTCCAGCGCCCGATCGAGCTTGTCCGGCTCGACCTTCTCGGTACCGAGCCGCTTGGGCAGTCCCGAGTAGAAGCGGTAGAGGACCTGGTGGGCGACCAAGCCGCGCAGCTTCGCGTCCACCTCACCGTCGATCTCGCGCGGCGAGACGATCCGTTCGACCAGCCACATCGCCGAGCAGCCGCCGAAAGCTTCGAGCTCGGTGACCGAGAAGGTGGTGCGCGCCCGGAACTCCTCGAGCACGGCCGGGTTTCGGAGCACAGTCGGCCGCTCGAAGGCGCCGAGCGCGCGCTCGAGCTGGCGCTCCCAGCCGTTCGCCCGGGCGAGTGCGCGGGCGCGGGGTAGCTCCGAGGAGGCGAGCGCCACCAGCGAGCGCAGCCGCTCGCGCTCGCTCGGCGCCGCGCCGACCTCTTCCCAGACCAGCTTCGAGAGCGACCTGCGCTTCGTCCAGCGCTCGACATCGGCGGAGTCGAAGAGCTCGCGCAACTCCTCCCAGAAGGGGCTCGCCTGACGCGGGGAGCCCTCCTCGTTGGCCGACTCGCGCACGAGGTAGAGCCGCTCGTAGGCGCGCGTGCAGGCGTTGTAGAAAAGGAAGCGATCGTGCTCGAGCTCGTCGGCGGGCGGAGGTGCGGCCGCGTGCGCCTCCAGCCGTTCACGCGCTTCCTCGCCAAGGAGCTGCTGCCGCGAGGCCCGGCGCGGGAAGGTGCCCTCCTCGAGCCCAAGCAGAAAGACGACGCGGAACCGCCGCGCGCGCACCTGTAGGAGATCGCTGATCACGACCCGGCCCGGCTCACCTGCCGAGCCCAGCCGCACCGGCGAGCGCTCGAGCGCGGCCAGGAGATCCTCCCGCGAAACCGTTCGGTCGCTCAACTCCTGCCAGTCGTCCAGCTCCTCGAGCAGCGAGCGCACGCTGTCTGCGGCACGCAGGTCTAGCCGCGCTCGCTCGGCGACGGGCGGATTCTCGAGCCCGTAGGCGCGGCGCAGCATCAGCGGCAGAAGCCCGCGCACAGCCTCGAGCGGCGAGGCGGCCTCCGCCAGCGCTTCCAGATCGCCGATCTGCTGGCCGCCTCTGAGCGAGGCCAGCTCCGACTCGATCCGGGCGCGGGTGTGCACGGCGCGGCCGCGCAGCCTCCCCTCAAGGAAATCGGCGCTCGACCGCGTCAGCTCCGAGTAAGGCGAGCGCAGGAAGGAGAAGAGATCGCGGCGCTCGCCCTCGGCCCAGACGAAGCGAAGCAGCCCGCAGAGGGCGTGGCCGAAGGGAATCTGACCGAGACGGACACGGCCCTCGAGCACATAGGGAAGCCCGAAGCCCGAGAAGGCGGTCTCGAGCGGTGCGCGCTGGCGCTCAAGCGAAGGGCAGACGACCGCTATTTCCTCCGCCTCCACTCCCTCTCTGAGCAGCGCCAGCGCCTCCTCGGCGACGAGCTCGAAGGCGGCGCGGGCTCCCGAGGCCTCGAGGAAGCGGATCGCTCCATCCGTGGGCGACGCCGTCGCGGCTCCGGGCTCGAACAGGTTGCGCTCGACGAACGCCAGTGCTGGCGCGGCGTACTCGCCGGAGCGTGGAGGCAGCTCGGTGATGCGCCCAGGAGCCCGGCGGGCGAGCTCCTCCTGGGTGCGGGCAAGCGCGGCGAAGGCTGCCCGGCCCGGCTCGTAGGGAAGTGCAACGGTCACCTCGGCGCGAGCGGCGAGCGCGTCCAGCAACCGCCACTGCGCGCCACTCAGATCCTCGAAGCCGTAGACGAAGAGCGGGCGCTCGGAGGGCCAGCCGTCCAGCTCTCCGGCCAGGCGATCGGTCACGAGCCAGCGCTCCAGCTCGCGATCGGCACGATCGAGGCGCTCGAGCTCGGCCAGATAGAGGGAGTAGAGCGACCCCAGCTCGCCCTCGACCTTGGTGGGCTCGATCAGAGCCGATTCGAGCTCGACGAAACCCTCGACCAAAGCATCGAGAAAGCCGCCGAAACGCGCCGACCGGGCGAAGGAATCGAGCTTCGCCTCGGCCAGCAGCGAGCGTACGACGAAGCGGCGCTCGCTGTCGCCGAGGCGGCACCGTCCGGGAGCCCCCGCGGCCAGCTCGCGGAAGAGATCGTCGAAGGTCCCGACCCGGCCGGAGAGGAGCGCCGGCGAGCGGCGCAGAAGGTCACGCTGGCTGCGCTCGATGTCGCCGACATTGGGGACGACCAGGAACGGCCGCCGCTCGATCTCGTCGCGGAATCGCTCGAGCAGTTGCTCGACCTTGCCGGCATTGGCGGGTCCGACGAGAAGACTCAGCGGCACCGGCTCATCGTAGTCCGCGCCCGCCACGCCACGACCGGTATCCGCTCTCGAGCAGGAACGGCCAATAATAAAAGCGAGGGACGGTTTCCCGCCCCTCGCCTACACCTGTGTGAGGCAGCCGCTACGCGGCGCTCTTCGGGCGGCGGCCGCGACGGGCGGTCGCATGTCCCGGCATATCCTGAGCGCAGACCTCGCAAAGGTCGGCCTGCTTCGCGCCACGCCGCGCATCGGCATACGTCAGACGAAGCGTCGCGCCCTTTCCTTCGTCGATCTCCTTACTGCAGTTGTCGCACACGAGCACGGTTTTCCGGGCCACGAAATCCTCCTACTTTTCGGGAACTACGCCTTTATCGTACATGAATACGTACTCGAAAGGGAATACTTCTTCTCAGTGATGAATGGGAGTCTGTGATAGAGCGAGTTCTGCTTTTCACATAAGGTAGCGAGACGCTGGTGAATGATCCGGATACCTATTGGCTCGGGAGAAGAAAAAGAAACCTCTGCTTTGGCACCATTCGCAACTTACCGCCGGTGGAAGCAAAGGCGCGCAAAGCGTGAGCGATGCTGCGACGCGGATCAAATCCAGAGAGAGCGGACGCAAGAAAAAATCATCCGGCTCTTTTATGACCTTCCGTGCCCTGAAAAATGACTAGCGTGCAGCCCTTTCGTCGCTGGCGGCTACGATTGCCAGCATGGAGAAGCGATCTCTCGCAGTTCTCGAGGGCGACGAAACCGGGCAGGAGTTGCTCGAGCAGGCGCTACGCGTACTCGCGCCCGACGCGATCGGGATCGAGCTCGAGTTGCAGCGCTTCGATCTTTCGCTCGCCAACCGCAGGGCGACCGGGAACGCCGTCGTCTCGGAGGCCGCGGCAGCCATCCGCGAGCTCGGTCTGGGCCTGAAAGCACCGACGATCACGCCCGAGAAGCCGAGTGACGTCGGCTCCCCGAACAGGATCCTGCGTGAGAAGATCGGCGCCCAAGTGATCGTCCGCACCGGCCGGCGCATCCCCGGAGTCACCCCAATCGCCGGGGTACACGCGCCGATCGCAGTGGTGAGGATGGCGGTCGGCGACGCCTACGGCGCCGAGGAGTGGCGCGAGGGCGAAGGCGATACCGAGGTCGCGTGCCGGACGGAGCGGATCGAGCGCCGCGTCTGCCACGCCGTTGCCGAGTTCGCCTTCCGCGAGGCCGAAGACATGAAGGCGGCCGTCTTCGGCGGTCCCAAATACACGGTCAGTCCTGTCTACGAAGGGATGTTCAAGGAGGAGCTCGACGAGGCGTCTAAACGGCACCCCGATGTTCCCTACGACCCACAGTTGATCGATGCCACCTTTGCGCTTCTTCTCGCCGCCGAGGGCGAGCCGCTCGTCATCCCGGCGCTCAACCGCGACGGCGACATCCTCTCCGATCTGGTGCTGCCGATGTTCGGGTCGATAGCCGGCGCCGAGTCGCTGGTTGCCGCGCTCGACGAGAACTACGTTCCGAGGCGCCTGATGGCCGAGGCAGCGCATGGAACAGCTCCCTCTTTAGCGGGTAAGGATATGGCCAATCCGCTGGCGATGATCCTGGCCGGCGCGGCGCTACTCGCGCACGGCGACGCGACGATGCAAAGGGCCGGCAACGCGATCCGCAAAGCCTGCCTCAACGCGATCCACGACGGAATCCGCACCGCCGATCTCGGCGGCGCGAGCGGGACGACCGAGTTCGCCGACGAGGTCATTGCGCGGGTGCGCGAGCTTCTCTCTCTCTAGCCGCCAGACTCACCACTCGAAGGATCGCCGCCGCGGTTTCCTTCTTCCTCGAACGGGCAGCTCTCGTATGTCTCGAGCTAATCGAAATCATCGAGATCGAAAACGACTTGGGCGATTCTGACTTGCACGAAACCCGCATGGCTATTAAAAGCCGGTTCGACCGGACGCTCTGCTCCTTTCCGCTATCGTTCGGCGCCGTGAAGATCGGAGTCCCCAAGGAAACGGCTGCCGGCGAGGCGCGTGTCGCCCTTGTCCCCGAGGTCGTTGCCAAGCTGACCGCGCAGGGCCTCGAAGTCGTAGTCGAAAAGGGCGCCGGAACCGCAGCCGCCTTCACCGACGAGGCCTATAAAGCGGCGGGCGCCAAGCTCGCCACCGCCAAGGAAGCCTTCGGCGCCGACATCGTCGCCAAGGTCGCCCAGCCGAGCGCCGCCGAGGTCAAGCTGCTGAAGAAGGACGCGGTCTTGATCGGCTTCCTGCAGCCTCTCACCGATCAGAAAGGAATCGACGCGCTGGCCAAGCGCGGAGTCGCCGGTTTTGCGATGGAGTCGGTCCCGCGCATCACCCGCGCCCAATCGATGGACGCGCTCTCCTCGCAGGCGACCGTCGCCGGCTACAAGGCCGTGCTGATCGCCGCCGACCGCATACCGAAGCTCTTCCCGATGTTGATGACGGCAGCCGGCACGATCGCACCGGTCAAGGTGCTCGTGATCGGCGCCGGCGTCGCCGGACTGCAGGCGATCGCAACCGCCCGCCGCCTCGGCGCCGTCGTATCGGCCTTCGACATCCGCCCGGCCGTGAAAGAGGAGATCGAGAGCCTCGGCGGCGTCTTCCTCGACCTCGGCGTCGTCGGCGAGGAGACCGCGGGCGGCTACGCGAAAGAGCTCACCGCGGCGCAGCGGAAGAAGCAGCAGGCCGAGCTCGAGAAGCGCATCCCCGATTTCGACGTCATCATCACCACGGCGCTCGTACCCGGCCGCCCGGCACCGAAGCTGATCCCCGCCAAGGCGGCCCTGGCGATGCGGCCCGGTTCGGTGATCGTCGATCTCGCCGCCGAGAACGGCGGCAACTGTGCGCTGACCGTGCCCGGCAAGATCGTCGAGAAGGACGGCCTCACTGTCGTCGGCCTGACCAATCTGCCAAGCGAGATGGCCTTCCATGCCAGCCAGCTGTATGCGCGGAACGTCGCCTCGCTGCTCGGACTGCTGGTTCAGGACGGCGAGCTCAAACTCAATTTCGAAGACGAGATCATCGAGGGCGCCTGCGTCACTCGGAAGAAGGAGAAGAAATCGTGAGCGGTAACACGGCCGTCTTCCTGGCTGAGCTAACAGTGCTGATTCTGGCGATCTTCCTCGGTATCGAGGTGATCTCCAAGGTGCCGACGCTCCTGCACACACCTCTAATGTCAGGCACCAACGCGATCCACGGCATCGTCATCGTGGGCGCTATCCTGATCGCCGGCGCGAATCTCCACTCCACACTTGCCCAGGTGGTCGGCTTCTTCGCCGTCGTCCTGGCCAGCGCCAACGTCGTCGGCGGGTTTGCGGTCACCGATCGCATGCTCGAGATGTTCAAGGGGAAGTAGCCGAGTGAGCGCCAATCTGACGACACTCGCCTACCTGCCGACGATCATCTCGTTCATCCTGGCGCTCAAGTTCCTCTCTTCTCCGAAGCACGCGCGCCTGGGTAATCAGCTCGGAGCCGTCGGCATGGCGCTCGCCATCGCCGTGACGCTGGCGCAGAAACACTTCTATGGCATTGGCTACGCGATCATCGCGGCAGGCGCCATCGTCGGAAGCACGATCGGCTGGGTCGGCGCGCGCAAGGTGAAGATGACCGCGATGCCGCAGATGGTGGCGCTGTTCAACGGCGTCGGCGGCGGCGCGGTGGCCCTGGTCGCACTGGTCGAGTTCCACGAGAAAGCCGGCGCTCCCGGTCGCATAATCCTCAACGAGTCGGTCGCGATCATCATCTCGGCGCTGATCGGAAGCATCTCCTTCGCCGGCAGCATGATCGCCTTCGGCAAGCTGCAGGGCCTGGTCGGCGACCGCCCGATCGTCTGGCGCGGCCAGAGGATCGGCAACATCCTCATCCTCCTGATCGGTGTCACGGCGGGAGCGATCATCCTCGGCGGTCACAGCTACCAGCTCATCTGGCTGCTCTTGATCGAGATCGCCGCCGCGCTCGCCTTCGGCGTTCTCTTCGTGCTGCCGATCGGCGGCGCCGACATGCCGGTCGTGATCTCTCTGCTCAACGCTTTCACCGGCATCTCCGCCTCGGCGGCCGGCTTCGAGCTGCGCCAGGACGTCCTGATCGTCAGCGGTATGCTCGTCGGCTCCTCCGGTTCGCTGCTGACGCTGATGATGTGCCGCGCGATGAACCGCTCACTGGCGAACGTCATCTTCGGCGCCTTCGGCCAGATCCAGACCGGCGAACCGGCAAGCGCCTCGAGCGAGGGCTTGACGGTTCGCGCCACAACCGCCGCCGACGTGGCGATCATGCTCTCCTATGCGCACAAGGTGGTCATCGTCCCCGGCTACGGACTCGCGGTCGCCCAGGCCCAGCACGACGTCCGCCAGCTCGCCGATCTCCTCACCGCGCGCGGCGTCAACGTCGAGTACGCAATACACCCCGTCGCCGGGCGCATGCCTGGGCACATGAACGTGCTCCTGGCCGAGGCGAACGTGCCCTACACGCAGCTCAAGGAGATGGACGAGATCAACCCGGAGTTCCCGCAGACCGACGTCTCGCTCGTGATCGGCGCCAACGACGTCGTCAACCCGGCCGCCCGCTCCGACAAGTCGAGCCCGATCTACGGCATGCCGATCCTCGACGTCGACAAGTCGAAGGCCGTCGTCGTCCTCAAGCGCTCGATGAATCCCGGCTTCGCCGGAATCGAGAACCATCTCTTCTACGAGCCCCAGACGTCGATGCTCTTCGGCGACGCCAAGGACTCGATCATCAAGCTGATCGCTGCGGTCAAGGCCGTTTAAAGCGCCTGGCGAAAAGAAGCGCTCCGCCGTCTGGCCGCGCTCGACGAGGCTGTGTTGTTTCGGCACGAAGTCGGCACTTTTCCGAGCGTCTTTTCTCGATACCGTGCTACGCCCCGTGGGACGCTTCTATGGTTGTCAAGCCTCACAGAAGGATCCCTCCTCGACCATGAGTCGGTAGAGGCGGCGGCAGAGCATGCGCTTGACGCAGCGAATGGCC
>JBEKJI010000015.1:0-48399 GCA_050011315.1 Gaiellaceae bacterium
AGGACACGAGGTCAACGGGTGGCTGAGTCATCCCGGCACGGCAGGCACTCTCCCTGTAGAGCCGGACGGATTTCATAGATCTAAGAACTACACAGTGGGTGGGGGGTGGAGAGGTGGGTCCCTCCGTTTTGGGCTCGAAGAAGTCTCGTGAAGCCTTCGCGCGATCACTACGTTGATGGGCGTTATCAACGGGAGGATCTAACCAACTTCGGCTCCAGCACATTCGTGTTGTCGACGACCACGTCTGCAACCTCCTGCGGAGCGCAGCGGCTTAAATACAGTTCTTGCCCGGGTATGTAGCGGCTGCGATAGCGCTCCCTGACGGCCTCGACGCCTCCCATCAACTCGCGGTCGCGGGCTTCGGCGCGGCGGACGATCTCGTCGAAATCCGCGTGCACGAAGATCGAGAAGTCCCAGAGCGGTCGCAGCTCGGGACGGAGCAGGAAGACGCCGTCGAAGAGAAGGATCGAGTCGGGCGAGGCTTCCTCTTCCGGCGCCTCGACCTTCTCGTCAATCCGATAGTCGAAACAGGCGCACCGGTAACGCCGGGAGCCGCGCGGGCCGAGCGGCTCGAGCAGCAGCGCGCGCAGCGCATCGTAGTCGAAGGAGTCGAGGAAGTAGCCCTCGGGCGAATCCGGGCCGCGGCGAAGGCGGTACTCGCGCGGGTTGTGGAAGCCATCGATCCCGGCTCGGATGATCGGCCTTTCCCCCGCCAGGAGCTCGGCTAGCTCGTCGGCGAGCATCGTCTTGCCGGCGGCGTCGGGTCCGTCGACGGCGACGCGGACGGGATGAGGCCGTTCCAGCTCGAGCAAGAGCCGGGTGAGGCGCTCGAGCAGCTCCGGGCGCTTCATCTTTCTAGCCGGTGCGCCGCCGCAGCGTCGAGGCGCCGAGAGCGAGCGCGAGCACCGTCACTCCGATCGTGACCGAGAGGTCGAGCGCGAAGCGCTCGTCGAAGACTCCGAGCTTGGTCGCGCGGTGGAGCGCGTCGTAGGCGTAGGTGAAGGGAAGCGCGTCCGAGACTCCGCGCATCCAGCCCGCCATCTGCGAGCGCGGCGTGAAGAGGCCACAGAGCAGGATCTGCGGGAGGATGAAGGCGGGCATGAACTGGATCGCCTGGAACTCGGTGCGGGCAAACGCGCTGACGAAGAGCCCGAGCGACATGCCCAGGATCGCGTTCGATACCGCGAGCAGTACGACCGCCCAGGACGGTCCCTGGGTATCGAGCCCGAGGAATCCGAAGGCGACGATCGAGACGAGTATCGCCTGCAGAGCAGCCACGAACCCGAAGGCAATCGCGTAGCCGGCGAGGATGTCGAGCTTGGCGAGCGGCAACGCCATCAGCCGCTCGAGCGTGCCCGAAACCCGCTCCCTGAGCATTGTGATCGAGGTGACCAGGAACATTGCGATCAAGGGGAAAAGGCCAAGCAGCGGTCCGCCGATCTGCTGGAAGATGACTCTGCGGTCGGCAAAGAGCTGCTCGAGCAAGAAGACGAGTAAAACCGGAACGAAAAGGAGCAGAGCCAACGTGCGCGGATCGCGGCGAAGCTGGTTGAGCACGCGCACCGCCGTGGCGAAAGTGGCGCGGAAGCTCACGCGACCTCCTCCTTGATCAGGGCCAAGAAGGCCTCGTCGAGGTCGCGCCGGCCGCTCTGCTTGCGCACGCTCGCCGGGGTGCCGGTCGCCACCAGGGTGCCCTCGCGCAGAAGCAGCAGGTCGTGGCAGTGGTCGGCTTCGTCCATCACGTGGCTGGAGACGAGCAGCGTCTTCCCTTGCTCGGCGAGATCGTTGAAGGTCTTCCAGAGATCGCGCCTGAGCACCGGGTCGAGCCCGACCGTGGGCTCGTCGAGGACGAGCAGCTCGGGGCTTCCGACCAGCGCTGTCGCCAGCGAGACGCGCGCCCGCTGGCCGCCCGACAGCTTGTTGACAACGCGTCCGGCAAACGGCGTCATGTCGACGGTCTCGAGCACCTCGTCCACGCTCTCGGGCGCGGCGTCGAGGATGCGGGCGAAGTAGCGCAGGTTCTCACGCACGGTCAGGTCGCCGTAGACGGCCGGGTTCTGGGTCATGTAACCGACCTTCCAGCGCAGAGACGGCGTGCCGGCGGGCTCATCCAGCACCGCGATCGTCCCCGACTCCACGATCTGGACGCCGACGATCGCGCGCATCAGCGTCGTCTTGCCGCTCCCGCTCGGCCCGAGCAGGCCCGTGACCCGGCCGGCGGCGACCGAGAGCGAGAGCTCGTCGAGCACGATCACGCCGCCGCGACGGATGCGCAGGTTCTCGACGACGATGCTCGGTGCGGCGGCCATTGGGCGGTAGTCAATCATCTCCGGGGCTCAGAGGATGAAGACCCGTCGATTGAGCGCGACTGGTACTTCTCGGCGTTCTGGCACCTCGCTAATCCACCCTACTCCCCCCGCCCTCCCGCGGGGTGTAGCACGGTATCGAGAACGGACGCACGGGAACGTGCCGGCTTCGTGCCGAAACAACACAGTCTCGCCGAGCTCAACCAAGCGGCGGAGTGCTCGTTTCCCGCTCTTACGAGACTACGCTTCGAGCGTGATCCCGTTTCTGACCGCCGAGAACGTCCTCGCCGTCGTCTCGCCCGAGCGCGCCGTCGAAGCGGTGCGGGAGGGCTTCATCGCTTACGCCCGCGGCGAGTGGTCGATGCCGCCCAAGGTCTACGTGCCCGCCTATCCGAACGGCGACTTCCGCGCCATGCCGGCGATCGGCGCCGGCCACGCGGTGCTCAAATGGGTCACCTCCTTCCCGGTCAACCTCGAACGCGGGCTGCCGACGGTGAAGGCGATCATGCTCGTCTCGGACGCAGAGACCGGGATGCCGGTCGCCGTGCTCGAGGGCTCGGCGCTAACCGCGCTGCGTACGGGCGCCGCCGCGGTGTTGGCCGCCGAGACGCTGGCCCGGCCCGATGCCGGAGCCGCGGCCGTGATCGGTGCCGGGGTCAACGGCAAGGCGACCGCGCGCACCTTCCTCACTCGCGGCCGCGAGGTCGTGCTCTGGGACCTCAATCCCACGCGAGCCCGTGCCGCCGCCGAGGAGCTGGGCGTAAGCGTCGCGGCAGGTCGGGACGAGGCGCTCGCCGCCGACATCGTCGCCACGGTCACGCCCGCCTACGAACCGCTTTTTACCGAGAGCTCCCTCCTCCCCGGCCAGCACGTCAGCCTGATGGGCGCCGACGGCCCCGGCAAGTGCGAGATCGCCCCGCGCGAGATCGCCCGCACGCACGTCTTCTGCGACGACTGGACACAGGCCTCCCACGCCGGCGAGCTACAGCACTCCGTTCGCGAGCACCTGCTCGAACAAAGTCAGGTGACCCAACTCGGCGACGTCCTCGCGGGCCTGGCGCCCGGCCGACGTAGCGCGGAGGAGATCACGACCTTCGACTCAACCGGACTGGCGATCCAGGACCTGGCGCTGGCGCTGGTGGTGCTGGAGCGGGTCGGAGAGCTGGAGAGCGTGCTGGAGCTGCCGCTCTAGCGATACACGACGCCCAGGAATCCTGGGCGTCCGGGTGTCAACAGACACCGCTTCAGCTCACGCTTTCTTGGCCGTCCAGGTCGACTTGCACTGGCAGGCGTAGATGGCCGTGCCGCTTGTCTTTGTATAGCCAAGATCGAGCGTTCCGCTTGCCGAGGCGCCTTTGACCGTCCCCGTGACGGTGACGTGCGTGCTGAAGGGACCCTTGTAGGTGATCTTGAAGTGCCCGTTCTTCAGCGGCGTCTTGGTCTGTAGCGGGAGGTAATGAACCTCGAGAAAGCTGCTACCTGTGGCGTACGAGTTGCAGGGGACGGTCGGCGAGGCTTTGAAGCCGACCACCGAGGTCGCGGTCGTGCGGAAGCTGAGCGTTCCTCCGGCCTTCACCTTGCCCTTGTACAGGCTGCCCGCGGCCGAAGCGGTGCTGACAACGGCAAGTGCCAGCACGAGAGCCGCAAGAACCCGGACATGCCGCCTGAAACCCGCGAGCATGAGTGTGTAGGCGTGCACAGGAACCTCCTAACCAGAAGTTTTCCGTGAAACCTCTGCACGATTATAAGTCCGCTTTACACAGACGCCCTTGCGTCGTTCAGCGCGCTGTCAACGCTGGCCGTTGGCTCAGCTCACGACGACGCGAAGCCGGTTCGAGCCACGCCGGCTTCAGCTTGAGGACCGCGGTGGTAACGGCAAGCCCGGGCGAACGACTCAGTCGCTCGCCATCTCGTCGCCGGCGGCCTCGAGCGGAATACCGGCCTCTTCGGCGCTCAGTGCGGCGGCCGCTGCCAGCTTCCTCTCGTCCTTCTTCTCCTGCTTTCGCGCGCGTTTCTCCTTGACGGCCCGCTCCCGCGTCATCTTCGCCATTGTCTGCCGCTTCTTGGTACTCGAACTCATTCGAACCCCTCTTTCGTCGGACGCCAAGCCGCGACTCGGTGACGGTCGCCTGGTCACACGGTACAGCCAGCGGCGGCTTGTCCGCTTGGAACGGATCGCTCACGCGAAAGAGCCCGCGCTGGACGGACGAGCACGTCGCCCGGCTCGGCGAGCGGCGCCGCGCTCGCAAATCAAGCGGTCTTAACGTCGACTTCGCCGGTGCGGGTGAGGTGGCGCCAGTGGGCTCGAGCGCCGGCGAGTGCGCTGACCGTGGACTCGATGATCACGAGGTACATCAGCTGCCGGTAGACGAACTGTTGCAGCGGGAGGGCCCAGAGAGGACGAAGCGGCTCCTTGTCCATCCTGAAGGCGACTGCTGCGAGCAGGAATTGCAGAGCATTGAAGCCGAGCCAGAACGCGAGCACCGGCACGGGGTTGGTGAACAGGAGTCCGTATAGGGCGAACACGTCAATCAACGGAGCGAGGATCGGTAGCAGAATCTGGAACAGGATCATGTAGGGCAGCGCGAGCCGGCCGATCCGGCGCTCGCGCGGGTCGCGCGTAAGCAGCGCGCGCTTGTGCTTCCAGACCGCCTGCATGGTTCCGTACGACCAGCGATAGCGCTGCCGCCAGAGATCGCCGAAACTCGAAGGCGCCTCTGTCCAGGCACGCGCGTCCTCGGCGTAGACGACGCGGCGGCCGGTGCGGCCGATCGCCAAGGTCAGGTCGGTGTCCTCGGCCAGCGTTTCCCCGGAGACGCCGCCGACCTCCGCGAGCGCGTCCCGGCGGAAGGCGCCAATCGCGCCGGGCACCGTCGGTGTGCACTGGAGAACCTCGTACATGCGCCGGTCGAGATTGAAGCCTGTCACGTATTCGATGTGCTGCCAGCGGCCAAGCAACCCGCCCCGGTTACCGACCTTTGTATTCCCCGAGACGGCACCGACTGCCGGATCCCCGAGCGGCTGCACGAGTCGCCGCAACGCCTCGGGCTCGAAGACGGTGTCCCCGTCGACCATCACGATGACGGGCGCCGACGACGCGTCGATGCCGGCGTTGAGCGCGGAGGGCTTGCCGCCGTTCGGTTTACGCAGGAGTCGCACTCGTTCCAGCGCGAGCCGCTCGACGATCTCGGCCGTGTCGTCGGTCGAGCCGTCGTCGACGACGACAACCTCGAACTCCGGATAGTCGCTTGCCGCGAGCGAACGGACGGCAAGTTCGATCCCGACACCCTCGTTGTAGGCGGGAACGACAACGGCGACAGACGGTAGGTACGCAGGCGAGGGTGCGAGCCGCTTCGTCGAGCGACGCTGGTAGCCGGCCAGGCTGAGCACGAGCACGACGCGGGCGGCAAAGAGGATGCCAACCAGTCCAACCATCAACAGAAGCGCTCGCACGAGCAAGAACCCGAAGCGCACCGCGGCGGCGAAGACCACACCGCGGCGCCGCTCCCATCCGGAGGCTGCCGGCTCGACGGCGTTCCGCGGCAGGCCGGCAAGCTCGGCAACCGTCACGAAGCGGAAGCCGCGCGCGCGTAGAAGCGGGATCAACCGCGCCAGAGCAACTACGGTCTCGCTGCGATTGCCACCGCCGTCGTGGAACATCACGATCCCCCCCGTTGTTCCGGGCGGGCTCGCGTCGCGGACGATCTTGGCGACTCCCGGACGGGCCCAGTCCTGCGATTCGTAGTCCGCGAGGACGATCAGGTAACGGCGTCCGACAAGCGCGGCTAGGGCGCGCTCATCTTGGCTTGTTACTGCGTCGGTGGTCGCCGAATACGGTGGGCGAATGAGCCGCGTGTAGTGGCCGGTGATCCCTACGATCACCGCCTCGGTCAAGTCGAGCTGGAGCCGTCGCTGCCAGCCCGGGCCGTTCCAGAGCGCAACATGCGTGAAGGTGTGGTTCCCGAGCTCGTTCCCGTCACTCACGAGCAGGCGTATGAGATCGGGATGGCGAGCCGCCTCGCTGCCGATGACAAAGAACGTCGCCGGGATATGCTCTCGGCGCAGGATCGCCGCGATCTTCGGCGTCCAACGCGGATCGGGCCCATCATCGAACGTCAGCGCGATCCGTCGACCGGGCCGTGGCTGGGTGGAAAAGAGTCGCGAGCCCTGAGCGCTCAGAATCGGCCGGCTATGGGCAAGCGGCGCCTGCCCGCCCGCCGCCTCAGGCGCACCTACGCCGCTCGCACCAATCGTGTGGGTCGCAATCCCTTCAAACAGGATCGCGAAGGCCGCAACAACGAAGCAGAACGAGAGCAAGCCCCAGTGGGCACGAACCCGTAACCGCCCCAGCGCGTGCACGTTAAGGCTTCTTCGATTTCACTGTAGATGTCGACGTCGTCTTCGTCTGCCCGGGCGCTGTCGCGCTCTTCCCGTGCGACACGGTTGAGGACGGACTCGTCTTCGTCTGCCCGGGCGCTGTCGCGCTCTTCCCGTGCGACACGGTAGTCGTCTTCGTCTGTCCGGGCGCTGTCGCGCTCTTTCCGTGCGACACGGTGGAGGACGGGCTCGTCTTCGTCTGCCCGGGCGCTGTCGCGCTTTTTCCGTGCGACCCGGCAGCACTACCTGGCGTCTGCTGACCAGACCTAGCAACCGTTGCCGCAAACACCTTGGCCGACAGCGCCGGACGGAGATCCGAGGCGGAAGGCTGCCGAGGTTGCGGCAGCTTCGTGAGCACGGGCGGGCCTTGCGAAGGTCGCAGAACGTGTGCGAACGGAATCCCCTCGACCGGCATCAAACCGAGCCCACCCAGCACGATCGCCAACAGCCAGGCCAGAAACAGCAAGAACACGCAACGACCGGCCCGTCGCAGCCAGCGGGCACGTCTTCCTGTCGGATCCTCGAGGACAGCGTGTCCACCGCCGCCCGTCGGTTCGATGCCCATCAGCCCAGCGCTCCTTCGCTATACGAGAACAGCGTACAGATACGAAGTTCCCACAAAAGGGCCGCTAGTAAAAGGGTTCGATCCCGCCCACACGTCACACGTTCCTAACGCGCGCGGGAATATCCCATCACACGCGGCGGCGTGTTTCGAAGCGCCTAGTGCAACCGGTACACACCCTCCGCACAGACCGCCTCTCCCGTCAGCTCCAGCTCGACCAGCGCCGCCGCGACCGCGTCCGCCGCGAGCCCCGATTTCCCAACGAGATCGTCTACCGAAGCCGAGCGATCGGCCAGCAACTCCCGAACCCGGCTCGCCTCTTCTGAAAGCCGGATAGCCCGCGGCGCCGGCGCTTTCTCGAGCCCTAGCGCGTCGATCACGTCTTCCGGCTCGACCAGCGGCGCGGCGCCCAGGCGCAGGAGCTCGTTGGTTCCGCGCGAGAGCGCCGAGGTGATCTCGCCCGGGACGGCGAAGACCTCGCGCCCTTCTTCGAGCGCGAAGTCGGCGGTGATCAGAGCGCCGCTCCGCGCCCGCGCCTCGACGATGATCGTCACCCGGGCCAGGCCGGCGATGATGCGGTTCCGGGCCGGGAAGCGCCAGGGCGCCGGCTCGGTGCCGGGCTCGTACTCCGAGATGAGCAGGCCGCCGGCGGCGATCCGTTGCGCCAGCGCCGAGTGGGCGCGCGGATAGTCGCGATCGATGCCGCAACCGAGCACAGCCACGGTCGCGCCCTCGCCCTCGAGGGCGCCGCGGTGAGCCTCGGCGTCGATTCCTCGCGCCAGGCCGCTGACGACGACGGCGCCCGCCGCCGCCAGCTCGCGCCCGAGCCGCCGTGCCACCTGGGCGCCGTAAGGCGAGCAGGAGCGAGTGCCGACGATCGCCACCACCGGGCAGGAGAGCAGCCGGGGCGAGCCGTCTCCGCGCAGATAGAGCCGTTTCGGCGGATCGTGTATGGCATCCAGGAGCGCCGGATAGTCCGCGCTGCGACGGGTCAGGACGCGGTAGCCCCGTTCGGCCTTCACGTGCCCGTCAGCTCCGGCGGGATGCGGTAGGAGAGCGCCTCGGCCAGGTGCTCGCGCGCGATCTCTTCGGCGCCCGCGAGCGCCGCGATCGTACGCGCCACCCGGGCGACCCGCGCCCGCCCGCGCCCCGAGAGCGGCAGCCTCTCGACCGCCTCGGTTAGAAGCACCCGCGCCTCGCTGCTCATCCGCGGCGGCCTTGTTTCGAGCCGCTCCCGCGCCGCCTGCACGCGCTCGCGCACGAGTGCCGAGGTCTCCTCCCCGCTCCCGTCCAGCTCGGCGGCGCGCGGGCGCGGCATCGCCACCACCAGGTCGAAGCGATCGAGTAGCGCACGGGAGAGCTTCTCGCGGAAGTGCGCCAGCCTCGCGGCCGAGCAGGAGCAGCCCGCCGCATCGCCGCGGCCGCCGCAGGGGCAGAGGTTCATCGTCGCCACCAGCTGGAAGCGGGCCGGGAAGACGGCGCGCCCGTTGGCGCGGGCGACGCTGACGACGCCGTCCTCGAGCGGTTGGCGCAGCGCCTCCAGTACCGGGCGCTGGAACTCGGGGAACTCATCGAGAAGGAGAACGCCACGGTGCGCCAGGCTGGCCTCGCCGGGGGTCGGGCCGCTGCCGCCGCCGACGATCGCGGGCATCGACGAGGAGTGATGGGGCGCGCGGAAGGGAGGCTCGGCAACGAGCGGCTGCCCGGACGGGAGCAGGCCGACGACCGAGTGGATACGCGTCACCTCGAGCGCCTCCTCCCGCACCAGCGGCGGCAGGATCCCGGGCAACCTTCGTGCGAGCATCGTCTTGCCGGTTCCCGGCGGTCCTGCCAGGAGCAGGTTGTGGCGGCCGGCAGCGGCGATCTCGAGCGCCCGGCGCCCGCGGCGCTGTCCCTTAACCTCGGCTAGATCGGGGCAGGTGAAGGGAACTCGTCCGTTCGCAGTTAGCGGCGGCGGCTCGGGCAGCCAGTCGCCACGAATGTACGCGACCGCCTCGGCGAGATGATGGACGGGGACGGGATCGACGCCCGCCAGCGCCACTTCGCGCGCCGACTCCGCGGCGCAGAGCACGAACTCGATTCCAGCCCGCCGCGCTCCCTCGGCGACGACCAGCGCTCCCCCGACCGGCCGCACCCTGCCGTCGAGCGCCAGCTCACCCACGGCCGCATGCTCCCTGAGCGAGGCGGCGGGGATCTGGTGCGAGGCGGCGAGGATCGCAAGCGCGATCGTCAGGTCGAAGCCGGAGCCCTCCTTGCGCAGCTCGGCGGGCGCCAGGTTGACGGTGATTCGCCTGAGCGGCCACTCGAGCTCGGCCGAGACGATGCCGCTGCGAACGCGCTCCTTCGCCTCCTGGCAGGCGCGGTCGGCCAGCCCGACGATCGCAAACGAGGGCACTCCCTTTTGCAGATGCGCCTCGACCTCCACCCGCCGCGGCTCCAACCCGACGAGCGCGTAGGTCAGCATCTGCGCGAGCACTCGCTCAGGCTAGGCGGAGAAGCGTCACGCGTCTGTCACGAATCGGTGCCGAGAGACGCGCGAGTTGTGGTGATACGGGCTCGAGCCGTTGAGGCGTCGGCGCCAAAATCGGCGGGACCCACCTCTCCTCCCCGGAGCGCATAGCGGAATGAAGACCCGCCGGCTGGGTGCGATCGGTGAGTGCGAGGCTAGGACGCAGCGTCGTATTCGTAGCCGGGGCTACGGATGCGACCGAGGACAACGAATCGCGCCGCCGAGCGCGGCCAGGCGGTGGAGTGCTTCGTTTCGCTAGGCGCTCTAATAACCCACCCACGGGGCGTAATACGGTATCGAGAAAAGTCGCTCTGGGATGTGCCGTCTCTGTGCCGAAAGAAAAATAGGCACTTCGCGCCGGTCCTCTCTTACCCGTGAGACTGACAGCGCGCCACCCGCCGAGCGGAGATTCGCGCCGAAGCGCAGAATCGGTCGCACGAAGCTAGGGTCGGCGCCCGAGCCTGGACGGCCACCAGTTCCAGCGCCCGATCAACGAGACGGTCGAGGGCACGAGCAGCGTGCGCACGAAGAAGGTGTCGAGCAGGATCCCGGCGGCCAGGCCGAGACCGATCTGGCGCACCTGGCCGTTGCCGGAGATGGTCAGGACGCCGAACGTCCCGGCCAGGATCAGGCCCGCCGAAGTGACCGTGGTTCCGGTCGCCGCCACCGCCCGTGTAACCGCCTCGCTCAGCGGCCACCGGGCAGCCTCCTCGCGGATGCGGCTCATGACGAGGATGTTGTAGTCCTCGCCCAGCGCCATCAGGAAGATGAACATGAAGAAGGGCAGAACGAAGTTCAGTCCCTGATCGCCGCCGATAACGACGAAGGCGAGCACGGCCAGCCCCAGCGCGGTCACGTAGGAAAGCCCGACCGAGAGAATCAGATAGATCGGCGCAACGGCGCTGCGCAAGAGCAGGGCAAGGAGGATGCCGATCGCGATCAGGACGATCGGGATGACGCGCACGAGATCGGTCGCCGAGAGCCGGCTGATGTCGTAGGAGGAGGGCGCTGTGCCGACAACGCCCGAGGCGGTCGCGTCGATGCTGCTCGCCGCCACGCCGACCGCCCGGCGAATGGCGGGAACGGCGTTCATCGCCTTCGCGCTGGCGGGATCGCCGGCGGTCAGCAAGGCGTAGAGCTGGACGGTCTTTCCGTCGGCGCTGACGAACTGCCCGGTGCCGCGGTAGGCCTGGTAGAGAGAAGGCGCGATCGTGCTCCCGCGCCGTTGCAGCTCGGGAAGGAGAACGGGGTCGCCGAGCTCTTTATGAAGAAGCTGGAGTTGACCGACCGCGAGCGGCAGACCGTTCGGATCGAGCGGGCCCGCGAGCGCCGCGAAGAGACCGGATTCGCGCAGCGATCGCTCGGCCAGGGTGAGCCGCCCAGGGTCGAGCCAGAACAAGTTGCGCAGATGGAAGATCACGTCGGTGGGATTGGCGGCGGCGGCGGCGAAGTGCGCGGCGACGATCTTCGAGCCGCGCTGCGAGTCGCTTCCGGGCGGGGCGCTGGCGTTCGAGAAACCGGCCGGCTGATAGGCGAGAAGCGCTGTCGCGATGCCTCCGAAGAGGACGAAACCAATCACCAGCGTCGTCACCGGGCGACGCACGATCCGGCCCGCGATCGCTCCCCAGAGACCGCGGTAGACCTTTCCCGCCTGCGGCCGCGTCGGCCAGAAGACGGCCCGCCCGAGAATCGCAAGCAGCGCCGGTAAGAGCGTCAGCCCCGAGAGTAAGAGCATCCCGACTCCAATCGCCAGGCCCGGCCCCAGACCTCTGTAGAGGCCAAAGGTGGCTAAGAGCAGGCAGAGCAGCGCAGCCACTACCGTAGCCGCCGAGAAGGTGATCGTCTCGCCCACTCTCTCCAGCGCTCGCACAACCGCCTGACGCGGCTCCAACCCCTGCGCCAGCTCCTCACGCACGCGGAAGATCAGGAAGAGCCCGTAGTCGGTGCCGGCCCCGAGCATCAGCACGATCAGCAGGATCTGGGTCAGATCCGAGACCTGAACGCCAATCTTCGTCGCCTCGGCGACGACCGGGCCGGCCAGCACAAGCGCGAGCGCCGCCGGCAGCAGGGTCACGAGCGGCGCCAGGAAGGCCCGGAAGATCACGAACAGGAGCAGGACGATGAAGATGACCGAGTAGAGCTGCGTGTCGCTGCGCACGCGGTGCGACTGCTGGTAGCGATCGACCTGCAGAGCCGCCTGCCCGGTCAGATGCAGCTGCAAGCCCGGCTTGGCGAAGTGCGTGAGAACAGCACGGATATTTGCGATCGCCGTTTGCGTCTCGCCCCCACCGGCGTAACGGGAGAGGTCGAGCTGGACGAAGGCGCGTCGCGCCACACCGTCGCTCGACAGGCCCTGGTCGCGCACCTGGGCGACGTGACTAACACGAGCGACGCGCGTTTCGAGGCGCGTGATCGCCCGCTGATCGGCGGCGGTGAGACGCCCCTTGGTACTCGCAGCGACGATCAGTGCCGTGGCCGAGTTCGCGCGCTGGAAGGGAGCAGCCAGGCTGGCGGCGCGGATACTGGGCGTCCCCGCCGGAAGGAAGGCGGCGTTGTCGCTCTTGGAGACGCTGCCGAGCGAGGGAAGAAAGGCGACCGCCAGGAACGTGCCGAGCGCCCAGACGAGCACGACCAGGTAGCGGAAACGAACGACGAAACGGCCCAGGCCGGCGAAGAGATCGTGAACTCCGAGCGAGGGCTTCAGGGGCACGCGCGAAGTATCACTGGCCGCCCTGTGCAGCGGCCGGAAAACCTCCGGTTCCAGACGGCGGCGCTTCCCCGAGCAGCGAACCACGACCGATTCGTGTGTGCCGTCCGAGCAAATCGGGCACGCGAGATCAGCGACGAGATCGGAGGGGGATCAGACCTCGCCGCGATCTCGCGGGCTTGTCCCGCGCTCGCGGTGGTTACCGGGCGTAGCGAGCGATCAGAACGTCTTCGAAATACTCTCCGGCGCGGCGGCCGGTGCGGCGATTGACGTGGCGGTGGTGACGAGCTTCGAGCTCCAGCCCGGCACGGGCGAGGATCTCCGGATAGAGGTCGCGGCGATCGTTGATAACGATCGCCAGCGGCGCGCCCGGACGCAGGGCGGGGCGCATGTTCTCGAGCACCCGGGCGATCCCGGCGCAGTAGCTCGAGAGAGCGGCACGGCCTGTTCCGGTTGCGGCCGCGCCGAGCTCCTGCTCGTGGAGATCGTCGAGGGCGAGCAGCTCGTAGGCGTAGCGATGCTGCTCGTGGTAGTCGATCAGGCCGGGATAGGGCGGCGAGGTGACGATGCCGTCATAGGCGCCTTCGAGCGGAATCGAACACGAATCGGCGTGCACCACGGTCGCCTCGCGGCCACGCGAGCGCAGGCGCTGGAACTCCTTGACGCGCTTGAGCGTGTCGAGGGCGTAGCGGCGGAGAAAGTGCGAGGCGGTCTCGACCGGGCGGCAGGTGCGGCGGTGCTTGTGGCACCAGTACGGCTCGAGTTGGGGCTGGCGCGGAAACTCGAGATCGAAGTGGCGCGTGCGCCGGGCCGAGCGGGCGGCGCGGGTGAGAACGACGCGAAGCAGATCGGCGTGCTCGCGGCCGGCTATCAGCTCGCGGAAACCGATCAGCTCAGCGAGTGCCTGCGGCGCGTACCAGTCGTCCAGATAGGACGAGCCGGAAGCGGGCGAAGCGCCGGGCGCCGCGATAGAGTCGAGCTCGGCAACGACGCTTCTGATCTCTCGCTCGAGCGAGAAGAGCTCGTAGCGACGGGTCTTGACCTGCATGAGCAGGCAGTTGAAGGCGGCGATGTCGATACCGGTCGCATCCAGCCCGCTCTCGAGCGCCTGCACGAGCGTCGTCCCCGATCCGGCGAAGGGATCGAGAACGTGCTGCCCGGGCCTGAAGTAGCGGCCGAGCAGCACCTCGACCAGCTGCGGGACGAACTTGCCCAGATAGGGATGGAGGCGGTGAACGTGCTTCGTCCGCTCACGTTCGGGGAGATCCCGCTCCGACCACGACAGCTCGAGGTCGAGATCCAGCTCCTGATAGAGGGCTTCCTGAGTGAGCGCCATCGCCCGCAACGATTCGACGCAGACGGCGCCTAGCCCTGCCTGGCAGCCTCGAGCGCTCGAGCGCGACTTCAGCGCCGTTGTGACGCAGACGACGGTCAGCTGCTCTTACGGCGCGGCTGCCCCCGACCTCTGCGCCAGAGTGCGAGCCACTTCGCCAGCTCCTCCGGCGGCACGGGTCGAGTGAGCAGGTAGCCCTGAGCGACATCGCAGCCGAGTTCGGCCAGGCGGTTCCAGGCCTCCTCGGTCTCGACTCCCTCCGCGACGACCCGCAGGCCCAGGTTTCGGCCAAGATCGATCGTGGAGCGGACGATCATTTCGTCGTCGGTGCGGCTCGTCATATTGAGGACGAAGGAGCGGTCGATCTTGATCTCACTGACCGGAAGGTCGCGCAGGTAGGCAAGCGAGGAGTAGCCCGTGCCGTAGTCGTCGATCGAGATACGTACACCCATCGCATCCAGCCGCTCGAAGACGAGCTTGGCTCGGAACGGGTCGTCGAGCATTGTCGACTCGGTAACTTCGAGCTCGAGCCAGGACGGGTCGGCGCCGTGCATCTCGAGCGCCGCGGCCACATCGTCGGGAAAGTTTAGGTCGAGCATGTTGCGCCGCCCGACGTTGACCGAAACGGCGAGCTCTATACCCGTCTGGTGCCACCTACGCGCCTGTCGCAGGGCTTCGTCAAGGACGTAGAGCGTGAGCGGCTTCATCAGCCCCGTCTCCTGCGCGATCGGGATGAACTCGTCCGGCCCCAGTAGCCCGCGTTCCGGATGCATCCAGCGCAAGAGAGCCTCAACACTTTCGACCGTGCCCTCCGAGAAGCTCGCCTTCGGCTGGTAGTAGAGGACGAGCTCGTGCTTATCGATCGCACGCCTTAGCTCGCCGATGAGCGTCAATTGCACGGGATCGTGGGTGTCCGTGGAGCGCTCGTAGTAGCTGTAGGCGCGGTTATCCTGCTTCGCCGTGTACATCGCCACGTCGGTGTGCTTCATGAGCTCTTCGACTCCGACGGCGTTGTCGGGGTAGAACGCGACGCCGATCGAGCCCTCGATCCCGAGCGGGAGACCGTCGATCTCGATCGGCTTCTCGACCGCAGCCTGGATCTTCTCGAGCAGCGGCACGATCTCCGACGACTCGGTCTGCTTCGGCAGCAGCATCCCGAACTCGTCGCCGCCGAGACGCGCGACAGTGTCGCTTGCGCGCAGGCACGACTCGAGCCGCCGGGCGACCTCGCACAGGACCTGGTCGCCGGCAGCGTGGCCTAGGGTGTCGTTGACCTCCTTGAAGCGATCGAGATCGAGGAGCAGCATCGCGATGCGGCCGCCCTCGCGCTCGGCGGTCAGGAGCGTCTGCTCGATACGGTCGCGGAAGAGCGTCCGGTTCGGAAGCCCCGTGAGAGCATCGTGGAGCGCCTGGTACTCGGACATCTCTGCGTGCAGGCGCAGCTCTTCCTCGGCGTGCTTACGCTCCGTGACGTTCTCGATCATGTAGATCGCGAACTGCGGCTCTCCTTCCTCTGAGCGCACGACCGAGACCGCAAGGCCGCCCCAGACGAGGTCACCGTTCTTGTGGCGGTACCTGAGCTCGAGACGGCGGTCTTCCGACTCGCCGTTCATGACGGCTCTGAAGTGCTCGCCCGCCGAGGCCCGGTCATCGTCGTCGACGAGCGCGTCAACCGAGAGGCCGACCAGTTCGGACGACGCGTGTCCGAGCATCTCCGTCACAGCCGGGTTGCCGTCGATGATCACGCCGTTGGGCTCGACCATGAGGATGCTGATCGCCGCATCCTGGTACATCGCCCCGAACTTTGCGAGGGCTTCGACCTGCTCGTGCTTCGCCTGAAACTCCGCCGCATGGCTTAGCGCCGCCGAGATGACGACGGCGAGCAGGCGCAGCGAATCGACATCCTTCTCGCCGAAGCTGTGCGTGCGCTTGGCAACCACCTGTAGCAGACCGACCGTTTTCTGGCCGTGTAGGAGCGGAACGCAAACCAGAGAGCGTGCGCCTCCTCGTTCGATCAGCCGCCGCTCCACGGACTCCGCCAGCTTCGAATCCACCCGCAGGTCGTCTAGGCGCTGAGGCACGCCCTCCGCCAGCCACTTCGAGAAGATGCCGGAGGCGATAGGGATGTGGATGCCCGCCTGGCTCGAGGCGATCCCGCTCGCCGCGCGCACGACCAGGTCTTCTCCATCCACGAGTAGCACTGCCGCGCCGTCGCCCCGCGTCAGTTCCTGCGTTCGCGCCACCGCGACGCTGAGGATGGCCTCCAGGTCGAAATCCGACATCGCGACATCGTGCTGGGTCGCCATCACGGCCGCCATTCGTTCTTGGTTCTCCTGGACAGCGATCTCGGCCCGTTTACGCGCGCTGATGTCACGCGAGATGCCGTAGGTGCCGATGATCCCGCCGGCTTCGTCGCGCAGCGGCATCTTCGTGGTCGAGACCCAGGCCTCGCGGCCGTCCTCCCAGGTTTCCTTCTCCTCGATGTCTACAAGTGGCTCGGCCGTCTCGATGATGCGCTGCTCGTCCTCATAGGCGGGCCGCGCGTGCTCCTCCGAGAAGAAGTCGAAGTCGGTCTTGCCGATCGCCTCGGCCGCGTTTTCGAGACCGAAGCGCGATGCGAGCGCGGCCGAGAGCTTGATGAAGCGGCTGGTTCGGTCCTTGAAGTAGACGTCGTCGGTAGTGGTCTCGAGGAACGTGGTCATGAGGTGGCGTTCCTGCGCGTACGCTTCCTCCAGACGCCGGTGCTCGCTCAGGTCGAGAATCGTCGCGTCGCGCCAGGGCACGGAGCCGTCCGCTTCGTAGACTCCCTGGCCGCTCTCGTGCACCCAGCGGTAGTCGCCCGAGGCGTGCAGCAGCCGAAAGTTCACCGAGTACTGCTCGTGCGCCTGAACGGCGTTGGCGATAGCCCGCTCGACCATCTCGCAATCGTCCGGATGAACCAGTTCCTTCAGGCTGACCCTTCCTTCGACGAAATCGCTCGTCGGATGACCCGTGAGATCCTCGACCTGCTGCGAGACGAAGTCGATTACGCCCTGGTCGGGCCAGCTCGAGCGATAGATCGTCCCGGGGACGGTCGACATCAGGCTGCGTAGCTTCTCCTCGCTCGCCCGCAGCGCGGCTGCCGCCTCCTTCCGCTCAGTGACGTCGAGCAGGTAGCCCTGCACGTATTCGGCGCCGCCGGATTTCTGCATAGGGACGCGTTCGTCGACGACCCAGACAGAGCGGCCGTCGGCGGCGACCAGCCGGTACTCGCGCAATCCCGGCGAGAGCCGGCTCTCGCGCGAGGACGGCCAGGCAAGGCGCGAGTCCTCCGGATGGATGTTGCCGGTAAGCCAGTCGGTGCCGGCGGTGAGCCAGTGCTCGCGCTCCAAGCCGAGCATCAACTCGATCTGCGGGCTGACATAGAGGAGCTCTCCGTCTAGCGTCAGGATGTAGGTGACGAGAGGCAGGCTCTCGATTAGCGCCTGCCACGACTCGTCGTCGAGGTCAAGCTCTGTCGCCTCGGTTGTCGGCCCACCCGGACGCGCGCTGGCCCCGTATGCGAGCGCGACTATTCCAGCTCGAACGAGCATGGAAGCCGCCAGCGCAGACAGCCGGCAGGGAAGGGCGGAACCCCGCGGGCTCATTTTCGCTTCATCGGTTTTCGCCCCGCCGCTGATATCCCTCTGAAGAGGGAGGACAGCTGCGAGATCGCTCCCCGCAATCGGGCTCAGGACCAAGCCTCGAGTCCACGGGACGAAAGGACGAAGAGCTCCATCGCTTCATGATTCGAGGGCGAGGAACTCGAGCGAGCCCGGGCTGCCGTTCGGGAGCGTCGCGTCCTGCCAGGCCTTCGCCAGGCCCTCTCCGAGCGCGGCGCAGCGCTCATCGCTGGCGGGCAGGAAATTGGCACAAACGACGCCGCAGCCGGCCCCCGGGCCGTCCGTACCGGCGAGAAGCGCCTCCACCTCCCGCTCCGAATGGCCCACAGCAGCCGTGAGCATCAGGTCGCCGCACCAGACCGTCGTTCCGGCCGCGCGCGCGTACTCGCGCAGCATTCCGATCGGGTAGGCGCGCTGCTCGGGCGCGTCGTAGCCGTACCAGTAGACGACCTTGAAGCCGCTCGAGATCAGGCTGGCGGCAACCTCGAGCGCCGAGGCGCCACCGGCGACCACGAAGGGCTCGAACGGGTCGATCGTGACGACTACGTCGCCCGGGTCGCCTTCGAAGCGGCGCGCCTCCTCGAGTACCGTGGTCATCCCGTCGGCGTCGCGGATGCGCTCCTGCTTGGCCAGGCCGAGCTCGGCGGCGGCGGCGCGCAGGCTGGCCGTGCTCTCGGGATCGAGATCGCAGAGCAGGTACTCGGCTCCCTTGCCGAGCATGTGCATCGTCAGTAGAGCGGAGCCCGGATAGCTCGCGGGCGCCTCGCCGCCCTCCGAGAGCCGGCGCAGCTCGGCCGCGTAGCGCGACGCGGCCAGCTCGGGAACGCTGTCACCGTGCTCGAGAAAGCGATAGACGCCGTAGTCGCGGTCGGGCGAATGCGTAAGCGGATAGGAGGCCGAGCCGGCGTGCGTCTCCCAGTAGTGCTTGGGCGGCTCGAGCGCGAGTAGCTCGGCGAGCACGAGATGCTTCCAGACGTCGCCCAGGTTGCCGTAATAGCGGTTCACGAAGACCAAGCTAACACTCCGCGACGCGCTCGGCACGGCGTTTCGGGCACACGCGACTAAAACGAACTCGATCGAGGCGGCTCGGGATTCTAGAATCGATCCATGCGTCGACTGACATCACTGGCACTGGCACTGGCACTCGCGCTCGGAGTCACGCTCGCATTCGCCGGAGGCGCTGCCGGGATAAAAAGCTCAACCACCGTTCATCGCTTCATAGCGTTCAATGGGAAGAGCCTCGCCCCCACGCTGAAAGTAACTAAGCGTGGACGCGGCTATTGCTGGGTCGGCTCAATCGCCGATGGGCGCGCAGATGCCTGGCGCTGCTTCCTTGGTAACTCGATTCTCGATCCTTGCTTCTCGAAGGGGAAGCTGTCGAAGCCGTTCGTCGTGTGTCCCATAGCGCCGTGGAGTCGGCGCGTAACCGTACTCGTACTGACGAAGCCGATACCACTAGCCGAGGGCAACGCAACCAACTCCTCGAGTACCGAGCCTTGGGGAATCGTCACCGCGAACGGTAAGCATTGCCTAGCTTTCACCGGTGCTACAGGCGTTATCGGTGGCCGATATATTCGCTACGGCTGCCAAGAGGGCGGCGTGCTGCTAGGCGAGCCCGGTCGGCACACGCCCGTGTGGACGATCTTCTACGCAGCCAGGAACTCGAGTCGCCAGATCAGAGTCGGAATCACGGACGCCTGGTCTTAGAGCCTATTCCGCTAGGCCTGCACGCCCGAGGCGGCCGATCCGCGGCGCCAGCACCCGAAGGGCCGCTAACCGCACTACCAGTGCGCCTTCACGACCCTTCGGGCACTGGCATCCACGGCTTGACCACCTCTAACGCACATCCCTACCGAAATACGCTCTTAGGTCTGACTAGAACGCGTTCTCTACCCGTTCCAGCTCGCCGCCACGCACGGCAACCACGTCGAAGCGCACCACTTGATTATGCGCCGGCTGCTGTGCGAGCCAGGCCTCGGCGGCGCGGCGCAGGCGTTTCTGCTTGCGCTCGTCGACCATCTCGAGTGGATCGCCGTAACTCTCACCCGTTTTCTCCTTGACCTCGCAGAAGACGACCGTGCCGCGGCGGCGGCAGAGCAGGTCGACTTCAACACCGCCCAGACGAACGTTGGCGCCCAGGATCCTGTAGCCGCGCAGGCGGTAGTGGCGGCAGGCACGGCGCTCGGCCGCGGCGCCTGGGAGCCAGGCGGCCCTCACCGGACGCTCAGACTCTCTGCCCGTAGCAGGCGGCGTTGAAGGAGCGGCGATGGACGGCGCTGGGGCCGTGCCGGCGCACGGCCGCCGAGTGGGCGCCGGTGATGTAGCCGACGTGGGCGGAAAAGCCGTAGTTGGGATAGAGCGCATCGAGCCGCCGCATCATCCGGTCGCGCACGACCTTGGCCACGATCGAGGCGCAGGCGATGGCCGCGCTGCGCTCGTCGCCGCCCACGAGCGCCTCGTGCGGCGGCGCCTCCGGGCCGAGCGAGAACCCGTCCACGAGGCAGAGCTCGGCCGGCGGGACGCAGGCTGTGAGGGCACGCCGGAGAGCCTCGAGGTTGGCCTTGTGGAGCCCGCCCCGATCGATCTCGCGGGCCGGTATCAGCTCGACCACGACCAGCTCGCTCAGAGCGAGGACGCTCGAGAGAAGCCGCTCGCGCGCCGCCGGGTCGCACTGCTTGGAGTCGCGCAGCCCCGCGAGAGCTCGCCCGCCCGAGCCGCGCAGCTTCTCCAGATCGAGAACCACCGCGGCCGCGCTCAGCGGTCCCGCCAGCGATCCCCTCCCGGCCTCGTCCGCCCCGGCGACGAAGCGGGCTCCGAAGCTGCGATCATGCTCGATCAGCTTTCTTCCGCAGCTCGCGCCCATGAAAGCGAGAATAGCGCCGGCTTCGGCTCGGCTCGGCTGGAGCGCCGGAAGTTACTGCTCTGTCACAAAGGCGAGGTGGCCGTACGAGGCGAGAAGCGCTAGCGCTTCTCGCGGACGCGCGCCTTCTTGCCGACCTTGCCGCGCAAGTAGTAGAGCTTGGCGCGGTTCACGTCGCCGATCGAGATCACGTCGATCTTGCCGATCTTGGGCGAGTGGAGCGGGAAGGTGCGCTCGACGCCGACGCCGAAGGAGCTCTTGCGCACGGTGAAGGTCTCGCGCGCGCCGGCGCCCTGGCGCTTGATCACGATCCCCTCGAAGACCTGGATGCGCTGGCGCTGTCCCTCGATCACCTTGAAGTGCACGCGCACGCTGTCGCCCGCCTTGAACTGAGGCAATTCGGAGCGCAGCTGACGCTGCTCGATCTGCTCGATGATCTTGCTCATTATTAAGAGGGAAATCGACCGGCGGCCGGCGGCAATCGTAGCGAAAAGCCGGAGCCGACCGCAGCGCCTAGCGAAACCGCAGCGAAGATTTCTAGAGCCCCGGCGCTCATTCCAGGGCGAGAGCTCCCGCCTGCTCCGTGGGTGACGGCATCACGTTTCTCCGCCCTCCTCCGAGCCACCCACCCGCGGGGTCGTGAAACGGTACGTGAAAGATGTGCACGAGGTGTGCCGGTTTCGTGCCGAATCAGTACCGCACCGCCGAGCGCAGACTGGCGCCGGAAAGCTTCGTTTCGTCACGTTCTAGTTGGAACGCGAGACAGACAGGCGGCCGAGCTCCGCTGCGCTACGGTCTCAATAGAACGAAATCCGGTTGGGCGGCCAGTAGGTCATGAAGATCGGGCCGATCAGGTCCTTCCGTTTTACCGAGCCCCAGTCGCGCGAATCGCAGGACGAGGCGCGGTTGTCGCCCATGAAGAAGTACCCGCCCTTGGGCACGTGCCAGATTCCGCTGCGTATGTCGCGCCGGTCCGGCTTTACGTAGGGCTCGTTCAGCTTCTTGCCGTTTACGTAGATCACGCCGCTGTTCTCGACCACCTTGTCGCCCGGAAGGCCGATCAGGCGCTTGACCAGGACGCTGGTGTTGAGGCTCGCACAAACCTTCGAAGCGGCTGCGGGCGGCTTGAAGACAACGATCTCACCCCTGCGAGGGCTGCGAAAGCGGTAGATGAACCGGTTCGCGAGCACGCGATCGGAGAAACGAATGCCGAGAAAGGAGCCCCCCTGGCACCCGTTCGAGGAGTACGTTCTCGGCCGTTGAGGAACCGTCGACTGGTTCTGCCCCGGCTGCAGCGCGGAAGTGGGAGACGAGGGCTTGACGATGCCCTCGGGCACGCAGTGAAGCGTCGGCTCCATCGAAGCGCTCGGGATCGCGTAAGGAGTAACGACCCAGGCGCGGACGGCGAGCACGATCGCCACCGCTATCGCGATCCCGATCAGCCAGTCGGCGGCGACCCGTACAGAACCGGGAAGACGGTCGAGTTGCTTGTTGAGTGGGTTTCGCATCGGGAGCGGTCAGTGGAACGCGATCCGGTTCGGAGGCCAGTAGGTGAAGAAGACCGGGCCGATCAGGTTCTTGCGCGGCACTGAGCCCCAGTCGCGCGAGTCGCAGGACTCGGCGCGGTTGTCACCCATGAAGAAGTACTCGCCCTCGGGCACCTTCCACTTGCCGCTGCGCATGTCGCGCCGTTCCGGCTTGACGTAAGTCTCGTTCAGCTTCTTCCCGTCGATGGAGACGAAGCCCCGCTTTTCGACCAACGTCTCGCCAGGGAGTCCGATCAGGCGCTTGACGAAGACCGAGCTCCCGGAACTGCCGGCGCAGACCTCGCGCGCCCGCTTGGGCGTCTCGAAGACGATGATCTCGCCCCGCTGCGGATTGCGGAAGTGGTAGCTGACCCGATCGGCGAGCACCCGGTCGGAGAACCTCGCCTCGCAGCCGGCGCCGGGGCGGGCGCAGTGTAGGGTCGGCTCCATCGAAGAGGTGGGGATGCGGTAGGGATTCACGACCCAGGCCTTGATCGCAAGCACGATCGCAATCGCGCCGACAATCGTCAGCGCCCAGTCGAGGAAGACCCGGAGTGGCCTGGGCAAGTTCCCGAACAGGCGATCGATCGGGTTCCTCAACCTGCGCTCCTGATACGGCTCTGCTCGCGCCGCCAGCTCTCGATGCGGGCATGGTTACCCGAGAGCAGGACTTCGGGCACCTTCCAGCCGCGGAACTCCGCCGGGCGCGTGTACTGCGGGTATTCGAGCCCTCGGTCGAGCTCCTCGGAGAAGCTCTCGATCAGGCCGGACTCCTCGCTCCCGAGCGCGCCCGGAAGGCCGCGTACGACGCTGTCCAAGAGCGCCATGGCCGGGATCTCGCCGCCTGAGAGAACATAAGGGCCGATCGAGACCGTGTCGGTGCAGATGTGCTCGATGATGCGCTCGTCGAACCCTTCGAAGCGCGCCGAGAGAAGGGTGAGGCTCTTCTCGGCGGCCAGCTCCTCGACCAGCGACTGGTCGAGCTGGCGCCCTTGCGGCGTGAGCGCGATCACCCGTCGCTCCGGGATACCGCCGTAGACGGCGTCGAAAGCCGCGGCCACGACGTCCACGCGCAACACCATCCCGGCGCCGCCGCCGTAGGGCTCGTCGTCCACCTGGCGGGCGCTGAGAGGCGTCGTCTCGCGATAGCTGAACAGGCGCAGGTCGAGCTCGCTCCCGAGAACAGCGGCCAGCGGACGTCGCTCACACATCCATTCGAATGCGGACGGAACGAGCGTGAAGATGTCGATCTGCACGGGGGCAATTTTCCAGGACGCTAGGCGGGCTCGGCGAAGCCGGTACGGACAACGATACGTGCTCGCTCGAGATCGACGAGCGATATGCAGTCCTCCACCATCGGCAGAGCCAGGCCCGATTCGAGTTCGAGCACGTCGTTGGCCACGCCCGAGACGACATCCCGGACGTGTCCGAGCTCGCGTCCCCCCTCCTCCTCGACCGCGAGCCCGACCAGCTCGAAGGCGTAGTAGGTGTCGGTGGGAAGAGGCGGCAGCTCGGAGCGCGGAATCTCCAGCTCGGCGCCGCGCTCGACCTCACGGTCGAGCCGGATCACGGGCCGCCCAGCCGATCGCTTCGACTCGACGATCGTGACCGGGGCGCCGTTCACCTGGAGAACCACGCCGACACGGAAGCGCTCCGGATCCTCGCTAGCCTGCTCGACGAAGAAGGCGCCGTTGAGACCGTGCGGTTTCCCGACGCGACCGACAGAAACGAGCTGGGGATCGCTACTCGACAATCTCGAGCAGGTAGCGCCTTCCCTCGCGCACGCCACCGGCACGGACGAGCGTGCGCAAGGCTCGAACGATACGGCCCCCGCGGCCGATCACCTTACCGCGGTCGGCCTCGGCCACGGTAAGCCTCAGCAAGACTTCGCTGCCCTGCTCGAGCTCCTCGATCGAGACAGCGCCGGGGTCGTCGACCAGCCGGCGCGCGATCTCGAGCACGAGCTCAGCCAAGGAGTCCCTTGACCTTGAGCAGGCGACTGACAGGATCGGTCGGCTGTACGCCCTTGCTGAGCCAGTCCTTCACCTTGGCCTCGTCGAACTCGATCAGCGAAGGCTGGCTCTGAGGGTTATAGCGACCGACGATCTCGATGAACCTGCCGTCGCGCGGCGAGTGCGAGTCGGCGACCACGACACGGTAGATCGGATTTTTCTTCGACCCGACCCGCGTCAGCCTCATCTTTACTGCCATCTAGATCCTTTCCGGACGGAGCCGCTCGCTCCGCCGTTCTCTTGGAAGTCTCGGAAATCCGGGCAAACCTTAGCGGCGACGGCGCTTGCGGCGCGCATTGGACGGTCTTCTCGCCGGCCGGGCGCTGCCGCCCGCACCCGGAAGACGGGGTCCCTTGCCGGTGTTCACCTGCTTCAGCATCCGCTCCATCTGACGCCGCATCTCGAGCACCTGGTTCACCTGTTGCACTGTCGTGCCGCTGCCTTTGGCGATTCGCAGGCGCCGTTTACCGTCGATCATCCCGGGCCGGCGCCGCTCCTCGAGCGTCATCGAGAGCACGACCGCCTCGACTCGCGCCAGCTGCTTCTCGTCCACCTCGGCGTCCTTGAGCTGGCTACCGAGCCCGGGGATCATGCCCAGGAGACCCGTGAGCGAGCCCATCCTCCGCATCATCTTGTAAGTGCGCAGGAAGTCCTCGAAGCTGAACTGGCCGCGGAGCATCCGCTCTTCCAGCTCGGCCTGCTCGTCGACGGCGACCGCCTGCTCGGCGCGCTCGATCAGGGAGAGGACGTCGCCCATGCCGAGGATGCGCGAGGCCATCCGCTCGGGGTGGAAGAGCTCGAGCTGGTCGAGCTTCTCGCCCACGGAGACGTACTTGATCGGCTTGCCGGTCACGGCCTTGACCGAGAGTGCCGCGCCGCCGCGGGCGTCGCCGTCGAGCTTGGTCATGACGACGCCGTCGATAGAGACCCTGTCGGAGAAGGCCTCGGCAACGGTGACCGCTTCCTGGCCGGTCATCGAATCGAGCACGAGCAAGACGTTGTGGGGCTTGACGGCGTCCCTGACCGAAGCGAGCTGCGCCATCATCTCCTCGTCCACGTGCAGGCGCCCGGCGGTGTCGACGATCGCCACGTCACAGCCCTGGCGCACGCACTCCTCAATCCCCTCGCGGGCGACCGCGACCGGATCGGAGCTGTCGCGTCGCGTATAGACGGGAATCTGGATCTGACCTGCCAACTGCTCGAGCTGGTCGATCGCGGCCGGGCGCTGCAGGTCGGCGGCGACGAGGAACGGGCGACGCTCCTCCTTGCGCAGGAGCAGTCCCAGCTTGGCCGCGGCGGTCGTCTTGCCCGAGCCTTGCAGCCCGGCGAGCAGGATCACCGTCGGCGCGCGCCCAGCGAAGGCAAGCCCGGAGGCGCCCGCACCCATCAGCGCGGTCAGCTCCTCGTGCACGATCTTCACGACCTGCTGCCCGGGCGTCAGGCTCCTCAGAACGTCCTGCCCATGCGCACGCTCGCGCACTTGGGCGACGAACTCCTTGACCACCTTGAAGTTGACGTCGGCCTCGAGCAGCGCCAGCCGGATCTCGCGCATCGCTCGCGAGATCGCCTCCTCGTCGAGCGTGCCGCGCTTGCGCAGGTCGCCGAGAACGCTCTGGAGCCGATCGGAGAGCGAGTCGAACATCGCGGGTCAGTGTACTGGCGAGATCCGCGACCGCTTTGGGCCCGGGCGCACCGACGGAACCCGGTCGATCCGAGCCGCGAACGACTCGATCGCCCGGGCGACCGCGGCCGGCTCGACCAGCATCGAGAGGTGACCGGCACGCGGGATCACGATCAAGTGAACGCCCAGCGCCTGCGCCGAGGTGCGTCCCGCTTTGATCTCGTCGACCGTATCGTGCTGGCCCCAGACGACGATCCGCGGTACGCGCAGCCGGCGCAGATCGGCGAGGGTCAAACCCTGGACGCCTTGATGGAAGAGATCGTGGAAGCCGTTCTCGGTTCCCTGGACGCGAAATTCCCGCTCCCAGTCGTCGACCTGTGCGCCGGTGATTCGCGGCCGGTCGGGGCCGTAGGCCTGGTCGAGCACCTGACGGACGAGCCAGTCGGAATGAGTGACGAGCCGGAAGAGCGTCGTGTAGTAGGGGTTGACGAACAGATTGGCGATCCAGTGCGGGCCTCCGACCGGGAGCGCGTCGCCGTCGAGCAGAACGACTCCGGCCGTGTTGCCGGGGACATCGAGACCCACGTTCACCGCGACCGCTGCACCGAGCGAGTGCCCTACGATCAGCGGCCGCTGCAGCCCGAAATGAGCGGCAAAATCGCGCACCAGCCGTGTCCAGTCCGCGAGGCCGTAGGGGCCCTTGCGCTCGGAGTAGCCGAAGGGCGGAAGATCGAGCGCGTACACATGGTGAGTGCGTGCGAGCCGGCTCGCCACCGGGTCCCAGACCCAGGAGGGCTCGGCGAAGCCGCCGAGGAAGATGATCGAACTGCCCTGAGTGCCCAGCTCACGGTAGGCGATCTGCCTGCCGTCGATCTTCACGTAAGGGCCCGAATAGAGCGCCGAAGCCGGTTTCTGGTCACCGTTCGTGGCCAGGTTGTAGACGAGCGAGAAGAGCGTCGTCACGACGAAGATCGCCAGGAGCACGCGCACCGTCCAGCGCAGCCAGCGGCGGCGGATCCAGGGGCGCCCGCGCCGGGAAATGCACGGGCGAGAGAACCTGCACCTCGGCTTCTCCGGCGTCTCGCCGTTCGGGGGATTCGTGGTCACTGCCCTCGACCCTACCCGTAAGGCGCCCGCTCGGATCCCGGCGCTTTTCCGGCACAGATCTGCACGCCTGCTCTGGATAGCGTTCTTATTAAAAACGGGGCCCGTGCAGCGCCTGGTAGACGGCTTCGGCCTCCTCCTCGCTCCATTCCGTCCCCTCGACCACGCTCCCGTTGCGGTCGACGAGCAGGAGAAATACCTCGGTCGAGGTGAAAGGAGACACCCCTGGACGCTCGGCGACGAGCCTGGTGTGATAGACGACCTCGTCGCCGGAGATGAACAACGGAAACGAGCGGTTGAAGACGTCGGCCTCCCCGCGTAAACCCGCGATCAAAGCCTTCGCGGTGTCCGTGAAATGGTATTGGGGAGAGGCGGTCACGCCGAAAGCGTAGACCGAGAACGGCGCGTTTTCAGCTCGAACTCCTTCGCGGCCGAGTCCCTCAATCGCGAACGAGCGCCTGGGCGAAGTCGCCCGGATCGAACGGGCGCAGGTCGTCGAGCTGCTCGCCCAGGCCGATCAGCTTGACCGGCAGATCGAGCTCGTAGGCGATCGCCACCGCGACGCCGCCCTTGGCCGAGCCGTCGAGCTTGGTCAGGGCAACGCCGGTAACCCCGACCGCCTCGGCGAACAGGCGCGCTTGCTGGAGCCCGTTCTGGCCGGTCGTGGCGTCGATGACGAGCAGCGTCTCCTGTGGGGCGCCCTCGAGCTTGGCGGCGATGACGCGGCGAACCTTGGCCAGCTCCTCCATCAGGTTGGTCTGCGTGTGCAGGCGCCCGGCGGTGTCGACTATGACGACGTCGCGGCCGCGCGCCGAGGCGGCCTCGATCGCGTCGAAGGCGACGGCGGCCGGATCGCCTCCCTTTTCCCCTCCTACGAAGTCGGCTTGCGCCCGCTCGGCCCAGATCTGGAGCTGCTCCTCGGCAGCGGCACGATACGTATCCGCGGCGGCGACGAGCACGCTGCGGCCGTGCTGGTGGAGCACGCGCGCGAGCTTGCCGATCGTGGTCGTCTTGCCGGTGCCGTTGACGCCGACGACGAGGATCACGCTCGGGCGCCCGGAGAGATCGAGGCCGCCGGGCCGGTCCATGAGAACGGCGATCTCCTCCGCCAACGCCTCGCCGAGATCGAGGATCTTCACGCGTTCTTCCAGCCGCCGCACCAGCTCGGCGGTCGCACGCACACCCACGTCGCCGGCGATCAGCGCCTCCTCCAGCCGCTCCCAGGCGGCATCGTCGCCGGGATCGAAGGCGGCGGCCGCCAGCTGACCGACGAGCGCGCGCCGGCTCTTGCCGAGCGAGTCGCGCAAGCGCGAGATAAAACCACGTCGCTCCTCGGCGGCCTCGGCCGGGATCTCCGGCTCACCGAGCAGCTCTGACCAGGTTCGGCTCATCGGCGCAAGCGTAGTAGAGGTTGCCGCGGCGAGCGATCTCAGCGGACTCCGATGTAACCGGGACAGTCCGGGTGTCAGGACGAACTTCGCCTTCGCGCCAGTAGCAGCGTTAAAGCAACCACGGCGGTGATGACAACAGCGCTCGCGGCAGCGATAGCGGCGATCAGCCAGGCGCTCGCACCGCCTTGTTTCGGTGAAACCGACGGAACCGACGGAACCCCGCACAACCCGGCCGTCGGAATCGGCGGAACCCGGCACAACCCGATCGAGTAGACGAGCTGTCGAGTCGCGTCCTTCGGCATCTTGTCGAGCGTGCTGATGCGTGCGTTCGGGTGCTGGCGCCGGACGTCCGCCAAGCCGAGATTGGTCGCGGTCGCGGGCAGGTACTCCCAGGTCAGGTAGTCGATGACCGCGCGATAGCTGCCGTAGCGGGAAGGCTTGTAGCGGGCGGACTGCAGCGCCTGCGACTCCCACTCGAAGCGCACTATCCGGTAGTCGTGCGCGTCCACGTAGAGGAACCCGGTTCCACCCAGCGTCATGTAAACGTGGTCGCGCTTGTCGTAGTACTGGTTGGGCAGCTCGAACCGGTAGACGCTTCTGCCCGCGATCTGCATCCGGCCGACGGACGTCAGCGCCCCTGCTGCCAGCAGCTGCCGGATCGCGGTCTTGGCGTCAGGGGACGGACGTGAGCCCTCGCAGGCGGCCATGTCGAAGCGGTTGTCGCGGTAGAAGACGCCGGTCGCAGGATCGAAGTAGTAGTAGGGCGAGCAGCTCTTCCTTCCCACGCCGCCGCTCTCGAGCGTGTGAGATCGGTAGCTGACGAGCGCGCGCGTGAGGAAGGGAGGAGCCGTCTCGATCCACGACTCGCCGCTCACGCGCTCGTAGAGCACGGGGTCGCCCTTTCGAAGCGGGATCAGGGCGTAGGTCGTCCGCGTTCGGATGTGCTCGACCCGGCCGGGGCGATAGGCAAGCGCGGCCTCTGCGCGCTTCAGGATCGTCGCGGCCTCGGCCGCGCTGATCGCGGTCGGGCCGCTCTCCCAAGGCGATGCGAGGAAGAGCGCGGCTGCAGCGGCGAGGATGACGGCCGGGAGCGCGAGGCCCAGGGCGAGGCGCCAGTGACGTCGCATTCGTCCTCCGGCCGTCGAGGGCCGCGACTCGAGGTCGGCGGTCCTGCCTCGTATGTCGGCGCGCTCGAGAACGTCGGACCAGTCTCGGTCATCCGCAGGCGGAAGCTGACGCGAGAAACGCTCCTTCAGCATCAGGTCAGACCCGTCGTTCATCGTCCGTCTCCTTCTCATCGACCGTGTCCTTCGCGGTGAGCACATCGAGTAGTTCCGAACGCGCCTGGACGAGCGAGGACGAGACCGTGCCGACGCTGGTCTCGCAGATCTCGGCGATCTCCTCGTAGCTCAGGTCGGCGAAGTAGCGCAGGAAGAGGATCAGCCGTCGCCTCGGCGGCAGGCCACGCAGAGCGCTTGTGAGCTCGGGATCGCGCTCGGGATACGGAAGCGCGGGCTGGAGCTCGTCTTGCCACGCGTGGAGCGGCTCCTCTCTCGGGCGCCGGTGAGTGTCGAGTGCGGCTCGCAGCACGATCCGCCAGACCCAAGCTTCAAGTGAGCCCTCGCCCCTGAATGTCCAGCGGCTTCGGAGTGCTCGCGCGAACCCCTCCTGGACCACATCGCGGGCGCCCTCCCGATTCGTGACAACCGAGAGAGCGACCCCGAGGAACACCGGATAGCGGTCGCGATATAGCTGCTCGATCTCCTCCGGTTGCACGGTCATCACGACTATGACGCATCGGCAGCGCGAAATGCTTATCGCGTTGACTGCAGGTTCTGCAGGGACCGGCACCGCCGCACGAGCTGTTCGCTCCTGGAACGGTGTCGAGGCAGGGCGTTCTAATTGAGCCAGAGATAAGCGCTGAGGCCGGCTTCGGCGGCGCCGGCGTCACGACCGTCACCCTGACGGTCACGCGCCACCGTGACGGCTCCGTGACCGCGGTGTGTAGTTGAAAGCCTTGGAATGGGTCCGGCCGGTAGGAGCCGCCGGCCGAGGAAGCTATGCGCTCGCCAGCGCCAGCTCGGGTTCGCGCGGCGTCCGGCGTGAGACGACCTGAGAAATGCCGTCGCCGCTCATGGTCACGCCGTAGAGCAGGTCGGCGGCTTCCATCGTGCGCTTCTGGTGCGTGATCACGACGAACTGGGCCCGGTCGGCGTAGCGACGGAGCAGCTCGACGAAGCGGCCGATGTTGGCGTCGTCGAGCGCCGCCTCGACCTCGTCGAGGAGGTAGAACGGGCACGGGTGGGCGAGGAAGAGGGCGAACAGGAAGCAGATAGCGCCCAGCGACTTCTCGCCGCCGGAGAGGAGCGAGAGCTTGCTGACGCGCTTGCCGGCCGGGCGTAGCTCGATCTCGATCCCGGTCTCCTCGTCCGATTCGGGCTCGGGCTCAGTCAGGCGCAGCCGTCCCTCGCCGCCGGGGAAGAGCGTGGCCGCGACCTCCTCGAAGGTGGCGGCAACGACCTGGTAGGTCTCGGCGAAGCGGCGCTCGACCGTCTCGGTCAGCTCGGCACAGAGCTTCTCCAGCTCGGCCAGGCTACGTTCGAGGTCGGCGCGCTGGGTCTCGAGCTCCTCGAGCCGCGCCTTCTCCTCGGCGTACTCCTCCTTGGCCAGTGGATTGACGCGGCCCAGATCCTCGAGGCGCCCTCGCCCGCGCTCGATCGTTCGAAGGATCTCCTCGCGGTCGTCGCCCTCGGCCGGCTCCACCTCGGCGCTACCGCGGCGGCGCCTGGCGTCCTCGGCCTCGGAGTCGAGACGCGCCAGCTCCACCCCGATCGCCGCCAGGCGCTCGCTCTCGGCGCTCGTATGCTCACGCAGGGCCGCTTCCTCGGCGCCAAGCCGGCGTAGCGTCCCACCGAGCTCGCTCGCGTGAGCGGCTCCGGCTTCGACACCCTCGCGCAAAGGCGTCTCGAGCCGGGCGACGGGCTCGGAGATCGAGCCGAGCGCGCCGAGCAACGTCTCGCAGGCGCCTTTCAGGCGGGCGCAGAGGGCTTCGGGCGGGTGCGCGCGGGCCGAGCGAGCCTTGCTACGCGCCTCGGTGAATGCAGCGGCCCTCGTGCGCGCCTCCTCTGTCGCTTGCAGCGCGCGCGCGAGCCCCTCCTCGAGAGAGGCGATCTCGCGCTCGAGCTCCTGCCTGCGGGCGGCCGCCTGCGCGAGATCGAGCTGGGCCTGCTCGGACCGGCTTCGCAGCTCGCCGCCCGAGCGGCGGAGCACCGCCGCCAGGCGCTCACGGGCCTGGCTCAACGTCTGCCGCAGCTCCGCCTCGCCCAAGGCTAGGCGCCGTAACTCCTCGGTCAGCTGCGAAACCCGCCCGCGGCTCTCGTCGACCTTGCTCTGGAGCGGTTCGCGCAGTTCGGCGGCCGACCGCTCAGCCGACCGCAGCGCCTCCTCCAGGCGGGCGCTCGCCGCAACGAGGCGCTCGAGGAAGGGCGGGGAAAGCAAACGACGGCGGCAGGCCGGCTCGACCTCGGCCAGTGCCTTTGCGGCCGCTTTGGCCTCGCGCTCGGCCGCGTTGAACACCTTCTCCGCAGTCGCGGCCTCGCCGAACAGCCTCTTCACCTCGGCGGCCAGCTCACGCCGTCGCGTCTCCAGCTCGAGCAGAAGCGTCTCGACCGCGCTGCCCGCGAACCAGAGCTCGCCTCGATCGGCGTCGTAACCGTGTCCCTCGCGACTGACGACGATGCCCGAGCGCGCCTCGGGCAACTGCTCGAGCTCGGCCAGCCAGATCCCCCCCAGCAGCTTGCACGCCCGCTCGTCACCGGAAACGAACCCGGTGAGCGGAAGGGCGCCCGCGAGCGGCGGGGTCTTGCCGCCGCGCTCGCACGCGCTCGAGAGCACGACCGCCAGCCCGCCGAGCCCGTCCCGGCGTGCTTTTTCTAGTAGCTCGAGCCCACGTTTGGGATTGGGCGCGATCAGGGCCGCCGCGCGCCAGGCCAGAGCCGCCGTCACCGCCTGCTCATATCCGAGCTCGACATCGAGCAGCGAAAGCGCCAGCAGCTCGCCCGTCTCGGCCAGAGCCCTCGCAGCCGGCGGGATTCCCTCGCGCTCGTCGATCGTGCGCTCGAGCACGCTCAGCCGCTCGGCCGTGTGCCGGGCCCGTTCGTAGAGGCTGTCGCATTCCAGCGCCAACTCGCGCGCGCGGGCGAACGCCTGCCGCTCTGCCCTCTCCAGCTCCGCGAAACTCGGCCCGTCGCTTGCCGCCAGCGCCTGGGCTTCGGCCAGCTCTTCCCGCGAGCGCTCCAACGAGGCCGCGAGCGACTCCCGTCGCAGGGAGAGTCTCTCGACGACGCCTGCGAGCCTGACAACCTCGCGGCCGGCGGCCTCCGGCAGCGCGGCGACCTCGGACAAGCTTTCTTCCACCTTCGTGCGCCGCTCGAGCAGAGCCTGCGACTCGGCTTCCAGCCGCGCAAGCTCGATGCGCTCCAAACGCGCCAGCTCGCCGAGACCGTGCTCGAGACGCTGCTTGCGGGCACGCTCCTCGGCCTCCGCCCGCTCGACCTCTTTTCGGGCCGAGGCGAGCGAGCTCTCCAACGCCTCGAGCTCGGCCTGTCCTTCCTGCGAATCGACCTCGCGACTGCGGGCAAGGAGAGCCGCGAGCTCCTCGCTCAGTCCCGCGACCGCCTCGCGCCGGATCTCGACCCGCTCGGCCGCTCCGCGCAGGCGATAGAGCTCGGCCAGAGCCGCCTCGCGGCTCCCGGCCACATCCGCCAGCTCTTCCTCGGCCCGCTCGCGCTCGGCCAGCAGCTGCTCGAGCTCGCTTCGCGCCTCGGCCTGCAGCAGCCGCGCCTGCTCGCGTCTCGCCTCGGTCTCGGCGCGCCGCTCGTCTACCGAAGCGAGGTCGAGCTCGGCGATCCGTGCCTCGAGCGAGGCGATCTGGCCGCGCAGCTTCTCCGCCCGCTCGGCTGCGCTCGCCTGTAGGGCCAGCGGTCGCAATCTCTTCCGTACTTCAGCCTCGACGTCGAGGGCTCGCTCGACCTGAATCTGAACGCGAGCCAGCTTGAGCCCGGCCCGGTGACGGCGGCGCTTGAACTTGCCCAGCCCGGCCGCCTCCTCGATCAGCGTGCGCCTGTCGGCCGGGCGCGAGGTCAATACCTCGTCGACGCGGCCCTGGCCGATGATCGAGTGCATCCCGTGGCCGAGCCCGAGATCGGAGAGGAGGTCGACGAGATCGATCCTGCGCACGGGCGCCCGGTTGACCAGGTACTGGCCTTCGCCGCCGCGCTGCAGGCGCCTGGTGATCGCCAGCTCGCTGTAGTCGAGCGGGCCGTCGCCGGCTTCGTTGTCGAAGACGAGCTCGACCTCGCAGGAATCGATCGCCGAACGTCCCTCGCTACCTGCGAACAGGACGTCGTCGGGCTTCTCGGCCCTGAGCTCGCTCGGGGCCAACGAGCCGGCCGCCCAGACGATCGCGTCGGCGATGTTGGACTTGCCCGATCCGTTCGGCCCCACGACGACCGCCACGCCCGGCTCCAGGCGCACCTCGACGGCGTCGGGGAAGGATTTAAAGCCGCGAACCTTGATCGCTTTCAGATGCAGAGCGCGCCCCCTGCAGGCCGGTCAGAGGCGCGGCAACGGTCAACGAAACCGCCCAGGCGAATGCTTTCGAACGCATGCATGCGAGCGCAAGTTTGACGAGCGGGCAGGACAGCGCCCGGCCAGCCGTCGCGGCGAGGCCCGAGAGCCTATTCGGGTTGGGATCGCAGGCCTGGCGGAACAGGCTCTTAACTGTCGGAGTCGAGCTCGACCCGCTCGAGCACCTGCTTGGCGGCCGCCTGCTCGGCCGACTTCTTCGTGCTGCCGGTTCCCATACCCATCCGCTCGCCGTCGACGGTCGCTGCGCAGGTGAAGGTGCGCTCGTGCGGAGGCCCGACGGCGTCGAGCAAGGTGTAGAGAACCTGCTGACCGCGCCGCGCCAGCGCCTCTTGCAGCTCGGTTTTGAAGTCGACGTGGCTGGTGGTCGCATACTCGATGCGACCGTCGAAGGCCGCCACGATCGCCTGCTCGATCGGCTCGAAGCCGTACTCGAGGAAGAGCGCCGCCAGCGCCGCCTCGAGCAGGGCGGCGAGAACATTCCGGTTCCCGGCCAGGCGTTCGATCTCTTCCCGCGAGACGGCGCGACCGTGCTTCAGCAGCCCCTCGCCCAGACCAAGCTCGCGCGCCACCACGGCGCAGCTGGTACGCGAGACGACGTGCGAGCGGATCTTGGCCATGCGGCCTTCGCTGAAGTCCGGGTAGCGCTCGTAGAGCGTCCTGGCCATGGCCAGCTCGAGCACGCTGTCGCCGAGAAACTCGAGCCGCTCGTATGAAGACGCACGATCAGGCGCCCACGAGGAGTGAGTGAAGACATGCTCCAGCTGCTCCTCGGGCAGGGCTTCGATCAGCCCGCGGAGAGCCGCTTGACCCTCAGGCGCGTTACTTCTGGTGCGACGTGACGTATTCGACAGCCTGCCCGACGGTCTGGATCTTTTGTGCGTCCTCGTCAGAGATCTTGATGTCGAAGGAATCCTCGAGCTCCATGATCAGCTCGACGAGATCCAGAGAATCGGCGTCGAGATCCTCCTGAAATGACGCCGCCTCGGTAACTTCGCTCTCGTCGACACCGAGCTGCTCAACGAGGACCTCTTTGACGCGTCCGAAGACTTCCTCACGCGATGCTGCCATGTCACCTCATTCCGTCGAGTTCGAAGGGCGCGCCGATGCTACCACGCGAGAGGGCATGCGCTCGGCGATGCGTTGCACAACGCGGTGCTCGACTCCCCGCGCGGCAAGGCGAATGGCGTTCGTAACCGCCCACGAACCAGAGTCGCCGTGCGCGATCACGGCCAGGCCGCGCAGGCCCAGCAGATAGCCGCCGCCGTAGGTGTCGGGGTCGAGCTGGGCGCGCACCGAGCGGAGCGCCGGGCGCAGGAGCAGCCCGCCGGCCTTGGTGCGCAAGCCGTCGTTCGCCGCATCGCGCAAGGCCAGAAGCAGCGAGCGAGCGGTGCCCTCGACCGCCTTCACCGCGATGTTGCCGGTGAATCCGTCGCAGACGAGGACATCGGCGACATGCTCGAGGATGAGCCGGCTCTCGGCGTTGCCGGTGTAGTTGAGACCGCTCGAGGCGAGCAGTTTATGAGCGGCGATGACGAGCTCGTTGCCCTTCTCGGGTTCCTGGCCGATCGAGAGCAGGCGAACGCTCGGCCACTTGATCTCGAGGATCTCTTCGGCGAAGACGGCGCCCATGTGCGCGAACTGGAGCAGGTAGCGCGGCTTGGCATCAGCGTTCGCGCCGGCGTCGATGAGCACCGACGGACCATTCCTCGAAGGGACGATGACGGCGATGGCCGGGCGCTTGATCCCGGGCAACCGGCGCAGCAAGAGCAGACCGGCCGCGAGCATTGCGCCGGTGTTTCCGGCCGAGACGACCACGTCGGCTCTTCCCTCGGCGACCAACCTGCAGGCCACAACCAGGGAGCTGCGCGGCTTCGTGCGCACGGCCTTTCCGGGCTTCTCGTACATATCGATCACGTCTTCGGCGACGACGTGCGCAAGCCCGCCCGGGTCGATGTTCCGGCGGCCGACCAGAATCGGCTCGATCCGATCGTCCGCAGCCTGTAGCGCTCCGGCGATGATCGCCTCGGGGGCGTTGTCGCCCCCCATGGCGTCAACGGCGACGCGTATCGGCCTGGACATTCGTTCTCTCCGCCGCTGGCATGTCAGCTGAAAGATATGACGCGAGCAGGTCAGAAGCGAGGCTGATCGCTACGGCGCCTCGGCCCGGAGAGGCTCGACCTCGCGACCGCGATAGTGCTTGCAGGTCGGGCACATGTGATGCGGGCGCTTGGGCTGATGGCAGACCGGGCAGACGTTCGGACGCGGCGCCTCGAGACCCTGGTGGGTCCGGCGCTTGTCACGCCTGGTCTTCGACGTTTTTCGCTTCGGGACAGCCATAACCGGCCGGGTAGTGTACACGCCGCGCGAGGCGAAATGCCGCACTCGAGCGAGCCGGTCCGGCTCTTTCGGTCACTTACGAAGCGACCAATGGCCTGACAGCGAGGCGAAGTTGAGCAGCACCGTGGCGATGAGGGCAAGGGGAAGCAGCCAGCGAACGGCACGGCTGAGCACGCTCGAGACCCGGGCGACACGACCGCGCAGCCGCACCGACTGGTGCTCGGCATCCAGCCCCCTGTGCTCGAGCAAGCCGGTACGAAGACCATGCTGGAGCTCGCCTTCGGCGAGCATCGTTGCCGCGATCGAGAGAATCGCGCTCAGCACCAGGGCGCCGAGCGGAAGCAGGAAGCCGCCCCTGTGGTAGACGTGCGGGAGATAGGCGATCAAGCCCGCGAGCACTGCCAGAGAGCCGAGCGCAAGCAGAAAGGAGAGATAGCACTCCCACCAGGCCGGTTCCCGCAGGCGCGGACCGATCGGCGGCGCTAATTCCACGCCGGTGCGCCCGACAGGGTAGCCCTCGATCCGAGGCGCTCTGAGCGACTGCCGAGCATCGTTGTGTCCGCTGAGACGCTCGTAGGCCTCCTTTAAGGCCGCCAACTCAACCCGCGCGCTCTCGTCGCCACTGGCGAGCCGGTCGTTCGCCGAGACGTAGCGCAGGGAGTAGGCGCGCTCGATCTCAAACAGAGTCGCGTCGGTGGGCAAACCGAAAAAGGCAAGAATCTCTTCTCGATCGGTCATGTAGCCCTGAGTCTACGACGCCGTCCGGAACTCGTCGAAGACCCTCCGGGGCGGGAACGGCTCCGAGCCGGATCAGGCGAGCGGTATGACGAGCTCGGTGATCAGCTCGTCGGGATTGACGACGTTGACCATGCTGCGCAGGAAGCGGTCGTAGGGCGCCGTCTTGGGTCGCCGCCGCTCGCTCTTCGCCAGCGATCCGTTCATCTCGGCCCATGCCTCCGGGAGGTGCTCGTAGGGCCCGTGCAGGGTGCCGACGAGCGCGGGACCGCCTGATAATTCCTCGATCTTCATCCCTTCGCGGGGCTCGACGGCGCCCTCGAACGGGATCCCGGCGACGGCGGCGATTTCCCCCGGGCTTGTCATGCGTTTGGGATGGGCGCAGATGCCCGGTCCCGCGAAGACGGCACCGGCTTGTGTCAGCACCTCGCCGAGTCGCCCGTACGCGGCCGAAAGATCGGCATCAAAGCGCTCGATCGAGGTGGTCAGCTCGATCGTGAGCAACCGCTCGGGCTCCAGCTCCCGTCGCTCGATGCCCAGATCCATGCGCTCTCCGTTCTCGCTAGATCGTCCCGGAATCGGGCACCGCCAATGATCGGCACGGGCCGGGGCTCATTGAACGCGAGAACGAGGGATCAAGCCCGCGGCGCCCGACCGCCGCGACCGACCCGCGCGGGCGCGGCTCACCAAAACGTCGTCCCCCAAGCCTGACGACACGGACCCTAACCAACAACTCCACGGAGTCCGCCTAGCTCGTAGGTGTCCTACCCACAGACGTTGTGAACGCGGCTGATCGGAGGCAGGTCTCCGAGTGAGCTGTGCGGTCTGCGCTCGTTGTAGTAGCTGAGCCAGTGTGGCAGAGCTGCGTTTCTGTGTCGATGCGAGGAGTAGATGAGCCCGTAGGCCCACTCCCTTGCCATCGTCTGGTGGAAGCGCTCGACCTTGCCGTTCGTTTGCGGTCGGTAGGGCTCGGTCTTCAAGTGCTTGATCTGGCGCGAGGCCAGGAGCTCTCTGAGTGAGCGATTCCTGACATAGGCGAGGGCGTTGTCTGTCATCAGGCGTTTGACCTGGATCCCGTGGCTCTCGTAGAAGCGAAGCGCCCGCTCGACAAAGCCCGTGACCGTCGGCGCCCTTTGATCTGCGTGCAGCTCGACGTAGGCGAGCCTCGAGTGGTCGTCGACGATCGCGTGGACGTAGTCGTAGCCGACATTGGCGTGCCAGAGCCTTCCCTTGTGAGTGCCGGTCACCGCATGACTGGGCCTGAGGAAGCGCGCATAGCGAGAGATATCCATGTGCAGGAGGTCGCCTGGGCAGGGCCACTCATACCGGTTTGCCGGCTCCTTCTGGGGCCTCGGCGGGCGTGAGATGCCCGCCCTCTTCAAGACCTTCCAGACAGTGGAGTGAGAAAAGCCAGTCGCACAAGCAACGAGCCTCGGTCCCCAACCCGTCTTCAACCGGCAGGCGCAGATCCTTTCCTGCAGGTGCCCTGCGAGCTCGCGCGGGAAGTGTTTCGGGCGAGAGGAGAGGTCGAGCAGGCAGGTAAGGGAAGAGCGTCCCTCTTCGGTTGCCTCTTTCCAGCGATGCCACCAGCGATGGGCGGTCGCCGGCGAGACGCTGAAGGCGGCTGCAGCCGCCTTCAGGCTCATACCTCCCTCGATCGCAGACACGAGAGCATGGCGTCCAGCAAGTCCGAGCTTGGCGTTACGGTGCAGTTTCATCCGGTGCCTCCTTGGGCGTAGGTCGTCGCAAACCCACAGCCTCAAAGGAGGCCCGGATGTCCTCTCAGCCGTTCACAACGTGTGTAGGCACGTCACGAGGAGCAGGCGCTGAGCTCGCGCCGTAGGCGCGGCTCAGCGTTTCGATCAGATCGCCCTGGAAAGTCTCAGCCGACCTAGCCGGCAGACTTTCCAGGGAAACGGAGCTTTTCTAGAGCCGACCAGCGCGGGTCGATCTCCATATGCTCGTGCGTGTGCGGCTCGCGGTTGAGGTCGCGGCCGCACTCGGTGCAGAGGCCGGCACAGTCGAGCCGGCAGAGAATCGTCTCGGGTAGCGCCAGCGCGATCGCGTCGCGAGCCCAGGCCGAAAGGTCGAGCCGGCTGCCTTTGAGATAGGGCGTGCGCAGCTCCTCGTCGGCGCGCGGGTCGCTGTCCTGGTACTCGCTGACAGCGATCTGCTGACGTAGCTCGGCTTCGTTCAGACAGCGATAGCAGGGACCGAAGAATCGGCTCTCGAAGCGCAGAGCGAAGACCGTGCCGCTGGTGGCACGGGTAACGGTCAGCTCGGCCTCGATCGTCTGTGGCACCGGCAGGTAGCGCTGGCCGCCGTAGATAAGCGGCTCGAGCTCGATCTCGACCGCCTCCCGGTGCTGCTCGCCCGACCACAGGCGAAACCGCCGCAGGTCGAAGGTGGTCATGAGCTCAGCGTAGCAGCGGGCGGAGTTGGTACGAGCCCCTCGTCGCGCTCGCGCCCGGCGCTCAGACCGACTCCGAAAAGAGCTGGGCAGGAAGCCGGTTCGGCGGCGGCTACTGATAGCTGTCGGGCTCGTTGACCGGCCCGATGCCGGCGACGACCGACTCCTGCGAGCGCTCGTGCAGGCGCTCGCGGCCGCGCTTGACGGCGGTCAGGAACTTGTCGAGATTTACCTCGAGGGTCGAGAGAATCGAGTCGGCCCAGTCCTCCATCTCGAGTCGTGTCTGGCGCGCCTGGCGACGAGCCTCATCGACGATCTCGTTCGCTTGCTTCTCGGCGATCTTGACGATCTCCGTCTGCGAGGCCTGAACCATCGCCTGCTCGCGCGCCTCGCCGAGAATCCGGTCGGACTCGCGGTTGGCCTCGGCGAGCATGTCCTGGCGCTCCTTGACGATCCAGCGCGCCCGCTTCAACTCCTCGGGGATCGTAGCCCGCATCTGGTCGAGGACGTCGTAGGTCTCCTCGCGGTCGATGCGCACCTGGTCGGTGAGAGGCACCGGCTTGGCGTTGTGGACGAGATCGTCGAGCTTGTCGATGAGGACGAGAATGTCCATGGTTACCAGTCTCCAAGAAGTTTACCCGCGCGCTGATTCGTGAGGTTCTTCCTGCGCGAGTGCCGATCTCCTTCTCAGCTCTTGCGCTTGAAGAATCGTCTTCTGCCCGTGCCCGAGACAGACCCCGCGAGCATCCCCTCCGCCCCGCGCGCGTCGTTCAGTCTCGAGAGCGCCGCTGGTGGTCGCTCTGTGCCTGCGAGGTCACGTCGTGAGCCCGCCGCCCTCGTCGTAAACCTCGCGGCAGCGCCTGGCCACGGTCGGCGGTACGAACTCGGATACATCGCCGCCGTAGGAGGCGATCTCCTTGACGCCGCTGGAAGAGACGAAGCTGTAGCTCGGACCGGCCATCACGTAGACGGTCTCCATCTCGGGCGCGAGCGTCCGGTTCAGGTGGCCCATCTGGAACTCCCACTCGAAGTCGGAGATGGCGCGTAGCCCCTTCACCATCGTGCGCGCATTCCAGCGCTTGGCGAAATCCACGACCAGATCGTCGAAGGCTTCGACGATGACGTTCGTGGTCTCGGCCAGCGCCTCCTCGAGGAAGGCGATCCGCTCCTCTGCCGAGAACAGCGTTTGCTTGTGATGGGGCTCGACGACAACGCCCACGACGATGCGATCGAACACCGTCGCGGCGCGGCGGATGATGTCGAGGTGGCCGTTGGTGACGGGGTCGTAGCTGCCCGGACAGATCGCGGTGATGGGATGCGTCACGGTCACGAGGCCTCGAACACGGTCAGGCGCGCCGAGCCGTAACGGCGGCTGGTGCGCAGGGCCAGAGGCAGTTCGGGCTCGAGGCGGCTTTCGGTCTCGACCACGACTACTCCGGCCGGCTCGAGCAGGCGGGGAAGATAGATGGCAAGCGTCTTCTGCAACTCCGGGTAGTCCTCGTAGGGCGGATCGACCAGGATCAGATCGTATCGCCTGGCTGCGGCGGCATCGGCGGCTAGCGCCCGGGGCGCGTCCATGCGGACGATCTCGGCGCCGCTCAGGTCGAGCTTGGCCAGGTTGCGCTCGATCACGCGGCAGGCGCCCGGATCGGCCTCGACGAAGGTGGCGCGCGCCGCGCCGCGCGAGAGCGCCTCCAGCCCCATCGCGCCCGAGCCGGCGAAGAGATCGAGCACCGCGGCGTCGTCCACCGGCCCGATCAGCCTGAAGGCGGCCTCGCGCACGCGATCGCCGGTCGGTCGTGTCGAGCGACCCCTGGGAGCGAAGATCCTCGCCCCTTTGCGGCTACCGGCGATGATGCGCACGCCCCTATCTTCGCCGCACGTGGGCGCCGAGGTCGAGCGATCGGCCAAAACGAGGCGCTGAAGGAAGCGGCGAGGCCGCCCCGGAAGGCGACCTCACCGTTGTTTCGCTCAGTTGCTAGGCGACCGTGAAGCCGAGAGTCTTCGAGTTCCTGTCGCCGGAGAGCTTGAGGCGGTAGAAACCGCGCGTGATCTTTTTTTCTGCGAAGAGCTTCTTGACGGTGGTCTTGTACGCCGTGAAGGGGCCGATCTTGCTGGCTTTCTTCACGACCACCCAGTGCGTGCCCTTCTTCAGCCTGAGCATATAAGCGAAGACCGTGCTCTTCGGGGAGAAGGTGCAGACGAGCTTGACCTTAGCGGCCTGAGAGACGACGAAGCGCGTCTTCGAGAGGCGGGCAGAGACGATCTTGCCGCCCGGAGGCACGGTGAACGTTCTCTCGCTTGCGAAGGCCGAGCCGGCGAAGCTGGTGTCGACCGTTTGCACGCTCCAGTAGTAGATGCCGGCCGGGAGACCGGTGATCATGTAGATCGTGCGCTCGCCCACGTTTCCGTCTTGAGGCACGAGTCTCGTCCCGGTCGAGCGCGATAGCGGCGAGACGATCTCGGAGCCGCCGCCGGTAGTGCCGACGCGAAGGTTGTACGTGAGCGCCGCAACCGGTGTCTGCGAGTCGTCGGCTCCGTTCCAAGAGAACGTTACGTGGGTTGGGCCGGTCGAGGCATGCAGGTTGATCGGCGCGTTCGGAACTGTGTTCCATGTCGCCGTTTCGTTTCGATAGACCTTCGCGAGCCGCGCGGTTGTGTAGCCGTTGAGCAGAATGTCGAGCTTGCCGTCCGAGTTGAAGTCGCCCCAGGCGACCGAGCTGTTGGAGACGGCGGGCAGGCCGGTCGTGGTGACCGCGCTGAAGGTGTCGTTGCCGTTGTTCTTGTAGACCTTGCCGACCCGCCCCGAGGCGTTGGAGCCCGTGAGCAGAATGTCCAGCCTACCGTCCGAGTTGTAGTCGCCCCAGGCGGCCGAGCCCGACCGAACGCCGGTCAGGCCAGCTTTAATGTCTGTGAAGGTGCCATTGCGGTTGTTCTTGTAGATCTTGCTGACGTAGGCCTTGCCGGTGTAGCCCGCGAGCAGGATGTCCGGGTAGCCGTCCGAGTTGTAGTCGCCCCAGGCGACCGAGCCGGAGCCGACTTTGGCCAGGCCGCTGTCGGCTGTGGTGTCCTCGCTGAAGGTTCCGGCGCCGTTGTTCGTATAGATCTTGCTGATATAGCCCGTGCCGATGAAGCCCGTGAGCAGGAGGTCCGGCTTGCCGTCGGAGTTGTAGTCGCCCCAGGCAACCGCCGTGTTGCGTAGTCGGTTCAGGGCGCCCTCGCCGATGGTGTTCTCGCTGAAGGTGCCGTTGCCGTTGTTCTTGTAGATCTTGGCGACCATTCCCGAGTTGCTCAGGCCCGTGAGTACGATGTCCGGCCTGCCGTCGCGGTTGTAGTCGCCCCACGCGACCGAGCCCGCATCGATGGCGGTGAGGACGCTGTCGGCGGTGGTGTCCTCGCTGAAGCTGCCGTTGCCGTTGTTCCTGTAGATCTTGCTGACCCGCCCCGAGCTGCTCAGGCCGGTGAGCAGGATGTCCGGCTTGCCGTCCGAGTTGTAGTCGCCCCAGGCGGCCGAGCTCGAGCGAACGCCGACCAGGCCGCTCTCGGCGGTGGTGTCCTCGCTGAAGCTGCCGTTGCCGTTGTTTCTGTAGATCTTGGTAATAGAGGTCGAGCCGGTTGAGGCACCCGTGAGCAGGATGTCCATCTTGCCGTCGGTGTTGTAGTCGCCCCAGGCGACCGAGCCGGTTTGGACGGAGGCCAGGCCGGCACCGATGTCGGTAAAAACCGGCGAAGCCGCAGAGGCGCGGCGCGCTCCGGAGAGCTGCGCGACGGCGGCAGCGAGGACCAGGGCGAGTACGAGAAGCGTGCGGGACCGGTTCATCGGACCTTCTCTCTCAGATCGGCGGCGTATAAAGGAACTCGTTGGGGATATGCCCGGAGTTGGCGATTCGTACCCGCGCGAGCTCGGGAGACCTGGCTCGTGTCGCGCCGGGCGCTCGATCCTCTCAGGCCTGGATCAACCTCTAAGCAGTGTTTTACGATCTAGATAACCCTGAAGCGGAGCGTCATCGAGTTCTCGTCGGCGGAGAGCTTGAGCCGGTAGCTACCGCTCGAGATGGGTTTCGAGCCGAACAGCTGCCTGACCGTCATCGTGTACTTGCCCGCGAAGCTGCCGGTCTTGCGGACGGTGCGCACGATCGTCCAGGTCGAGCCCGACCTGTAGGAGAGGACGTAGGCGAAGAGCTTGCTTTCCGGGTAGAGGCTGTAGACGACCTTGACCAGGCCGGTCTCGAGGCGGCCGAGGCTCGTCTTGGTCAGACGCGCGGAGTAGATCTTGCCCGGCGGCTTCGCAATCACGGGCGGGGACGTGTCGTTGTCGAGGATTGTCAGAGTGGCCGTGCTCGGGTCGCTGAGACTCGTTCCCGCGGAGGGATTGGAGAGCGAGAGCCCGACGGTCTCGTCGCCCTCGGCCAGCGTGTCGTCCGCGATCGGGATCGGAACGTTCTGCGAGCCCTGGCCGTCGGCGAAGGTGACCGTCTGGCTGACGGCCGTGTAGTCGGAGCCGGCGTTCGCGGTCGCGTCTGCCGTGGCGAAGTTGACGCTGTCCGAGCCCGTCGTCAAGCCCAGGCGGCGTATCGTCACGTAGGCCGAACCGTCGCTCTCCGCCGCATAGAAGTTGCCGTAGGCGAAGGCAAAGCCCTTGTCGTCATCGATGATCGTGAGCGTGGCCGTGCTTGGGTCGCTGAGACTCGTTCCCGCCGAGGGGTCGGAGAGCGTGAGCCCGACGGTCTCGTCTCCCTCGCCGATGCTGTCGTTCGCGATCGGGATCTCAACCGTCTTCGACATCTCGCCGGCCGCGAAAGAGAAGACCTGGTCGACGACCGTGTAGTCCGAGCCGGCTGTGGCCGTTCCCCCCGTGGTCATGAAGTGAACGCCGGCCTCGCCTGCGGCCGGGCCGCTTCGGAGAATCGTGATCTCGGCCGAGCTCGCTGCCTCGGCCACCGTATAGGAGTCCGATCTGAAGGAGAAGCTGTCCGCCGCCGAGACGCGGGCGGTCGCAGAACCGGCGCCAAGGAGTTCACCGGCGCCGAGCGCGAGAGCCATGGCGGCGAGGGCTGTGAGCGAGCGAGGCTTTTTCACGGGATCTGTATCCGCGGACCGTAGCCGAAGTCGGCCGGGGCTTGCGGGGCGGAAACGCTCAGCGGCGTCTCCGCCCCACCTTTCAATTCGCTCCGCCTATCTCACTCTGAAGCCGAGCAGCTTGCTGTTCACGTTCGCGCTCAGCCTGAGCCGGTAGCTGCCGCGCTTGACCGGCTTGGAGCCGAACAGCTGCTTGACCGTCATCTTGTGGGAGCCGCTGAAGCTTCCTGTGCGCTTGACACTTCGCACGATCACCCACTTCGAGCCGTTCTTGATGCTGAGCAGGTAGGTGAAGCCGGTGCTCCTCGGGGCGAAGCGGTATGTGAGCTTGACCTTGCGCGCCTCCGAGCTCTTGAAGCTGGTCTTCGAGAGGAGAGCGGAGGCGATCTTGCCGTTGTCGTCGTCGAGGATGGTGAGCGTGGCCGTGCTCGGAGTACCGAGTGTCGCGCCCGCAGAGGGGCTGGAGAGCGAGAGCTGCACGGTCTCGTTCGCCTCGTGGATCGCGTTATTGGTGATCGGGACGGAGACAGTCTTCGAGGTCTCGCCGGGGGCGAAGGTGACGGTCTGATTGACGGCCGTGTAGTCCGAGCCCGCAATTGCGCTGCCGTTCACGCTGGCGAAGTGGACCGAGTCTGAGCCCGTGGTCAGGCCGGTGCGGTTGATCGTGATCGTGGCCGTGCCGTCGCCCTCGCCCGGTCTCGGTGAGAGCGTGCAGCCGCTGGGCGTGCTCGGACTCTTCTGGTAGCCGGAACTCGGAGCTGGAGCCGGGCGCCGACGAGGCGCCCGGCTACCTGCCGAGATAGGGGAGCGGGTATCGACCCGGCGGGCTCTCGTGCGCGCGGCTGGCAACTATCCCTTGACACCACAGGACAGGTGTTCTATTATTGGAGTATGCCTCCCGTAGATAGAAACCAGCCGAAGCGGGCCAAGTCCTCGGAATCGTCTTACTCGCTCATGGAGTTCATGCGCGAGTTTCCGGACGATGCGGCGTGTCTTGACTACCTGTGGCGCGAGCGATACGCGCCGGATGGCGAGCATGCCTACTGCCCACGCTGCGCGAAGGTGCGTTCGTTCAAGCGCTACGAGGGAAAGACGCGGACGCGGCAAGTCTGGACTTGTACTTCCTGCTCGTTCCAGCTCTCGCCCACGGCCGGCACGATCTTTCACAAGTCCTCTACATCGCTGCACTTGTGGTTTTACGCCATGTGGATCATTACGAGCACTCGATGCGGGGTCTCGGCCAAGCAGCTCGAGCGCGAGCTTGGTGTGACGTACAAGACGGCCTGGCGCATGTTCAATCTGATTCGCAATAGCCTGATGGCTCAGGACTACCAAGGGCCGCTGTCTGGTGAAGTCGAGGCCGACGAGACGTGGGTTGGCGGGAAGCTGCGCGAAGGTGAGAAGAGGCGCCTGGCCGCCGAGGCGCGAGCCCAAGGGAAGCCGCGGCCTAGTGGGCAATACGTCAAGGATCGTCCCTGCGTCTTTGCGATGGTCGAGCGCGGTGGAAGGGTTCGTGCCCAAGTGATGCCGGGCAAGCGCTACGGCTACCCGCTGCGCCACGCGCTGCGGACATTCGTACTGCCCGATTCGATTGTCTACACAGACGAGTTCGGAGGCTACACGGGACTCGGGCAGCGCTTCACTCACCATCGGATCAATCACTCCGAGCGGATCTATGTGAGCGGAGACGTACACACTCAGACGATCGAGGGGTTCTTCGGCCTCTTCAAGAATGGCGTTCGCGGTGTCTACCACTCGGTTTCCAGGAAGTGGCTACAGGGCTACCTGAACGAGTACGCATGGCGCTACAACCACAGGGCTGATCCGGTAGCGCAGTTCCGAAGGCTGCTCAAGAGAGCGGCTTTCACGAGTTGAGATCAACCTGTGGTCCGACCCCTGACGCAGACTGGCGCCTCTAGAGGCGCCAGTCGTAAGTCCTAGCCAGCGCTCCTTCCGTCTATAAGCCCCTTTTGGAGGCCGGTGCGGGCTTTTTTGACCCGCAGACGGAAAGGCAGCGCTGGAACTAAGGTTATACCAGGGGTCGGACCACAGGTCGACGCCAGCTGTCAACGCAGTTCCGTTACCCACTTGTAATAGGCCTTAGCTTCTCGATGCCACGGGTGCATCTTGAGTCCATACGACGTGATGGTGTGCGGCCCCGAGGGGCCGCGGTACAGGTGGGGCACAAGCTGGAGAAGGTACTGACGGTCCGGGGGACCGCTTTCATTTGCCTCAAACGCACGAGCAGTCGCTGAGGCTAAGAGATCAGCGAGCTGGAGAGACTCAATGGTTTTGTCGTTGGAGATGCGGCCTCCGCGGGGATCGATATACGGCCAGTGGATTTGAGTCTCGGTGCCCATTTCTCTCAGCTTGCTTTCGTAGTACTTCAGGTTCTCTACCCGAAAGTGCTTGACATGGCTGAGCGTGTATGACGTGACGGTGTCGTACTTCTCTCCAAGCCATGACAACCGCTCAAGAAGAAACCTCAGTGTGTAGAGATACGCGACGAAGCTTTCCTTCATAGGCGGCCGTAATTGCCGCTTACAGACAACGATTGAAACAAAGCGAACGAAGGTGGCGCGTCCAAGCAGCTGGGCGGCCACGAGACGTTGAGCGGGATCCTTGATCTTTTTCCAGCTGAGGCAGTTGTCTGGGGCTCGGCCCGTTGCTTTTTTGATCCTAAGCAAAAGGTCTTGTAGATGCGGCAGATTCACATCTCGGCAGACGAGAGCGGACATCACGAAGTGGTCAGTAGAGAGATCAGTCGTCCCAATGTCACCAGACTCGTCTATGAACGCCCGGAGAGCCATGTCTACTAAAGGCTCTCACGTTAAGCGCTTTACTGCTTTGGCTTGCTGACCTTCCCGAGATTTCGGAAAAATTCGCCGCGCTTCGGCGTTCGCACTTCCTGCCCCTCAGCCGTCCGCTCGTGACCAGGCTCCGCAGGCTCCTTCGCCTGCTCCTCGATCTGCTCTCGCAGCTTGTCTGGATTCTTAGGGGTCACTGTGATGAGGTTAGCTCGTGCCTAAGACATGCGCCTTTTGTGGGGCGCCCCCGCCGCTAACGGTGGAGCATCTCTGGCCGAGTTGGCTCCGTAAGCTATTGCACGGCGATCCGAAGACGAGAGCGCCAGTCACACAACACGTCTTTCTAGAACGTCCCGCCGGAAGGCCGCAGACACGACAACAACCCTCGCTCTTGTGGTGCGCGCGCATTGTCTGCTCACGATGTAACGGCGGCTGGATGGCTGACCTCGATCGTGCAGTTAGGCCCTTTGTTGAGCGGATAGTCGTCGGCAAGAGGACCACCTTAAGTAGGACCGACCAGAAGCAAATGGCTCGGTGGGTCGCCAAGACGGCGATGGTGTTCACCTACACGACTCCACGACGTCCAATCCCAGCCAATCAACGTCACTATTTGCGGCTTCAACTCCGACCTCCGCCATCCTCGCAGGCCTGGATTGGGATTCGAAGCGCCGAAGAGGGCATAGCGGTCGGAGGCGTTCTATCGTTTGGGTTAGGCAATCGGCCCGAACCAGAAAGCAAAACGAACCGTGCCTATCTGGTTACCCTCGGCATCGGCTATCTCGTAATAGCGTTCTTCGGTCACGACCTTGGGTTCGAGGTGCCTTGGGCCAGGCCACTCCTTGAGCCGATATGGCCCGTCTCCGAGTCGCCGATCAAGTGGCCGCCAAAGTACGTCTTCGGTTCCATCGATGACCTCGCCAACGACGCCGAGCTTGAGGGCCATGTCCGTGATTCGCTCGCCAGTCGAGGTGTTGCCCTCATGAGGGTCGATGCGCCCAGCATGGCTCCGCCCGCTTACTAGAGGCGCCTGCTTGCCATGCGGGTTTAGCTTAGCGGTCATTTGTGGCGTAGTGGGATAGTAGCCGCGCGGCTTTCGCTAGAAATGCGCCCGCAGGAGGAAGATAATTCGGTCTATCCGGGCTTCGGCTTGAGCCGCCCCTGGAAGCCCGTCGACCGGAGGTGGGGAAATGACCCGTCTGCCGTCCTCGCTTGCCTGCCGTGCGAGCCTCACCCGGCGCGTCCTGAAGCGCGTGCTTCCCGTCGCCGTCTGTCTGCTCGTACTCGCCGGCTCGGCCTCCGGCACCACCTCCGGCGCCAAGCTCTCGGCTCATCTGACCAGTAAGAGCTTCACGGCTTCCAAGGCGGGCTCGGTCAAGCTCGTCTGCAAGTTCACCGCCCCGAGCAAGCACTTCTCCTACCTGATCACCCGCAAG
>JBEKJI010000016.1:0-47584 GCA_050011315.1 Gaiellaceae bacterium
TCCCACGAAGGACACGAGGTCAACGGGTGGCTGAGTCATCCCGGCACGGCAGGCACTCTCCCTGTAGAGCCGGACGGATTTCATAGATCTAAGAACTACACAGAGGGTGGGGGGAGGAGGGTAGATTAGCGCGGTGCCCGAAACCCACCCGGGCGCCGGAGTTCAGCCGAGACGAAGCACCCCATCGCCTGGCCGCGCTCGGCGGCGCGATGCCGCGGCTACCTCTAGGCACGGAGCTCCGAGATCAAGCTAGGCGCTCGCGTGCGAAGGCCAGGAACGCGTTCGCTACGCGCGAAAGCGAGCGCCCGCTGGCCCGTACGAGCGAGATCTCGCGCGCCGGGTCGAGGCCCTCCACGCGCGCGCTTGCGAGCTGCTTCGCGGCCAGCTCGGCCTCGAGCGCCGAGCCCGAGATGAAGGCGACGCCGTAGCCGCCTATCACCGCTGCACGCACCGACTCCTGCAGCCCGAGCTCCAGGCGGACGTCGAGATCGCGCATGCGCACTCCGTGCCGGCGCAATTCGTCCTCGAGTACTTGCCTCACGCCGGCGCCCTCCTGCATCACGATCAGCGGCTCGGCGCGCAGCTCGTCGAGCGAGATCTTGCGACCGGCGAAACGGTGGTCGGGAGGGCAGGCGAGAACGACCTCGTCGCGGAAGAAGGGCTCGAAGACTACGCCGCGGTGCTTACGAGCCGCGCCCACGATCCCGAGCTCGAGCTCTCTTTCCGCCACCCGCTCGATCACCGTCTGGGTGTCGAAGATGGCTAGCGAGACGGTGACCTCCGGACAGCGCCGCTGGAACTCGCAGAGAAGGAGCGGCACCACCCGATCACCGGGCCCCGTCGAGGCGCCGATCTCTAGCCGGCCCCGCAGCTCTCCCTCCTCGACGCCGGCGACCTCGTCCAGAAGCTGCTCCTCGAACGCGATTAGGCGCTGCGCGCCGCGATAGAGCCGTAACCCTGCCTCCGTCGGCTCGACTCGGCGCCCGGAGCGGTCGAGCAGCCTGTGCCCGAGTTTCTCCTCGAGCGTCCTGATCTGCATGCTCACCGCCGGCTGGGTGACGCCGAGGCGCTCGGCTGCTTGCGAGAAGCTACGCAGCTCGACGACCGCGCAGAAGGCTACGAGTTGGCGCGTATCCATAAGCGCACATTATGGAGTCCAGAGCAGGCGCCGTCAGATCGCGTTCCCCTCGAGGAGTCTTGGAAGCACCTCGGCGGCGGGAGGGCTATTCTCGATCCCGTGAGATCAGAGGCCCTCGCGGAGCGCTACGCACGGTTGGCGGAGGAGTCTCCCGACCGGCGCGGAGTCGACCGGGCGCTGCGCTTTCTCGATCTCCTCTTCTCGGCCTCCTTCCTGCTCGTCTCCCTGCCGATCACGATCCTGATCGTCCCGGCCATCCTTGTAACCAGCGGTACGCCGATCTTCTACCGGGGTGAGCGGGTCGGGCGCTCGGGCCGGGTCTTCTCGATGCTCAAGTTCCGCACGCTCAAGCGCGGCGCCGAAAGCCGGCTCGGCCCCTACCTCGGCCCCGAGCTGGTCGAGCGCACCCGAGCCGAGTTCACGCCGATCGGCCGCTGGCTGCGGGCGACGCAGCTCGACGAGATCCCCCAGTTCCTGAACGTGCTACGCGGCGACATGAGCCTGGTCGGGCCGCGCCCGATCCGGCCGCGCTTCTTCGAGGAGCTCGCCGAGCAGATCCCCGCTTACTGGCAGCGCCTGGTCGTGCGACCCGGACTGACCGGCTTCGCACAGGTGCGAAAGGGCTACGAGACCTCCTGGGCCGAGAAGCTCGCGCACGACCTCGAGTACATCGCCGATCGCTCGGTCAGTCTCTACCTGCGCACGCTCGTGGCGACGGGCTGGCGGGTGCTGCGCCAGTCGCTACGCGGCCTCGTGCGGCCGCGCGAGTAGCGACCGGCGGCGACCGGACCGAACTAGACTCCGTCCCCGTGTGCGGGATCTGTGGAATCGCCTTGGCGCGAGGAAAGGCCGACCCCGGCGAGCTTGCGGCGATGAATGCGAAGCTGGCTCACCGCGGCCCCGACAGCGAAGGACGCTTCGTCAAGGGCGGCGTCGGTATCGCGGCGAGGCGCCTCTCGATCATCGATCTCGACACCGGCGACCAGCCGCTCGCCAACGAGAACGGACGGATACACGTCGTCCAGAACGGCGAGATCTACAACTACCGCGAGCTGCGCGCCGAGCTAGGGGCGGCCGGCCACCGCTTCTCGAGCCACGGCGACACCGAGGTGATCGCCCACCTCTACGAGCAGCACGGACTCGACTTCGCCGCCCGCTTGCGCGGCATGTTCGCACTGGCGATCTGGGACGCCGGCGAGCACCGGCTCGTGCTCGCGCGCGACCGCTTCGGCATCAAGCCGCTCTACTACCGGCACGAGCAGAGCGAGCTGCGCTTCGCCTCGGAGCTTCGCGCCCTGCCGCGAGGAGAGATCGACCTCGACGCGCTCGAGTCCTACCTCGCTTTCAACTTCGTCCCGGCGCCCTACTCGATCTTCCGCGAGATTCGCAAAGTGCCGCCCGGGCACCTGCTCGTCTGGCAGGACGGCGAGGTGCGGCTCGAACGGTTCGCGCGACCGCTGCCTGTCGACGCCGATGAGCAGCGCACCGAGTCCGCCGGCGAGCTGGTCGAGGAGCTGCGTGCACGCATGCGCGACTCGGTGCGCGCGCATCTTGTCAGCGACGTCCCGGTCGGCGTCTTCCTTTCAGGCGGCGTCGATTCCTCGCTTCTAGCCGCGCTCGCGGCGCAAGAGTCGACAGGTCGCCTGAGTACGTTCACGATCGGCTTCGAGGAGCGCTCCTTCGACGAGACCGCGGGCGCCCACAAGGTCGCCGAGCGCTACGACACCGATCACCACGAGCTGATCCTGCGCCCCGAGCCCGAGTTCCTACTGCGAACACTGGCCGAGGTTTTCGACGAGCCCTTCGCCGACTCGTCGGCGTTACCCACGTACCTCGTCTCGGAGCTCGCCTCGCGAGAAGTGAAGGTCTGCCTCTCGGGCGAGGGCGGCGATGAGCTCTTCGGCGGCTACTACACCTACTCCGCCGACCTGCTCGCAGAGCGGCTCGGACCGCTCGCACGCATCGCCCGCCCATTCGCCGAGCTGCTGCCCAGCTCCAACGCCCGCGTCAGCTTCGACTACAAGGCCAAGCGCTTCACCCGCGGCGCCCACCTGCCGCCGCTCGAGCGCCATCACGCCTGGAAAGAGATCTTCTCGCCCGAGCTCCGCTCCGAGCTGAGAGGCAGCCGCAGCAGCTTCGACCCGGTCGATCTCTACCGCGCCCGCTTCGACGAGACCGGCGGTGCCGAGATCCTCGCCCGCCTGCAGGACGTCGATCTCGGCGTCCCGCTCGTCGACGACCTGCTCGTCAAGACCGACCGCTCCTCGATGGCGCACTCACTGGAGGCGCGCGTCCCCTTCCTCGACACGGCCGTCACCAACCTGGCCCTGGCGCTCCCGCGACGGTTGAAGGTCTCCGGCCTGAACAAGAAGATCCTGCTCCGCCGAGCCGCCGAGCCGCTGCTTCCGCGCGAGGTCGTGCACGGGCGCAAGCGCGGCTTCTCGATTCCAGCCGCGGCTTGGCTGCGCGGCGAGCTCCAGCCCCTTGCCCGCGAGGTTCTCGCCCCTGCCAACCTCCGCCGCCAGGGCTTCTTCGCGCCGGAGGCGGTGAGCCGTCTGATCGATCGCCACGTCGCCCGCAGGGAGGACCTCTCGCGCCAGCTCTGGGGTCTGATCGCGTTCACGCTCTGGTACGAAGGTCACGTCGAGCACGAGCCGGGACCGCTGCGCTCGGCGCGGCTGGCGGCGGTGGAAGCGTGACTCGAACGGCACCGGCCAAGCGGACATGTCCACGTGCCAAGCACGGAGACGTGTCCAGATGAGACGATGCGGGCCGGAACGATGAGAGTCTGGATCGACATGACGGCGCCGGCGCACGTGCTCGTCTACCGGCCGCTGATGAGCTTGCTGCACGAGCAGGGGGCCGAGATCGAGCTGACGGCGCGCGACTACGCCCAGACGCTGCAGCTACTCGAGCTACACGGGCTCGAAGCAGAGGTTATCGGCCGCCACGGCGGGCGTTCGCGCCTCGGCAAGGCGCGCTCGCTGACCTCGCGCCTGAGCCATTTACGCCGTTGGGCCAAGGGCCGGCGCTTCGACCTGGCGCTGGCGCACGGGTCGCACGAGCTGACGATCACAGCCCGCCGGCTCGGCATTCCCAGCTCGACCACGTTCGACTACGAGTGGGCCTGGCTCCAGCACCAGCTCGGCTGCCGCGCCGCGACGCGGGTGGTCGTACCCGAGGCGATCCCGCCCGAGCGGCTGCGGCGCTACGGCGTTCACGAGCCCAAGCTGCGCCGCTACCCGGGCCTGAAAGAGGAGTACTACCTGACCAACTTCGCGCCCGACCCGTCGGTGGCGGCCGAGCTCGGGCTCGACAGCTCGCGCGTGCTCGTCGTCGTTCGTACGCCGCCGGATGTCTCGCTCTACCACCGCGCTTCCAACCCGCTCTTCCCCCGCGTACTCGATCAGCTCGGCAACAACGCCGGAGTACACGCGGTCGTGATCCCGCGCACCGCGGAGCAGAGCGCCTACGTGCGCGGCCTCGAATACCCGTCGCTGGTGGTGCCCGACCGCGCCGTCGACGCCCAGAGCTTGATCGCCCTCTCCGACGTCGTCGTCTCGGCCGGCGGGACGATGAACCGCGAAGCCGCGGCGCTGGGAGTGCCCGTCTACACGACCTACGGCGGTCGCCTCGGCGGCGTCGACGAGTGGCTGATCCGGGAAGAACGGCTCGTGCCGCTCACCGATCCGCGCGCGATCGATCTACGCAAGCGCGTGCCCGACGAGAGCAAGCGGGTGCGCCGGGATCCGAAGCTGATGCTCGAGCTGCTGCTGTCGGCGCTCGAGAAGAGCGATTAGCCCTAGCGGCTGTTCAAGATCTCCGAGAAGCGAATCGACGTAACAACGTCGTCGAGCGTGACTTCGCGGTTGTAGAGCTGGCTCAGGAACTCGGCCATCTCGTCGGCGCGGCGCAGCTCGGGGTTGTCGTGCTCGATCTCGCGCGGCGAGAGGTCGCGCAGGCGCTTGACCTCGACCTTGTCGATCACCGCGTCGAAGACCTTCTCGCGCGGACTGAAACGGGCGCCGCAGAGAACCTTCACGATCTCGCCCTTGCGGTACTTGTCCGACTTGTCGCCGAGACGGATAGTCGCCGTCTTGCGATGGCTTCGGAGCTGATCGGCCACCATAGGTGAGTAGAAGTTGAGTGCGTGCATCGAGACGATCCAATCCGCGCCGAATGGTCTGAATCATAAAGCGTGACGAGCAGGAAAGAACAGCATTCCCGGAGAGCCGCGTGCGCACAGCGCGAGCAGAGCCGAGAGCGACAACCTGTGTTGAGAGGGATCGTTCGAGGATCTCAGTGCAATCGACTTAGATTCCTTGCGGTCACGAGCGACCGCCGCTAAACTCGGTTTCGGCACTCTCGTACGTAGAGTGCCAAAACTATCTACAACCCGTAGACAAGCTCACTACAGGAGGGCGTTCATGAATCTCCAGCCCCTGGGTGACCGTCTGATCGTGGAAGTCCTCGAAGAGGAACAAACCACGGTTAGCGGCATCGTCCTGCCCGACACGGCCAAAGAGAAGCCGCAACGCGGCCGCGTCATCGCCGCCGGCCCCGGCGGTCGCAACGAAGCAGGCGAGCGCGTACCGCTCGACATCGCCGCCAAGGACACAATCATCTTCTCCAAGTACGGCGGGACCGAGATCAAGGTCGGTGGTGTCGAGTATCTGATCCTGCGCGAGTCCGATGTACTGGCGAAGGTCGTCGACCAGCCCGCTGCCACGCGCGCAAAGAAGAAGGGATAACGAATGGCTCACAAGGATTTGAAGTTCAACGAGGACGCGCGCAGGGCACTCGAGCGCGGTGTCAACACCCTCGCCGATGCAGTAAAGGTGACGCTCGGCCCCAAGGGCCGCTACGTCGTGCTGGACAAGAAGTTCGGCGCGCCGACGATCACCAACGACGGCGTCACGATCGCTCGCGAGATCGAGCTCGAGGACCCGTTCGAGAACCAGGGCGCTCAGCTCGTACGTGAGGTCGCCACGGCCACCAACGACGTCGCCGGCGACGGCACGACGACGGCCACCGTGCTCGCTCAGGCGATCGTGCGCGAGGGTCTGAAGAACGTTGCCGCCGGCGCCAACCCGATGGCGCTCAAGCGCGGCATCGAGAAGGCGGTCGACGCGGTCGTCGAGGACCTCAAGACCCAGTCGAAGGAGATCTCGGGCAAGGAGGACATCGCCCGCGTGGCCACGATCTCGGCTCGCGAGCGTGAGATCGGCGACGTCATCGCCGACGCGATCGAGAAGGTCGGCAAGGACGGCGTCGTCAACGTCGAGGAAGGGCAGACCTTCGGGCTCGAGCTCGAGTTCACCGAGGGTATGCAGTTCGACAAGGGCTACCTGTCGCCGTACATGATCTCGGACGCCGAGCGCATGGAGGCGGTGCTCGAGGATCCCTACATCCTCGTCGCCAACCAGAAGATCGGCGCCGTCAAGGATCTGCTGCCCGTGCTCGAGCAGGTCATCCAGGCCGGTCGTCCGCTCCTGATCGTGGCCGAGGACGTCGAGGGCGAGTCGCTCGCCACCATCGTCGTCAACAAGCTGCGCGGAACCTTCACGGCCGTCGCCGTCAAGGCTCCGGGCTTCGGCGACCGCCGCAAGCGCATGCTCGAGGACATCGCGATCCTCGCCGGCGCCGAGGTGATCACCGAGGAGATGGGCCTCAAGCTCGAGAACACGAAGCTCTCGCAGCTCGGCCGCGCCCGCAAGGTCGTGATCGACAAGGACTCGACCACGATCATCGACGGGGGCGGCGAGTCCGAGGCGATCAAGGGCCGGATCAAGCAGCTCAAGGCCGAGATCGAGACGACCGACTCCGACTTCGACCGTGAGAAGCTGCAGGAGCGGCTGGCCAAGCTGGCCGGCGGCGTTGCGGTGGTCAAGGTCGGCGCTGCCACCGAGACCGAGATGAAGGAGAAGAAGCATCGCGTCGAGGACGCACTGCAGGCTACCCGCGCAGCCCTCGAGGAGGGCATCGTGCCGGGCGGCGGCGTCGCGCTTCTGAACGCGGTCGAGGCGATCAAGCTCGACAGCTTCGAGGGCGACGAGCGCACGGGTGCCGCGATCATCGTGCGCGCACTCGAAGAGCCAATGCGCCAGCTGGCGCAGAACGGCGGCCTAGAGGGCTCCGTCGTCGTGAACGACGTTCGCAGTGCCCCGAAGGGCCACGGCATGAACGTCGAAGACAGTCAAATAGAGGACCTGGTCAAGGTCGGCATCATCGACCCGACCATGGTCACCCGCTCGGCGCTGCAGAACGCGGCCTCGATCGCCAAGAACATCCTCACCACGGAGGCTGTGGTGGCCGAGGCGCCGGAGAAGGCATCGGCCGGCGCGGGCATGCCGGGCGGCATGGGCGGCATGGGCGACATGATGTAATAGGCGCGCGAGCGCAAGCAGTTCACGAGGGCCGGCGCGAGCCGGCCCTCGGTGTTCTAAGAGCTCGTCTCAATTGACGACCCGTCGACTGGGTGTGATCGGTGGATGCAAGGCTAGGGAGCTCGTCTGGGGGCGGAGGGGCGCCGGATGAGTGCGAGATCGTGGTGCGAGGCTAGGACGCAGGGCGCATTCGTATCGGTCAGAGATACGGATGCGCCCGAGGACAACGTCCTCGGGCCGCGAGATCGTGCTCAGTCGGTGTTTCTCTGTTTCCAGCCGAGCTCCGAAAAGCAGTGTCGCGTTCGTAGCCGGAGGCTACGGGCGCGACCGAGGACAACGCGTCGCGCCGCCGAGCGCGGCCAGGCGGTGGAGTGCTTCATTTGAAGCGAGCTCTCTAAGGGAAGGCCCGGCGGACGATCTCCGCCGCCTCTTCCAGCCAAGCCGCCCGCTCCTCCTCTGTACTCGTGACGACGACGCCGAAGGTGCGCCGGCGTATGTCCTCTGCGCCGCAATAACCGAAGACGCAGCGCACCCACAGTGCTTCGAGCGGGTCGCCGAAGACAGCCAGCTCGCGCTCGCGCGGAGTGTTCGAGGTATTGAGTACGACAGCCGTCCGCGCCCGCAGCAGTCCTTCAGGAATGCCCTCGCCACTGTCGCCGTCGCGAAAGCGATAGGCAACCTCGGGACGGACGACCCGGTCGATCCAGCCCTTGAGAATCGCCGGCGGCTGCCCCCACCAGTTCGGATGGACGACGATGATCCCTTCCGCCGCGGCCAGCTCCGCGCAGTGTCGGGCGACCTCGGGATCGACTGGGCCATCGCTGGAAAGCTCAGCAGCCGGAAGCACGGGATCGAACTCTTCGGCGTAGAGATCGTGGAAGACGACCTCGTGCCCACACTCCTCGAGCGTGGTGACAACCGCCTCGGCGAGCGCATGATTGAAGCTGCCGGGCTGCGGGTGCCCGAGAACGACGAGGATCTTCACGTTTGCGATCCTAGTCGTGCAAAGAAAGGCTCGGAATCGGTCGCCGCGGCCGACACGGCGGGCGCGGCTCACTCAACGCCGTTCCCACCCGCCACGGACCCTGCCCACAATCACAGCCAGCCCGCCACGCAACGCGGGAAAAGTGCGCCCGGCATGAATTGAACATGCGACCTCTGCCTCCGCAGGGCAGCGCTCTATCCCCTGAGCTACGGGCGCCAGCCTGCTTAGTGTAGCCGTGGTCCGGCGAGGGTTGAAGCTCGGCCCGGCAGAGTACGATCCCCGCGCATGGCTCTCTACCTGACAGAAGAGGACGTCAACGCTCTGCTCGACGCCGAGTCGGTGAACGAAGCCGTCGAGGAGTGCGCGCAGAGGATGGCCCGTGGCGCGGTGGAGGTTCTTCCGCGGGCGCGGCTCGGGCTCGACGGCGGCGTCATGACCTTGATGGCGGCGGTGGATCGCGAAGCCGGTCTGGCCGGTTTGAAGAGCTACGTCGCCGGAAGAGGACGATCCTTTCGCCCCGTCGTTCTTCTCCAAAACGAGCGTACGGGCGAGCTCAGCGCGGTTGTCGAGGCCCGTCGTTTGGGACAGCTGAGAACGGGCGCCGCCAGCGCGGTCGCCGCGCTCAGGCTAGCCCGCGCCGGCGCGAGCACACTCGGCCTGATCGGCTGCGGCTACCACGCCTTCGGGCAGGTGGAGTGCATCCGGGCGGCCTTTCCGTCGATTGAGCGTGTGCGTGTCTTCTGCCGCAACGAAGAGCGCCTTCGCTCCTTCTGCGAACGGACAGGCGCCGTCCCGGCGCACGATCACAAGCAGGCGGCCCAGGCCGAGATCGTCGTCACCGTCACCAGCTCGCCCGATCCGGTTCTCCGTGGCGAGTGGCTCCAGCCCGGGACGCTTGTCTGCGCGGTCGGAGCCAACGTGGCCAGCCACCGCGAGCTTGACAACACCGTGCTCGAGCGCGCCTCGCTCGTCTGTTGCGACCTCAGAGCGCAGGCGCAGATCGAGTCGGGCGATCTGATCGAACCGGCCGCAAGCGGCGTCCTCGACTGGCTCGAGGTGTACGAGCTGCACGAGCTGGTCGCAGGGGAGCTGCAAGGGAGACAGTCCGACGAGGACATTGTCGTCTTCAAGTCCAACGGCATCGCCGCCTGGGACGTCGCGGCGGCGGCGGTCGTCTTGGATCGGGCTCGCGCCGAGAGGCGTGGTCTCGAGCTCTGACCATTCTTTTGGGCGGGCTCGCACGCTATCCTCGAACCGTGCCGAAGGATTCGCTATCTCGCCGGTTCGCCGAGCGCGCGTTGCTGGGAATCGACGACGAAGGCAATGAGGAACGCGTCGTCTTCTGGATCGAGTACCGGCCCGAGGCGCTCTGGGCTGTCGGCCGCGCGGTCAACCCTCAGCTCCGCTCCGACAACGGACCGCGGGACGACGACTACATCTTCAAGGGCTATGAGCTGGACGACGCCCTCACCGAGGCGAACGGGGCATTGAGCGACGACCTGCGCGTCTCGAGCGAGGAGGGAATCGAGCAGGAGGTGCTCCCCTTCGCACGAGACGAGATTCTGGAGCCGCTCGAACGTTGGTTCTTCCACCACGGCGACGGCGAAACGGCCTAGCACGGTAGTGGCGCGTGCCGGAGCGAGCCTTGCTAGGTTCGCGGCCTGATGCTGATCCGGATCGGGCACACGCCAAATCCCGACGACGCCTTCATGTTCTGGGCGCTCGTCTCGAACAAGATCGACCCGCGCGGGTTCGAGTTCGAGCCGATGGCCGAGGAGCTCGAGACGCTCAACCTCTGGGCCTGGGAGAGCAAGCTCGAGGTCACGGCGCTGTCGGTGCACGCCTATCCCTTCGTTCAGGATCGCTACGTCCTGCTCCCCCACGGCGCCAGTATGGGAACGGGCTACGGGCCGGTGGTCATCTCGCACCAGCCTTTCTCGCGCGAGCAGCTGCGAGAGGTCGAGATCGTCGTCCCGGGTGCCACGACGACCTCGTTTCTCGTTCTGCGCATGTGCCTGGGCCAAGAGTTCCGCTACCGGGTACTACCGGCGAACAAGATCCTCGACGAGGTCAAGTCGGGGCGCGCCGAGGCCGGGCTGGTGAACGAGGAAAGCCAGCTAACCTACCGTGAAGAGGGCCTCTCCAAGTCGGTCGACATCGGCGAGTGGTGGCTGCTGGAGACGGGATTGCCACTGCCTCTGACGGTGAACGTCGCCCGCCGCGACCTCGGCTCACGCCTGCCCGAGCTTTCCAACGTGATCCGCGACTCGATCCTCGCCGGGCTCGATAACCGTCGCCGGGCGATGGCTTACGCGATGCGCTTCGGCCGCTCCAGCGACGCCGCCATCACCGATCGCTTCGTCGGCATGTACGTGAACGAGCTCTCCTTCGATTTCGGCGATGAGGGCCGCCAGGCGATAGCCGAGCTGCTCGCCCGGGCCCAGGTGATCGGCGCCTTCGACAAGCCCGTCAAGATCGAGTTCGTCGCTTAGGCCTCTAGCGGAACAGGCGCTTAGCCGCGGCGCGGCCTCAGCTCCACCACGAGCTGGCAGTCGAGCGCCTCGGCTATCCCTAGCAGAGTGTCGATCCGCGGCGGCCGGCCCCCGCGCTCGAGCCGGGCGATAGCCGACTGCGTCGTCCCGGTCAACTCGGCGAGCTGCCTCTGCGACAGGTCCAGCGCCTGGCGCTGTTCGGCGACCTGATCCGCGATCTGAGCGAAGAGCCAACCCCCGTCGCCGACTCCGGCGATGCGCTTGAGAGCTCGTTCCTTCAATCGTTCGAACGCTCGTTCTTCTGTCACAGGTGAAACATAGCAGCCATGCTATTGAGGGGAAAGGGTGGGGGCGAGGATCGCGCGCCGGTGCGAATCGTGTCATGCTCGAAGTGATGCAGATAGCCCTGATCGTCAACGGTAAGGCTACGCGAGTGACACCGGAACGCGTTGCCGGCGTCGAGAACGTTCTCAAGCGGGCCGGTGACGTCGTCACGCTCGAGACGCAAGCCCCGCGGCACGGCATCGAGCTTGCCAGGCAGGCCAGCGAGAGCGCCGACGCCGTAGTCGTCTTCTCGGGCGACGGAGGTTTCAACGAGGTGCTCAATGGCATCAAGCGCGACATTCCGGTCGGCTTCGTTCCCGGCGGCGGTACGAGCGTGCTTCCGCGCGCCCTGGGGCTTCCTCGAGATCCGATCGAAGCGGCCGTCCAGATAGCGCAGGCACTGTCCGAGAAGAGGACACGGCGAATCTCGCTCGGCAGCGTCAACGGCTATCGCTTCGCCTTCGAGGCGGGAATCGGGGTAGACGCCGAGATCGTTCGCCGCGTTGACCGTCTCGGCCGTGACGAGGACGGCCGGCGCCCGGGCGACTTCGCATTCGTCCGCTCGATGATTTCCGTGCTCAGAGAGCGGCGGCGCTCGCTCGATCAAGTCATCGAGGTGCGCGGGCTCGGCCGCGCGGCCTTCGCCGTCGTCTGCAACGGCGACCCGTCGACTTTCGCCGGGCCGCTACCCGTGCGCTTCGCACCGGCCGCCCGCTTTGAGCTCGGACTGGATATGGTCGCCCCGGTTCGTATGCAACGGCGCTCGATGTTACGGATCGCGCTGGCGGTTCTCAGAGGCCGCATCCCCCGCTCCGACGATGCCTTCTACGGGCACAACCTCGACCGGATCGAGGTCGTCTGCGACCGGCCCGAACCCTTGCACGCGGACGGCGAGGATCTCGGCGACGTGACCTCGGCCGTGTTCGAGTGCCAGCGCGCGGCCGTGTCTGTTTTGATCTAGCGTCGCGCTCATTCCGTGCCGTCCAGGTAGGTGTGGGCGAGCCCGCGGCCGGATCCGCGAGCCCGCCCTGCTTCTACGCCGGATCCCCCCGAACTCGGCGCAGAAGCTGGCGCGACTCCTAGAGCGTTGCCTCCGGAGTTGCGCAACTAGCGAGGTGTGGCTCGAGCATGCGCTCGATCTTCGAGGCGCTCGCTCGCCCTTCAATTCGCTCGAGTACGCGTCCGTTCTTCGTGAGCACAAGCGCGGGCGCTGCGCCGACGTGGAATCGAACGGCCAGGTCCGGGCGCTCGTTCACGTCCACCCGTACGACGCGGAGGTTCTTCCTCTCCTTCCGTGCGATCTGGGCTACCAGGCTATCCATACGCCGTGCAGGCCCCGAGCTCACGGAGGAAAAGAAGATCAGCAACGGTTCGCCGTTCTCTTCCAGTGCGGTCTCCCTGACTCTCTGACATAACCATGTCCCCGTCCGTGCAACGCGTGAAACGCGAAACCGAGAACCTCGAGGGGATTGTGCCGGGGGAGTTCAGACGGATCGGTCCGTCTACACTGCTGACCGTGGGCCTCTGGTATTGGCTGGGAGTCTCGCTCGGCCTCGGGGTGGCGCTCGGGACCGTGGTCGCGGGGCTCATAGCGCCTGTTCGAGCAGGCGTTTTTCTGGCGGCAATCGTGGCTGCAGTGGCCGGCTACGGCCTGGCACTCGTCTTCGTCGCGCCGCTCGCCGCCCTCTCGGGAGCGGCGGGAGGTGTTGCCGGCGCTGTCGCGATTGCCCAGCTCTGCCGCCGCACGCTGGCCCGCGGCGGAACCCGGGGTGCGACGGGAGCTCTCCTCTTCTTCCTTGGACTGGGCGTCGGCGGACTCGCCTTCGTGCCGGCGCTGGGCTACCTCGAAGCGGTGCTGGTCATGCTGCTCGCCCTGCGCCTGAGACGTGGAGGCGGCGACCGCTACGCCGGGCTCCGCACGCTCGCGCGCGACTGATGCGCAAGCTCGTCCTGATCGTCATCGACGGGCTGACACCGGCCTTGCTCGAGCGCGGTATCGAGAGCGGCCTGGCGCCGACGATCTCGCACTTCGCGGCCGCCGGGCAGCTCGAGCGCGCGGTATCCGTCTTCCCCTCGCTGACGCCGGTCTGCCTGGCCACGATCGCGACGGGAGCGCACCCGGGAATCCACGAGATTCCGCACCTGGTCTGGTTCGATCGTAAAGAGCGGCGGGTGGTCGAGTACGGCTCCTCGTTCGCCGCCGCGCGCCGTTCGGGTGCTCTGAACTGGTGGCGCAACACGGTCTATGCGATGAACGCAAAGCACCTCGGCCGCGGCGCGGTCACGATCTTCGAGGCTCTCGAGGATCACGGCTTCCGGGCGGCCGCGATCAACGCGACCTGCTTCCGCGGCCGCAAGCGTCATTTCCCGACCCTTCCGGGAGTGACGCCGCCGGTGCTGGGTCCGAGCCGCTTCTTCTTCTACGGGCTGTTCGAGTCGCACGAGACCGGCGCCTCGCCGACAGCCGTCTTCAGGCGCGCGAGCGGCTCGGTCGACGACTACGCCGAGGCCGCCGGTCGCTGGCTCGTCACACGCGATGACTTCGACTTCCTCTTCTACTACCTCTCCGACTTCGACTACATCTCGCACGCGCTCGGCCCCGACAGGGCCGATGCCGCTCTCAAACGCGCCGACAGCTCGATCGCCACGATCGTCGAAGCCGCAGGCGGAATCGACGCCTTTCTCGATCGTTATGACGTGCTCCTCTGCTCCGATCACGGGCAGACGCCCGTCCACGAGGGAGTCCGGCTCGATCGCGCACTGGCAGATCTCTCCTTGGCCGGGCGGCGTGCCTATCCCGGCTCGCAGGTTGTGCTCACCGCCTCGAACCGTGCGGCAATGGTCTACCGGCTCGAGGACTGCCCGCTCGAGACGGCGGAGCTGGCCGAGCGCCTGGGCCGTGATCCGAGCGTTCACGTCGTCGCCTACCGGAATGGCGCCGAGGCGGTGGCGCTGCGGGACGGTGCAGAGCTTCGCTTCGCCCCGACCGCTCAGGGATGGCGGAAGAGCGGGGAGGAACGGGTGCTCGATCAGCCACAGGCGCTCGAGCGCCTGTGGTCGGCGCTGGCCAACCCGAACGCGGGCGAGTTGCTGATCTCGGCCGCCCCAGGTGTGGAGTTCGCCGATCTCGCCGGTCGCCACCACGCCGGCGGCGGCTCGCACGGCTCGCTCGAGCGCGGCGACTCCGAGGTGCCGATGCTGGCGGTGGGGATCGAGCGCCTCCCCGCGAGCATCGTCGAGATCGCCCCGGCTATCCTCTCGCACTTCGGTATCGCACCACCGCGCTACCCGGAGATCTTCGCCGCCGCCGCCTGATGCAGGAGAGTGTTCGCAGAGCTCATGTGATCGTCCGCGGCCGTGTCCAGGGCGTCGGTTATCGCTGGGCGGCCCGCTCGCGCGCCGCGTCCCTCGGCATCAGCGGCTGGGCGAAAAACCGATCGGATGGAAATGTCGAGGCGGTCTTCGAGGGCGCGGCCGAACGCGTAGAGTTGCTTCTTCGCTGGTGCCGCCAGGGACCCTCGGCGGCGTATGTCGATGAGATCGAGGTCGAATGGCAGGAACCGACAGGTGAGCAGGGATTCGCGATCCGGTAACGGAAAAAACGGCCGCCGAGGCGCGGCCGAGAGCCCCCTGCGCAGCCTCGGCGACGAGCTGCTGAGGCTCCCCATCCGCCTGCGCGGAGCCGAGCTCGGCCGCCCCACCGACGTGCTCGTCGACCTGGAGCACCTGCGCGTAGTCGGCCTGCAGGTGCGTTGTGCTGATCACGCGCAGCGATTCCTACCGCTGGCGGCCGCGGCGCTCACGAACGAGGAGATCACGGCCTCCTCCAGCCTCGCTCTGCTCGACGAGAGCGCCTATTACGACGAGCGCGGCTCGTCTCTGCGGGCGCTCCGGGGAACGGTCGTCGACGTGGCCGGATGCCAGATCGGAACGCTCGACGACATCGTCCTGCGCGCCAACGGCGACGTGACGAGGATCGTCGTCAAGAGCAAGGGCGGGGAGTTGCGGCGGTTTCCCGCTGCGAAGGTGCGAATACGGCAACGCAAGACGGCCCGGAGACGACCCTGAGCGCAAGCGAAGAGGCCCCAGCGGACACGCTCCACGGCTCACGGGCCGGGCGAGCGCTCAGGACACGCCACAACTGGGTTCAGCTGGCGAAGTTCTGCATGGTCGGAGGCAGCGGTTACGTCGTCAACCTCAGCGTCTATGCGTTTGCGCTCGACCTCCTGGGGTTCGACTACTACGTTGCGGCGACCGTCTCGTTCGTCGTTTCCGCCTCCAACAATTACCTCTGGAACCGAGCCTGGACGTTCCGTGATCAGCGCGGGCACTTCGGCCTCCAGGGACTGCGCTTTTTCGTCGTATCGACGATGGCGTGGGCCGCGAACATCGGCTTCCTGTCGCTCCTGATCGCGTTCGGATTGGGAGAGATCGTCGCCCAGGCGGTGGCGATCGTGTGCGTCACGCCGGTCAACTTCATCGGCAACAAGCTCTGGTCGTTTCGTACTTGAGCGGCCCCAATAACGCAGAATTCGTTCCGGAATGAAGACGGAGCGCCCCGTCTCGAGACGAGTCATCCCGAATGCCGCCGCGGCTATTTGCCTCGGGCTCATCCTTCTGCTCGCACTCGCAGCCATCCCGGCCGGCGCGATCGGGCACGAGAAGACCCCCGTAATCCGCTTCACCCCGTTCGGTAGCGCACGCCTCGACCAGGCGACCGCCGAGAGGATCTTTCTGCGCGCGGGCAAGGTGAAGGACTGGGTCGGGCGTTATCCGAGCGCGAGCCTGACCAAGGAGGCCGTGTTCGACAAACAGGGGCGCTACTGGACGGCGCGCGTCTGGGCCAAGAAAGCGGGCGAGATCGCCGAAGGACGAGTCGACGACGCGAGCGGTCAGGTGACACAAGCCTGGACCGGCCCTCAGGTCGCCTGGGGAATGGCGCGAGGATCGCCGGGCGCCTTCGGCGGCAAGGAGATAAACACGCTGCCGGTCTGGCTCGGGTTCTGCGCCATTTTCCTGTTCGGACTGGGAGACCTGCGCCGGCCGCTGTCGCTGCGCAATCTCGACCTGATCGCTTTCCTCTCCTTTTCGGTCAGCCTCTGGTATTTCAACCAGGGGCGCGTTTTCTCCAGCGCCTCGCTCGTCTATCCGCCGCTTCTCTACCTGATCGGCCGTCTGTTCTACGTTGGCGTACGGGGCAGGCAGACGAGCGCGAGACCGCCGGTCTGGCCGGTCTGGCTGCTCGTGGCTGCGACCGTCTTTCTGATCGGCTTTCGGATCGGGCTCAACGTTCGCACCTCGAACGTCATCGACGTCGGCTATGCGGGAGTGATCGGCGCCGACCGCATCGTCTCGGGTCAGTCGCCCTACGGCCACTTCCCCTCCGACTCCGTCAACGGCAAGACGCTGAAGGTCTGCGGACCGGCGGATTCCGAAGGGAACGTCCGCGATCACATCCAGCCCAACGGGCATTGCGAGTCGTCGAACCCGGATGGCGACACCTACGGTCCCGTCGCCTACCTGTCGTACGTGCCCGGGCTCGAGCTCTTCGGCTGGTCGCACAAGTGGGACGACCTGCCGGCGTCGCATTTCACCGCGATCCTCTTCGACGTTCTCTGTATCGCGGGATTGGCTCTGGTCGGGCTCCGTTTCGGCGGCGCGCGTCTGGCGGCGACGCTCGCCTTCGCCTGGGCGGCCTATCCGTTCACCCAGTACGTCTCGAACTCGAACACCAACGACGCGATCGTGCCGGCCTACCTGATCTGGGGCTTTTGGCTGGTCACCTCGCCCTGGGCTAGAGGCGCCGCGGTGGCGCTGTCCGGCTGGACGAAGCTCGGATCGCTGATCGTGGCGCCGCTCTGGGCCGTCTATCCGGAGGCGCTCCGGCTCAACCCGCTCGGCTGGTTCCGTCGGCTCGGCCGCTTCGTCGCGGCGTTCGCGCTCACCACGGTCGCGGCCTTCTCCGTGCTGCTGCTCGAGCCCAGCCCGCTCCACGCGGCGCGGATGTTCTGGGACAAGACGATCGTCCGGCAGCTGGACAGGGAGTCGCCCTTCTCGCTTTGGGACTGGCGCCAGTACCACGCCGGGCTCCCCGATCTGCACGTCGTCCAGCTGGTGCTGATCGCGATCGTGGCTCTGGCCGCGATCGGCGCGGCCTTCTACCCCCGCCGCCGCTCGCCGCTCCAACTCGCCGCTCTCACCGGCGCCCTGCTCGCATCATTCGAGCTCGTGCTGACGTACTGGTTCTACACCTATATCGTTTGGTTCTTCCCCTTTGCCGCGATCGCGCTTCTGGCCGGTAGCGGCGCCGTCGTTCGAGCGAGGAGGGATGTTGGAGACGCTGCGTGAGCTGATTCGCGCCGGGGCCGGCAAGCGCTCGACGCTGCGTGAGCTGATCCGCGCCGGGGCCGGCAAGCGCTCGACCCTCCTGATCGCTTCGATCGCAGGCGTTCTCTTCCTCGCCTCCTGGGCGACGATCCATCACGGGTTCTACAGCGAGCATCAGATCGTCGACACTCCGCTCTACCAGCACTACGGCGATTGGGTCATGCACGGCAACGTCCCCTACAGGGACTTCTCGCTCGAGTACCCGCCCGGCGCCCTGCCGGCGTTCATCCTCCCCGCCATCGGCAACAGCGCGAGCGCCCAGCCATCCGCCGCGACGATCGGGCCCTACCGCGTCCGCTCCGCGTACCGCAGGAACTTCGAGCTGTTGATGGAGCTCTGCGGTCTCGCCTCGATCGCGCTGCTCGCGGTCGGCCTGCTCAGACTTGGCGCATCGAACCGGAGAATAGCGATGTCGCTCGGCCTGGCCGCTCTCTCTCCGCTCCTGCTCGGCCCGGTGCTTCTCTCGCGCTTCGACCTCTGGCCGACGGCGCTCGCGCTGGCCGCATTGGTGGCGATACTCGGCGATCGTCACTGGATCGGCTTCGGCCTGCTCGGAGCGGCCACCGCGGTGAAGATCTTCCCAGTGGTGCTACTCCCGATCGGCATCGTCTGGGTCTGGAAGCGTGCCGGCAAACGGGAGCTCGCCTCCTGTTTGGGGATCTATATAGCAGTGCTCGTCGCCTGCTTCGTTCCCTTTGCGATCGCGGCTCCGCACGGGCTCGTGCATTCCTTCGCCGTCCAGCTCGATCGTCCGCTACAGATCGAGAGCCTGGGCGCAGCCGTGCTTGTGGGCTTGCATCACCTGTTCGGGCTCGCCGCCTCCGTGCAAAACGGCTCCGGTTCGCAGAATCTGGCCGCCTCCGGCTCGGGAGTCGTGGCCTGGGTGCAAACGGCTTTACAGATCGCTGCTCTTCTGGGTGTTTGGGTCTGGTTCGCCAGGGGCGAGGCCAGCCGCGAACGTCTGGTGCGCACGAGCGCCGCCGCGATCGTTGCCTTCGTCGCTTTCGGGAAGGTGCTCTCGCCCCAGTTCTTGATCTGGCTCTGCCCCTTCGTCCTGCTCGTGCTGGGAAGGCGCGGTCTCGCAACCTCGGCGCTGCTCGTGCTCTCGCTCGTCTTGACACAGCTTTGGTTCCCGTACCGCTACTGGGACTACGCGCTTCACTTCGGCTCGCTGCCGAGCGCGCTGGTGCTCGCCCGCGACATCGCTCTGGTCGGCCTTTTCGCGCTGATGCTCGCCGGGCCGCGCAGACGCGAGCAGGAGCTCCCGGCGGCAGCCCCCGCGCAGGCGGCGCTTACCCAATCGGGAGCCTGACCGCCTCGCAAGTGAGCGCGCGGCCGTTGTGGTCGCACTCGACGAGCGCGCCCTCGATACGCACGTCCCCCTCGGCGGGCTCGAAGCGGACTCTCATCCCGGTGCGCATCCGCTCGATCGCAAGCTCGGCCCTGACTCCGATCACGGAGTCGTGCGGGCCGGTCATGCCCGCATCGGTGATCGCCGCCGTGCCGCCGGGCAGAACGCGGGCATCGTTCGTCTGCACGTGGGTGTGAGAGCCGAAGACCGCGGTGACGCGGCCGTCGAGCCAGCGGGCGAGCCCTATCTTCTCGCTCGTCGCCTCGGCGTGGAAGTCGATCAGCACGATCGGCGTCTGCCGTGAAGCTTCCACGACGAGCTCGTCGACGACCTCGAAGGGGCTATGGGCGACGTTCATGAACAGCTCTCCGAGCAGATTCACCACGGCGACCGAGCTGCCGTCGGCAGCGGGCAGAACGCTTACTCCCCGGCCCGGGCAGAGCCGGGAGAGGTTGGCCGGGCGGACGATCCGCTCGTTCTGGCCGAGATAGGAGACGAGCTCGGGCTTGCGCCAGACGTGATTACCGAGCGTGATCACGTCGGCGCCGGCGGCGAGGATGCGCTCGGCGTGCTTGGGCGTAATACCGGCTCCGTCGGAGGCGTTCTCGCCGTTGACGACGCAGAAGTCGAGCGCGAGCTCCGTGCGCAGGTCCGGCAGTCGCTGCTCGAGCGCACGACGCCCGGGAGCGCCGAAGACGTCGGCCACGAAGAGGATGCGCATCGCGATCGCTCTCCGCCGTTAGGGAAGGATCGACATCGCGGCCGGATAGACCTCGATCGTCACGTGGTTGCCCTGGTCCTGGGTGTAATGCGCCAGCTTCTGGTGCTCGACCTTGGAGAAGTCGGCCACGCTTCCCACCGGCGGCTTCACGCCGGCGGTGACCGCCGCGCCGATCTCCAGCCCGGGAGCGGGCCAAAGCCGCGTCATCGAGACGATCAAGGTCGCGTCGGTGTCGGGGCGGATATCGATCCGGTTACCGATCGAGATGCCGTCGACGACGTAGGGGCCGATCTGGACGATCTTCCCGTCCACCGGCGCGTAGACGTCGGTCTTCGGCGCCGCCCCGATATCGAGCGCGCCGTTGTCGGTGCCTACTCCGCCCGACAGCTCGTAGTAGTTGAGGCCGCCGCTACTGGACCCGACAATGCGATGGAAGAGGCGTGTCAGCAGGCCTTCGTTCGCCTGTGTGCCCTCGGGCGAGAGCGCAACAGTGTCGGGCGAGGCGTGGTAGCCGATCGCGGTCACCGCGCTGCGCGCGACCGGAAGCTTGATCGAGAGGGCTCCCACCCTGGCGATCACTATCGGAACCGGCTGCTCGCCCGCTTGCGGCTGCTCGCCTACGACGGGCGTCCCCAACGGAGAGCGAGGTCTTCCGCCGGTCCAGGCGCTGAGCACGAGTACGAGGGCCACGATCGTCGCAGTCAGTCCGGCCGCCGCCTGCCAGTAGATGCGCTTGGGCCGCCGCACATGACGAACCGGCTCGTGCCGTCGCACGCGCCGCCTGCGCCGGCGCGCGTGTGCACGGTAAGGCATGAGGTCCACCGTACCGGACGACCGTGATGCTTTCAAATCGGTAGGCGTCCGCGACAAGGGCCGCTTCCCATATCGATCGGATTCGTAGCAGTGCGGTTGCGGCAACTCCCGAACGACGCCCGTCGCCCGCACGCTACGATCCCGCCTATGCCCGACGGGGCGACCAGAATCGCGATTCCTCGCTGGATTCAGCTCGTCGGCTTGCCGCTACTACTGCTTCTTGCCTGGGCCCTCGCTCACACGCTCGCCCGCGCCGTCTTCCTGTTCATTGTGGCCGGGTTGATCGCACTGCTCCTGAACCCCATGGTGCGAACGCTCGGACGAATTTGGATACCGCGCGGAGTCGCGGTCGCCCTCGTCTATCTCAGCTTCGCGGCCGCCGCCACCTTCTCGATCATCGCGCTTGCGACCGTCGGCGTCGATCACGTCCGCGCCGGCGCCAATCGCGTCGACAACTACTTCACGAAGGCCGACGCTCAGCACCAGACGGCGGCCGAGCGTGACGTCGACCGGTTCCAGAGCTGGCTGGATTCTCACCACCTGAAGCGGATCCAGATCCGCAAGCAGGGCCTCGAACTCGTGAAGAGCATCAACGTCAAGAAAGTCACCTCGAAGGCGATCAGCCTGATCGAAGGAGCGGCCGTCAGCGCGATCGAGATCCTCTTCAGCATCGTGCTGGTGATCGTCGTCTCGATCTACATGCTGCTCGACATAAACCGACTGGGTGGAGCGATAGACCGGCGCTTTCCACCCACGCGGGGCTCACCGCCGCTACTGGCGCAGCTCGAGTCTTCGCTCGCCGGCTATGTCAAGGGGCAGCTCCTTCTCTCCCTGATCATCGGCTCGAGCGCCGGAGTGGGGTTGTGGCTGCTCGGCGCAGTCGGCCTGTTCCCGCATGGCGATCGCTACGCCCTCTTCTTCGGGTTCTGGGTCGCCTTCACCGAGCTGATTCCCTACCTCGGTCCCTGGCTCGGAGCGATTCCACCGGTCGCCTACGCGCTCGTCAGCCACCCCTTCGCGGCCGTTTGGGTGATCGTGCTGTTCCTGATCATCCACCAAATTGAGGGTCACATCGTCGTTCCCAAGGTGATGGGAAGCGCACTTCGCCTGCACCCGCTGCTGGTTATCTTCGGACTGCTGGCCGGGGCCGAGATCTATGGAGTCCTCGGCGTCTTTGTCGTCCTGCCGCTGCTCGCCGTGCTGCGAGCGCTGTGGGAGTTCTTCTCGGAGCGGGTGACGTTCGAATCCTGGGCTGCGACAGAGACGGCGACGGCGGGTGTTTCCGTCGCGACCCCGCCGCCGGTACCGGCCGAGCAAGCGCCTCCGGCGAAGAAGAGGGCGCGGAAGACGTCGGGAGCGGAAGGAAAGACACCCGTAGAAGAGACCGCCGCGCCGGAGGACGCCGAGTAACGTGGCGGAGGTGCTTCTCTCGGCACGATCGGTGTCTCGACGCTACGGCCGCCTGGCCGCACTGGCGCCAATCGACCTCGAGTTGCACTCGGGCGAATCGGTGGCGCTCGTCGGCCCGAACGGCGCCGGCAAGTCGACCTTGCTGTCGCTTCTGGCCGGATCGCTTCGGGCCAGCGAGGGCCGGGTTTCCATCACCGGCGCGGCCAAGGTCGGCTGGCTGCCTCAAAGGCCCTCTCACTACAGCCGCCTGACCGCTCGCGAGAACCTCGTTCTCTTCGCCCGCCTCGAGAACGTCGGCGATCCAGAGCAGCGCGCCGCCGAGTTGCTCGAGCGCTTCTCTCTCCCCAGCGATCGCCTCAGCGCTCACCTCTCGGTCGGGAACCGGCAGCGCCTCAGCTTGGCGATCGCGCTGCTCGGAGATCCGAACGTTCTACTTCTCGACGAGCCCACCGCCTCGCTCGACCCGAAGCAGCGCGCGCGTATGTGGCAGGAGGCCGAGCGCCACGTCGCCGAGGGCGGAGCGGTGCTCTTCTCGAGCCAGAACCCCGAAGAGGTCGAGCGCCACGCCACCCGCGTGATAGCGCTCGACTCCGGAGAGCTCGTCTTTAGCGGCGGGCCCGCCGAGTACGCCGTTTGGGAGCGTGAGCCGTGAGAACGTTGCGCGCCGCCGCCCTGCTCACCTACAAGGACCTGGTCTCGCTGCGACGGGCGCCTGTCGTCGTGATCCTGCTTGCCTGTTATCCGCTCCTGATCGCGGGGCTCGTCGGCCTAGTCGCCGGCTATGCGAACGCCCGGCCGCGGGTCGCCGTCGTGGATCTCGACCACATTCCCCCCACGACGAAGATCGCCGGCCACAAGTACGACATCAAGGCCGCGATCGACGAGGTGGCGAAGAACGTCCGCATCTCCTGGATGTCGAAGGCCGAGGCCGACCAGGCGCTGCGAACCGGCAGTGTCGTGGGCGTGATCACGATCCCGCAGGGCTTTCTGACCGATCTGAAGAGCGTCGTCCACAGCCCGACGCTGGAGTTCGAGACGGCGCAGGGCGGAATCTCCTCTCGCGTCACCCAGCAAATGCAGGCGCTCGTCTACAACCTCAATCTCAAGCTCCAAGGGGCCTTTATCAAGGACGCGATCCGCTACATCTCGCTGATCCAGCGCGGCGGGAAGGCCAACTTCCTGGGCTCGAGCTACAACGTGCTCGGGATTCAGAAAGCGCGGGCGCTGCTCCTCGCGGAGAAGGGCAACAAGAGCGCCGCCGAGGTGGCGCGCTTCCTCGACACGGCCGAAGGTGCGCTCCGCGCCTCCCAGGTCTCGGCGCGCGCGGTTGCTCAGCCGATCAAGCTGTCGATCGAGACGCGTCAAGGGCGCAGCTGGTTGTTCTCGGCGCAGATGCAGGCCTATGCGCTGGCGCTCACGATCGCCATCCTCGCGCTCGCCCTGGCCGCCGCGGTGACGGCGTCCGAGCGTGACGAGAACGTCGCCTGCCTGCTGGGACGAGGGTTGGTCTCGAAGCTGTCTCTGCTCATGGCGAAGGTCGCTCTGGCCACCGTCGTCTCGCTCATCGTCGGCGTCGGCATCCTGCTCGCCTTCGGAGCCATCGTCGATATCGGCGGTATCACGGGCGGCCAGCCCTGGGGACGGATCCCACTCGTGCTGGTCGGTGTAGTTCTCTTCGGCGCCGCGCTGGGCGCGATCGGAACACTGATCGGATCGCTTGCGCGCGAGGGCCGCTCGGCGACGCTGGGCGCGCTGCTGGTCGCTCTTCCGATCGTCCTGCTCGGCTTGATCCCCCGGGAGATCGTGCCGCCCGCGGGCGTCGTCAGCGACTTCCTCCCCTTCAGCCACGGCCAGCGCTTCTTCGGCTCGGCGCTCTATGACCTACACCCCTGGGCCACTATCGCCCCCGAGACGCTCTGGCTAATCGGGCTGCTCGCTTTCTGGGGAACGGTGGCGCGGTTCGTACTCCCCCGTCTCACGGAGGGCTAGGTGGCGACCGGGAGCGACGACGAGCCCTCTGGCCTCTGGGAGCGCCTGGCCGCAGAGAACGGCGCGGAAAGCGCCCTCTGGAGCGATCTGCTCCTGCCCGAGTGGGAGCGCGAGCCCGAGCTCGCCTTCTCTCCGCTCGCGGCCGAGCGGCTGGCGCTCGGAATCGAGACCATCTACGAGGGCTACCTCGTCCACTACGGCCGCTCGCGCCTGTTTGCCCCGAGCGAACCGAACCTGGCGCTGTTGCTCGGCGACCGCCTCTACGCGCGCGGCCTCGTACACGTGAGTCGATTCGGAGACGTGGCCGCCGTGACCGATCTGGCGACACTGCTGGAGCTCTGCGCCCGCTTGCAGGCCGAGAGCAGGCAGGGTGATGGCGCTCTCTGGGCGGCTGGGATCGCATCGCTCGGCAGCGGCGAGATCGAAGCCGAGGGCGAGGCATTCCTCCGCTCTGGCGACGGCGAGCCGCTCCTACGACTGGCCTGCGAACGCGCCGGCGCGGAGCCGGTGAATCGCGCTCTCGCCGTCCACGCGCATCGTTTTTCCTGACGAGCACCGGCGCGATCGAAGACGGCACTAGAAACGCGGTCGCCCGCCGCTTAGAATCGCCGCAACTCAACTTCCGGAGGTGGTTCGCCGTGGTTCGCTCTCACGCTCTTCGTATTCCCCTCGCCGTGGTCACCGTCAGCGCGATCGCGGCGATCGTCGCCTCCTCCGCTACTGCGGACATCAGCGGCCCTTGTAGCGCCAGCATCGCCGGTCAGAACGTCAAGGGCCGTGGAACGGGCGCCTTCAGCAAGCCGATCACGGTCGAGAAAAACTCGATCGTGCCGGTGACGATGAGCTCCGCCGGCCAGATCTCGCACTTGAAGATCCAGATCGAGTTCGCCGGCATGCGCTGGACGGTTCGCGACAAGCCCTCGCACGGCAACTCGTGGGCCAGCTCGGTCGACGTGAAGAAGTACGCCAAGTACGGCGTCGGCCTGTACAAGGTGATCGGCTCGAGCGGAGGCGTCAACTGCAGCGGCGTTGCGCTCGTGAAGGTGAAGGGCAACCCGCTTTCGACCGTGGCTGGGATCGTCGGGCTGGTGGCGGCTCTCGCAGGTCTGGGCGGCATCGGCGCCGCGGTCGCGATGACGATGCGCGCCGGCTCGCTCGGCTTCGGTAAGACACTGTTCGGAGCCGTGTTCGGCCTGATCGCCGGGCTCGGCCTGGCCGTGTTGCTGCAGGAGTACGCGGTCATGTACCCGACTCTGGGCGCCGCGATCGCCTCTGTCGGCTTGGGCGGGCTGTTCGGAATCGGGCTCGTCTTCATGGCGAAGCTCGTCGGCGGCTCGGTCGCTGTTCCCGACTAGCCTCGTTCTTCACAGATCGCCTAGCGGAGCCCGCCAATCGTGCGTGCTCCGCGCTTTCTTGGAGCTAAACGGGGCACTTTCGAATCCTCGAGCCGGGGTTGAGCTTCCTCGACTCGGCCGGCTCCACGACGAGTTGCTCCGTAAAGCACTGGTCGACCCTCGCGAACCTCGGCCTGCTCCGGCCAAGGTGAGCCCGGTGCTTAAGACCGTGACCCTGGTGCTCGAGCGGACCGAAGCGCTGATGCGGGTGATCGAAATTCACGCGGCCGCCGAGCGACTCGCGGGTGAGCGATTGCTCTGGACCTCGGTCAAAGCGGCTCTGGCCGCCTATGTAAGTTGCCGCGAAGCGCGCTTCGAGCGCGTCCAGCAGGGTTGCTATCGGATCAAGACCTCGCGTGATCGATAAACACGCCTGGAGAACCGGCCTAAGACAGACCAGCGCGCAACTCGGCGAGCGAGAAGGGTTTCGTCAGGTAGTCGTCGGCGCCCGCATCCAGGCCCGCGACTCGATCCTCGACACCGTCACGAGCCGTCAGTATCAGCACCGGCGACCAGACCTCCGCTTCGCGCAAACGGGCGCATGTCCGAATACCGTCGAGACCGGGCAGCATCACGTCCAGCACGATCGCGTCGTAGCGATGCGCGCTTGCCATCCAGAGCGCGTCCTCGCCCCGCGCCGTGACGTCGGCGACGTTTCCCTTCTCCGTCAAACCGCGGCGAACGAGGCTCGCCATCTTCGGGTCGTCTTCGACTACGAGAACCCGCATTCTGTAAGTGTGCCGCTTCGGATGTGAACGCCGGGTGAACAGCCAACGCGCCGCGCTTCACCGCTAGTTCACGCTCGGCTCCTACGGTGAGATGGCGTGTCTTTGGAACCGACACAAGGAGGAACGACATGCGCGCACGACTGACCAAGCTGGTGGTGGCGGTAGCCGCGTTCGCGGCGCTCGCCGTCGGCGGCTCCGTTTACGCATCGGGCGCCCACAAGGCCAGCCCTCCCGCCGCGCCCGCCGTATCGCAGAGCCAGCAGGAGTCGAGCTCGCCCGCGGAGGTTGCCGACGTTCAGCAGGGCGACCAGTCGGCGCCCGACAACGCCGGTGCCGCCGAAAACGCGACTGTCGACACCGACAACGTCCAGCAAGGCGACCAGTCGGGCATCGACCAGGCCACCGGAGCCGAAGCGTCCTCTACAGGCGAAGAGGCGACGAGCGAGTCTGACCAGAGCGATGGACCAGGCGGCTACGCCGACGTCAACCCGAACGCCGACACCCAACAGCAGGGCGAGCACTAGACGTTCGCCTCATGCCGATGATCACCGCTCGCGACTCCGATTCGTTCGGAGCCGCGAGCGGTTCGCTCCCACGAACTGACAGACAGCAACCACGGCCGTTGATCTCGAGAGAACTACGAGACCGTGAGGACGCGAGCTTCTTACCTAGGCGACTCGGAAGGAGCGAACAACGACAACAGCCCCCAAGACGAGGAGGAGAAGCGACACGACTCTCACCGCGACCAGGCCGCGGACGGCGCGGACCCGGGACATCCGAGCTACGGCGAGCGCGGCCACGCCGGCGACCGCGATCGTCGCGCCTATCGCCAACTGCCACCAAATGAACGTGGGCCCAGAGGCGAAGTCGACGCCGCGCACGGGTGGAAGCCACCGAGCTCCCTGAAGTCGGAGTGGACGGCTCGCCGCGGTAGCTGCCTCCTCCTCGCTCAGAAAGCCGTCTCTCACCAGCGAGCGGAGTACCTCGACCTGACGGGTGCGAGCCGCGGCGGGATGCCTAATCGGGTCGTAAGCGGAGGGCGCCTGGATCAGTCCGGCAAGGAGGGTTGCCTGCGACGTGTCAAGCCTCTGCGGTTGAACGGCGAAGTAGCGCTCGCTAGCGGCCCACACCCCGTACGCGCCCTCGCCGAAGTAGGCGCTGTTCAGGTAAGCGGCGAGGATCTGCTCCTTCGAGTAGCGGCCCTCCAGCTTGAGCGCGACCGCCGCGTCCTCGAGCTTGCGCCAGAGCGAGTGGTCGTTTCCGTCCAGGTAGAGCAGCTTCGCGACCTGCTCGGTAATCGTGCTTGCGCCCTGGGCAAATGAAAAGTGCACGAGGTCGTAGGGAAGCGCCCTGATAACGCCGATGATGTCGATTCCGTAGTGGTGGTAAAAGCGCTCGTCCTCGGTCGCGACGACAGCCTCGCGCAGGATCGGCGCGACCTGATCGAGCCGCAGTGCCTTTCCGCCTGTGCCGCGTAGCCGCGACTGGACGCGGGCCTGGAGCGCCGTCGGGGTGGGGCTTGCGATCCATGCGCTCCCCGCAATCGAGACAGCCGCGAGAACGAGGGCTCCGAGGACGAGCCACCTCCGCGGGCGGCGATTCGACCATAGCCTGCGAACCATCACTCGGGCTCCCTCAGTGCAGGATACCGGTGTGGCCGAGCGAGCAGCGGCCGGGTTGCGGCCAGACGCAGAGTTCATGGGGACCTTGGCCAACTGGGATCTTGGCGATCAGCCTTCCGTTCCAGGTCGAGATCGCGTAGACGACGGGTCGTAGCGGCCCGAGAGCCAGGTGTGCCTTCTGCGCTTCATGAGGGTCACCTCCTGCTCTTTCGGGCGATCGTGACCTTCACAACGGATGTGGATCTGTTTCAGGGGATCAGGTCAACTCGCCAGTGACTTCTAAGTCGCCGCTGGAATCAAGGGCACCAAACCTGCGGGCGCAGATGGGCGCTACGAGAGTACGCTTTCGTCGCCCGGGAGACCGATCGCCGGCCATGAGCTTCCGGCGCCGTTCCGGGGGTAACAGTCAGAATACGAACTCGTGCTTCTCATCTTGATCGCCGGTCTTCTGCTCGTCGCCGCCGAGATCGCGGTGTTCTGGCTCGTGCGATCGCTCGTTCGCCGCTTTCGCCCGCCTCGGCGCATCACAGAAGAGCGCGGCGCCGACCGCCGGCGCGTGCTCGTTCTCACCGCACCGGTGGGCGAGGGCCACGTCGCGGCTGCGCGCGCGATCGTCGCGGAGCTCGAGGATGAGGACGGCGAGCTCGAGGTCGTGCTCGTCGATGCGCTGGACGGCCTCGGGCGCGTCCTGCGCTTCATTCTCTGCGACCTCTACCACTGGCAGTTCGGACACGCGGCTCGCGCATACGGGCTCCTCTACCGGCTACTCGAGCGCTCTTCCTTCTGCCGCATCATCGGCCAGCTGACGCTCGTCTCCTTCGGCTCGCGCCAGCTGCTGCGGATGGTCGAGCGGTTCGATCCGGACATTATCGTCTCGACCCATCCGCCGGTGACCTGTGTGCTCGGCCACCTGCGCTGGCGCGACCGGATTCGCGAACCGCTCGTCGCGACGATCACCGATCTCGACGGTCTCGGCTTCTGGGTGCACCCGGGCGTCGACCTCCATTTGGTCATGCACGAGAGTTGCATCGCGCAGGTCGAGCGCTTGGCGGGGCCAGGGAGCGCGCGCTGCGCCCGGCCGCTGCTCGCGCCCGCTTTCCGCGAGCCGAAGACGCGCGCTCAAGCTCGCCGCGCGCTCGGACTCCCAGAAGCCGGTGCGATCGCCGTCGTCTCGGGCGGCGGTTGGGGAGTCGGCGAGCTCGAGGAGGCCGCTCGCGCGGCACTCGAGATCGAGGATCTCTCCGTCATCTGCCTCGCCGGGCGGAGCGAGGGCACGCGCCGGAGCCTCGAGTTTGCGTTCGCCGCCGAGACTCGGATCTCCGTCTGGGGCTTCACCGACAGGATGAGCGACTTGCTCGCCGCCGCCGACGTTCTCGTGCATTCGACGGGCGGCGTGACCGTGCTCGAGGCGCTCGCTCGCAACTGTCCTGTGATCGCCTACGGCGCCCCGCCCGGCCACGCTCGTTTGACCGCGAAGGCGCTCGTCAAGCAGGGCCTGGGTCGGCTGGCGCTCTCGCCGAAGGAGCTGACGGCCTCGCTTCGGAGCGTGCTCGAGCGCCCTCGCGCCGCGGCGGAGGCGGCGTTCTCCGCGCCGTCCTGCGCGCGCCTCGTCTTGGAAACGGCGCCACGATCGACCGCCGAGCCCGCGCTCCGAGCGCGATTGGCGCGCCGCACGGCGCTAACGACCGCCGCGCTGATACTCCCGATCTGGGCTTTCTCCGCCGACCTTCCCTACGCTCTGGCCGCAAGCACGCTCGACGTGGCGCCGCTCGACGTCGTCTCGACCCCCCAGGCAGACGTGGGCCTTGTCATCAGCGCCTCGCCCTCGCTCGTTCCAGGGCTGGTGACCGAGCTTCGCCGACAAGACGCACACGCCTCGTTCGCCTTCTCCGCACCGGTCGATAGCGGACTCCTCGGGTCGCTTGCCCGAGCGCAGGACGAGCCTTTGCCGGCGCTCGGCTCGGGCGGGACGACGAGCTGGCTGCACACTCGCGATCACCTGAGCGATCTCTTCGCGGCGCTTCGAGTGCACGGCGATCGCTACTACCTCGCTCCCAATGAGCTGAACTTCGGTCAGTACCTGCTCGCCCGTGGGCAGGGTGCACTCCCGATCAGCGGCTCACGCCTTGGCCCCGGCACACCCGCCCCGTTACGAGGTCTGTCGCGTGGCGAGGTGATCGTCCTCGAACTCGGCAAGCGCCAACCGGAGGCGAACGCGGCTCTCGACAGCTTGCTCGCTACGCTCGCGCGCGGTGGGCTCAGAGGCGTCTCCGTCAGCCAGCTGTGCGATTCGCGCTCGGATCGTTGAACGGGCTGTCCGCCGGCGGACGGTTATACCTTGGCCTGAGGGGTGTGTGCCGCTACTCGGGACGGCTGACGGCAACGGCGGCGAGCCCGAGCTCCGAGAGCGTCTCGAGGATCGCCGGGAGCGCTCTGGCGGTGGCATCGGCGAATCCCGAAAGCCCGTAGTGGCTGGCGTCGTGCAGAAGGACGACATCGCCGGCAGTGAGCGACTTGGTGGCTCGCCGTGCAACGTTCTCTGCCGTGGCTCCGTGCTCCCACTCGCGCCCCCAGCGCGACCAGAGAAGCGGCGTCCAGCCGCGGCGCCAAGCGGATATAAGAGCCGCCGTGCTGAAGACGCCGAAAGGCGCCCGGTAGAAGACGGGCCTGCGCCCGGCCGCCTCGGCGATGACCGTTTCCGCGCGGTCGAGATCGGCGTTCAGGCCGCGCGGCGTTCGCAGGAGGGTCGGCAGGTGACGATGGCCGTGCACCCCGATCTCGTGCCCGGCGGCGGCGATCTCGGCGGCGAGCCCGCCGAAGCGTTCCACCTGCTCGCCCACGAGGAAGAAGGTCGCGGTCGCCTGGGCCCGGGCGAGCTCGGCTAGGACGACCGGCGTGGTGCGAGGGTCGGGGCCATCGTCGAACGTGAGCGCGACGCCGTCCAGGTGAGGAAGGCGCCGCCGTATGCCCAGCGCTCGCGCAAGTGCCGGGACGTGCGGCGCCGGCCCGGGTGCGCACCAGACGCAGGCAGCGGCGAAGCCGGCGAGGCCGATAGCGCGGGTCTTCATGATCGTATGGTTACCGAGATAATGGTGGACGTGCTCGGCGTAGACGACGACCCTCGGCGCCGTGATCTCGAAGCGGCGATGAGGGGTTCATACGTCGCACCTTAGGTTATACAAAGCGGAGCACGTCCAAACCTTTTTGGAACTAAACGGATTCGAACCGAGGTGCCTCTCGCACTCTCGGGGCGCTGCCGGCGGTGCGGCGCCGGAGGGGATAGTGCTTCAACACAGACCCGGAGAGCGACGTGCCGCCAGCGGTGCGAGGTCGTTTCGGGAGGCCAGTCGCGCCTGGCCGGACAGCGCCATCACCCGACCGCCGAGAATCGCCGTCTCGCGCACTCGGGGCGCCGTTGAGTGTGCTTCGCCGGAGGAGACAGTGCTTCAGCACGGCTCCGGAGAGCGAAGTGCGGTCAGCGGCGTCAGGCGGCTTCGGGAGGCCAGTCGCGCCTGGCCGTACGAAGCCGCCGACCGAGTGTGCGAGACTGGCGGCATGGCGCCACCTCTCGACCTACGCGAGTGGATCGCCCGGCTCGAGCGCGCGGGCGAGCTGACCCGTATCGCCGCCGAGGCCGATCCCGAGCTCGAGATCACCGAGATCGCCGATCGTGCGGTCAAGGCGGGCGGGCCGGCGCTGCTTTTCGAGCACCCGAAGGGCTCCGAGCACCCGCTCCTGATCAACCAGTTCGGAACTGAAAAGCGCATGTGCCTGGCTCTCGGAGTCGAGACGCTCGACGAAGCCGCGCAGAAAGTCGCCTCTTTGATCGAGCTCGCCCCGCCGCAGGGCGCCCGCGCCAAGCTGCGCAAGCTACGCCAGCTGAAGTCGGCGGCCGCCAACTCGCAGCCGAAGCGAGTACGCCGTGGCGCCTGCCAGCAGATCGTGCTCACAGGCGATGAGATCGATCTCGGGCTGCTGCCGGTGCAGCGCTGCTGGCCCGGCGATCCGGCGCCCTTCATCACGCTTCCGGCGGTGATCTCGCACGACCCCCGCACGGGCGCCCGTAACGTCGGCATGTACAGGATGCAAGTCGTCGACAAGCGAACGACTTTCATGCACTGGCAGGTGCACAAAGACGGCGCCGCCAGTTGGCGAGGCATGGGTGAGCGGCTCGAGCTGGCGGTCGCGATCGGGCTCGATCCGGTAACCACTTACGCCGCCACCGCACCGCTTCCGCGCGGTCTCGACGAGCTGATGCTGGCGGGGTTGCTGCGCGGCGAGCCGGTCGAGCTGGTGAAGGCGAAGACCGTCCAGATCGACGTGCCGGCCGAGGCGGAGATCGTGCTCGAGGGCTATGTCGAGCGCGGCGAGGTCGGGGTCGAAGGACCGTTTGGAGACCACACCGGCTTCTACTCCCCGGCCGATCGGTTCCCCCTCTTCCACCTCACCGCGATGACGATGCGCGAGGACGCGATCTACCCCTCGATCGTCGTCGGTAAGCCTCCCGCCGAGGACGCCTGGCTGGGCAAGACGAGCGAGCGCTTGTTCCTGCCCGCGATCAGAAGCGCCCTGCCCGAGCTCGTCGACCTCGATCTCCCGGTCGCCGGGGCCTTCCACAACTGCGCCATCATCTCGATTCGCAAGGACTACCCCAACCAGGCGCGCAAGGTGATGAACGCCGTCTGGGGCCTCGGGATGCTCAGCCTGACCAAGGCCGTCATCGTGGTCGACGAGCACGTCGATCCGCACGACTACGAAGATGTCTTCTTCCACGTCTGCGCGAACGTCGATCCAAAGCGCGACGTCACGATCGTCGAGGGGCCGCTCGACCAACTCGATCACTCGGCCGCGCTCGAGTGCTTCGGAGGCAAGATCGGCATCGATGCCACGCGCAAGGAGGCTGCCGAGGGAGCCCGCGAATGGCCGCAGGAGATCGAGATGACCGGGGCCGTTCGCGAGCTGGTCGACCGGCGCTGGCGCGAGTACGGCATCCAGCTCTAGACGGATCGGCGCGAACGCGGCACCCTCTCCAGGGACGGTTTCCATCCGGGTAAAAGAGATCGAGACCCGTCGTCGGTCTCCCAACCGCGCTAGGCTCCAGTTGAGGTATCAGTGAAAGTATTCGTTGGCATAACAGGTGCTTCGGGAATGCCGTATGCGGCGAGGCTGCTCGAGCTGCTCGCGGGCGGAGGTTGCGAGGTCGGTTTGTGCGTCTCGGACGCGGGCGTCCAGGTGCTTGCCACCGAGCTCTACGACGAACCGCGCCTGGCACGCGACGAGACGCTCGCGCGTCTGACCGCGCCCGTCGGCGAGACCGTGCGCATCTTCGATCCGAGCGACTACAGCTCGCCGTATGCGAGCGGCTCCGCTCGCGTAGACGCCTACGTGATCTGCCCCTGCTCGATGTCGAGCGCCGGCCAGATCGCCGCCGGCGCCGGCTCGAACCTGATTCACCGCGCCGCCGCGGTGGCACTCAAGGAGGAGCGAAAGCTCGTGCTCGTCCCGCGCGAGACTCCGCTCTCGCTCGTTCATCTCGAAGCACTCTCGACACTGCGCCGGGCCGGGGCGACGATCGTTTTCGCAGCTCCCTCCTTCTACGGCCGGCCGCGCACGCTAGAGGATCTGGTCGACACCGTGATCGCACGGGTACTCGACCAGCTCGGCCTCGAGCATGAGCTGGGGCCCCGCTGGGGAGAAGGATGGAAGTGAGTGTCGTGAACGGCACCCTCGAGCCGGAGGCGGTTCGGACGATGTTCGACCGGATCGCACCCGTCTACGACCGGATGAACCGGCTGATGACGGCCGGGCTCGACAGGCGCTGGCGCGAACGGACGGCTCAGCGGGTCGTGCGCCCCGGCGATCGCGTCCTCGACGCCGCCTGCGGCACGGGCGATCTGGCGCTCGCCGATCTACTCGCGGGCGCCGAGCAGGTCGTGGGCGTCGACTTCTCCGAACCGATGCTCGAATGCGCCCGGCAGAAATCCAGCGCGATCGAGTGGATTCGTGGAGATCTTTCGCGACTCCCCTTTCCCGATGCCGGCTTTCAGGCGGCGACCGTCGGCTTCGGACTGCGCAACGTCCCGGATCTCGACGGAGCGCTGCGCGAGTTGAGACGCGTGCTCGAGCCGGGGGGGCGCCTGGGCGTTCTCGAGATAACCCGGCCCCGCGGACTGCTCGCTCCCTTCTACCGGCTCTGGTTCGATCTGCTCGTGCCCCTGGCGGGGAAGCTCCTTCCGGGGGGATCGGCGTACACCTACCTGCCCGCGAGCGTCCGGCGGTTCCACACCCCCGAGGAGCTCGCCGGCCGGATCGCACAGGCCGGCTTCGAGCAGATCGGCTACCGCCTCTTTGCCGGCGGGATCGTGGCACTTCACACGGGAGTCGCGCGGTGAGCGCGGTCCGGTCGTACGAGCCGTTCGAGCTGGTCCGGAGCTCGCCCGGGCTCGCGAGCTACCTGGAAGCGGTCGAGCTGCGGCTCGACAGCCTGCTCGGGGACGGCGGCGGCGTCATCGACAGAGCCGCCTCCCAGACCCTGCACGCGGGCGGAAAGCGGATGCGACCGTTGCTGGTGTTTCTCTCCTCGCCGATCGACCGGCCTGCGCCGGTCGCCGCCGCGGTCGCGGTCGAGCTCGTCCACCTCGCCTCGCTCGTTCACGACGACCTGATCGACGGAGCCGCGCTACGCCGCGGCGCTCCTTCCATATGGAGCGCGTTCGGCAAGCGGATTGCGATGGCCAGCGGCGACTGTCTGTTCGCGCTCGCCTTCTCGGAGCTGGCCCGCGAGGGCGATCCGGGCGGGCTCGAGGCGCTCGCCGAGGCGGCGCTCGCACTCACCCAGGGCGAGGCGCTGCAGCGCGAGCAGCTCTTCGACCCCTCCACCAGCGTCGATGACCAGCTGGACAGGTGCGCGCGCAAGACCGGAGCGCTTTTCTCGGTCGCCTGCCGGCTCGGCGCCGGCGACGTTTCCAGCCCTCTCGGCGACTACGGGCTCGCGCTCGGCATCGCCTTCCAGATCGTGGACGACATTCTCGACTGCGTGGCCGAGGCGGGAGAGACGGGCAAGACGCCCGGCACTGACCTGCGCGAGGGCGTACCGACGGTACCTTTGCTCCTGGCGGCCGAGCGGGACGCGCTGGTCCGGGCCGCTCTGGCGGGAGGATCCTGCGCTGGGGCTCTCGAGCGGGTGGCGGCGACCGGCGCGCTGGAGCGCTCCCGGGAGATCGCCCGCGGATACGCACGCGAGGCCTGCGGGCACCTCGACGGACACTGCCGCGCGCATGCGCTCGAAGCGCTCGCACAGGTGGTCGTGGAGAGAACGAGATGAGCCTGGCTGCGCAGACGGACGGTGCCGCGCTCGAGCTCGTGCGCGAGAAGGTGGAGAGCGGCGAGCGCCTCGATCTCGCCGACGGAATCGCCCTGTTCGAGTCGGACGACCTGCTCGCGCTCGGTCAGCTCGCCGAGCGTGTCCGGCGGCTGCGTGGCGGGAGCGACGAGGCGTACTTCGTTCGCAATCTCACTCTCAACCAGACCAACGTCTGCCGCGTCAAGTGCAAGTTCTGCGCCTTCGCCCGCTCGGCTCGCGAGGAGGGCGCCTACACCCTCAGCCCCGCCGAGCTCGCGGACGATGCATCGCGGGCCTTCGAGCGCTCGCCCTTCAGCGAGCTCCATCTCGTCAACGGCGAGAGCCCGCACATTGACTTCGCCTGGTACCTGGAGACCGTGCGCGCCCTGCGCGAGGCACTGCCTGGCGTGCACCTCAAGTGCTACTCGGCCAGCGAGATCCATCACATCTCCACCCTCTCGGGACTGTCCTACGAGCAGGTGCTCGTCGAGCTCAAGAAGGCTGGGCTGGGATCGCTCACCGGCGGCGGCGCCGAGGTCTTCTCGGCCCGGGTGCGCAAGCTGATCGCGCCCGGCAAGGAGCCCGCCGAGGCCTGGCTCGAGGTCAATCGAGTCGCCCACTCGCTCGACATCCCGAGCCACTGCACGATCCTCTACGGGCACGTCGAGACGGTCGAGGAGCGCGCCCGGCATCTGCTTCGCCTGCGCGCGCTCCAGGACGAGACGGGCGGCTTTCTCGCCTTCGTCCCGCTCGCCGTTCATCTCGAGAACACGAGGCTCGACCTCGACGGAGGCTTCGGCCCCACCGGCGCCGACGACCTGAAGATGATCGCCGCCTCGCGCCTGCTGCTCGACAACATCGCCCACATCAAGGCCTACTGGATCTCGATCGGCCTGCCGCTCGCGCAGGTGGCATTGCAGTTCGGAGCCGACGACGTTCAGGGCACGGTCGGGCGCGAGCAGGTCTTCCACGCCGCCGGCGCGCACACCGAGACCGAGCAGGGCGTCGAGCGCCTCGTTCGCTTCATCCGCGCCGCCGGCCGCGTCCCGGTCGAGCGCGACACCCTCTACAACGAGCTCAGGCGCTGGGAGTAGCGGCGGAAAGAAGAAACGCGGCCGCTCTAGGCTCACGACAAACACCGCGAAGTAATCGACTCAGACAGGATGCTCATGGACGATACGAACAGCGAGAAGATCGAGAAATTCGTTCGAGACCGCAAGCGCGGCCACGCGAAACTCACCAAGTCGTCAAAGGGCTACCGGCTGTTCGCCGAGCTGGATCAGTACACGTTCGGTGACGGCGCCCTGGAGACGAAAGAAAAGGAGCTAATCGCTCTCGGCATCTCGATCCATAAGAACTGCGAGCCGTGCATGGAGTGGCACATCCACGAAGCGCTGAAGAGCGGAGCCACGAGAGAGCAGATAATCGAGGCGATCGAGGTGGGGATAGAGATGGGCGGCGGCCCGGCATCGGTGTCGGCGCGCTTCTCGATGGACGTTCTCGATTACTACTCGCAGAAGTGACCTAGAACGGGCGATGCAATGATCAGATTGGGGCGAATCTCGTACGTGAACATGGCGCCGGTCTACTACCGGCTCCAGGCCGACGTCGAAGAGGTCACCGGCGTACCGACCGGGCTGGCACGGATGCTGCTCGCCGGCGAGGTGGACGTGGCCGCGATCCCCTCGATCGAGTACGCCCGTAACGCCGAGGTGCTGGAGATGCTGCCGCGGCTGTGCGTCTCCTCCGACGGAGCGGTGGACTCGATCCAGCTCGTCTCCAGCATCGCTCCCGAGCACCTGCGCCGAATCGCGGTCACGCCCGAGAGCGCCACCACCGCGGCGCTGGCGAAGGTTCTCTTCCCGCAGGCCGAGCAGGTGCCGCTGGGAGAGCCCGCGCAGGCGAAGCTCCTGATCGGAGACGCGGCCCTGCGTAGCGCCTTCGAGGATCCGACGCCCCATTACGACCTCGCCCGTATCTGGCGCGAGCGCACCGGGCTGCCGATGGTTTTCGCCGTCTGGGCCTACCGGCGCGGTACTGTCCCCGGGATCCGCGAGCTCGAGGAGGCACTTCTCTCGTCGGTTCGGGCCGCCCGTTCGGAGCCCGAGCGCCTGGCACAGGAGGCGAGCGAGCGCTACGGCTATCCGGCCGGCTTCCTCGCCCGTTACTTCGAGAAGCTGCGCTACAGCTTCGGCCCGCGCGAGCGGGAGGGACTGCTCACCTTCTACGAACTGGCCAGCTCGGTCGGAGCGCTCGAGCGCGTGCCCGAGCTGGCGGCAAGCGCGGTCGCCGAATGAGCGCGAGTGTCGCCACCGCAAGTGGAGTCGCCGAAATCCTGACGCGCACGCTCGAAGGCGAGCGCCTCTCGGACGAGAACGCCCTCACACTCCTTCGCTCGCGCGAGCTCCTCGCCGTCGGACGGGCGGCGAACGAGATCCGCAACCGCAAGACCGATCCCGACCGCGTCACCTTCGTGGTCGACCGCAACGTCAACTACACCAACATCTGCTCCGTCCGCTGCGAGTTTTGCGCCTTCTCCTGCGATCCCGGCGACCTACGCCACGGCTACCTGCTGCCGAAGCCGGTGCTGTTCAAGAAGATCGAGGAGACGTTGGCGCTCGGCGGCACCGGCATCCTCATGCAGGGCGGTCACCACCCCGACCTCGGCTTCGCCTACTACGACGATCTCTTCCGCTCGATCAAGAATCGCTACGAGATCCATCTGCACGCTCTCTCTCCCTCCGAGATCCTGCACATCTCCAGACGGTCGAAGCTGACAACGGTCGAGACGCTCAGGCGCCTGCACGAGGCCGGGCTCGACTCCGTTCCGGGCGGCGGCGCCGAGATCCTGGTCGACCGGGTGCGCCGCTCGCTCTCGCCGCGCAAGGCCAAAACCGAGGAGTGGCTGTCGGTGATGCGGGAAGCCCAGAAGCTCGGGCTTTCGACCACGGCGACGATGATGTACGGCCACATCGAGACCCTGGCCGAGCGGGTCGAGCACATGCGCCGCATCCGCGAGCTGCAGGACGAGACCGGCGGCTTTCGCGCCTTCATCTCCTGGACCTTCCAGCGCGACGGCAACCGCCTGCAGGAGAAGGTCGCCGAAGAGACGCGCCCCACCCCCTTCGACTATCTCCTCACTCAGGCCGTCAGCCGCCTCTACCTCGACAACGTCCCCCACATCCAGGCGAGCTGGCTCACGCAAGGACTGAAGATCGGGCAGCTGGCGCTCGCCTTCGGCGCCGACGACATTGGCTCGACAATGATCGAGGAGAACGTCGTCGCCTCGGCCGGCACCCACTTCACCACCACCACCGAGGAGCTCGTACACCTGATCCGCGCCTTCGGAAAGACGCCGGTGCAGCGGGATACCTACTACCGCGAGCTCAAGGTTTTCTGAGCTCGGCTCGGGCTCCGGGGTCAGATCTTGCAAACAGGCAAGGTGCACGAATGCAAGATCTGACCCCGCCGGGACGAGTGCGAGAAAACGGTAGGCTCCCGCCGTGATCCAGCAGCTTCTCGGCACGCGCCCCTTCCAGGTCGCGATCGTCGTCCACGACGTGCACGAGGCCGCGGCTCGCTACAGCAAGCTGTGGGGAATCGAGGACTGGGTCTTCGTCGAGAACGGCCCCGAGAACATGCACGGGCTGCACTACATGGGCGAGCCGGCCGACTTCTCGATGCGCCTGGCGCTGACCGGCTCCGACCCGCAGCTCGAGCTGCTGCAGCCGCTCGAGGGCCCCTCGATCCTGGCCGACTGGCTCGAGCGCCGCGGCGAGGGCCTGCACCACCTGGGCGTGATCGTCGCCTCGGTGGACGAGACGATCGCGCAGATGACCGCCGCCGGGATCAAGTGCGTGCAGCACGGCTACGGCTTCGGCGCGGACGGCTCCGGCGCCTTCGCCTTTTTCGACACCGAGGCCGAGCTCGGCTGCCTGATCGAGGCGATCGAGCCGGCGAACGAGTAGAGCCGGCCCGCTCCGGATCTGCTCCATCCGGGTGGGCGTTTCGGCTACCGTGCCTGGCGCCAGTGCCGCGAAGAGCTGCCATCGCCGTATTCGCCGTCTGCGCGTGCGCCGTCTTTGCGCTCGCCGTACCCGCCGGAGCGGTAACGCAGACGACGCTTGCGCCGGGAATCACATACCAGAAGCAGGTGCGGCTCACCTCGCACGGCCCGGTCGTCGTGAATGTGATCACGACCCCGAAACCGGGGGGTCTGTACAGGATCGTGCCACTGCTCACGCACAGCGGTCTGCTCGGGCGCGGGCCGTTGACCACAGCCGAGAAGACACTCAGCGCCTCGACGACCGCCGCGGGAGTCAACGGCGACTTCTTCACCCCGGCGACCGGAATCCCGAGCGGGATCCTGCTTCGCTCGGGAGCTCTCGACAACCCACCGCTCGACGATCGCAGCAGCATCGGGATCGTCAGCGACGGAACGCTCCGCGTCGAGCACGTCTCCTTCTTCGGCTACTGGCAGGGCTCCGGCCTGCAGTGGCCGCTGGGTCTGAACCGCATCAATCCGGCCAACGGCGCGACTCTTTACACACCGGCGTTCGGCTCCGCGACCCCGGCCGCCGTGAACGACCTCGAGCTGGTGCTGAACGGCTTCCCGCCGGCCGTGCCGGATGTCGACCTGAGCGCCCAGGTCGCCGAGGCGCGTATCGGCGGCGGCACGCCGATCCCGGCGAACGGCGCGGTTCTGATCGCAGGCGGAACTCAGGTTCAGACCCTGACGGCCGAGGCGCCGGTCGGGCAGACGCTGACCGTCCGCCTCACGCTCACGCCGCTCTGGAACGACGTCAACGACGCCCTCGGCGGCGGGCCGATCCTGGTCTCTAGCGGCCTCCCCGTCTTCAATGCGCTCGAGTACTTCACCGCGCTCGATCTCGCACGGCGCCAGCCGCGTAGCGCCGTGGGCCAGAGGGCAGACGGTTCGATCGTGCTCGTGACGGTCGACGGAGGGCGCCCCGGCTACTCGAGCGGCCTGACCAACTTCGAGCTGGCTCAGACGATGGTGCGACTGGGAGCCGTCACAGCCTGCGGACTCGGTACGGATACCGCAGCGACGATGGCCTTCGACGGGCAGCTGCTCAACCGTCCCTCCGGCCCGAACGGGGAGGCAAGCGTCTCGGACGCGCTCGTGATCGCCTACGACGGCGTCTTCGCCCCTCCCCCGAGCGAGCCCGTTCTTTCTCCCAACGGCGACGGCGCGGCCGAGAGCGAACAGCTCTCCTACAAGGTCGTCCGGCAATCGACGGTGAGCGCGGCCCTGGTCGGGCCGGACGGGCAGATGCGCTTGAGCGACTCCGGGGCCAAGGCGCCCGGCGTCTACTCGTTCACCTGGAACGGGCGGAACGCCGATGGAGCACCCGAGCCGGAGGGGCTCTGGCACTGGACGATCACGGCCACGGACGATCTGGGCAGGAGCTCGAGCGCCGACCGGACGTTCCAGCTCGACAACACGCTCGGCTTTCTATCGCTCAAGCCTTCGCAACTTCGCCTGCGCACGCAGGGAAGCAAGCTGACGATTCAGGTGCGGCTGGCGCGATCGGCCAGAACGACTGTCAGCGTCTATAGCGCGGCCGGGAACCTGATCAGAACGGTGCTCAATACGTCCGCGCCGGCCGGGACCCTGACCGCTAGCTGGGACGGCCGAAACCGATATCGGCAGCTCGTTCGCAGCGGCCTCTACCAGGTGCGCGTTCTGGCCTCTGCCGCGGCCGGCCCGGTCGGGCTGAGTCGCAGTTTCCAGGTACAGCGCCTCTCTCGGTAGCGACATCTAGACTGGCGCGCAATGCTTGTCGCCTCGATCTCTGGGTTCCTCACCGACCACATCACCGCCCTCATCGGGAGCCATGGCATAGAGGCAGTCTTCCTGCTGATGGCCTTGAGCGCCATTCTCCCCGCCGCGGGCGAGCTGGTGATGCTGTACGGAGGAGCGCTCGCGGCAGGAGCCTTCTCGGAGTCGGTCGTGGTCTTCGGCCACCGGATCGAGGCCAGACCGTGGGCGTACGTGGCGATCGTTGCCGCGGGAATCGCAGGCGACACGCTCGGCTCTCTCTGCGGCTGGGCGATCGGGATCTACGGCGGTAGGCCGTTGCTCGAGCGCCACGGCCGCTGGTTCCATCTCTCGCACGAGCGCCTCGAGCGCGCCGAGCACTGGTTCGAGCGCTTCGGCAGGGTGGCCGTGCCGCTGGGACGCCTCACTCCCTTCGCGCGCTCGTTCATCTCCATTCCTGCCGGCGTCTTCCGGGCGCGCTTCGCCTCCTTCGCGGCCATGACAACAGCGGCTTCTGTCGTGTGGGGCTTCGGCTTCACTTCGATCGGCTTCGCGCTGGGCTCGAACTGGCGCGAAGTCGAGCGAAGTTTCCGTTACGTCGACATCGCAGTTCTCCTCATCTTCGTCGCCGCGATCGCTTTAGTTGTTATTCGCCGGTGGCGCTCGACTAGACTGGCGGGCCGAGATGCCCAAAATCCCGCTGATTGACGTCAAAGCCCAGTACTCGCCGCTTGCCGACGAGCTGAAGGCGCGTTTCGCCGAGGTGCTCGAGTCGGGGCAGTTCATCCTCGGCCCGAACGTGAAGGCGTTCGAGAGCGAGGCGGCCGCGAAGCTCGGCGTCTCGCAGTCGATCGGAGTCGGCAACGGCACCGATGCGATCACTCTCGTTCTGAACGCGCTCGAGATCGGCTCCGGCGACGAGGTCATCTGCCCGGCTTTCACCTTCTACGCCACCGCCGAGCCGATCGCCCAGCTCGGCGCCACGCCGGTGTTCGCCGACATCGAGCGCGAGACGATGAACCTCGATCCCGAGGACGTCGCGCGCAAGATCACGCCCCGCACCAAGGCGATCATCCCGGTGCACCTGTTCGGGCGCCCCGCCAAGGTCGACGAGCTGAAGGTACACGGGCTGCCGGTGATCGAGGACGCCGCCCAGGCCTTCGGCGCGGCGGGAGTGGCGCAAAAGGGAATCGCCGCCACCTTCAGCTTCTTCCCGACCAAGAACCTCTTCTGCCTCGGCGACGGCGGCCTGGTCGCCACCAGCGACGAGGCGCTGGCCGAGCGCGTGCGCATGCTCCGCTTCCACGGCTCGCGCGACAAGAAGCTGTTCGAGTACGTGGGCTACAACTCGCGCCTCGACGAGGTGCAGGCGGCGATGCTGCGCGTCTTCCTCAACCACATCGACCGCTGGAACAGCCTCCGCCGCGAGAGTGCCACGCGCTACGCCGAGCTCGGACTCGGCGACCTGGTCGAGCTGCCATCCGACGAGCCCGGTCACATCTACCACCTCTTCTGCGTTCGCAGCCCCGAGCGCGACAAGTTCCGAGACGCGCTCGCGGAAGCCGGAATCGGCCACGCCTGCTATTACGTCGTTCCGCTCCACCTGCAGCCGTCGCTGGCGCACCTCGGCTACAAACAGGGCGACCTGCCCGAGACCGAGCTGGCCGCCCGTGAGAACCTCTGCCTGCCGCTCTGGGGCGGGATCTCGCGCGAGCAGCAGGAGCGCGTGGTTGCGACGCTGCGCGACGCGGTAGCAATACCGGTCCCGTGAATCTGCTCAACCGGCACCGCCTCTGGCAGCTGGCCGCCGACGGGGTGTTTGTAGCGGCGGCCTGGTACCTGGCCTTCCTGTTCCGCTTCGACCTGGGCAAGCCCGTTGTTCCGTACGGCCGCTTTCTCGGGCTCGAGCCGTTCGCGATCGTCGTCGTGGCGAAGGTAATGGTGTTCACCCTCTTCGGCTTCTACACCCGCTGGTGGCGCTACGTCTCGACACGCGACATCTGGCTGCTGGCCCTGGGGGTCACCGTCGGCTGCACCGTCGCCGACGTGATCGTCAACTACGAGGGCTTTTTACCGGCGGCCTTCCGGCTGCCAAGCGGCGTGATCGTGTACGACTGGCTGCTGCTGCTGGCGATGGTCACCGGCTCGCGCCTGCTCGCCCGTACCCTGATCGAGCGCCCAAAGCCCGGCGAGCGGATCGCCCGTGGTAAGGAGGTCATCATCGCGGGCGCCGGCGACGCGGCCAGTGTGACCCTGAGGGAGCTACACAAGTACCGCCATCTCGGCTATACGCCGATCGGACTGGTCGACGACGACCCACGCAAGCAGGGCTCACGGCTGCATGGAGTCAAGGTACTCGGGAAAGTCAAAGACCTGCCGCGCCTGCTCAACGACACGCGCGCGGACGAGGTTCTGATCGCCATGCCCTCGGCGTCGGGCCGGGTGAGGCAGCGAATCGTCGAGATCTGCCGCGAGGCGAGCATCCCGGTCAAGACGCTTCCCGGGCTGTATGAGCTTTTCTCCGGTGAGCTGACAACCCAGATCCGGCCCGTGCAGGTCGAGGACGTCCTCGGTCGTGAGCAGGTCGAGGTGAACTTCGAGCAGGTCGCCGGCTATCTCGCGGGGCAGATTGTGGTCGTTACCGGCGCCGGCGGCTCGATCGGCTCGGAGCTCTGCCGCCAGATCGCCCGGATCGGGCCGAAAAAGCTACTGCTGGTCGAGCAGGGCGAGACGCCGCTCTTTGAGATCGACCGCGAGCTGAGACAAGATCGCGGCTTCGAGGACTGCGTGGCGGTGCTCGCCGACGCCGGGCGGGAGGAGAAGATGCGACCCCTGTTCGAGCAGTACCGGCCGCAGGTGGTCTTCCACGCCGCGGCCTTCAAGCACGTTCCACTGATGGAGGCGAACCCGCTCGAATCGGTGCGCAACAACGCGCTCGCCACTCGCTCACTGGCCCGGGTCGCGCGAGACGCGGGCGTCGAGCGCTTCGTTCTCATCTCGACCGACAAGGCCGTCTCGCCGCAAACGGTAATGGGACAGTCGAAGGCGCTCTGCGAGTGGATCGTCGAGGCGCTGGGATCGCGCAGGGAGAACGGGACGAAGTTCATCGCCGTGCGCTTCGGCAACGTGCTCGGCTCCTCCGGCAGCGTGATCCCGATCTTCAGGCGCCAGATCGAGAAGGGCGGCCCGGTCACGGTCACCGACCCCAAGATGACCCGCTACTTCATGACCATCCCCGAGGCGGTCTCGCTGGTCGTGCAGGCCGGCGGCATGGGCGCGAGCGGCCAAGTGTTCGTGCTCGACATGGGCAAGCCGGTGAAGATCATCGATCTCGCCCAGAACATGATCCGGCTCTCGGGCAAGGAGCCCGGGCGCGACATCGAGATCGTCTTCTCGGGCATCCGGCCGGGAGAGAAGCTGCACGAGGAGCTGTGGGGCGGGCACGAGAAGGTCTCTCCCACCAAGCACCCGAAGATCCGCAAGCTGACCTGCCCCCAGGTAGACGCCAAGTGGCTCGACGCCGAGCTGGCGGCGCTGGCCAAGCTCGTCGACGCCGGTGACGTCGACGGGGTCGTCAAGAGGCTGGGGAAGATCGCGCTCGGCGCGCAGCGGCTCGCGCCCAAGAAGGCGCCCGTCCGTAGCCGCCGCAGTGGAAAGACCGGCACAGTTCCGAAACAGCCCGCGGTCTGATCCGTCACCGTCCACCGGCTAGGGTGGCGGTGTGGAGGCGCAAACGATCCTCGCAGGTCTCAATCCCGAGCAGCGGCGCGCGGTCATGCAGGCACGCGGACCGGTCTGTATCCTCGCCGGCGCCGGCTCGGGCAAGACGACCACGATCACGCGCAGAGTCGCCTGGCAGGTGACAAGCGGAGCCTTCCCCGCCGATCAGATCCTGGCGGTGACCTTCACCGAGAAGGCGGCGACCGAGATGCGCTCGCGCCTGAAGGCGCTCGGAGTCGAGAACGTAAGCGCGAGAACCTTTCACTCCGCGGCGCTCGGACAACTGCGCTGGCTCGCCCCGGGCCGGGTCGGCGAGATCCTTCCCAGCAAGGGCCTGCTCCTGCGCCGGATCGCCAACAGCCTGCCCCGGCCCTACTGCTACCGAACAGCCTCCGACCTCGCCTCCGAGATCGAGCGGGCCAAGAACCGCCGCGTCCCGCCGAGCCGCTATCTCTCCAGCCTCGAGGGGCACGAGCCGCCGCTCCCGGCCGATCTGATGCTGCAGGTCTACCAGGCCTACGAGCGCGACAAAGGGGACGCCGGCCTGATCGACTTCGAGGACCTGCTGGAGCTGGCGATCCGCCTCTACGAGGAGGACGAGCAGGCGACGATGCTCCTGCGCGAGCGCTTCCGCACCTTCACCGTGGACGAGTATCAGGACGTGAACCTGCTCCAGCAGTCGCTGCTCGACCTCTGGCTCGGAGACCGCGACGAGCTCTGCGCGGTCGGTGACGACTACCAGGCGATCTACGGCTTCACCGGCGCTACCCCCGACTACCTGTTGGCTCTACCCGAGCGCTTTCCGCACGCCGTCGTCGTGACGCTTGAGTCGAACTACCGCTCGACCCCTCAGGTGCTCGAGCTGGCCAACCGGCTAGTACCCCGGCTCGGCGGCGCAATCAAGTCGCTACGGCCCACCCACTCCGACGGCGTCGAGCCTGAAAGTCTCGTGCTGAACGGGCCCGACGAGGAGAAGCGCTTTCTGGTCGAGCGGATCGAGCAGCTGCGCGAGGAGGGCGTGGAATTCGAGCAGATGGCGATCCTCGTCCGCTCGAACGCACGCGCCGCGGACTTCGAAGAGGCGCTCGCCGGGGCTCGGATTCCCTTCCAGGGCTCCTCGCTACTCGAGCGCGAGGCGGCGCGCTACCTGCTCCGGCGCGCGGCTTCGCTCCCCGCACGCGAGCTCGCGCGCGGGGTACGCCGCGTCGCCCATGCCCAGGGCTGGCTCGAGAAAGCTCCCAAGCGCCTCGGCGACAGGGAGATGACCAGGCTCGCGGACATGACCCGCCTCGTTCGTCTGGCCGAGGAGCTCGAGGACGGGGAGCTGGACGGCGCCGCCTTCGTGGCCGAGGTGCGCCGCCGCTTCGATCCACGCGCCGCCGGTAAGGGCGTCCACCTTCTCACCTACCACCGCGCCAAGGGGCTCGAGTTCAGCGCCGTCTTCCTGCCCCGGCTGGAGGAGAAGGAGCTGCCCTGCAAGCTTTCGCTGGCGCGGAGCGACGAGCTGGCCGAAGAGAGGCGCCTGCTCTACGTCGGGCTGACCCGAGCCAAGCGCCACCTCTTCCTGAGCTGGACTAAAAAGGCTCCGCCAAGCCGTTACCTCGCCGAGCTCGGTCTCGCCGACGCCGAGCCGAAGTGGGGCACCGGGGTGGAGGTGTTCGCGCGATCACCGGGTTTCGAGCCGCTTCGCGCCTGGCGCAGGTCCCGCGCCCAGAGCGACGGTGTTCCCGCCTTCGTCGTCTTCTCGAACCGCGCCCTCGAGGCGATCGCCTCGCGCCGCCCCGGCTCGCTGGAGGAGCTGGCGCAGGTGCCGGGAGTCGGCGAGCACAAGCTCGAGCGCTACGGCGAAGAGGTGCTCGAGGTTATCGCGGCGAGCTGACAGCACCCGCTCGCGCGCTTACGTCCGCCGCCACCCCGCCGGAGCATGTGCCCACCAGCGGCCGTCGCGGCGGCTGACCTCGATCGGAATGGCGAAACAGCGCGAAAGCGCCTCGCTCGTGAGCACCTCGGAGACGGGTCCGGAGGCGACGACCTCACCGCCGTGCAGAAGCAGCGCGTGTGTCGTCGTGCGCGGCAGCTCTTCGAGATGATGCGTAGCGATCACGGTGGTGAGCTCGGGATCGGTGTCGGCAAGCGCCTCGATGGCGGCCAGAAGTGCCTCGCGCGCCGGTAGGTCGAGGGCGGCGGCCGGCTCGTCCAGGAGAAAAAGGCGCGGCGCGCTCATCAGCGCCCGGGCCAGGAGGATGCGCTGGCGTTCGCCCTGCGAGCAGATCCCGAACGGGCGCGCGGCCAGGTCGGCGCAGCCGAACAGCTCGATCAACTCCGCGGCGCGCACTCGAACCTCGTCGTCGTAGCGCTCCCAGAGCGGGATACGGGTGCCGGTCGCCCCGGTAAGCACGATCGTCGAGACTTCGTAGCTCTCGTCGAGCTTGCGGTCGAGCCGGGCCTCGACGACTCCGATCCTCTCTCTCAGCCGCCTCACGTCGGTGCGACCCATACGCTCGCCGAGCAGCTCGACTCTGCCCTCGGTGGGGTGCATGGCTGCGGCGGCAAGGGTCAGTAGCGTGCTTTTACCGGCTCCGTTGGGACCAAGAAGTGCCCACTGCTCTCCGCTCTCCGCGCGCCAGTCGATCCCCGAGAGCAGGTGATTGCCGCCTCGGCGCAGGCTCACGCCCTCCATCAGAATGGCAGCGGAACGCTCGCTCACGGCTCGATTCGCCCGATTTCCTCGAGGCAGGCGCGCAGACCGTCGCGCCAATGCGGGAGACGCGGAGTCTCCGGCTTCTCGCTGCGAAGGATCGAGTAGGAAGGGCGGAGAGCCGGGCGATCGAGCTCGGCGCTCGTGATCGCTCGCACGCGGCAGCTCAGGCCCGCCTCCTCGAAGATCGCCTCGCTGAACTCCTTCCAGCTGCAGTCGCCGGCGGCGGCGACGTGGTAAACGCCGAAGGGGAGCTCGACGATCCGGCGCGTCGCCTCGGCGAGATGCATCACGTAAGTCGG
>JBEKJI010000017.1:0-47468 GCA_050011315.1 Gaiellaceae bacterium
ACTGAGGACGCAGTATCGCGCCGCCGAGCGCGTTCAGACGGTGGCGTGCATCGTTTCCAGGCGAGTTCCCTTCACTGTGCTCTCCGGGCTCGCACGGTCGGCGACCCGCCAGAGACGCGAGAGGCGCTGGGTTCGAACCCGCCTGGTTCCCCGTAAAGATCGTTTCAGAGTGATTCACAGTCCGAGCGCGCCCGGCAGCTCGCCGAGTCCGCTCAGGCGGCCCGGGTAGTCCGGATAGACACCACTGCGATCGACGAGGAAGGCCCTCATACCGAGAGCGAGCGCGCCGACGATGTCGTCCTCGAGCGAATCGCCGACCATAGCCGCCGACACCGGCTCAACGCCTAGCTCGGCGAGCACCGCGCTGAAGATCGAGGGATCGGGCTTGGACTTCCCGTGCTCGCGGGCGCCGATCGCAGCGTCGATGTCGAGGCGGTGGTGGCTGACGAAGGCGGGCAGATCGCGGGCGGTGTTCGATACCAGCCCCAGCCTGAGACCGTGACTGCGGAGCTCGGCGAGCGTCGGCAGCACGTCGTCGTAGAGCTCGAAGTGCTCGGCGCGTTCCCAGGCGAGCACCATCGTCTCGGCGAGCGCGCGCACACCGTCCCCATCGCCACCCATGCCGCGGATGATCTGTTCACTGAAGGAGATCCAGAGCTCGTCGTCGTGGACGAGCTCTGGACGGCGCTTCAGCTCCGCCAGCGCCGCCCTCCGCGTCGGCTCGAACAGGTTCGGATCGAGCTCCAGACCGAACTCGAGCCCCCGCTCGGCGTAGGCATCGGGCCGTAGCTCCGGTCCCGGCCGGCAGATCGTGAAGTCGACGTCGAAGAGAACCGCCTCGACGCTCATGGGCTGACCCCCGGCCCATGAGCGTGGGGAAGGGGCAAAGGGGAAACCGGGAGGTTTCCCCTAACTCGATCCTCGGCCAACGCGGCGACATGTGCGGCGCGTGGGCCGAGGCGTGCGTAGAAAAAGAAGGGAGCACACGAGGGAAACATGGTTGCCCTCGTGGGAGCGAGCCGGAGGCACGCGACGCTCAAGTCGGCTCGAAACGTCGGTAGATATCCGGCCGGCGCTGAGCGAGAGCCGGCAGCCGTGAGCGGATCTCCCCGATACGCGAGCGCTCCAACTCGGCCAGGATTACGGTCTCGCAGTCGGGCGCCTGGGCCAGGACCGTGCCCCAGGGATCGACAACGAGCGAGCGCCCGTAGCTCGGCCGGCCCGCCGTCGGCTCACCGATCTGGCCGGGCGCGACGACGTAGAGCGCGTTCTCGATCGCTCGCGCCCGCAGCAGCACCTGCCAGTGATCCATGCCCGTGCGCTGGGTGAAGTTGGCCGGCACGGTCACCAGCTCGGCGTCCGCCAGCGCGAGCAGCCGGAAGAGCTCGGGGAAGCGCAGGTCGTAGCAGACGGTCAAACCGATCTTCCAGCCGCCGGCCTCGACCACGACGACCTCGTCGCCGGGCTCCTCGGCCTCCGACTCGCGGTACACGTGACCGCCTACCTCGACGTCGAAGAGGTGGATCTTCCGGTAGCGGGCGACGAGCTCGCCCCTGGCATCGAAGACCAGGCTCGTGTTCGAAAGCTTCTCGCGGCCGTCGCGCCTTTCCGCGATCGAGCCGCCGACGAGCACAATCCCGTACGTTTTCGCCCAGGCGGACATGGCGCCAACCGACTCGCCCTGCTCAAGCGTCTCGGCACCGGCGTGCAGAGCCTCGGGGTCGCCGACGAGGTTCCACTTTTCAGGTAAGGCGACCAGCTGCGCTCCTAGCGTCGTCGCCCGGGCGACGAGACGCGCGGCCTTCTCCAGATTGGCAGCCTTGTCGGAGCCCGCAGTGAGCTGAACACAGGCGACGCGAAGCGAGTCGGACACCTCTGCAGGATAGCCCCAGGCGAGAAGAGAAAAGGGCGCCCGCCAAACGGCGCACGCCCCTTCATCGGGGTGCCCAGATTTGAACTGGGGACCTCTCCGACCCGAACGGAGCGCGCTACCAGGCTGCGCCACACCCCGAGCAGTCCCATACGTTAGCGGCTTCGACACAGGCTCGACACAAAGCGTGTGCGTTTTGCGCGATTTCGCCGGCTACGTTGCCTTTGCTGACAACGAGAGGAGGAGATCGTGAACTGCGTGACCCTGGTAGGAAACCTGGCGAGCGACGTGGAGATGAAGGAGTTGGCGGAGGAGCGTAAGCTGGCCAGCTTCCTGCTCGCCGTCGACCGCGAGTCCGCCGACGGCGGCGCCGACTTCATCCGGGTCGTCTGCTGGAACCGGCAGGCCGAGACCTGCGCGGAATACCTCGCCCGTGGCGACCAGGTGGCGATCGACGGACGCCTGCGCAGCCGCTCCTGGCAGGACCCCGACGGCAAGCGCCGCAACGCGGTCGAAGTCGTCGCCAGCCGGGTGCAGTTCCTTTCCAAGCCGAAGCACAAGGAAGCAGGTCAGGCGCAGACCAAGGAGGCGGTGGCGGTAGCTTCATAGCGCCTATCCCGTTAGGGATGCAGTCGCTTAGAATCGCTTGCGTGGCCGAACGTGACGCGATCGTCGCCTTCGCAAGCGAGCTGCTCGAGGTAGACCGCTTCCGCGACTACGGACCGGTCGGGCTCCAGGTCGAAGGAACGAGCGAGGTCGAGAAGATCGTCTGCTCCGTCTCGGCCTCGCTCGAGCTGTTCGAGCTGGCCGCCGAGCGCGGCGCCCAGATGGTGCTCGTCCACCACGGACTGTTCTGGACGAGCGAGCAGCTCGTGATCGACCGGCGCCAGAAAGGGCGACTGAAGGCTCTCTTCGACGCTGATCTTTCGCTCGTTGCCTATCATCTCGCCCTCGACGCCCATCCCGAGATCGGCAACTCGGTTCTGCTCGCCCGCGAGCTCGGGGTCGAGCCCGAGCGAACGTTCGAAGAGACCGGGATCGGCGGCCGGTTGAAGGAGCCCCGGCCGAGCGAAGAGATCGTCTCGCTCGTGCGGGAGAAACTCGGCCGCGAGCCACTCGCCTTCAGGTACGGCCCCGAGCCGGTGCGAACGGTCGCAATCGTCACCGGCGGCGGCGGCCCGAGCCTGCTCCAGGCGGCTCGAGAGGGCTACGACCTCTTCCTCACCGGCGAGCCCAAGGAGCCGAGCCTTCACGCCGCCCGCGAGCTTGGTATCCACTTCCTGGCCGCGGGTCACTACGCCACCGAGAAGCTCGGCGTTCAGGCTCTGGCGACCAGGATCGGCGAGCACTTCGGCATCGATTGGGAGTTCGTCGAGCTCCCGAATCCGGTCTAGAGACGGCGGTTCCGATCGGGCCGGCGCCAGTCGTTGCCGACGTCGCCCGAGAGTTCTATGCTGCACATGTAATGAGTGTCTTGGCAGGGCGGTGCGCTTGATGGCCGCCACACACAATCTGCGGAGGAACTGATCGGCCCGCCTGGTGCGTTTGCACAGGGCGGGTCTTTATTTACCGGAAAGGAGCGAGATGGCAAACCACCTGACGCCCGAGGAGATCGCCAAGGAGCTTGGGATCGATCGCGACGAGGTGATCCGCGTCTGCATGCAGGAAGGCGTGCCGATCTACCACGGCAAGATCGACAAGTACCTGTTCCAGGCGCAGCTCGCGGCGCTGGGCGCATCGGCGTCCCGTCGGTAGTAGCCAACTCGTCTCACGAGCGGGCGGATAGCCCTGCTCGACCGTGCCCGAACGTACGCGCGATCAGTGGCGCAGGCGCATAGACGCCGCGCTTTCCCTCTGCTGCAAGCCCGGGACTAGGTCCCGTAGCGACGGGCGGCAGTAAGGCCGCCGCCGTATCCGCCCAGGCTCGAGACCTGAACGACCGTGCCGGTGTGCGGCGCGTGGATGAACTGCCCGCCGCCGATGTAGATGCCGACGTGGCCGCCGCCGTAGAAGAAGACGAGGTCGCCCGGCTCGAGTTCGTCGTAGGACACCGGAACTCCGCCGGCCATCAGGTCGTAACTGTAGTGAGGGAGGCTTATATTAACCTGGGCGAAGGCCCAGACCACGAGCCCCGAGCAGTCGAAATAGTCCGGGCCCGCGGCGCCCCAAACGTACGGGCTGCCCAGCCTCGTCATCGCGGCCTGTACGACCGTGGTGCCAACCGAAGAGGAGGGAACCGGGCCGCTCGGCCGGGTGTAAACAGGGTTTGTGTGGTAGGTGGCAATCGTTTGGCGCGCACGCGCGGCCGCGATTTCCGCCTGGCGCTGCTGCTCGGCGAGCAGCGAGGCGATCTCGTGTTTCACTTTCTTGACGTAGGCCTGGCGTTCGGCCTTTTTCGCCTCGAGCGCGTTTTTCTCGGCCGTGACCTGGGACAAGAGCACTTTCTGCCTGGCTTGTATCTTCTCGAGCGCCGCCGCTTGAGCAGCAACCCGTTTTCCGAAAACCGTGACCTGCTTCACAACTTGAGCGTCGTGATCGGAGATGCGCTGGGCCGCCTCTACCCGATCGATCATGTCCTGGAGGCTCGTTGCCTGGAAGAGGATGGCAACCGTCGAGTCGCTCGCATCGCCCTGCTCCATGTAGACGGAAATGACGCGCCGGGCGAGAGCGTGACGAGCAGTACCGAGGCTCTTGCGCGCCATTCCGAGGGTGACTCGCGTGCTGTTCAGCTTCCCGGTGGTCTGTTGCAGATGGTAGAACGCGCCCTGCCACCTGTTTCCGACCTGCTCGAGCTGCATATCCATCTGATTGATCTGATCCATCGCCCGCTGCGCTTCGGCGCGCTTGGAGGTGACGGATGGATCGGCTCCCGCGCTTCCGGCCAACACAAGAAGACCGGCTATCGCCGGTACCGCGACGAGGAGTACTACGAGCTGTCGTTTTCGAAAGCCGTTCACGGGCTGCTCACAGACAGCGAGAACCGGACAGGCCGGCCCCTCACAAGTCTCGGACCCTAGCAAGGCCCCCGGATACCCGCAACCGGGAAGCGTGAGCACGAACCGCGACGAAGGGCCTATCCCGTTAGGGTTGCGCGGTTGAAGAGGTCGAGCCGTGGATGCCAGGGGTCGGACGGGCCGTGAAGGCGCACTAGTAGTGCGTCGAACGGTCTGGGCGGGCACTGGCGCCGCGGGGCGGCCGCTTCGGGCGTGTAGGCCTGGCGGGGTAGGCCCTAAACCACCGTCCACGCGACTGTGCTACGGTCCGCGCTTCGTGCGAGCACGCGGACAGATGCTGCGAGCGATTACGCTCGCTTCCTGCGCGGCGGCACTGGTCGGTATCGCTTTACCGACCGCCGTGACAGGCGCACCGAGCGATAAGAGCGCCGCGTCCCTACGTGCCCATCGAGCCCAGCTCGAACAGCGCTCTCACAACGCGTTACTGGAGCTCTACTCGATCGAGACCCAGCTCGAGCGCGCACGGACTCAGATCGCGGCTCTCGACCAGGAAAAAGCCCGGCTCGAGCGCGAAAGCGCGTCCCTACGCGTCAGTCTGAAGCTTGCGCACAGAACGATCGCCGCCACTCGGCGAACCCTGGCCGATCGCGCGCGCGCGCTCTACGAATCCGGTGAGGTGAACGACCCGATTGCGATCTTGCTCGGCGCCGAATCGATCGACGATGCCGTCACCCGGCTCGAGGGCCTGGAGCAGATCACAAACCAGCAGAATGCGATCCTGCACCAGTCGCAGGAAACCCAGTCCAAGCTGTTGCGGCTGAAGGCCAACCTCGAACGGCGGCAAGCATCGCTCGACCGGCTACGTTACCGGGCACAAGCCAGCACCCGAAGCCTCGAAGCCGCGCGATCGACCAAGGCAAGCACCATCCACCGGCTCACGAGCGAGCGAGCGCTGACCGGCCGACAGCTGGCTGACCTCTCGGCGCAGGCAACCAGGGCCGCCACGACCTCGATCAAGAAGGAGAGCGGCTCGAAGCCAAGCACGAGTACGAGTCCGACCACCGTCACCACTCCGGCGCCGAGCACCACCCCGACGAGCGGAGGACGGCAGCTGACCGTCTCCTCTACCTGTTACTGCCTGAGAGGTACGACTGCCAGCGGCTTGCCGGTCGGGCCCGGGATCATCGCCACCGACCCGACCGTGATTCCGCTCGGGACACGCGTTTTCGTTCCCGGTTATGGAAAGGCCGTCGCCGCCGATACGGGGTCGGCCGTCAAGGGCAACACGATCGATCTTTGGGTTGCGAGCTGTGCGCAGGCACGTGCCTACGGCCGGCGCCCCGTCACGATCACTGTCTATTAACCGGAATCGCGCCGACGACCCGCGTATCCTCCGACGACGGATGAAGAACTTCAGCCCATGGGGACTCGCGGCGGCGCTTTCCCGGCTCGTCGTTTTTACGACCGTCTTCACGCTGACTCTGGCCTTCTGCAGTAGCTCGGTCGTCACCGAGGCGCCCGGGGCGTTACCGAAGGCGGCGCTCGAGAGCGCTCCGGCGCAACCGCTGCTCGTACGCCGACTCGACTCGGCGCTCGCCGGTGCCAGTGTCCCGGCGTTCCGGCGCGGAGCCGTCGTCGTCGATCTCACCAGCGGAGAGACGCTCTTCTCCCGCAATGCGCACGCCGGGCTAGCGCCGGCCTCGAACGAGAAGCTGCCGGTCACCTTCGCCGCCCTCACGCTGCTCGGGCCGGAATACCAGATCGCAACGGAGGCGCTGGGCGAGGGCGAGCAGAACGGAACGGAATGGGTCGGCGACATCGTGCTCAAGGGGTACGGCGATCCCCATCTCTCCACGGCCGACCTGAAGACTCTTGCGCTCCGTCTGCGCGCCCAGGGGATTCGCTCGATCTCCGGCGATCTGCTCGGCGATGAAAGCTACTTCGATCGCCGGCGCACGGCTCCGGGCTGGAAGAGTTCCTTCCTGATCAACGAGTGTGCCCCGCTCTCGGCGCTCTCGGTCGATCGCGGCCGCAACACGAGCGCGTCCCCGCCCCTGATAGCCGCCCGCGCCTTTGCCGCGGCTCTCGAATCCGCCGGCGTGAGCCTGGAGGGGAGAGTTAGCCTCGGAATCGCAACGGTCGATGCGTCCACGCTGGCCACGATCGACTCGCCGCCGCTCTGGAAGCTCATCCGCTTCATGGACCAGGAGAGCGACAACTACACCGCCGAGCTCCTGCTCAAGCAGATCGGCGCCTACGGCAACGAACGCGGAACGACCGCGAACGGCGCCGCCGACGTGATAAGCGCGCTCGGCGACGCCGGTATCCCGCTCGCCCGGGTGAGGATCGTGGACGGCTCCGGGCTCTCGCTGCTCAACCGGCTCACACCGGCAGCTCTGGCCGAGCTGCTCACAGTCGTCTGGAGCGACCCGAGCCTGCGCCGGCCGTTCGTGAGCTCCCTCGCCATCGCGGGGCGTAACGGCACTCTCGAACACAGGCTGCGCCAACGACCCGCGCTCGGTAACGTCCGGGCCAAGACCGGGACTACGAACGGCGCCTCGGCGCTCTCGGGCTACGTTCGCGACCACTACGCCTTCGTCATCCTGCAGAACGGGAATCCCGTCTCGAGCACCCTGACGCGCGCGGCGCAGGACAGGTTCGTCACCCTACTCGCCGCTCAGTAGCTCCTCGAGGCCCCGCTCGTCGAGGATAGTGACGCCGAGACGCGTGGCCTTCTCGAGCTTGGAGCCCGGGCTCTCGCCGACGATCACGGCGGTGGTCTTGGCCGAGACCGAGTCGGTGACCCTGGCGCCGAGCTCCTCGAGACCCGCCTGCGCCTGGGCGCGGCTGAAGCGCTCGAGCGTGCCGGTGATGACGTAGACGCGCCCCGACAACCGCCCCTCGGCCGGCCGCTCCTCCTCGGCCAGCTCGAGCCGGAGTCCCAGCTCACCGAGTTCGGCGACGAGCTGGGAGTTCTCCTCGTCGGCGAACCAGTCGACGACCGCCTCGGCCACGATCGGGCCGATTCCCTCGACCTCCTGGATCTCCTCCTGCGTCGCGGCGGCCAACCTCTCTACCGAACCGAGGTGGTAGGCGAGCGACTGCGCGGTGACGAAGCCGACGTGCGGGATGTTGAGCCCGAAAAGAACGCGGAAGAAGGGTTGCCGCTTGGAGAACTCGATCGCCTCGATCGCCCGCTGCGCCGAGATCTCGCCGTAGCCCTCGAGCTCGGTCAGCTGCTCGACTCGCAGTCGGTAGAGATCGGGCATCGAGCGCAGGAGCCCGGCGCCCCAGAGCTTGCGCACGAACTGCTCGCCCACGCCTTCGATATCCATCGCCGCCTGCACCCAGTGAATGAGCGTCTCGAGGCCGCGCGAGGGGCAAGCACGGTTGGGGCAGCGGTGCATCGCCTCGCCCTCGGGCTTGACGATCTCGGCACCGCAGAGCGGGCAGTGTGTGGGCATCCGGAAAGGCTCGGCTCCCTCCGGATGCGGAAGAACCGGCCCGACCACCTGCGGGATGACGTCGCCGGCCCGCTGCACGATCACCGTATCGCCCTCACGGATGTCCTTACGGTTGATGTCATCCTCGTTGTGCAGCGTCGCCGTCGAGATCGTCACGCCTCCCACCTCGACCGGCTCCAGCTCGGCCCAGGGGTTGAGAGCGCCGGTACGGCCGACACGCACGCATATCCTCCGCAACGTGGTCGGCGCGGTGGTCGGCGCCCACTTAAATGCCCGCGCCCAGCGTGGCCGCTGGTGCAGCGCTCCCAGCGCGGCCTGTTGAGCGAGAGAATCGACCTTGACGACCAGCCCGTCGATCTCGTAGTCGAGCTCGGCGCGGCGCCGCTCCCACTCCTCACAGGCCTGGAGTACGGATTCGATCGAGTCGTGGCGCTCAGCGCCCGGATTGGTGCGAAAGCCGTGCTCGCGCAACCAGACGAGCGCCTGGGAGTGCGTCTCGAACTCGAGTCTCTCGACCGCGCCGATGCCATAGACCCAGATCGCCAGCGACCGTGAAGCGGTGATGCGCGGATCGAGCTGGCGCAGCGAACCGGCGGCGGCGTTGCGCGGATTAGGAGAGGGTTTTCGGCCTTGGGCGACGATCTGCTCGTTCAGTCTGCGGAATCCCTCCAGCGGCAGGTAGATCTCGCCTCTCACCTCGACGAGCGGCGGAGGCTCCTCGCCCGGCGCCAGTCGCATCGTCAGCGGGATGGAGCGGATCGTGCGCAGATTCCGCGTCACGTCCTCGCCCTCCTCACCGTCGCCGCGCGTGGCCCCGCGCACGAAGGCGCCGTCCTCGTACACGAGCGATATCGCCGAGCCGTCGATCTTCGGCTCGGTCACGAACACGATTGGCTCGTCGGAATCGAGCCGGCGGCGCACGTCCTCGGCCCACTTGAGCATCTCCTCGCGCGTCGTCGCCTTGTCGAGCGAGCCCATCGTCTGCAAATGCCGCAGCTTCTGGAAGCGCTCCGACGGCGCCGCGCCGATGCGCTGAGTCGGCGAGTCGGGGCTGGCGAGCTCGGGGTGAGCTTCCTCGAGCGCGCGCAGCTCGTCGAAGAGGCGATCGTACTCGGCGTCCGAGACCTCGGGATCGTCGAGTACGTAGTAGCGGTAGTTGTGGTGCTCGACGAGCGCCCGTATCTCGCGGACGCGCTCTTTCGCGGTCTTAGCGGTCATCCCCAGGAAATCTAGCTCCGAGCTAGGCGGGAGAAACCTCTAGCGCGTCGATCAGCTCGGCAGTCGTCGAGACGATCGTGTCCGGTCCGGCCAGACGTAGACGTTTCTGGTCGTGAATGCCGCCCCAGGTGACCGCGATCGAGCGTAGGCCCGCAGCCCGCGCCGCCTCGACGTCGAAGGGGGAGTCACCAACGTAGGCTCCGTCGTCCGGCTTCGCCCCCAACTTATCCAGCGCGAGCAAGAGCGGTGCCGGATCGGGCTTGTGGCGCTCGGTGTCGTCGGCGCTGACGACAACGTCGAAGAGGCCCTCGAGCTGAGGTAGATAGCGGAAGGCGATCTCGACGGTGGAACGGCGTTTCGCGGTCGCGAGACCGATCCGCACGTCCTTCGCGCGAAGCGCGAGCAGCAGCTCGTGCATGCCCGGGCAGAACTCGAGCCCGGCGTGCCTGGGCTCGTTGTAGGCGCGGTAGGCCTCGACCAGCTCCTGCGAACGATCGGGCGCGAGCCTGCACATCTGCTCGCGCAAACTCCAACCGCCGACAAAGGCGAGCATCTCGCGGTCGTCGATCGTCTTGCCGAGCACCGTCTTCACCGCGTGGCGGAAGGAATCCGCGATCAGGGGGCCCGTATCGATGACGGTGCCGTCGAGATCGAAGATGACCGTGCTCAGGAGCATCGGCGGCCATCGTAGCCGTACCGCCCCCGGTGTCAGACACCGAACGGCGTCAAGGAGAACCAGTTACGAACGTGGGACTAATGTTCCACAGGCGAACGGCTCCGTGAGGCGAATACCTCGCCTTTACCAGGTTCTCCTCCGTGCGAAGCTCCGCGTCGGGGATAAACCGGCACGCTTCCGACACACCCAAATGCTTGACAGAAAAAGGTGTCTGACACCAAGTGCGTGCCAGGCGTTCACGATCGGCTTGGCTGCTCGTCGGTTAGCCGGGCTGCCAGCCGCTGGTAGAAGAAACCCCCGGCGAGAAGCATCACCCCGACTGCGAGGAAGGAGACCGCGCGCTGAACAGAGCTGAGCGACGGCAGGTCGTAGAGGAAGATCTTGGCCACGCTCGCGCCCAGGAGCGTGAGCCCACCCAGGCGGATCGCTCTCGAGATCCGCGTCAGTCCCAGATACAGGAACACCAGACCGACCACACCCCAGCAGGCGCTGATGGCGACGTGGCCGCGCTGAAGCCCGCTTGCGAGAGTACCCGGGCTGATCGCCTGGGCGATCTCCAGCACCGTCAGTGAGAGCAGGTACAAAGCGCCGACGCCGAACGCCCAGCGCAGGTAACGAGATAGCTCCTCGACGAGTCCGATCCAGTCGTCAGAGACTCGGGCTCTGCGCGCAGCCCAGGCAAGCACAGCCCCGGCCGCGATCAGAGACGCGAGCGCGGGGACTCCCCGCCCAGGATGGTGGCTCGCTACGAAAATGAGCCGGGGCGAGGCCTGGCCGCTAAGCGACGTTCCCAGACCGACTGCGATCGGGACGAGCGCGAGAACGAGCAGGCGCCAGTCGCCGGCGCGCAGGCTTCCGAACGCGACGAGCAGGACGAGCAGGGCGAGAGCGAAGACGACGATAGTGTCGGTCAACTCGATCCCGACGACAGCCAGAACGACCGCGATCGCGACAAAGAGCACCGCAAAGTCGCGCTGCTTGGGCTCGTAGCGATAGAGCGCCGAGGCCAGTAGCGCCGCGAGACCAGCCAATCCGATCAGGCCGAGACCCTGATCCCGAAGCGAGCCGAACGCCTCGTGATTCGCGAGCACGGCCAGCCCGAAGCTGCCCGGCGCGAGCACCAGCGGCGCCAGCCCGAGAGCGGGTCGGCCCGCGGTCAGCTGCTCGCGCAGCGAGACGACGAGCGCACAAAGCGCGAGAGCCGCACAGGCCGCCGTGCGCTCGTAGAGACCGAGATGCGGCCACTGATAGTCGAGATCGAAGAGCGCAAGCGCGCCCAGCGCGAGCGCGAACGTGATCAGCGACAGGCCGCGGAACCTTCCCCGCGAGAGCTCGCGGGCAACGATCGCCGAGACTCCCCAGAGCGCGATCAGAATCACTTGCCCGCGCTCGAACGAGCTCGCGAGCGAGCCACCCAACTGCTGGGCGCTTTCGAGAACGAGCAGCGAGATCGCATAGAGAACCGACACGGCCGTCGCCAAGGAGTAGGCCCGGCGCCAGTCGAAGCCCTCAGCGGCCCGTGCTCCGAGCGCTGCCGCGAACAGCGCCAGTGACAGCGCCAGCAGCACGAGAATCCCCGAGTCCGGATCCGACGTGACCCTGATCAGGTGCGCGGGCGGCGTCCAGCCCGAGAGCGTGAAGACTACTCCAGCGAACGCCGCGCCCGTGAGCGGGAAGAGAATTCTTGTCTCGCCGCTCAGACGCAGGCAGACGGCGAGGAGCACCACGGTCAGCGAAAGGCCCAGAGCGATGTCGTGGCTGCTCAGAACGGAGCTACTCGTCACCAGAACGATCAGGCCGAAGAGGTATCCGCACGATGCAGACGCACCTAGCAGGGTCGCGGCGTTCCGCCTGAGCAGGCGCAGAGCGAGCGCAAGCCCAAACAGCGCTGCGCCGGCGGCGATCTCGAGCGAAGCGGCGAGATCGATCCCGGCAATCTCAGCACGTGCCACGACCGCCTCGATTCCGGCCACGGCCAGAACTACGGCGACCGGCATGGCCGCAAGGTTGAGCGGTGCAATACCGGCCCAGGGCCGCGCGAAATCGAGCTCCTCCCCGAGCAGTTCCTCGGCCAGTGCCGCCACGAGCAGAAAAGCGGCCAGGGCTAGCATGACCGTACCTCTGCTGATCCCGTTCAGCTTGCCGAGATCGAGCGCAACCAGCTTGAGCAGCGCGACCGTGAAGGCTCCAGCCCCGAACAGCCACAGCCTCGGGCGCACCCTTCCCCTTCCCAGAGCGAGAGCAACGGCTCCCGAACCGGCGAGCAGCATCGTGGCCGTTCCCTGCGCCCAGTCGAAGGACGTCGACCCGCTCCCGACCCCGGCGCCGATTCCGAGCACGACCAGCCAGCTCGAAAGCAGCGCCAGTGCGCCGCCGGCGACGAGAGCCCAGCTGGACGCGTGGCGCGGGAGGGTCTCACGGCGCAAGCGCCAGGCGAAACCAAGCGCGATCACAATCAGCGCGAGCAGCGAAGGAAGACCGCGCAGCGGCGAGGACACCTGCTGCAGGAAGACCTTCGGCGGCGCGTCGAACCAGAAGACGTGCCCGAGCGACCAGACTCCCGCGGTGAGCGCCGCGAGCTCGAGCCGCCTCTCCTTCGTCCATTCCGAAAGCGCGAGCAAGGCCAGCGCCGAGGCCGCCAGCGTGAGCGCGAGCGCCTGGCCCGAGAGCAGGAGCTGGACGTCGTAGGCGCCCAGCGCGAGCGCGACGAGCCAGAACAGCGTCGAGGCGTCCCGAAGCTCACGCCTCCTTGCGAGCGGGACCGCGGTGAGCGCGACCAGAGCGGCGATCGCGAGTCCGCACACTCCCTCGCGGGTTGTGCCGGCCAGCTCGTACAGTCCCAGCGCTGCCGAAAAGGCGCACGCCGGTAGAGCCGCAACCGCCACCTCCGACAGAACGCCGCTCTTCTTCTTCCCGAGCGCTGCCTCCGCGAGGGCGATCCCATAGAGCGCCCCGGCGAAGGGGAAGAGCCCGTACCAGCGGAGATCGGAGCTGAGCGTGATCAGGAAGACCACCTCTGCCAGCGTGACCCCGAGCAGACCGAGACCGCCCAGGCGCACGAGCGGATCGCCACGGCCGCTTCCCAGGGCGACGAAGAGGAGAGAGAGCGCCGCCAGAAGCGCGACCACCAGCACGTGCCCGAGCGCGAATGATGCTTCCTCGCCACTCGCAAAGACGTCGGCGAGTCGGAGGAGCGCAAGCGCCGCTCCGTAGAGGGCGACCGGCGAGCAGACGAGGAAATCAAGAGTACTGAGCGCCGGCCGTGTGGCCGTGTGGGCAAAGGCGGAGATAACGAGAGCGGCCAGAATCACCGCGACGATGCTCGTCAATCCCGTGGCCGGATGGCTGACGATCGTGAAGATATGGGTCGGCGGCGCGTCGACGACGAGCACGTGCCCGAGCGCAAGCGCGAGATAGGCGAGCGCGCTGAGTCTGAAGCGAGCCTCTCTCGTCAGCCAGGCAAGCCAGCCGAGAAGTGCCGCCTCGGCCGCCCAGGAGATCGCAAGCGTGGCGCCCGAGAGAAGATCGGCGCCGGCGATAACCGCCGCCGTCAAGCCGAGCGCGATCAAGAGCGAGGCGAGATCGCGGTTCAGACGGCGCAGGAAGAGCACGGCTCCGACCGCCCCGTAGCCCGCAGCGACGGCGAGCAGGGTCAGCCCTCGCGGCGTCGTCACGTCCGCGTAGGAATGAAACTGCCGAGCGACCGAGACCGCAGCTACACCGACACTGGTGAGCAGGAGCGACACCGGCAGCGTCTGCAGGGTCTTTCTCTCGTCCGAAAGCTGGCGGAAGACGCCGAGCGCGACGTAGGTGAGCCAGAAGACGGCTGCCACCGGCAGAGCACTGCTCGGGCGCACGTCATGGCGCAGCACGAGCAGCGCGATCTGCGGCGCACCGGCGGCCGAGGCGGCGACCAGGAGTCCGTCCCAGCGGCGCCGTAACGAGACGACGCCCGCGGCGATCAGCGCCGCAGCGACGAAGGCCGTGCCTATCGTCGTTACGCCGCTCTGCAGGATCATCGTGGCGGGCACCAGCATCGCGCCGATCAGGCCAAAGACGGCGAGCGTCTCCGAATCCCAGATCAGAGCCGTCCAGACACCGAGCGCGGCTATCGCTGCGGCAATCGCGAGTGCCGTCAGCGAAGGCAGAACGCGGTCTGTAGGCAGAAAGTGGTAGAGGGCGGTCGCTGCGAGCAGCGTCGCGTAGCCGCCGGCGATACCCGCGCCGACCGCGGTCAGGGCTGAGGTCGTGGCCTCGAAGCGCCTGCGCGCCCAGACACCGGTCGCAAATACGAGCGCCGAGGCGATCCCGCCCATGAGCACACGTTCGACCGGCCCGATCCAACCGCGGTTGGTGGCCAGGACGAAGAAGAAGACGATGCCCAGCAAGGTCACGATCCCACCGCTCCAGGCCAGTACCTGAGGCCCGGTCAGCTGCGGAAGCTGGATCGAGATCGGGGGAAGACACGGCTCGGTCTGAGATTGCGCCGCGAGCGGAGCCGGCGCCGGCGGGGCTATCGGCTTGAGCGGAATCTCCGCTTCCTTGGCCTGGCGTTCCCGTTCTTGCTCCCGCTCTTCCTTCACGGCCCAGATGAGCAATTGAGCCTCGTCGTGGAGCGAGTCGAGCGCCCTTCCTAGCTCAGCGAGCTCGAGCTCGAGATCGCTGACTCCGCTCAGAATCCCGGGCAGCCTCGTGAGCTTGAGCCGGAAGGCAGAAAGCCGTTCTCGAAGTTCTGCGCTGAGCATCGTCTTAGCCCCTCTCATCAACAGTCGTGGTCAACGATAAGTTCGACACTTCGCCCGCCCGCCCAGGTGCTCGAGTCCTGTTCGCAGACCTGCCAATTGCGCTCGACGATGATAATGTCGTCGTCGCCGTCGTCGTAGTACTCGTCGTAGGTCTCGACGTCCACCTCGATGTGCTTTGCCTCGAGCTCCTTGCGGGCATCGTGCAGGTTGAGCCCGACAACATTCGGGATCTCTGCCGAGGTCGGAGTCGGACACGACTTGGCGACCGCCAGATCGACCTTCGTAGCCCAGCGGCCCACCTGCGGGTTCTGGGAGCAGACCCACCAGTTACTGTCGTCGATCACGCCGAGCTTGCCGCCGCCGTGAATTTCGTAAGAAAGCCCTTGAGTCTCGAGCTTCGCTTCCGCGATATCGAGCCGTTCGCCGCGAACATCAGGAACGTGGCGGGGCTTTGCGTGCGAGCAACCGGCAGTGAGAGCCAGAGTCACTACCAGAGCTAGCGAGATGATCAACCTTGATCCGTGCATCGTTGCTCCTTGCTTGAGCTAAAAACCGTTCAGAACATAGCAAGTTTGCGATAATAGTCAAGCTGCTATGTCGTCACCTGAGTGGAAAGTACGAGCCGACGCACACAAACGCCAGAGGGCAGGCCTTTAACTTCTCTCAGGGCTTGCCCTGAGATCCGCCGGCACGCCAGGCGGCGAGTACTCGACCCGCTCCAGATACAGCCCCCAGGGAGGCGCGGTGGTGCCCGCTTCGCTACGCGGGCGCCCCCCGAGCAAGGCCGCGATCTCCTCGGGGTCTTTCTCGATCATCGTGCCCACGAGCGAGCGCACCATGTGGCGCAGGAAGCTGTCGGCGGTGATCTCGAACTCGAGCGCATCGTCGCGCCGGTACCAGACCGCACGCATGACGTTGCGCAGGAAGACTTCGTGCTGAGTGTCGGTGGGCGTAAAGGCGCGGAAGTCGTGCTCGCCGAGGATCGAATCGGCGGAATGGGCCAGCCGCTCCTCGTCGATTGATCGCGGCAACCACCAGCTCCGTCCCAGCTCGAAGGGCGAGGAGGCGCGGCGGCGGTAGATCCGATAGCGATAGCTGCGCGAGCGCGCCGAGTGGCGGGCGTGGAAATCGTCGGGCACCCGCTCGGCACCGATCACGGCCACCTCGTGCGGAAGCTCCGCGTTGAGTGCCGCGGGAGTGCGCTCTGGCGGCGGTCCGCCCTCCACCTCGATGCTCGCCACCTGCCCCAGCGCATGCACGCCCGCGTCGGTTCGCCCGGCGACCGCGAGCCCCTCGTAGCTCGGAAACACCCGCGCGAGTGCTGTCCGCAGCGCCGCCTCCACGGTCTCGAGCCCGGGCTGGGCGGCCCAGCCGTGAAAGGCGGTGCCGTCGTACTCGATCGTCAGCTTCAAGCGCACGGGTGGAGCCTACTTCGGTCTCCTGCCTCGCGGCCCTGGGATCGCGCCTCCCGATGTCGGAATCGGCTGCGAGCGTTATCTCTGACCGACAACAGTATAAAGGCGAACTTCGTTGTCACTATATAACTGGTCGTGGAAGGAGATCTTTGTATGCACAAACCCAAGTATCTGAAGGAATTCTGAAACCAGCTCTGGAGGCAACCTCCACCAGGTTTCGGTTGGACTGCATGTGGATGCGTTTGGCAAGAATTCGATGAATCGCGTGTCATCAGGAAGCTTATTATCTGTGAGCGTAGGAGCCACGTCCGATACAATTGCCGTCTCTTTTACGTGAGCTGAAACGCGCTGAAGTGCGAGGAATGGGTCGCGCAGATGCAGTAAGATTGAACCGAAAGTACAGACATCGTATTGGCCAATGTCATCTGGGATATCGTATACTGTTCCGTACGTCATCTTTGCGTGTGAATTGTAGGCCCTGTGTGCAAACCAAAACCCATTGTTGATTCGACGCATATGTTCCTTGCGCTCCGAAATGTTTTTTTTATAGTCATATGCAGCGTATGGTACGATATCCCATTCCTGTTCGTCCGAAAGGTCATAAGCCACGATCTCAGCGCCCGTTTTTTCCATAGTGAAGCATAGGTGACCACTGGCAGTTCCAACCTCCAGAACACGTTTCCCTTGAAGGTTGATATCGCCGAGATAAGACGCCTCCCTCCCTCTTAAGTCCCATTCCCCATGCACAATCCCGTGATTCGGAATATCCATTGTATGATAGAAATAACAGTCATCGATGCTAGTGATATTTCTTGGTTCTGCCCAAACAACGTTTCCCACGGTGTCTCCTCTATTGCTAACGTCCGTAAATTGCTAACAACCGGCGTGCGAGCCGTGGCGGCCAGACGCGCGGCCTGAGCCAAACAAATATATCGCCGTCGGCTCCACGCTCTTGTTAGCCGACACGCTGTTTTATCTCTTCGACGAGAGTAGCGCGATCACGAAAGTGACCACCTTGAAACGCGGCGAGTCGATGCCTCGAGTAGGCAGGAACGCTGAACTCGGCGTACGCCTGTGTATTGTGTTGAAGCCAGTGTTCCACTGTCAGACCGCGACCGAACTCGCGCTCTCGACGAAGGAACGCGTCTAAACACTCTGCTATCGCTCCGTACATCACCACGCCGCAGATGCCTGCGTCCTCAGCAGCCGTGAAATGCTCAAGAGACAAAACGACGTCGCCGGGAAAAGAAAGAATCGCCCCCTGGCTACGTTCGGTTCGGACGCGCTTGCTTAGCTAGTCGCCATAAGGGCAGAGCGCGACGCACTTCGAGCAGACGTGCAGCGTGTGCTCGTCGAGCGAAGTGAGATTCATCAGTCGAGCCGCCGAGCGCGGGCGGATAGCCCTCAACATGACGAATCTCGACTTGGACATCAGAGCCGTGCGTGATGTGTGGTTCAGGCAACGCATGATCTTTACGCGCTCCCCGGTGGGATCGATCGCCCGGACCGGACAGACGTCCGCGCAGATCCTGCATCCGGGCGGACAGCCGGGCTCGTCGATGTCCGGATAGCGAATCTCCGGAAGGGGCGCCGTAGTTACGACGCCGCCCAGCATCAACCTGGCTCCGTAGCGCGAGTTGACGAGTATGCCGTTGCGTCCTCTAACCCCGATTCCGGCCAGCTCGCCCATCCGGATGTGATTCAGGTAGCCCGCGATGTCGCCTTTTTTGTTGATCTGCATCGGAGAGCACCCGAACACGGGGATCGCCCGCTCTCCCCTTTCCTCCAGGAGCGCGGCGATCCGAACAGACAGCTCGTCCAGACGCCGGTAGCAGAGGCTCTGGGCTCGGCAGATCATCTCCGGCGCGTTCTTGGGCGTCCGGTAGACGGCATGGGGCACCGGAACAGCTAAGGAAACGAGACCTCTCGCGCCGGGCAGAAGATCCTCGGGGGTGTACCCCGGCGACTCGTTCGCCATCTTCGAAGCGGCGCAAAAACCCAGTAGCGGGACGCCCTCGACCTCGGCGAGCCGGCGTATATCGTCTACGACTGTTTCGATTGTCGTCGTCATCGCGGTCTGCCCAGTATTCCTCACCTCTGAGACCGGCGCGGTAGTGCTGGCACTACGGCTGCGACTCGATCTCGCTTACCGGGAAGGAATATCACCGCGGACCGCTCGCTACGCCGCCGTGAAGGACCGCCTCGATGTTGTAGCCATCGGGGTCGAGCACGAAGGCGGCGTAGTAGCCCTCGTGGTAATGCGAGCGCGGGCCGGGCGGGCCGTTGTCCCTGCCTCCCGCCGCGATCGCTGCCCGGTAGAACTCGTTCACCTCCTTCTCGCTCGCGGCGCGGAAGGCGACGTGCGTGCGCGGCGTCTGCGGCTCGCCGGCCGAGATCCAGAAGTCGCCGCCGGGGTCGTCGCCCGCCCCTTCCCGGGTGCCGAAGCCCGCGGCGCCTTCGAACTCCAGGGAGATGCCGTAGCCGAGGGGCGCGAGAGCCTTCAGGTAGAAGGCCCTGCTCAGCTCCAGATTCTCAACGTTGAAACCGGTGTGGTCGATCATTTCGAAGGATGTCGCTCGGAATGCGCGATTCGAGCTACTGCGGCTTGATTCTGTAGTTGAGGAGTGCCTGAACGTCATCGACGAGCACAACCCGCTTCCTGTCGTTCGGGTCGTACCGTACGTTTACTTTCATGCCCGGCTCCATCATCCCGCCGAGAGCCTGAGAGAGGCGGCATTTCGCCGTTGTCGTGAACTGCTCTCCGACTTCGGTGAGGACATCTGCCTGGAAATCTATCCATCCGTCCTTACCCTCGTAGCCGGCAACGCCCCGGAGGACTTCCTTTGGGTCAGACAGAACAGTCGCCGAGGCTGGGTCACCGTTCGCTTCCACCTTCTTGATCCACCTGGGCGTCGGAGAGAGGGTCATCTTCAACATCGATCCGATCCCCATGAGCCCCTCCTTTCTTTCGCCGATTTGTAGAGGCGCATCTCAACTACTGCTCTACGCCTCGCGCCAGCGGGCGAAGGCGCGGGCGATCGTACCGAATATCCCACATCCGGCCAGGTTCCCCGAGAACCCCAACCTGATCTACTTACCGAGGGCCTGCTCGAGATCCATCGCGTGCTCCTGCTCTATAGCGAGAATGCCTCGCAACTGCTGAGCCAGGTGGTACAGGTCGAGCGCCTCTGCCTGCTTGACACGGGCGATGTAGCGCGCAATGGCGTCGTTCTCGCCCGCCAGGTCTTGCTCGAGCATCGTCTCGTTGCTCGGCGATATCTGCGGAACGGGCATATCGACCGTCGGAACCCCACCCAGGTAGTCGATCTGATCGGCCAGAATCGTGGCGTGGGCCAGCTCCTCCTGAGCGTGAATGATCAACTCCTTCTGAATCGACTGGTACATCGCGCTCTTCAACACCGCTTGGTGCTGCGTGTACTGCACGCAGGCCGTGTACTCCAGCCCGAGATCTTTGTTGAGCAACTCGACCAGCTGCTCCTTGGTTATCTCCGCCATCTCAACCTCTCCTCCTGTAGCAAAAACCAGCGTGTACGCACCGTTTACCCGATCGCCTTGGTACCAATCGCGTCGGCGTGCACCTCGTCGCACCAGCTGACCACGGTGACGAAACCGGGCACCTCCCTACGCTCGACATAGCCGGCCATGACGCCGTGTATGCGGCGGAGGCGGGGCTCGGATAGTGCTCCAGTCATTACGTTGATTATCTGCGTGTCCGTTGGATGGAGGTGCTCAAACTCGAATGACTAAGTTGGTTATTGCCACAAGTTGGAACGACCTGCTCGGCAGGCTGCATTATGTATCGAGCTTACGGCTGGCGCTCAGCATAAGGACCTGACACGCACACCTCATAACCGCAGTCGCGGCACACCTGGTACTCGATCTCCTGCGGTGGGAAAGGGCCGTAACGATCCCAACCTATCTCCTCAAGACGGCATTCGAGCTTGAACTGATGGTTCTCGCGGAAACCGCAGCGAGCACACTCATGACGCTCGGAATCGAGCTGCACGAAGCGGTGAACGTCCGAGCCGCAGACTCTGCATCGGCACTCCGCCAGGTCATGGTTGATGCCTCTGGTCGCACCACAGACAACGCATAGACATCCGCCACGCCAATCATGTTCCTTATCGCGATGCGCTCCACAGCGAGAGCACCGGCACTGATCCCAATCGTGGAAGTACACGAGACATCGAAGTGGTTTCATCGGTGATCTCCACCGTTGAGCGCCTTGGCACCGATCGCATCGACGAGCACGTCGCCGTGCCGGGTGACGAGGGCGACGAGCCCGGGCACCTCGCCGCGCTCGACATAGCCGGCCATGACGTCGTGCATGCGGCGGAGGCGTAGCTCGGACAATCCTCCTGTACTCATTGTCTTCTGAATGTCCGGTGGATGCGCGTGCTCAAACTCGGGCGGCTCTTTACGAGCCCCACTTCCCGTAGTGGGTGATCTCTCCCAGATCCTTTCTCGTGCGCTCGCGCAGTCTCTCCTCGGCCGCCTCGTCGTAGCTCGGCTCGGCCGGGTAGGCGAGCGGCGTGACAAGAATGACGCGGTACTCGCGCGGGATTTCGAGGATCCTCTTGACCTCGCTCTCGTCGAATCTGAGGACCGGGTGCGTGACGAGGCCCAGATCCGTCGCCGCCAGCAGCAGGTTCTCGACGGCCAGGCCGGTGTCGAACAGGTAGTACGGCTTGCGGTCAACCGTCAAATCGTCGTCCTGCCTTGCGCAGATCACGATCAGGAGCGACGCTTCCTTCATCACCTGGTTCGAGTCCGGGAAGGCGCCGAGCACCAACTCGTCGATCGCCTCGTCTCCTTGCACGAGCACGAAGCGCCAGGGCTGCAGGTTGCGCGCCGAGGGCGCGAGGCGCGCCGCGTCGAGGACGAGATCGGTTTTTTCCGGCTCTATGGGTTTCTTCGATAGGTGGGTCTTGAGGCTGCACCTCTTGCGGATGGTTTCGAAAGTTTCCAGCTCTTTTCCTTTCCGAGACGGATCCGATTGGAATCGGCTGAAGGACGAAAGCTACTGCGACTGCCTGATCAACGCCATGAACTCGGCCCGCGTCGCGTCGGACTCGCGGAAGGAGCCGAGCACCGAGGAGGTGACCATCAGCGAGTCGGTCTTCTCGACGCCGCGCATGGCCATGCAGAGGTGGCGGGCCTCGATCGTGACGCCGACGCCGCGGGGCTCGATCGCGTCGTTGATGGCGTGGGCGATCTGCTCGGTCAGGCGCTCCTGGATCTGCAGGCGGCGGGCGTACATGTCCACCAGGCGGGCGATCTTGGAGACGCCGATCACCTTTCCGTCGGGGATGTAGCCGACGTGGCAGCGGCCGAAGAAGGGCAGCAGGTGGTGCTCGCAGAGGCTGTAGACGTCGAGGTTGCGGGCGATGATCATCTGGTCGGCCTCGTGGCTGAAGACCGCCTCGTTAATCAGCTCCTTCGTGTCGGCCTTGTAGCCGGAGGTCAGGTATTCGTACGACTCCGCGACCCGCCGCGGCGTGCGCTGCAGGCCCTCGCGCTCGGGATCCTCGCCCATCTGAAGCAGGAGCTCGCGCACGAGCTCTTCCACTCTCTCCCTGTTCACGCGCTCTCCTTCCCCGATCGATCTACCCGGCGCAGGCGAGCGTTGAACAACTCCGCCGGCTCCATCTGCTCGGACGATAGCCCTGCGGCAAACTCGCGGAGTGGTCTTATCGTCCCAGGCAGCACCAGATCGGGCACGAGCTCGAGCAGCGGCAGGGCGACGAAGGCGCGCTCGAGAATCTCGGGGGCGGGCAACACCAACCCTTCTTGCTCGCAGACCAGATCGCCGTAGAGGATGAGGTCGAGGTCGATCGTGCGCGGCGCGTCCCTGTCCGCGCCGCGCTCGCGCCCGAGCTCGTTCTCGATCTGCTGCAAAACCGACCGCTTCAGCTCGAGCGGTTCCAGCTCGGTCTCGATCTCGGCAACGCCGTTGAGGAAATCGGGCCGGCCAGCCGGACCGAGAGCGGGCGTGCGGTAGAAGTTGGAGACGGCGACGATGCGCACGTGGCCACCGAGTAGCTCGAGGGCGGCCGCCACGTTGCGCTCGGCGTCGACGTTGGAGCCGACGGCGATGAAGGCGCGCGTGCTCACCCTACGCGGCGCCGGTCGATCTCGACGGCAACGGTGCGAGCGAAGCGAAGCGCGCCCGGCTTCTCGACCCGCACCTGTACCTCTTCCACCCGCTCATCCTCGAGGCAGATAGCGGCCACGTGCTCGGCCAGAGCCTCGATCAGGCTGAAGCTCGAAGCCTCGGCCTCGGCCAGCACCCTCTTCTTGAGCGCGCGGTAGTCGACCGAGTCCTCGATCCGGTCGCTCTTGCCGGCCGGCGTTAGATCGATCGTGAGCGCGAGCGAGACGAGCACGTCCTGAGACTCGCGCCGCTCCCACTCCTCGACGCCGATCACGCAGCGACAGACGAGGTCGCTTACGACTATCCGGTCCATGCGAGGCATTCTCCTCTATTGGAAGCATCTAATAAAACGAAGCACTCCGCCGCCTGGCCACGCTCGGTGGCGCGAGGCTGAATCGGCGCCAAATCGGCACACCTCATGCGCATTTCCTCGCTACCGTATCCCGACCCCGCGGGTGGGTGGCTCGGGGGAGGGCGGAGGAACATGGTGCCGTAAGCACCCAGCGGCGGGTCTCATTCCGTTAGGTGCTTCAGATGGCGACCGCCGTCCACGTAGATCGTCTCGCCCGTGACGAACTCGCTGGTGACCAGGAATATGGCGGCGGCGGCGATATCCTCGGGGGCACCGCGGCGCTCGAGCGGCACTGTGCGTGCCAGGCGGTCGACGTAATCCTCGTCCTTTCCGGGCGGCGGCAGGATCAGGCCCGGCGCGATCCCGTTGACAGCGATCCCGGGCGCCAGCTCGAGCGCGCAGATCCGCGTCAGGTCGCTCAGCACGTGCTTGCTCAGGATGTAGGCGACGTGTGTGCGGTCAAAGCCGGTAACGCGCGAATCGAGCAGATTGACGACGTGGCCGCGCTTGGTCTGGGCCGCGAACGCTCGTGTGAGCGCGAGCGGCGCCCAGGCGTTGATCTCGACGCAGCGCTCCAGGCTCTCCAGATCGACCGTCTCGAGCGTGTCGGCGGGAAAGATCGAGGCGTTGTTGACGAGGATCTCGAGCTTCCCGAGCTCGCTGCGGGCACGACCGACCAGGCCTTCCAGGTCGTTCGAGTCGGACAGATCGGCCCGCACAGCTACCGCCCGTGCGCCCAGACCCTCGATCTCGGCGACCAGCTCGGCGGCTTCCTTCTCGGAGCTCTCGTAGTGGACGGCGACGTTCGCGCCCTCGCGCGCCAGCGCTAGTGAGACCGCGCGCCCGATGCGCCTGGCCGCGCCCGTGACGAGCGCGCTCTTGCCCTCGAGTCTCCGTTCAGCCACATCCATGCTGAAGGGATCAGAGCAGACGATCTATGGCCGACGCAAGAGCAAAGTCCTTCTCGGTCAGCCCCCCGACCTTGTGCGTGGAGAGAAACAGGCGCACCCGGTTGTAGGAGATGACGATGTCGGGATGGTGATCCTGCTCCTCCGCGATATCGGCGACGCTTTCCACGAACGCCAGCGAGCCGCGGAAGTCCTTGAGATCGAAATCCCGTGCGATGGCGTCGCCTTCGAGCGTCCAATCCGGGACCGACGCCATCAACTTGGCCGCCTGAGCTTCGGACAGGCGCTCGAGTTTCTTCTGGTCTGCCATCTCTCGCCTCCTCGTAGGGCAACCTAGGTGCGAATGGCGCCGCGTAGGTCGCTCTCGCTCACGCGGATGCCGCTCCTGATCAACGTCCGCGCCTCCTCCAGCTTCTCCCAGATGTTGCAGAGCATCACACCGCGCACCCGCCCTTCCTCTAAGTAGTAGACGACGCCGGTCTCGTTCTCCTCCTCCCAGTCGGCGAAGGTGGTTAGCGACGAGTTGACGTCGCCGACCGCCTCGTAGCCGAAATCGAACAGGTCGGAGAAGAAGTAGGGCATGTAGGTGAACGGCTCCCCGGCGCCGGCCATGTTGCGGCCCGCTGCCTTCCCCTGCGAGAGGGCGTTGTCCCAGTGCTCGATGCGCATCTGCCTGCCGAGCGCCTGGTAGGGGAAGGAGGCGTTGTCACCGGCGGCGTAGATGCCACTGACGGTGCTCTCGAGCCGTTCGTTGACCTCGATTCCGTTCTGTACGCTGAGCCCGGCGCCGGTCGCCAGCTCGATCTCGGGCTCGATCCCGGCTCCGACCACGATCGTGTCGCACTCGAGCCGCTCGCCGCGCTGCGTCTGGGCGACCAACTTCCCGCTCTCTGACTCGATCGAGGTCAGGCGATCTCTGCCCAGGACGCGGATGCCTCGCTCCTCGTAGTGACTCTGGATCGACCGGGCGAGCGGCGCGGGAAAGACGCGCTCGCAGAGGTTGCGCTCGGGGAAGACCATCGTCACCCGAGCCTTGTTCTGGTTCAGCGCGGCCGCGATCTCCGAGCCGATGAAGCCGCCCCCGACGACCAGAATCGACTTGCCCGCGGGGTCGCGGCTCAGCGCGTTGTAATGATCGAGCGTGCGGTAGTAGATGACTCCCTCGAGCCCTGCACCTGTAATCGGCAGGCGCTTTGGCGTCCCGCCGGTGGCGAGCAGGAGCTTCCCATAGCTCTCAGACCTGCCCCGATCGGTGACGATCGTCTTGTCGGCCGGCCGTACCTCTTTCACCCGCTCGGAGGTCACCAACTGGATGTTCTCGCTCTCGAAGTAGCCGGCGTCGTGGACGAAGATCTCGTCGACGGTCTTCTTGCCCGCCCAGAGCTGCTTGCTCAGCGGCGGACGATCGTAGGGAAGGTGCGCCTCAGAGCCGACGATCAAGATCGAGCCCGACGAGTCGAGCTCGCGGATCCCCTCCGCGGCCGAGACGGCCGCGCGCCCTCCCCCTGCGATCAGGTAGTCGTACATAAGGGCACTTTCCCCCATGCTGCCGTTAGCTACACACGCTGCGGCGGAAACCCGCCGGGAGGCCGCCACTCCTCCATCGCCGGTGTCGACCCTTATCGGGAGAGACGCGCGTGTCAGTGCCGGAGCTGAGCCGGAACGGTAAATCCGTTAAGGGACGATCCAGACGGGCTTCAATAATCTTCCTCCGGTTCGGCGGCTGAACAAACTCCAACCCATGAAGTTCCGACCAAGCGGAGCATTCTTGGGAACGGAGAGCTCCATAGCAAAAAAAACGACTTTCCCTGGAGCCATGACTCCAACCGGACGGCAGTTGAGCACGAAGATATCCCGGGTCGGCGGGTTGGACGATAAGGACGCGATGCCCTCCGCGTAGAGAGGGCAACGCTTGAAGCGGAACGGGAGCTTGCTCGTATTCCTGAGCGCCACGCGGTAGCGGAGGACTGTCCCGCGTTGGACGCGGAGGAAGGTGTAGTAGCGCCCGTTCCTGAGCTTCCGGACCGTCGGCAGACCCTTGGTGATGATCGATGTGCGCAGCGGAAGTGCCACGTCCAACCCGTATGAGGAGATCACGGATGCCGGCGTCCAGTCGGGGTAGAACCCCTCGTAATGGAGCCGGGTTCGCCAGCGCTCCCGATAGCAACGAGGAGCAGTCGCACTGTACAAAGGGGGGAGCCCGCGCGCGGGCGGGCGAACAGACGTAAAGGATCGAACGACACGATCTCCGTTCGGGAGCCGAAGCTCCAGGCTGGCGGGCGATGGTCCCTGCTTGCACCAGTTCGTCCACGAGAAGCGGAGATAGGCTCCGCGATGAGGCGGTACGGCCCGGAGCAGGCTGAGCGGCGCGAGATCGACCGACCCCGGTTTCGGCCGCATCGGGGGCGTGTACTCGACGAGCAGACGTGGCTCGAGCACGCTGGGATTGATCAGCGCCAGAGTCGGGCGCCCGATCAGCGAGCAGGCGCGGCGACCCTTGTTGACCAGCGATATGCCCCCCTCGAGGCCGTTTAGCGACACGTCGTACTGGATCCGTACCCAGAGGTTTTTAATCCGGCATGGCGGCGCGAGCGGCGGCGACTGAACCTTGGCCGGCTGACGGCCGAGCCACGGAATCACACCGACGCTTCCAGCGCAGGCACCAGCGGCCAGCACGAGCACACCGACAACGAGTAGCACCCGGCGCCGCGGCCAGTGCAGGTGCGTCCGACTCTCGCCCGCCCGTTCGCGTACGTCGAGCCAGTCCGCCTCGCCGGGGCGTCTGAACGCGCCGTTCAGCCGTTCTGAGAGCACGCTGGCCGGATCGTCTGTCTCGTGCCGTTTCCTCTTCATTGCTCTGCCGCCTCTCTCAAGGCTCGTGGGTCGGGATGCTCGTTCCCAAGTGCGGAAGAAAGCGCCGCGGTTGCCTGAGACAGCGTCGCTGCCACCGTCCCTGGACTGATCTCGCAGACCTCGGCGATCTGGGCGTAGTCGAGGTCGGCCACGTAGCGCAGGAAGACGACCAGCCGGCGCCTGGGCGAGAGCGTGCGCAGGGCCGCCGCCAGCTCGCCGTCGATCTCCGGCTCGGGCAGCTCGGGCTCGAACGTATCCGCGAGCGGCTCCTCTGCAATCTTGCGCCGTTGGTCGAGCGCGATCCGGAGCGCGATCTTCCAGATCCAAGCCTCGAGCGGCCCGTCTCCTCGGTAGCTGCCGCGGCTCTTGAGCGCACGGGCAAAGCTCTCCTGGACGATATCCTGCGCCGCTTCGTAGCCCCCGGCGATGCCGGCGAGGGCATTCCGATAGCCGAGATAGCGGCGGTTGTAGACGTCTTCGATCGCCCTGGTTCGTTTGTCCATTCGTAATAGAGACGTTACGTGCCGGTCTTCTCTTTAGCCGGCGAAGCGGTACTCGGCTTCTTTCTCGAGCCCGGCTGGGAGGCCTCTACTCCCCCTTCCGGTGCCGACCCTTGGCGGGACAGGCGCGCGAACGTAAGACACGTCGCCGCACGGCGCGGACGCCGGCGATGCGGCGTCCGCGCTATATCCATCTCGGCTAGCCCATCGGCCCGATCGCGACCGTCTTCTGCGAGCCGTCGTCCATCGTCGCCACGATCGCGGTGATCTTGTGACCGGGCGCGACCTCGGCGTAGAAGGCGTTGCTCGCGAACTTCGCCGGTATCGGTTTGCCGTCGACAATCACAGCGACCGCCTTGACGCCGTCCCGGACAAGCCCTCCGACGCTGGACGATACCTTGCCGCCGCCGTCGCTCCCAACCCAGGCAATCGGGCTGGTCTGGGCCTCTCCCCCGTCACAGGTGCCGGCGTAGTCGACGAGATAGCAGACCCTGCCCGATTCGGTTTCCCAGGCGTAGATTGCAGTTCCCGTCCCGCCCGGCTCCGTCATCAGGATCCTCTTCGAGCCTGGAACAACCGGCCCCCATTGCGAGCTGGCGATGCCGATGTCCTTCTCGATCTTGGCCGGGAATGTGGCTTCCTGCGTGCCCGGTGCAAACGCGCTGTACACGTCGGCGGGCGAGTAGTCGGAGGTTTCGCCCGTTACCGTGATGGTTGCCGTGGCCGTCGGTGGATTCTTCGTTTCGGGCTCGAGCATCCAGGTGAGAGTTCCCTGGCCGCGTTGCCAGGTGTCCTTCGGTATGGCTAGCTCCATATCGAAGGTAATCGTCTCACCGGGCTCGATCGCCTCTACCGAACGGCAGTTGAGCTCGAACGCTCTCGAGGCGAACGGGAAGTGGGTGAGCAGATCGCCGTTACCGCTACTCGCCGCCTCTGAATAGAGCGGGCAGCGGTCTCCGAAGCGATAGGGGCTCGCGCCCGAGTTGGTGAGCGCGATCTGGTAGTGGAGTACCTCGCCCGCCGTTACCTGGATAGGCTCTCTCGCCCCGTCTGCGACGATCTCCGCGCGAAGGGGGGGCTCTCGGCCGGAGGTAGGTGTGCGCCCTGAGCCTGATCGAGGCTCAGCAACGAGGGCTTGGCGGAATCGACGCAACTCGGCACCTTGGTGACCGGCAGCTCGAGCGTCGTTCCATTGGGGATCTCCAGCCTCAGATCGAGCTTGCCGGAGTTCTGTCCGCACCAGTTCTCCCACCAGAGGTAGATCCACGACTTCTGCTCGAGCGGTTCCGTAACTCGCCCGATCAGCGTCTGAGAGGCGAGATAGGAGTACTTCTTCGAGTCGGGCGTGAACACGCTCTTGACCTCGGGGAAGAGACCGACTTGCAGATTCGCGACGTTGACTCCGTCGTCCAGCAGCGAGACCTTCGGGTCGCCTTGGAGAGCGCAGTTCGCCTCGCCCTTGTTGAGCAGGGTGATCTCTCCCGACAGCCCTGGTCTCGAGCTCGGCACCTCGTGCAGGTAGAGCGCCCCAGTGACATCGTTCGCCGCGCAGATCGGGTAGACCGGCGGGGGTGTCTGCGCCGGCTCGGTCTTGAGCCAGGGGATGATGCCAGTGCTCGCGCCGGCCGCTCCGGCGATCAGCACCAGCACCCCCGCAACGACCAGCACACGGCGCCGTGACCAGCGCCACAACGCCCTGCTCGTTCCAGCCCGCCCGCACACGTCGGGCCAGTCCGCTCGTCCATCCTCACCTAGCGCGTTCTTCAGCCGTGAGGAAAGCAACCTGTCCAGCTTGTCTGTCTCGTGTCTCTTCATCGCTCCGCCGCCTCTCGCAGCTCCTGCAACCGGTCCGAGTTACCGAGCGACGAAGCGAGCGCGGCTTTCGCCTGCGCGAGCGTCGCGGCCACGGTTCCATCGCTGATCTCACAGACCCGAGCGATCTCCGCGTAGTCGAGATCGGCCACGTAACGGAGGAAGACCACCAAGCGGCGTCTCGGCGAGAGCACCCGTAGCGCGGTCGCGAGCTCTTCGTCGCGATCGGGCCGGGGGAGCTCGGGCTCGAATGCGTCAACGAGCTCCTGCTCGATCGGGCGTCCGCGCATCTCGAACGCCGTTCGCAACGCGATCGTCCAGATCCATGCCTCGAGCGCACCATCACCGCGATAGTCGTTCCTGCTCGTAAGCGCCCGCGCGAAGCTCTCCTGCACCACGTCGTGAGCGAGCTCGTAATCGCCGACGATCCCCGCCAGCGCGCTGCGAAAGCCTTGATAGCGGCGGGCGTAGACGTCCTCGATCGCCCTGGTCTGCCTGTCCATTCGCCTGAGAGAGGGCAGACGCCGTCCTTTTCTTTAGCCGCTCGCCGCGAGCTGTTTGGCCATCTCGTAGTACTCGAGGTGCTGGCCGGGGGCGACCTCGTAGTCCTCCTCCGAGGTGATCCCGTAACCGAGGCGCAGGTAGAACTCCAGCGCCGGCAGTGAGGCGCTCAGGTCGAGTCGTGCGATTCCGGCCGCAAGCGCCTCGGCTTCCAGCTCCGCCATCACCTTCTTACCGATCCCGCGCCGCTGCCGGTCGGCGCGAACGAAGACGCGGCGGACGTTCGTCTCGACCCGCGTCCCGGTGGCGACGAGAACGCCGCCCGAGTGCACGACCAGCGTGTGACCGCAAGCCGCGTCCGAGACGACGATCTCGCGGCCGTGGTATTCGTGGAAGAACTCGATCACGCGCGGTGGGTAGACGGCCGCGTAGCTCGTGTCGATCGTCTCGCAGACGAGCGCGTAGACGGGATCGAGATCGCCCGGGCGAAAACGACGAATCGTTAAACCTTCTGCCTGTATCGTCATCGTCCGGATCGCGATCAATCGCTTATCAGCTGATCCGCTCGACAACGAGAGTCAGCCCGTCAACTTCCTTGATCCGCACGCGCTCGCCGATCTCGGCGCCCTCGTCGCAGACGGCCTGCCAGCGCTCGCCCTTGACGCTGACGCGACCGCTCGGGTGGCAAGCCTCGATCACCTTCGCGGTGTCGCCGGCCATGCTCTCGGTTCCGGTCGTGACTCGCCGCCGGCGCGAGTACCAGATCCCGAACACCACCTCCCCCACCTCGCCGAAGAGCCCGAGTGCGAGCACCAGAACGTTCCAGGGCGTCGGCAGGAAGAAGACCGCCAGCACGATAGCGATCAACAGCAGCATGCCGACAGACTAGTACGCGCCGGGACGAATCCCAGCGCCGAGCAGAGTGAAGGCTGCCATCGGCCCGGGTACTTCTCTCTTCGCCCGCCACCAAACCACCTGCCCGCGGGCTCGGCCCAAAGTACCGTCCCGACGTAGCCATGAAGCGCGTCTCTGCGTACCGATTCTCTGCCGAATCAAGCCACAGCGAGACGACGCCCGTGCCGCGAAACGACTGTCATTCGCGAGGAATGGCGTCGATGAACCGAGAGACGCGTCATAGTTGGGCCGGATGAGGCGAATATTCCTTCCCCGGGTAGAAGCGCTGTGGCGCTCGCGCCGGAACGGGTTCACGTTACTTGCGGCTCTGGCGATCGCCACGACGCTGGGGGCTCTGGCGCTGGCCGGGACGTTCTCGTCGAGTGGGCGGTCTCCGGGTTCGGCGCACGCAAAGCGCGCGATCTCGGCTAAGACGCTGAGGGCGCTCGAGCATGCTCGCGCGCTGAAGCAGCCGCCTCTCTATTATCTCGGCCTCCGCTTCGACGGACTTCCACTGGTCTATGTCGAAAGCGACAGCTTCCTTGTGACTCTCACCTACGCTGACTGCAGCGTGATTGAGCTCAACACACTCGACCCTAGCTGCCGACGGGCGATCGTGATCGATCTCGAGCAACCGGCGCCGGGCGAGATCACGACCCAGGGCCGCTGTACCTACAGTGCTCGAGTCCGCAGGGCCACGGTGGCGCTCTTCCCCGTCAACCCGCACTCGTTGCGCGTCTTCACGAAGAAAACGACTGTGTACATCAGCTCGCGCTCGCTTCGCGACGACCTCGCGGCAGCGCGAGCGCTGCAGGGACTGAACGTACGACTCTCTCCGTCGGAATCGCTGCCGGCGAGAGACGTCCAGCGCCAGCTCGGTCGCTGCCGTGTCCCAAGGAAGCGGAAGCGACCGCCTCTGACGCCCAAGCAGCGCTACCAGCAAGAGATGCAGCAGTCGTGGACGCTTGGCTCGGCGTGGGTGTTGAGCCTCCCCGATCTGGGGCGTTTAGCAGACAATCGCTCCGTCGAGCAAACGTTCCTTGCTGATGCGGGGACGTTCCCGCTTCTGCTCCGCAACGAGGCGAACCGCCTCAGTGGCGTTCAGCCGCCGGCCGACGTCGTCGATCTGCAGTCGAAGCTTGTCGCCGAGCTTCGCGCTTACGCCGATGATGTGAATGCGGCACTGGCACTGGTCCGCAGCGGCGCTTGGCATGACACGTCGACCTATCGATCGGAGCAAAAGAATCTCGAAGCCCGCTTCGCGCGTCACTCGAAAGAGATTCTCGCCATCGTCGCTTCCTTCCAGAAGCGCGGCTACGTAATCGCCATGAAACCCGGGGACTAACCACTAAGGCCCTCGAACTCTGGGCTCATCTCGCTCGAGACGGCCTTCTAGCCGGGGATGTGGTCGACGAGCTCGAGGTAGACCATGTCGGCGGCGTCGCCGGCTCTGGGCCCGACCTTGACGATGCGCGAATAGCCGCCGGGGCGGTCGGCGAAACGAGGTGCGACCTCGCTGAAGAGGATGTGCACGGCGTCGACGGAGCGGAGCTTGGAGATCGCCAGCCTGCGCGCGGCCAGATCGCCGCGGCGGCCGAGCGTGATCATCTGTTCGGCGAGCGGCTTGACTGCCTTGGCTTTGGCCTCAGTCGTCTTGATGCGGCCGTGCTCGATCAGCGAGCAGACCAGGTTGGCGTAGAGCGCCCGCCTGTGCGCGGAGTCGCGACCGAGCTTCTTACCTGTGCGCTGGTGTCGCATCGTCGCTCAATCCTCGCCGCGCAGACTCAGACTATGGGCCGCCAGCGTCTCCTTGACCTCTTCGATCGACTTCTTGCCGAAGTTGGGGATCGCGCCCAGCTCGACCTCGGTCTTCGAGACCAGGTCGCCGATAGTCTCGATGCCGACGCGCTTCAGGCAGTTGTAGGAGCGAACGCCCAGCTCGAGCTCTTCGATCGGGAAGTTCTCCATCCCGTGCGCGGCCGATGCCTCGGGCGCCGCCTCGGCGGCGGCGGCCTGGGTCAGGCCTTCGATCTTCTCGACATCGGTGAAGATAGCGAGCTGGCGGATGAGGATCTCGGCCGCCTGCGCAACCGCCTCGCGCGGGTCGATCGAGCCGTCCGTTGTGATATCGAGGCGCAGCTTGTCGTAATCGGTGCGCTGACCGACGCGGGCCGCCTCGACGTCGTAGGAGACGCGGCGAACCGGCGAGAAGATCGAATCGACCGGAATCACGCCGATCGTGTGCTCGGGCCCGCGGTTGAGCTCGGCCGGAATGTAGCCGCGGCCTCGCCCGATCGTCAGCGTCAGCTCGAGCTTGCCGCGCTCGGAGAGGTGAGCAAGCTCGAGCTCCGGGTTCAAGATCTCGAGATCTGCAGGCACCTCGAGGTCGCCCGCCGTGATCGAGCCCGGACCCTTCTTCGAGAGCCGAACCTCAATCTCGGGCGAGTCGCCGTAGAGACGGCAAATCAGGTTCTTCAGGTTGAGAACGATGTCGGTCACGTCCTCGCGCACACCGGGAATGGTGGTGAACTCGTGCGCTACTCCCTCGATCTTCACCGAGGTCACGGCGGCGCCCTCAAGTGAGGAGAGCAGCACGCGTCGGAGCGAGTTCCCGAACGTGTATCCGAAGCCGCGATCGAGCGGCTCGATCACGAAGATGCCGCGCCGGTCATCCACTTCCTCGTGGACAATCTTGGGAACCTGGAATTCCATGAGGCTCATGCGAGTGGCCAAGTTGCCGTTCCTTTCCCTCTCCTGAAAACTCGTCCCAGTCGGTTACTTCGAGTAGAGCTCGACGATCAGCGATTCCTGAACCTGCGTGTCGATCTCTTCGCGCTCGGGCCAGCGCAAGATCGTCCCGGTCAATCCCTCGTGATCGGCCTGCATCCAGCCCGGCACCGAGGCGGTGAGATCGGTGGCATCCCGGATCAGCTGCTCGGCATCGGAGCCCGAGCGCACCGCGATCACGTCTTCGGGCTTGATTTGGTAGCTCGGGATGTTGACGCGACGCCCGTTGACATGGAAGTGCCCGTGGCGGACGAGCTGCCGAGCCTGCGCACGTGAGGAGGCGAAACCGAGGCGAGTGACAACGTTGTCGAGCCGTGCCTCGAGCAGGCGCAGCAGGTTCTCGCCGGTGATGCCCGAGCGCCGGGCCGCCTTCTCGTAGTAGCCGCGGAACTGCTTTTCGAGTAGCCCGTAGTAGCGGCGCGCCTTCTGCTTCTCGCGCAGCTGCAGCAGGTACTCGCTCTGCTTGATGCGGCCGCGGCCATGCTCGCCCGGCGGATAGCTGCGTCGCTCGACGGCGCACTTCTCGGTCAGGCAGCGCTCGCCCTTGAGAAAGAGCTTGAGACCCTCGCGGCGGCACTGCTTGCACCTCGGCTCGAGATTCCGTGCCACTAGCTAAACCCTCCGCCGTTTCTTCTGCCGCACGCCGTTGTGGGCCTGGGGCGTCACGTCCTTGACCGAGAGGATCTCGAGCCCGGCTGCCTGGAGCGAGCGGATCGCCGTCTCGCGTCCCGAGCCGGGGCCCTTGACGAAGACCTCGACCTTCTGCAGACCGTGCTCCATGCCCTTGCGCGCAGCCGAGTCCGCCGTCACCTGCGCGGCGAACGGCGTCGACTTGCGCGATCCCTTGAAGCCCGCCGAGCCGGCCGACTCCCAGACGATAACGGCGCCCTCGCGGTCGGTCAGAGCGACGATCGTGTTGTTGAACGACGTCTTGATGTGGGCCTGGCCGACGGCGATGTTCTTCTTGACGCGGCGGCGCGAACGACCGCGCGTCGGTTTTCTAGGAGGCGCCAACTACTTTCCCTTCTTGCCTCGGCCGATCAGCTTCTTCGGACCCTTGCGTGTGCGCGCGTTCGTCTTCGTCCGCTGCCCGTTGACCGGCAGGCCGCGCCTGTGGCGGATACCGCGGTAGCAGCCGATCTCGACCAGGCGCTTGATCGCCTGCTGGCGATCGCGACGAAGATCGCCCTCGACCTCGAGGTTCTGGTCGATGTAGTTGCGAAGTTTGGTGACTTCCTCGTCGGTGAGATCGCGCACCTTGGTGTCGGGCGAGAGTCCGAGATCGTTACAGACCTTGAGCGAGGTCGAGCGCCCCACTCCGTAGATGTAAGTCAGCCCGACTTCGAGTCGTTTCTGGTTCGGTAAATTGACGCCGGCGATACGTGCCATCTATGCCTTTCCTAGCCCTGCCGCTGCTTGTGACGAGGGTTGGAGCAGATGACCATCACCGTGCCGTGCCTCTTAATGACTCGGCAGCGCTCGCAAATCGGTTTTACAGAGGGACGAACTTTCATTTTTTACCTGTGTCTGTAGGTGATCCGGCCTCGTGTCAGGTCGTAAGGCGAGAGCTCGACCTTTACCTTGTCGCCGGGGAGAATTCGGATGTAGTGCTTGCGCATCTTTCCGGAGATGGTCGCAAGCACGCTGTGTCCGCCATCGACTTGCACCCGGAACATCGTGCTCGGAAGCGCCTCGACGACCTCGCCTTCTACCTCGATTTTCTCTTCGCTCTTCGCCATCCTTCTCACGGAAACCGCGCTCGTTGGAGCGCGGTAATGCCTACGGCACGCGTGCACAGTTCGACGCGCTGCGCCGCGGCAGGCAATCGTAGCAGCTTCTACCCGTTCCTCGCTCTTTTCGACCGCGTTCAACCCGCTGAGAGCCCTGAAATCGCGGTCAGATCGACGTCGGGCGCGGTCGTGAGGATACGGGGTCCCTCGGCCGTGATCGCCACGGTGTGCTCGAAGTGGGCGGAAAGCGAGCCGTCGGAGGTGGAGATCGACCACTCGTCGTCGTGCACGAAGACGTCGGGCGAGCCTGCGTTGATCATCGGCTCGATCGCCAGCGTCATTCCCACCGCCAGCTCGGGTCCGCGGCCGGGCTCACCGTAGTTGGGGATCTGCGGATCCTCGTGCATCACCCGGCCGACTCCGTGACCGACGAGCGTGCGCACAACCGAGAAACCCGGCCCTTCGGTCGCCTGCTGCACGGCGTGTGAGATGTCGGTGAGTCTATTGCCCGATCTGGCCCGCTCCACCCCGGCTGCGAGTGCCGCCCGGCAGGCCTCCAGCAACCGGCGCGCTTCGGGATCGATCTCCCCGACCGGAAAGGTGAAGGCACCGTCGCCGACGAAGCCGTCCAACGTCACACCGACGTCGACCGAGAGAATGTCGCCCTCAGCGAGCGTGTAGTCGCCCGGAATGCCGTGCACGACCATCGAGTTGGGCGAGGCGCAGATCGAGGCCGGGTAGCCGCGGTAGCCCTTGAAGGTTGGCTCAGCGCCCTGCGAGCGGATGAGCTCCTCGGCCAGCGCGTCGAGCTCGGCGGTGGTAACTCCCGGCTCGATGGCAGTTCCGATGAGCGCGAGCGCCCGGGCGACGAGCTCGCCGGACCGTGCCATCTGCTCGATCTCCTGCGCGGACTTGCGGATGATCACCGAGGAACTCCTTTCAAAACGAAGCACTCCGCCGCCCGGCCGCGCTCGGCGGCACGATGCGTTGTCCTCGGTCGCGCCCGTAGCCTCCAGCTACGAACGCGACACTGCGTCCTAGCCTCGCACTCACCGATCACACCCAGTCGACGGGTCTTCATTCCGAAATGAGTTCATGCGGCGCCGTCGAGCTCACGCTCGATCGCGGCGAACACCTCGTCCATGCTCGGTGTGGAATCGACGGCGACGAGGATTCCCTTGCTGAGGTAGTACTTCGAAAGCGGCTCGGTCTGGCGCCGGTAGACCTCGAAACGGTTCCTGATCACTTCGGGAGTATCATCGGCGCGGCCCAGCTCGGCAGCACGGCCGAGCATGCGTTCGGCCGCCGTGTCCTCGGCCAGCTCCAGCTCGAGGACGACCTTGAGCGGGCGGCCGAGCTCGGCCAGAAGCAAATCGAGCGCCTCAGCCTGGGCGAGCGTGCGAGGGAAACCGTCGAGCACGAAACCGTTCTGGGTGTCGGACTGGTCGAGGCGGTTGCGGATCACGTCGATCACGAGCTCGTCGGGAACGAGCCCGCCGCTCTCGACAATCGACTTCACCTTCTGCCCCAGCTCCGATCCGGCCGCGATCGCGCCGCGCAACATCTCGCCGGTCGAGATATGCGGAATGCCGTGTGTCTCGGCGATGCGAACAGCCTGAGTTCCCTTGCCGGTGCCGGGGGCGCCCAGCATGACCAGATTCAGTTCGCTCACTTCAAGAACCCTTCGTAGGAACGCATCATCATCTGCGACTGCATCTGCCGCATCGTGTCGAGCGCGACGCCGACGACGATCAGAATCGAGGTGCCGCCGAGGGCACGCCTGCTCGCCTGCGAGAAGCCGAAGTACTTGATCACGAGCACCGGGAAGACGGCAACCAGGGCCAAGAAGAGCGAGCCCGGAAGAGTCAGGCGCGTCATCACGCGATCGAGATACTGCGCCGTCGGCGGACCGGGCCGGATGCCCGGGATGTAGCCGCCGTTCTTGCGCAAGTTGTCGGACTGGTCGAGTGGATTGAACTGGACGGCGGTGTAGAAGAAGGTGAAGGCGATGATCAGGAGCGCCTCGACAAGCAGATAGGAGTTGCTCACCGGTCGGAAGTGCGTGTTGATGAAGTGCTGCGTACCCGGGAAGAAGAGAGCGATCGTGGGCGGGAAGGACATGAGCGCGGCGGCGAAGATGACCGGGATCACGCCCGCCATGTTCACGCGCAGCGGCATGTAGGTCGATCCACCGGCCGTCATCCGGCGCCCGACGACGCGCTTGGCGTACTGAATCGGGATCTTGCGCTGTCCCTCCTGGACATAGACGACGGCGACGATCACACCGAGCACGAGTAGCGGGAAGAAGAGACGCTCGGTCGAGCTGCCGTTGATCCAGACGCGGGTACCACCGACGAGCCCGGCGATGATGGAGGCGAACACCAGCAGCGAGATGCCGTTGCCGACGCCGCGTTTCGTGATCAATTCGCCGAGCCACATCAGGAGCACCGAGCCGGCGGTGAGCGTGAGGATGATCAGCAGGAACCGGCCCATGGTTCCGGATAGATAGCCCTGGCGGTGGAAGAGGTAGGTCCAGCCCATCGCCTGGATCGCCGACAGGACGACGGTGAAATAGCGCGTGTACTGGGTGATCTTCGCGTAGCCCGATTCGCCCTCTTTCTGCAGCTGTTCGAGCTTTGGAACAGCCACCGTCATGAGCTGCATGATGATCGAGGCGGTGATGTAGGGCATGATCCCAAGCGCGAACAGCGAGAACTTCGAGAGCGCGCCGCCCGAGAACATGTTGAGCAGGCTAAAAACCGTACCGCTCTGGTTCTGGAAAGCCCGTTTGATCTGCTCGGAGTTGACGCCCGGAGCGGGCATCAAGCAACCGAGCCGGTAGATCGCAAGGATGAGCGCGGTAAAGAGAACGCGCTTGCGGAGCTCGGGAACCTTCCAGGCGTTAGAGAGCCAGGAGAACATGTGATCTCGCTACTCCTCGGACTCGGCCGCCGGCTCTTCGCTCGGAGCTGCTTCTTCGCTCGGCGCAGCCTTCGCCTTCGCACGCTTCGCGGCGGTCTTGACTATCGGCTCGCGTAGGCACACGACCTTGCCGCCCGCCTTCTCGATCTTCTCCCGCGCGCCGGCCGAGAAACGATGAGCCGTTACGGTCAGCTTCTTGGTCAGCTCGCCGTCACCGAGCACCTTCACGTCGATGCGCGCGCTCGAGACGAGCCCACGGGCGAGCATCAGCTCCGGCGTCACATCGGTTCCGGCGTCGAAGCGCTCCAGATCGCGGACGTTGACGGGTTGAGTCTCGGTGCGGAAGGGGCCGACCGGCATCGCGTCCTTCGAGGTCGAGCCACGCAGCTTGCCAAGGCGCATCGCCAGCGGCATCTGGCCGCCCTCGAAACCAGCGCGCATCTTGTGCGAGCCGGCACGGGACTTCTGACCCTTGAGCCCGCGCCCGGAGTAGCGACCCTTGCCGGAGCCCTGGCCGCGGCCGATGCGCTTGCGCGCCTTGCGTGGCTGAGCCGGACTTAGATTGGAGAGATTGAGCTCGTCGCTCATCAGGACTCCTCGACCTTGACGAGGTGGCGGATCTTCTCGAGCATACCGGTCAGCTCGCGGCTCTCCTCGTGCTCGACCGAGCGACCGATGCGACCCAGACCAAGCGCGCGCAGCGTGCCGCGATGGCGCCGGCTCTGGGTGATCTCGCTGCGGATCTGAGTGATGCGCAGACGGGCCATCAGGCAGACGCCTCCGTGGTCTTGGCGGGGGCCCGCGGCGGGAGCACGTCGGCTATCGACTTGCCGCGAATGCGCGCGACGTCCTCGGGACGGCGCAGGCTTTTTAGGGCGTTCACGGTCGCCTTGGCCATGTTGATCGGATTCGTCGTGCCGAGGCTCTTGGCGAGGATGTCGTGGATCCCGGCCAGTTCGAGTACCGCCCGCACGCCGCCGCCGGCGATGACGCCGGTGCCCTCGCTCGCCGGCCTGAGCAGCACACGAGCCGCGTCGAACTTACCGATCGTCTCGTGCGTGATCGTGGTGCGATGCTTGGGTACGGTGAAGAGATTCTTCTTGGCGTCGTCGACCGCCTTGGTGATGGCGAGCGGAACCTCACGCGCCTTGCCGTAGCCGACGCCGACACGGTCGACCCCGTCGCCGATGGCGACCAGCGCAGTGAACGAGAAGCGCCGGCCACCTTTGACCACCTTGGCGACTCGGTTGATCTCGATCACGCGCTCTTTGAGCTCACGCTGCTCGGATGCTTCGATATTGCTCAACGACCGTCGCCTCCTTCGAAATCGTGCCGCCCGAGCGGCGAAAACCAAGCGTCGCTAGGACGCAGGGGGCGTTCGTAGCCGGCGGCTACGGACGCGACTGAGGACAACGCGAGGCGCCGGTTTGCAGCCGCCTCGGCGGTGCGAGGTCGAAACGGGGCTACGGTCATCAGAACTTGAGTCCTCCTTCGCGCGCTGCGTCCGCGAGCGCCTTGACACGACCGTGATAGAGGTAGCCGGCGCGGTCGAAGACGCAGGTCTCGATACCGGCCTTCTTGGCGCTCGCCGCCAGGCGCTTTCCAACCTCGGCGGCCTGGGCGGTCTTCGCGCCCTTGAAGCTCTTGGGCAGGCCGATCCAGGTTGCCGAGGCGAGCGTCTGCCCGCGCTCGTCGTCGACGAGCTGTGCCGAGATTCCGCGGTTGGAGCGAAACACGACCAAGCGTGGCCGCTCGACCGTGCCGGCGATCTTCCTGCGCACCCGCCGGTGGCGGCGGATGCGGGCTTCTCGCGTAGTGAGGCTGCTCATCGGTCACCACCTTCAGAGATCGCGCTTTCCGACCGCGAAAAGCAAGCCAGACTAGGACGCAGGGAGCGCGCGTAGCCGGTGGCTACGGGTGCGACTGAGGACGACGTATCGCGCCGCTTTGCAGCGAAGCGGAAAACGCGAGATGTGTAGGTGGGGAACGACATCAGGCTCTCTTACCTACCTTCCGGCGCACGTGCTCGCCCGTGTAGCGGATCCCCTTGCCCTTGTAGGGTTCGGGCGGGCGCACGGCGCGGATCTCGGCGGCAGTCTGCCCGACCATCTGCTTGTCGGTGCCTTTGACGATGATCTGGGTCGGAATCGGGACCTCGAAGTCGATGCCGGCGCGCGGCTGGATAACGACCGAATGCGAGAAGCCGACGGCGAGCTCGAGGTCCTTCCCTTTGAGCGCGGCGCGGTAGCCGACGCCCTGGATCTCGAGCTGCTTGGAAAAGCCCTTGGCGACTCCTTCGACCATGTTGGCCACGAGCGTGCGGGTGAGTCCGTGCAGGGCCCTGTCTTCGCCGCGATCGGTAGGCCTGGTGACGATAATCTCGCCGTCCTTCTCCTCGATCTTCATCCGCTGCGGAACGACCTGAGAGAGGTCGCCCCGCGGCCCACTCACGTCCACGCGCCCAGGCGCGATCGTGACGGTAACTCCGTCCGGCACTTCGATCGGTTTTCTTCCAATGCGACTCACTTCAACTAACGCCCTTCTCGGCAGCAATCACCAAACGAAACAGACGACCTCGCCTCCGATGCCCTCTTCCTGCGCACGACGGCTCGTGACCAGGCCCTTGGAGGTGGAAAGGATAGCGGTGCCCATGCCACCGAGCACGCGTGGCAACCGGTCGCCTCGTGCATAGACGCGGCGACCGGGGCGCGAGACGCGGCGCAGGCCGCTGATGACCCGCTCGCGGTTACGCCCGAACTTGAGCTGGATAACCAGCGTGTCGAAGCTCTCGCCTTTCTCGATGCGGCAGTCGCGTACGTAGCCCTCCTCCACGAGGATGCGGGCGATCGACTCCTTCATGCGCGAGGTCGGCATGCGCACCTCTTCGTGCAGCGCCTTGTTGGCGTTGCGGATACGGGCGAGCATGTCGGCTATGGGATCGGTCTGCACGGTCTCACCTTCCTACCAGGAACTCTTGGTCATCCCAGGAATGACACCTTGATGGGCAAGCTCGCGCAGGCAGATGCGGCAGAGCTTGAACTTTCGAAAGACCGCGCGCGGGCGACCGCAGCGCTGGCAGCGCGAGTACGAGCGCGTGCGAAAGCGCTGCGGCCTTGCCTGCTTTACAACTAGGGATCTCTTGGCCATCAGCGTTCTCTTCTTTCTGCGGCGAAGGGCAGGCCCAGCCCGCGCAGGAGCGCGAGCGACGCCTCGTCACCTTCGGCCGTGGTCGTGATAGTGACGTCGAGCCCGTGAATCTGGACAACGTCGTCGTAGTTGATCTCGGGGAAGATGATCTGCTCACGGATGCCGAGCGAGTAGTTGCCGCGGCCGTCGAACGAGCCCGGGTCGAGCCCACGGAAGTCGCGGATACGCGGCAGGGCCACCGATACGAGCCGATCGAGAAACTCGTACATGCGCGCTCCTCGAAGCGTTACTCGCACCCCAACCGGCATCCCGGCGCGGAGCTTGAAGGCCGCGATCGACTTGCGCGCACGCCGCACCTGCGGGCGCTGGCTGGCGATGATCGTCAGCTCGTCGAGCGCCGAGTCGAGCGCCTTGGCATCGGTCTTGGCCTCGCCGACCCCCATGTTGAGCGTGATCTTCGTCAGCCTGGGCACCTGCATGATCGAGCTGAGACCGAGCTCTTCCTTGAGTGTCGGCCGGAGCTCGCTCTCGTAGTACTCCTTGAGGCGCGGCGCGTAAGCGTCGGTTTTCTTGGGGTTCATCTGTCGATCTCCTGGCCGCAACCCTCGCGCCGGCAGACCCGCACCTTGTGCGTCTCGCCCTTGCGCTCGACGATCTTCACGCCAACCCGGGTCGGCTTGTTGCAGACGGGGCAGACGATCATCACGTTCGAAGCGTCGAGCGGTGCCGCCTTCTCGATGATCCCGCCGGGCACAACCCCTGGGGCTCCCATGCGGCTCGCGTCCTTCATGGCGCGGGGGCGCGTGTGGCGCTTGATCGTGTTCAGGTTCTCGACGATGACTCGACGCTCGCCGGGGCGCGCCTCGATGACGCGGCCCTGCTTGCCACGGTCTTTGCCGCTGAGAACCTGGACGAGGTCGCCCTTTTTGATCTTGAGCTTGGCCGCTGACATCAAAGAACCTCCGGGGCAAGGCTGACGATCTTCATGAAGTTCTTCTCGCGCAGCTCGCGGGCGACCGGGCCAAAGATGCGCGTGCCGCGCGGATTGCGCTGGTTGTCGATGATCACGGCCGCGTTTTCGTCAAAGGCGATCTGGGTGCCGTCGTCGCGGGCGTAGGCCTTCTTGGTGCGCACGACCACTGCCTTGACGACTTCACCCTTCTTCACCTGGCCTTGCGGAGTCGCCGACTTGACGGTGGCAACGATGATGTCGCCCACGCGCGCATAACGGCGGTGCGAGCCGCCCATGACGCGAATACAGAGAAGCTCGCGGGCGCCCGTGTTGTCGGCCACACGCAGACGTGATTCCTGCTGGATCACTTCAGGCCTCCCTGCTCACAGATCGAGCTTGCCGGCCGCGAAAACTAAGACGCAGGGAGCGCTCGTAGCCGGTGGCTACGGGTGCGACTGAGGACGACGTATGGCGCCGCTTTGCAGCGGATCGGCGAGCGCGAGATGTGAGGAGGGCGGCCGTCATTTTGCTGCCTCCAAGATCTCCACTACGCGCCAGCGTTTGGTGGCAGAGAGCGGCCGCGTCTCGACGATGCGAACGATATCGCCCACCTTGACGCTGTTCGCCTCGTCGTGAGCGTGGAACTTCTTCGAACGGCGCATCACCTTGCCGTACTTCCTGTGCGCCTTGATGGTGTCGACCTTGACAACGACGGTCTTGTCCATCGCCGCGGAGACGACCACGCCACGCCGTTCCTGGCGGCCGCCGCGCTCGGATTCGGGCTTGGGCAGGCTAACGATCGGCTTGCGCGCGCCCCGCTTCGCCGGCTTCTTCGCCTGTGCCTTGCCGGTGCGTTGACGGCGCTCGTGACGAGGAACGTGGCGGCGACTCCGCGCTCGCTTGGCCGGTTGAGCGGGAGCGGGCGCGGGCGCAGCCTCGGGCTCCGACGCGAGCGCAGCCTCAGGCTCGGGCGCAGTCTCGGACTCGGGCTCGGACGCGACCTCCGCGACCGGCTCTTCAGGCGCCGGCTCGGGAGCGAGTTCCGTTGCAGCCTCGGGCTCCGTTGTGGGAGCAGCCTCGGGCTCGGGTTCGGGCTCTGCCGGGGTCTCGGATTCGGGCGCGGGCTCTGGCGTAACCTCGGCCACGGGCTCCTCGGCCACGGCCTCGGTCGGGGCCTCGGTCTCGACCTGCTCTTCGCTCGGGTTGATCTTGTTCTCGTCCATCTACTGCCTCTCCAGCGCTGCTTGCCGCTCGCCGCGGATGGTGATAATGCGCGCGATATCGCGCTTCACGAGCGGGATCCGCGCCGTGTTCTCGAGCGCTCCGGTCGCCGACTGGAAGCGCAAATTGAAGAGTTCTTGGCGCGCATCAACCAACTTGTGCTCCAGCTCCTCGTCACTCAATTCGCGCAGCTCCTTAGCTCTCATAAGGACCACTCTCTCGCGTGACGATCTTCGACTTAACGGCGAGTTTCTGACTGGCGAGCCGGAGCGCCTCACGCGCCAGCGGCTCCGATACGCCAGACAACTCGAACATGACGCGCCCGGGCTTGATCACGGCAACCCACCCCTCGGGCGAGCCCTTACCGGAGCCCATGCGCGTTTCCGCCGGCTTCTTGGTAAAGGACTTGTCGGGGAAGACGTTGATCCAGACCTTGCCGCCGCGCTTAATCTTGCGCGTCATGGCGATACGAGCTGCCTCGATCTGCCGGTTCGTGATCCAGCCCGCCTCGAGCGACTTGAGCCCGAAATCGCCGAACTGCACGGTCGTCTGACCCTTGGAGTAGCCACGGCGGCGGCCCCGGTGCACCTTGCGGAACTTTGTTCTGCGCGGCAGCAACATCAGCTACTCGCCTCGCTTTCGGTCTCCGGTTTCTTGCGCGGCGAGCGTTTGGCGGCCGGCTTGGCCGTTTCCTTGCTCACGGCGGCTTTTACCGGCTTCTCGACTACAGCCTTGGGCTTCGCGGCAGCCTTGGGCTTCGCGGCCGCCTTCGGCTTGTCGGCGGTTGCCTTGGGTTTTGCGGCCGCTTTCGGCTTGTCGGCGGCAGCCTTCTTCGGCTTCTCCTCAACCGTGGACTTGGGCTTCGCGGTAGCCTTCGGCTTCGCGGTGGTCGTCTCCGCTTTCTCGGCGGCGGCAGCCTTCGGCTTCTCGGCCGGAGTCACGGGTGCCTCGACGGCGGGAGCCGGAGTCTTAGCCTCGGCGCTCTCCACTGCGGCGACCTGCCCCTCGGCGGGCTGCTCTTCAGGGCGCGGGCGCGGCGGGCGCTGACCCGGACCGCGGGAGCCGGAACGGCGCCTCTGGCGAACGGGACCCAGTCCTTCCCGGTCGACACTGCGACCGCGGCCACCTTCGCGCGCGGCCGCGAGCCCTTCGCCGCCCGAGCCTCGCCGGCGGGCCTGATCCTGCTCGCCCAACCTCGACTCGCGGCCGCCCTGAAGGCCCTCGAATCCCTCGGGCATGATCTCGCCCTTGTTGATCCAGACCTTGACGCCGATGCGGCCGAAAGTGGTGCGCGCCTCGGTGAAGCCGTAGTCGATATCGGCGCGGATGGTGTGTAGCGGGACACGTCCCTCGGAGTAGCTCTCCGAGCGGCTCATCTCAGTTCCACCCAGGCGGCCCGAGCATACGATCTTGATCCCTTGAGCGCCCGAGCGGATCGCCGAGGCCAGCGCACGCTTCATCGCGCGACGGAAGCTGACCCGGTTCTGGAGCTGCTCTGCAACCGACTGCGCGACCAGCTTGGCGTCGAGCTCGGGCCGCTTGATCTCGTTGATGTTGATGTGAACGTTCTTGCGCGTGATCGCGTGCAGCTCGCGGCGGAGCGCATCCACCTCGACGCCCGATTTACCGATCACGATTCCGGGGCGAGCGGTATAGATGTCGACGGTCACGCGCTGCTTGTCCTTGCGAATGAGGATGTCCGAGAGCCCGGCGTGTGCGAGCTTACCGTTGATGTGATCGCGGATCTGCACGTCCTCGATCAGCCAGCTGGCAAATTCCTTCGGGCCGGCAAACCAGTTCGACTTCCAGTCATGGATGATGCCGACGCGCAGACCGCCAGGGTGAACCTTCTGGCCCATACCTACTCCTCTACCTTCTTGCTCTTGGGCGCGCGCCTGGTTGCCGTTTTCGGCTCGGCTTCACCCTGTTTGGTTTTCTTGGCGCGCGGCTTGGCGGCGGCCTTTCCCTGTGCCGTCAACTTCGCTTTGCTCGCGGTCTCGGCCGGCTTCGTCTCGGCCGGGGCGGTCTCCACCACCGTCTGAGCTTCCGCGGCCGTAGGACTGCTCTGCGCCGGCTTGGCGCGCTCGCTTGAAGGAGCTACGGGCTTGGTCGACCTGCCCTGAGACTGCGCTCCGAGTGAGGTCAGCTTGATGGTGATGTGACAGCTTCCCTTGATGAACCGGTCGGCGCGGCCACGTGCCCGCGGCTTCCAGCGCTTCAGACGCGGACCCTCGTCCGCGTAACAGGCGGAGATATACATGTCGTCGCCGTAGAGGCCATGGTTGGCCTCGGCGTTGGCTACAGCCGAGCGCAGCACCTTGTCGACCTCGCGTGCCACGTCGCGGGTCGAGAAGGCGAGCACCGTGCGCGCCTCGGGCACGGTGCGCCCGCGGACTGTGTCCAGCACAAGCCGGGCCTTGCGCGCCGAGCAGCGAACCCACTTCGCCTGGGCCCGCACTTCGGAGGTTTTTGTTACTTGCGTCTTTGCCATCTCAGTTGTCTCAGTGCCTCTTGACCTTCGCCTGCCGGTCGCCGGCGTGACCGCGGAAGGTGCGCGTGAGCGCGAACTCGCCCAGCTTGTGCCCGACCATGGCCTCGTCGATGAACACCGGCACGTGCTTGCGCCCGTCGTAGACGGCGATCGTGTGCCCGACCATCTCCGGGAAGATGGTCGAGGTGCGCGACCACGTCTTGATCACCTGCTTCTCGCCGGAAGCGTTCAGGTCGTTGACCCGCCGTAGCAGGCGCTCTTCCACGAACGGCCCCTTCTTTGACGATCTACTCACGCTTCAGATCCCTCTCTCTGCCTTGATCTAGCAGCCTGGCGCCCGGGCGCTAACGGCTTCTTTCCTTACCACGCCTGCGCGGGCGAACGATCAGCTTGTTGGATTCCTTGTGCTTGCGACGCGTGCGCTTGCCGAGCGTCGGCACGCCCCAAGGAGTCACCGGATGGCGGCCACCCTTCGACTTGCCCTCGCCGCCGCCGTGCGGATGGTCGACCGGGTTCATGGCCGAGCCGCGCACCGTCGGTCGCTTTCCGCGCCAGCGGCTGCGTCCCGCTTTGCCGCCGGTGATATTCGAGTGGTCGACGTTCCCGACCTGACCGATCGTGGCCCGGCAGGTGAGCGCTACGCGGCGCATCTCGCCCGAGGGGAGACGCAGCACGCCGTAGGGATCGTCCTTGGCGACCAGCTGCACGCTCGAACCGGCACTGCGAGCGATCTGGCCGCCCTTGCCGGGCTTGAGCTCGACGTTGTGCAGCATCGTGCCGGTGGGGATGTTGGCGATCGGCAGCGCGTTCCCGGGCTTGATGTCCGCGCTCGGACCCGATTCGACCAGCGCGCCCACGGTCAACCCGGCCGGAGCGAGGATGTAGGCCTTGGCACCGTCGGCGTAGTGCAGGAGCGCGATTCGAGCCGAGCGGTTGGGGTCGTACTCGATCCCGGCCACCTTGGCCGGGATGCCGTCCTTGAGGCGCTTGAAGTCGATGCTGCGGTAGCGGCGCTTGTGACCACCGCCCTGGTGTCGGGTCGTGATGCGGCCGTTGACGTTGCGACCACCCTTCCTCTTCACCGGCTCGAGCAGGCTCTTCTCGGGCGTCGTCTTGGTGACGTCGTCGAAGGTCGTGACCGACATGAAACGGCGCCCCGGGCTGGTCGGCTTGTATCGGCGTACTGGCATCTCGCTCGATCCCCTCTCCTAGACCTGGGCACCCTGGAAGATCTCGATCGAATGACCTTCGCGCAGCTTCACGATGGCCTTCTTCCAGCCCGGTCGCCGGCCGCGGCTGACACCGCGCTTCTTCGGCTTGGACGGCATCGAGACGATGTTGACCGACTCGACCTCGACTTCGAACTGCGCCTCCACGGCCTGGCGCACCTGCGTCTTGTGGGCGTCTGGGTGAATGCGGAAGCAGTACTTGCGCTCGTTGATCATGTGATAGCTCTTCTCCGAGACCACCGGCGCGATCAGGATCTGGGTCGGCTCCAGCTTCACTTCGACCCTTCCTTGCGCGAGGCCGTCTCGGCCTTCGCCTGAACGAGTGGTAGCGAGGCCTCGCTGACGAGCAGCGAGCGGGCCCAAACGATCGCCGCGACCTCGATCTCGGTGGGCGGGATCACCAGCGTGCGGGGAAGGTTGCGGAAGCTCTTGGCGAGCGCCTCCTCCTCGGGCTGGGCGACGATCAGAAGCGGCAGCTTGTGTTCCCAGCCGGCGAGCAGCGCCAGCGCGCTCTTCGTCGAGGGCTCTATCAGAGCCGTACCGTCGATGACCGCCAGCGAACCGCGCCGCGCGTGGGCCGAGAGAGCGCCCGCGAGCGCGGCCCGGCGCTCCTTGCGGTTGACCTTGAACTCGAAGGAGTGCATGACCGGCG
>JBEKJI010000018.1:0-47292 GCA_050011315.1 Gaiellaceae bacterium
CTCATCGAGCTTCTGGTCGTCATCGTCATCCTCGGCATCCTGCTCGCTATCGCGGTGCCTTCCTACATGGGCTTCCGCGACCGTGCGCAGAAGGCCGCCGCACAGGCGAACGTCCGCGCAGCGGTCCCGGCCATCGAGGCCTGGTACCAGGATCACAACAGCTACGCGACCATGAACGTCGCCTCGCTGCTTGCCAGCTACGACGCCGGTCTCAAGATCACGGTCAACTCGAAGAGCGCCACCTCCTACTGCATCTCGAACACGCAGGGGACTTACGTGTACAGCAAGAACGGCCCGGCGGCCAACATCACGAAAACATCACGAAGGCCGCCTGCTCGTAGCACCCGCTGGAAAATTGAGTACAGAAGGGGCGCTACGGCGCCCCTTCTTCTTTCGGGCTAATGGAGGAAAGCGCGCCGACCGAGATAAGAGCAAGACATGAGGGAGGGACGCTGGACGATCAAGCGAGAGCTTCTCGTGCTGACAGCGATCGCGGCTGCCTGTCTCTCGCTACGGCTTTTCTTCGCACTCCGGTCCGCGACGATGGTGATGATCCCGGACGAGTACATCTACTCGGAGATCGCTCGCTCGCTCGCGCATGAGGGCGCGGTCACGATACGAGGTGCATCGGCCGGCTTCCCGGCGCTGCTCTATCCGATCTCGATCGCTCCCTTCTGGGGTCTATTCGACGTCGATACTGCCTATCGCCTCTCGCAGGTCTTCAACGCCGTCTGCGCTTCGCTCGCCGCCCTCCCCGCCTACCTCCTCTGCCGTCGGCTCGGGTTCCGCCCGCTCCTGCGGCTCGGAATCCCGACCCTGGCGATCGCAGTTCCGGGGCTCACCTTCACGTCCTACGTGATGGCCGACTCACTCGCTTACCTGCTCGCTCTGAGCGCCTTCGCCGTCGGGGTGCACGCTATGACGCGACCGGGCTGGCGCCTGGAGCTCGCCTTCATCTCTCTCGCCGGCCTGGCGGCCTTCACGCGCATCCAGTATCTGTTCCTTTTCGCTGTCTTTCCGATGGCTGCCCTACTACTCGAGCCCCGGCGCCCTTTGCGAACCATGCGCCGGTTTCGCCTCACGTTCGGCATCGGTGCCGCGGTTGCGGCTCTTGCCCTGGCGCTCGGGCTGGGCTCGCTGCTCGGCTACTACCGTGGCGTGCTCAACCTCGACTTCCACCCGCTCGAGCTCGTCCGCTGGATCGGGTCGGATACCTACGTCCTCGTCTTCGCGGTAGGCGCCTTCGTCGTTCCGGGCGCCCTGATCGGAATCGCACGCGCTCTGACGAAACCGCGCTTTCTCGAAGATCGAGCCTTCGCGGTGCTGGCGCTGCTGACGACGGCGTCCCTGCTGATCGAGGCCGGCTTCTACGCCTCGAACGGCGCGAGTCGCGTCCAGGAGCGCTATCTCTTGCTCCTTCTGCCACTGATCGGGCTCGCCTTCGGGATCGCGGTCGAGCACAAGCGTGACGACTGGCTTCCGGCGGCAGCGATCTCCACCGGGCTCACACTCGCGATACTCTCGTACCCGCTAAGCGCTTACAACACCTCGGACAAGGTACAAGACTCCCCTACTCTCACCGCCGTGGTCCAGGTTCAGGACTGGTTTGGGAGCGGCAACGCAGCGCTCGCCGTCGCAACCCTGGCTATCGCGTTGCTGGCGATCGCAGTCGCGGCAACTGCCCGTCCACGCCTAGTCCTGCCGCTCGGGCTTGCGCTTTCGCTCGCATTCCTCACCGCTGGCTCAGCGATCGCCGGTCACCACTTTCGACAGAACTCCAACCGAGTCGCCAAGAACTACCTCCCGCGGAATAAAAGCGCGATCGATCAACTCGGCATCGATCGTCTCACCTATTTGCGCATTTCCCCGAGCTCCCGTTCGGAGGTTGTGGAGCTGATGTTCTGGAACCGCTCGATTAGCAAGCTGGCCGGGCTCGCGGATACGGGCGGCGTGGACGTCTACGGTTTCACTTCGGCCCGGATCGACCGCAGCGGGCGCCTGCTTATCGACGGAGCGCCTCCCCACCGGCCCGTGGTGATCGACCGCTTTGGCGCCCGGAGCACGTTCGGCGGCGGACAGAAGCTGCTAGCCGAAGGTGCCTTCGAGGTCTTGAAGCCGGATCCTGAGCTGCGCGCCGATTTCATCGTGCATGGGCTCTTCTGGGACGGCTGGCTCAGCGCCCGGGGAACGGCAACGATCTGGCCGGACGCGAGTCTGCGCTCGCGCGGCGTGCTCCACCTCGACTTCACGGCGCCCGAAGACTCCAATGGAGCCACGCTCCGCATCGCAGGGCTGAGCCGCCCGTACACAATCGCTCTCGTCCGAGGCGAGCGGCGCACACTGGAGATACCAGTTGACGTACGGGGAAGGGCCCGGCTGAAGTTCGAATCGAATACGGCCGAGCTCACTCCGGACGGACGTTTCGTGAGCGTGCGCGCCCGCATCTGGTTCGTGCGCGCGACGCCCGCGGGCACTAATGTGGCCCCAACTGCCGGCCGATACAAAGCGCAATGAAATCGACCCCTACTCCACGCGCGCGTTTCCTGGCGATTATCACTCTGATCGTCGTTGCCGGCGCCGGCACCCTCGTGCTCTTGAACACCCAGGGCAAATCCAGTTCGGCGAAGTCGCACCTGATCAGAACGCACACGTCGACCGGAACGAAGAGTCAGACCACGAAGACGACGAGCACAACCGGGACGACGAAAACCACGACCACAACCGCCAAGCCCAAGCCCAAGCCCAAGCCCAAGCCCAAGCCCAGCCCAGTTTCGGTCGCGACCGCGCTCGATGGAGCCCTGCTGAACCACCCCGTCGTCGTCGTCTCCCTTTACGCCCCCGACGTCGCCACCGACACCGAGGCGATGAACGAGGCCAGGGCAGGAGCGGCAGCAGTGGACGCCGGCTTCGTCGCCATCGACATCTACGACGAGAAGCAAGCGCGCGGCCTTGCCGGCTTGCTCGGAGCCGATTTCAACGTGACCAACCCGGAAGTGCTCTTCTTCAAGCGGCCGCGCTCGCTGGCGTTCGAGTTGACGGGGTTCATCGACAGCGAGGTCGTCGCGCAGGCGGCGAGCAACCTTCGCCCGGTGATCGAATACTGGGCCGGCCAAGCGGCAGGGATCTGCAAGCATTACGGAACCTCTCTCGGTCCGCTCCAGGAGAAAGCGACGAGCGCCGATTGGTCCAAGGCCGCAGGTCGGAAAGACGCGGCCGCCGCGATGGAGCAGGCTGCCACTATCTTCAACAAGGAGGCACGTGCGCTGGGCGCGATCAGAGTCAACGTGGCCAAGGCAAGCAGCTTCGCCGAGCTGGTTGCCGATTACCGCCAGGCCGCGACAAACATGAGTTCCGAGGCGCAAGCGCTTCGCCGTAACGACCAGACCGCGGCGAACGCGGTCGCGGCAAGGAACGATGCGTTAACCGCTTCGATCAACGCGCTCGTCGGGACGCTCAATATCTCGGGTTGTTCGGCATGAGCGACCTCGCCGACGAATACGGTCTACGAGCGCCCGGAAAGGGCGGGGCCAAGAAGGGCGCCAAGGCGGCCAAGGAGAGCTTCCACCGCCACGCCAAGAAGGACGGACGGCGCGTCGTGATCTTGCGCCTGTTCGAACGCGACGAGCAGTTCGTGGTCGAGTGCGATGTCTACCCGACGAACAGTCTGCGCGTCGAGCCCCTGCACCCGGGCCCATACCACTTCGCCGCCAGAGACGAGGCGGCGGCTTTCATCGAGGAAGCCCTGCTCGCGCTCGAGTATCTCGGCTGCGACGTCAGCTAATCGGGAGATCCCGTCTCGAGCGCCCGTCCGAAACGAGCTACGCGCCGCTTTCGCCCGTGAACATGCGCCCGCGCGAACCCGAGCCACTCCAGCCGGCGGCCTGGTGCTCGATGTCGATCGAGACGATCGTCTCGGGACGGAGGTAGCGGCCGCCGATGAAGGGCCAGCTTCCGTCCTTCACGTCGGAGAATTGCGTGACGATCTCACCCGCCTGCACCTGTGCCTCCTCGAGGCTGGAATAGGTGCCGATCTGCACCCGATCGCCGTCGGAAAGGCGCAGAATGAGCTCGTACTCGCCTCGGTCGGCATCCGCAGTCCTGGTTTCGGCGGGCGCCGGCGCTTCGGCTGGGTCTGGCGTTTCGACGACGACCTCCTCCGCGCTTCCCTCGGTCGCCGGGGACGGCTCCCAAGCATCGCCTTCCTCGGCGACCGGCTCGGTTTCCTCGCCCGCGGCTTCGGGCTGCCAATCCGTGCCTGGCTGTGCGATCGAGCCTGGAGCCTCTGAAACGCCGGATTCGATGAAGTCGGCCACGTCGGCGGTGATCACGTTGACCTCGCCTCGCATCCAGGCCGGAGTCACTGCCCCCACCTCCACAGCTTCCCCGGCGGCGGTGATCTCCTCGGCGGGCTGCTCCGGCGTCTCCTCGTAGCTCGGCGCCGGCTCGGGGGCGGGCTCCTGGACGGCCTCGGGAGGCGTCTCCTGCCAGCTCTCCGCTGCCGGCGGCTCGCCCTCCGGCGGCTGCTCGTAGGCCGTGTACTCCTCGGCGCCGGGCGCTGCGGCTTCAGGCGCGGGCTCGCCCGGTTGCCAGGCATTCCCCTCGAGGAGTGAGGAGTCGCCGAAGTAGCCGTACTCGCCCGTCTGCGCGCCGGGAGGAAGCTGCTCGAGAGCCGGGCCGAACACCGGAGGCCGAGAGGACTCGTTATAGGAATCGAAGGTTGGGTAGTCGATCTCTCCTGGGTTGATGAGCGGAACGAACTCCTCGCGCGCCGCCTGTTCTTCCTGCGCGGGCGAAGCCGCGGGCTCTTCGGCGAAGGCCGGAGGCGCCTCGGCAGACGTCGGCCCGGCGAGAAGCGGTTCGGGTTGCCCCTGCTCGGGCACGGGTGGCGTTACGAGAAGCGTCGAGGCCGGGGCCGCGCCGCCGCCGAGCACCACGTCGGTCAGGCGCGTGAGCGCGCCCGGAGCGGCGATGACAAAGCGGGTCTCCGGCCCTAGCTGGGCTCGCAGCCGTTCCATCACTCCCTCGTCGGGATCGCACACGGCTACCACGGGCGCACCGAACTCGGTCACCAGTGGTAGCGCCATCTCGCGGCGAGCGTCTTCGTAGCTCAGGGAGTGTGCGAGCTCGTAGTCGATCGCGACCCGCTCGACGTCGGCGTAGGGTAAGCCCTTCTGCCCGGCCAGCAGGCGGCTGAGATCTTCCTCGCTCAACCAGCCGCGCGAGAGCAGCACCTCGCCCAGGCGCTTGCCACTGCGCAGTCCCTCGGCGAGCGCATCCTCGAGCTGCTGGGGAGCGATCAGGCCGGCCCGGAAGATGAGAGTCCCGAGTGGCATGTCGAGCATCTCGTCGGCGCCCTCCACCGGCTGGAATTGAGACGCCACGGCCCGCTCCGGTTGCACCTCGGGCACGGGTGGCGGCTCCGGCGCGGGCGGCGGCTCGAGCGCGGGCGGGGACGGAACGGCGGCCGAGAGATCGCGTTCATCCTCTTGTCGACGACGAAGAAACGGCACCGTTTACGCCTCCGCATTCACCTGCGCCCGCCTCGGCGGAACGCCTTGACAAGCACACTCTACCCCTCGGGCGAAAAAGCTCCTTCCAGATGCCGCAAATGATCTCGGCAAGCGGCCCGGATCAGGTCGCGACGACACGAGCCAGCTCCTCGATGGACGTCAACCCCTGAGCCACCTTGCCCATGCCGTCGTCCCACATCGAGCGCATCCCCATCTCAAACGCGCGATCGCGCAACTCCTCGTGCGAGGGCTTGCTGGCGGCATAGGCGGCCAGCTCATCAGACATGTTCAGGAACTCGAAGATTCCAAGCCGCCCCTTGAAGCCGGTGTGATTGCAGCGCGGGCAGCCGACTTTGCGGTAGAAGGCCATACCGTCGAGCTTGGCGGCGATGTCGGGCGAGACGTTCGACTCGATCATCTCGCCGACGCTGGGCGTGTACATCTCGGCGCAGTTCGTACACAGCCGCCGGGCCAGACGCTGGGCGAGCACGCCCGAGACGGCGGCACTGGCGAGGAAGGGCTCGACACCCATCTCGTTCAGGCGCGTGAGCGCGCTCGGGGCGTCGTTGGTATGCAGCGACGAGAGCACCATGTGACCGGTGAGGGCGGCCTCGATCGACATCTTCGCCGTCTCGGAGTCGCGGATCTCGCCGATCATCACGACGTCCGGATCGGCGCGCAGCATCGAACGCAGGACGGCGGGGAAGGTGAGCCCGGCCTTGGTGTTGATCTGAACCTGGTTGATGCCCTGGAGCCGGTACTCGACCGGATCCTCGACGGTGATGACGTTGACCTCGGGCTGGGCGACGATGTGCAGCGCCGCGTAGAGCGTGGTCGACTTACCGGAACCGGTCGGCCCGGTGACGAGCAGGGCGCCCGTCGGCTTCTTGATCACGCGCTCCAGCTCCTCGTGCATGTCCGCGGCCAGGCCGAGATCCTCCAGCGTCGGCGCCTTCTTCGACTTGTCGATCAGACGCATGACCACGACCTCGCCCTCGACGGTCGGCAGCACCGCGACGCGGATGTCGAGCATCCGGCCCGCCGTCTTGGCGTTCAACGAGATACGACCATCCTGGGGCTTGCGCCGCTCGGCGATGTCGAGCTTGGCCAGCACCTTGAGGCGGGTCGTGACGCCGGAGGCCATCCTCCGGGGAACGCGCTGGACCTCGCGCAGCACACCGTCGACTCGGTAGCGAATGACGAGCGCGTCCTCCTCGGGCATGAAGTGGATGTCGCTCGCCTGGTCCTCGGCGCCCTGGAAGATGATCGAGTTCACCAGCCGCACCAGCGGTGCGTCGGAAATGCCGTCGTCGGCCTCGAGGTCGTCCAGCAACTCCTCCTCGGTTACGACCTCCACATCCTCGAGCGCCGCGGATTGCGCGGTCAGCGTTTCGCTCGCACGTAGCATCCGCTGGATCTCGGCCAGGATCTCGTCGCGCGAAGCGACACCCAGCTCGATCTGATGGCGCGTCGCCAGCTTCAACTCGTCGACGCCGCTGACGTTCGACGGGTCGGCGATGGCGACGTGCAAGCGCTCGCCGGCGATCTTGTAGGGCAGAGCGACGACGCGCTCGAGCACGTGGACGGGAATCGCCGTGGCAGCGTCGGGCGAGATCTTCTCGTCGCCGAGAACGATCAGCGGCAGATGGAAGTGCGCGGCCTGAACCTCGGCCACCCGCTGCGCAGGAATGACGCCGTGCTCGGCAAGAGCCGAGACGAGCGAGCCCTTTGCACCAGCCTCGGCGCGCGCCTCCGCGAGCTTGTCGGAAGTGACGAGTCCGGTGGCTTCGAGCAGGTCTCCGAGTAGCTCGGCGAGGGCGTTTACCTTCCCCGAGCCGGCGAGAGAGCGTGCGCCGCTACGCGCACCAGTGCGTGCACCACCCTTAGTGGACTGGCGTTCGTCGGCCATATCCCTCGAACGAGCTATCGGCAGCTAGGGCGTACTCCTTTACACCGCGAAGAGTGATACGCCGGGTGAGCCGATCGCCCTCATGGAGTCACCTGCAGGCGTTTCTCAGTCTTCGAGCTCCATCCTCAGGCTCGGTGAGCCCTGGTCGTCGGGGAGCCCGCCGCGGCCTTCGCGGAGGCTTAGGGCCTATCCCGTTAGGGATGCGCGGTCGAAGGGGTTGAGCCGTGGATGCCAAGAGCTCGTTTCGGAATGAAGACCCGTCGACTGGGTACGATCGGTGGATGCGAGGCAAGGACGCAGGGAGTGCCCGTAGCGGGGCTACGGGTGCGACTGAGGACACAGTATCGCGCCGTCGAGCGCGGCCAGGTGATGGAGTGCTTCGTTTCGAGACGAGTTCCAGGGTCGGACGGACCGTGAAGGCGCACTGGTAGTGCGACGAGCGGTCTGGGCGGGTACTGGCGCCGCGGGGCGGCCGCTTCGGGCGTATAGACCTGGCGGGATAGACCCTTAGTAAAGCGACAGGTAGGTGTCGAGCAGATACGAGCCGGCGAACAGCGCCACGACGCCGCCGAGCGCGAGGAAGGGCGCGAACGGGATCTTCATCTTGCGCGCCCTCGTGCCGTGTCGGGCGATCAGCCAGATCGACGGTACGAGCGCGCTGAGAACACCGACGGCGAACGCGACCGCGACCGTGCGCCCGAGCATGGCACCAAGGAGAAGCGCGAGCTTGACGTCGCCCATACCCATCCCGCCGGGGTAAACAAGCGCGGCGAGCAGGAGGAAAGCTCCGAGGGCGAATGCGGAGATCGCCCATTCGAAGGACGGATGGAGCGAGGTCTGAGCCGCGAGCACAACCGCCGCGCTCGGAAGCACGATCACGTTCGGGACGATCAGGTGCTCTAGGTCGGCCGCTGAGATCGCGACCAGCGCGGTGCAGAAGACGACCGCGACGAGCGCCTCGGGATGGAGCCCGAACTTCCAGACGCAACCTGAGATCAGAAGCGCCGTGACGAGCTCGACCGCGGGGTAACGGAGCCCGATCCTCGCCTTGCAGTTGCGACAGCGACCGTGTAGGACCAAGTAGGAGACGAGCGGGATGTTGTCGTACCAGGCGATCTCGTGATCGCAGCTCATGCAGTGCGAGCCGGGGCTAACGATCGACTCGTGCCGAGGCACGCGCGCGGCGACGACGTTCAGGAAGCTGCCCAGGGCCAGGCCCGGCAGGAAGGCGAAAAACGCGGCAATCGCGCTCATCGGTCGCGGAGCTTCAGTTCGGGTATCGGTTGATGGATCTCGGTGCTCGCTTTCGAATCGCTCCTACGAAGGCTAGCTCCTGCCCCTTCGCCTTTGCCTTCGGCACCCCTTCCCAGGCCCGTTTGCGGCAAGATTTTCGCGTATTGGGGCAAACCAATAGTGTCACGCCGTATAACGAATACGGGGGACACAGTTTTTGGCCGTTTCTGCCGAAAGGAACTTAGAGGTGGACTGGATCAAGTGCATCGCGAGTAGGCTGCTCCGCGCCGGCCGTCGGCAGGCTGGAGTGACCCTGGTCGAAACCGTTGTGGCGATCGCCCTCTTCGGCGTCGTCAGCACTTCGCTCATCGGCGTGCTCACCTCGGCCGCGTCGGCCGACGCGCTTGCGCGTCAGCGGAGTATCGCGCTCGAGCTGGCGCAGCAGTCGGTGGAGTACATTCGCCAACTCAACTACTCGGATGCCGGTATACAGGACGGAAACCCGCCGGGACTCGTACCGGCCACTCAGGAGAAGAACGTGGACGGGCTCTGGTACACGTTGACGACCCGCATCAAGTACGTGAATGATCCGGTCCCGACCAGCTTCGCTACCTTCGCCAACTACAAGCAGGTGCGAATCATCGTCACACGGGCAACCGACGGCAAGGAGCTGACGAGAGTCACCACCTACCTCTCGTCCTCAACCCGCTCCGCGGCCGGCGGCCTCAACAACGGGGTCATCAACGTCTCAGCCCAGGATTACTGGACTCATAACCTTCTCGGGGGCGCCGAGGTCACTCTGTCGAAAACGTGGGACGCTTCCTTCACCGCAAGCGATACGACCGATAGCGTGCCAGGTAGCCCCACCTTCGGCCAGGTCACCTTCGCGGCGCTCGAGGCAACGCCGGTAGATCCCACGGGATATTACGAAGTCCTCGCTTCTCTGTACGGCTACACGACGCTGAGCGAAGACCTGCCGCCCAATGATCCGGCTAACCTTCAGCTTGCTCCGAGCGGAACGACATCCACGACGGTGCGCCTCTACAAACCGAGCAGCCTCACCGTGCGCATAATCGATGGGGCAAACCCCCCGGCGCTGTATACGGGCCCGGCTACGGTCACCATCTCTTCGCAGTCTCGTGGCGTCTCGCAGGATTTCACGACGACGACAGGGTCCGTGGCGATCACCGCTAACGACACGCTTGGCGTCTGCCCCGCCTGCGAACCGATCGTCCCCGGTTCCGACTACGCGATATCCGTCGACGCCGACGTGACGGGCGGTCATCGCCACGGAGATCTGACAGGTCAAACCGTCCCGGCGGATTACTCGGTTGCCAATCCGAGCTCGTCGTTAGACGTGACGCTCGCTACCACGGTGATCCCCGATCACGCGACGCTCACGGTGGTCGTGCGACATACCACTAGCTCACACATGGCCTGCTCGAGTGGCTCCGTGATCTCGGGCGCGGCGGTGAGCATCAGTGAACCGAGTCTCCCCTACACGAATTCCGGGAACACGAATTCGAGCGGAACGATTGTCTTCAGCAACACCCCGCTCGGCACCTACAACATCAACGCCAGCACGCAGGTCGTGATCTATCACCACACGTATACGTATTACGGCGGTTTGAGCGCACAACCGCTAACGCAGGACACCACCTTCTGCGTTCCGATCCTGTATTGAGAGCAACCTTGGAACACTCGGATAAAAAAAGCTCTTCGCCGCCCCGCCGCGCCGGCTTGCGAGCGCGATCGAGCCGCCTCGTCTCGAACGAGAACGGCTTCACGCTGGTCGAGCTTCTCATGGTCGTCGCGCTGATCGGGATCACCTCGGGGATGTTCGCCGTGACCTTCGGCACCGTCGTCACTCGCAGCTCGCAGGTGAGCGATCAGAACATCCTCCAAACCGAGGTGCGCGGCTCCCTCAACCAGCTCGTCTCCGATTTACGCGACGCCACAACGGGTAACGCGACTCCTCCGATCATCGCCTTTCTGAACAACCAGGTCACCTTCTATTCACCCGATCGCCTGGCATCCGGCAACTTACGTAAAGTCGATTATTGGCTGGACGGTACGGTGTTGAAGCGGCGTGTCACCACCGTCACGTCGTACGACACGCAGGGAAACCCCATCAATCCGGGGGATACCGGCCCGGTCGAGACAATTGTGGCGGAGGTTAAGGCTCCTGTGATCGCTGCCCAGTCCGGAGCTCCACAAAGCGGTTGGGTAGCGGGGCAGATCTTCAAGTACTGCGCTCAAAATCCACTCGACCTGAAGCCACTTGACGAGTCGGCTTCTCCGGATCCGATCACCTGGACCTGCACCAACCCGGGCACCGTGGCCAATATCAAGACGATTGTCGTTAGAGCGGCGGTCTCCGCCACGCCGAGGAGCACGGTGTACACCTACGGAGCGGTCGCAACCCTGAGGTGGAATGCATCATGAAAAAGCTCAAGAAAGTTCTCAGGCGTGAAGAAGGTATCGCCATGGCAACGGTCGTGATGATGATCGCGATGCTCACGCTACTCGGAATAGTTCTGATCGACCAGGTGACGGCGGAGTCGAATCGCGCCGCGGCATCGGACACTTCCGATGCCGTCTACCAGGCGGCCGAGGCCGGCATCAATGACTACATCGCCAAGCTCCTCGACGATCCCCAATACTACGACCACTGCGTGGCGAAAGGCGAATCGACTCGACAGCGCAGCGACAACTCGGCGCTCGTTTCTGCCAGCATCGACACAGCCTCGTGTCAGCCCGGCGGACCGTCGGCTTGGACGGCAGGCGTCAGGTGGAGCTACCCAAGCGGAAAGAATTGGTGGTTTGCCGGAACGGGTACTGCGTCCGGCAACTCGACCGTGCTGCGAGGGTACGCCTACAACTTGATGATCACGCCGCCGGCGAGCTCACTCGGAACCAATTACATCACGATCGTTTCGACCGGTTGTAAAGTCATCGATCCGGATGCGACGCCGGTACAGTGCGATTCTAAAGTCCGGAAGCGTGCTGTCGAGACGCGTGTCCGGCGTACAACTCCAGCCGATTTTCAGTTCATGATGACCGATATGCACAATTCCAACGTGTGCTGGGCAAGCAACATCTACGGAAGGATGTATAGCGCCGGTGAAATAAAAACCTGTGGTGCCCACGCCTACGGCAATCTGATGGCCGAAACCAACGTGACCGGCTCTTATTACCTCATGGGAAACGCGCGGGTTTACGATCTGACGCACCCTAATATCCGTGACGTTGTCAAGAACCCGATTCCTTTCAGCAGCTTCGCCGTCTCTGTTTCCGACATACAACGAGCGGCGGCATTGAACTCTCCCCCAACGGACTTCGAGGACACGAGTGCCAGCTCCTGGCGCATAGTCTTCTCTTCGAACGCGACCGTTCAGGTGTGGAAGTGCACCAACAGCACGAGCACGCCGGAATCCACCCGGCCGTACTGCAACGATGTCAGGCTCAGCGCCGCTGTGACGCTGAAGTCGTCGCCTTCGACGACGACCGTGCACGTGAACGAGAGCGTGGCCTCTTTCCCGGACGCTTCCTCGACCAACCCGCAGACGATCTACATCGGAACGGGCAGCACAATCGACACGGTCAAATACACCAGTAAGGGTAGCGACGGCACCTCGTTCACCGGGGCCACGTGCAGCGCCTGTGGCAGCGGATCCGGGCGAACACACGCCGCCAACGAGATCGTCTCCAAGGTCTCGGGCGGGCTGCCGAGCCCCGTTCCCGCCTACAACGGGCCGATTCCGCCGAACGGCGCCATCTACACCGCTCAGAGCGCGATCATCTCCTGGCCGAGCACTATTTACGGCTTCAGCGACGGCTCGAGCACGGTCAATGGTCGCCTTTCGGTCGCTTCTGGCAATGACGTCATCATCGGCGGAAACATCTCCTACGCCTCGCAGACAAGCGGGAATCCGGACGACGACGTTCTCGGCCTCATCGCCCAAAGAAATGTCTGGCTCGCAGGATGGGCGCCCGATCAACTCTGGTTCAGGGCGTCAACGATGGCCCTGACGGGATTGTGGGGCGACTACCGCTGTACGAATGGCGGCGGCGACAGAGTTAACAGCTCGATGACATTCGTTGGAACGAGCGCCTACTCCAGTAACAGCGGTTGTATTCAGTCGAATAATGGCGGCTACGACATCGACCATACCTACCGAATCACAGACGATGGATCGGCAACGTCATGCCCGAGCACTGCACCGGCATGCCAGAGCTACGACGCGCTGAAATTCCTGTTCCCGCCCTGGTTCCCGGTGATAAACGGAATGGAGACGACAGTTCTCTTCCGCGAAATGCCGTCCAGCTATCAGCCGCCGACGGTAACGAGCTAGCCCCGAGAATCGTCGACAGGCGTGCATCCGCACGAACCCGAGCGCCGCTCGGGTCTTCGACCTCGCTCTTGCGAGCTCCGGCCTCCAGGAACAGGCTGACGATCTCGGCGGCGTAGAGGCGAAGCTGCTGTTTGCCGGAGCTCGCAGATCGAAGCAACTGGGCGGCGTAAGAAATCTCAGCCGCCGCGCGCCCGCACGAACTCGAGCGCCGCTCGCGCCTCGGCTTCGCTCCTCGAGCCGAGTCCCCAGAGCGCCTCGATCCGCTTGTCGACCGCGATCAGAGTCTCGAGCGCCTGCGCTCCGTGCCACCAGCCGAACTTGGCTCCGGTCACGATCCAGGCGTGCTGATATAGCCAGTAGCGTTCGTTGGCGTCGCTGGCCTGGCGGTGCGAATCGAGCCAGGTGTCGAGGTTCCGAGCCCTCCTCGGTAGCGGGATCTCATCGAGCGGCTCGGATTTGGCGCCTGCGATCACGAAGGCGCGCGGGCGCGTGCTCGCCTTGGACGACCTCGGCTTGGGCTTGGGCTCGACGGGTTCCGTCTTGGTCGTCGTGGTGATCGGCGGAGTGGTCTCGCTCGGCTCGGTGCCCGGCGTGGACGGAAGCACGATCTTGGTGCCGGCGTAGGGAGAGGCGCTCTCGGGCGTACCGCTCTGATAGCCCTTCGGCTTGGCCAGCTGCAGCTTCACCAGGGGAGCGCCCGTATCCAAGACCTCGGTGTTGGCCACCGGCTCCTGGCGCGACACCAGCGCTTCGGCCCAACCGGCGACCGGACCCTCGACCCGCCAGCCGAATCCGTTTGCCTGCAGCATGCTCTCGGCGAAAACGTAGGGTTGTCCGATCACGTCGGGCACGATCTTGGTTGGGAGCTTCGTCGTATCGAGCACCTGTGAAGGCTTGGAGGAGCTGCTCCGGGAAGCAGCGATAGTCAGCCCGGCCGAAACCAGCACGCAAATGGCGGCAAGCGCCACGACCGGCCCTCGTGTTTTCCGCATGAAGTTCATTTTCGGCAGGATGCCAGCTCGGGTTGAGCTCTCGCTCTATCTACGAGATATAGCCGCGGAGCCCTTCAAGGGCCTATCCCGTTAGGAGTGCGGGTCGGAGGGGTTGAGCCGCGGGGCGGCCGCCTCGGGCGTGTAGACCTAGCGGGGTAGGCGCCGGGGCCGTTGGGGGATCTGGCCCCCGGAGAGCAAGCCGGCGGGTTACCCGCCAGACGGATCCGTCGCGCTCTGATCGGTCGTCGCGGAAGACGCGACCCCCACCGCAACCGCCGCCGAGCCGGAGTCCGCGGGCGGATCTGCGAAGGGCGAGTCCAGACCAGGAATCCCGTTTACGCTCGCGGCCCTCGCGAGTGAGGCCGTGCTCGAGGAAGCCGTCCAGGCGCTCGCAACAGCCAACCCGGCGGAAGCCGTATCGCTGACGATAGAGAACACCATCTGCGAGCGCAGATCGGGGGAGTCGATCGAAAGGGTCGGGGTAGGCGCGTCCTGCCAGCGGAAGGCGATACCGGCGAAGCTCTGGAACCAGGGCTCGTTCTGGGGAAAACCGTTGCTCGAGGGAATCAGGCCGAGGTGAAGATGCGGCCCGGTGGCATGTCCGGTCGAGCCGACCAACCCGACCAGCGTTCCGGCCGTCAGCCGGGCGCCGCTGACGACCGAGGGCTCGATGTAGGAGAAGTGACAGTAGGCCCAGGTCTGCCCGTCATCGGTACGGAAGTTCATGCCGATTCCGCAGAGAGGATCGATCGTGCGCCAGGCACGCAATACGACGCCGTCCGCAAGCGCGTAGACCGGCGAGCCCGAGGGAGCCGCGATGTCCGCCGCCGGGTAGTCGTGGTGCGTGTGCCCGACCGACACGCGACTGGGCCCGCCGCCGACCGGGAAGACGTAGCCGTTCTGGTACTGCGGGCTGGCGAGATAGACAGAAGTCCCCGGGTCGAACGACTCGGCTTGCGAGTCGGCGCGAGCCTGGGCCAGCGCATCCTCCGCCTTTGCAAGCGCGCTGGTCAGAGCCGGCAGCTTCGCCTCGAGCGGGATCGCCTGGGCCTCCACCTCGGCGGCGCGCATGCGCATGGCGGTGCGCTGACCGATCAACGATGCGTTTTCCGCTTCTGCGAACATGCGCCGCGAGCGAGCTCGGATCGCTCGCGCGTGCGTGCGCGTCTGCGCGATCTGCTCACTGATTCTCGCCACCTTCCTTTCAGCTTTCTCGAGATTGAGCTGGAGCCCATCGAGCGAAAAGCTGAGCGAGCTGTCGCGCGAGAGCAGGCCTGCCAGCGAGAGCACTTCGTCTACGTACCACTGCGCATGGTTGTAGGCGAAGACGGCGCGGGAGATGTCGCTGGTACCACCCGCCGCAGCGAGGTAGCGCGCCGCGGAAAAGACGGCGTCCTTCGCGTTCCAGGGGTCGGCGATACCGTCATCGTCGAAGTCCGCTCCCCAGCGCAACCAGGTTTCCGGCATGAACTGCATCCAGCCGACGGCGCCGGCCGAGCTCGGCCCCATGTTGCGACCGAAGTTCGACTCGATCTTGTTGATAGCCGCCAGCACCGACCAGGGGATGCCGTAGGCGCTGCCCGCCGACTGCCAGATCGCACTCAGCTGGGCCGAGGAGACCGGCGTCTCATCACCGGCTTGCCTGGTCCAGTTGGACGGTAAAACAAGGGCGCCCGGGTTGTTCGGCACCTGCACGCTCGGCAGGTTGGCGATCGCAGCGGTTTGAGAAAGGCTGGAAGGATCCGACGTGGAGACGATCGCGAAGGTGTCGCCGCGCGCGCTACTCGCGCCGAGCGCGAGCGCCACCGCGGCGCCCACTAGCGCAAACTTCATCCTTCCGGGCCGGCGATTCGCAGCGTTCCGCCGTCAGGGGACTGCTGCTCAGCCCCAGTACGTCCGGCGAGCGCAGGCGATAGCCCCGGGGTGCTGCCGGCATCCTTTCCCTTGGCCCCGGCGGCCTGCGTTTTCATCGCATGCTCGAGCTGAACGAGGAAATCGTGGCGATGGGAGGAGGCGTTGGAGGCGATCTCTTTGTCCACCTTGCCTTCGAGCACCAGCGAGATCAGCGATTGGGAAAAGGTCTGCATCTGGAAGAACGCCCCGTCCGCGATCGCATCGTCGATCTCCTCGCCTTTGCCGTCGCGGATCAGATCGGCGATGCGTGCGTTCGTGACCATCACCTCGACCGCAGCCACCCGTCCGCCGCCGACACGAGGCAACAGGCGCTGGCTCACGACGCCGCGCAGTACGCCGGCGAGGATCGAGCGGATCTGCGCCTGCTTCGCTTCCTGGAAGAGCTCGACGAAGCGGGCGACGGTCTCGGACGAGTCGATCGTGTGCATCGTCGACATGACCAGGTGCCCCGACTCGGCCGCCTGTAGAGCGGTCTCGGCGGTCTCACGGTCACGCAGCTCGCCGATCAGGATCACATCCGGGTCCTGGCGCAGAGCGCGCCGCAGCGCCTGGCTGAAGGACGCGGAGTCGAGCCCGATCTCACGCTGGTTGACGATGCAGCCACGATCGGCGTGGAGGATCTCGATCGGGTCTTCGATCGTGAGGATGTGCTGCCGGCGCGTGCGGTTGATGTGGTCGACCATCGCCGCAAGGGTGGTCGACTTGCCCGCTCCGGTCGCACCGGTGACGAGAATGAGGCCGCGGTGATAGCTGGCGAGGCTACCGACCCCCGGAGGAAGCTCGAGCTGCTCGAAAGTCGGAATCTCGCGCGGGATGACGCGAAAGGCAAAAGAGATTGCGCCACGCTGGCGGAAGCCGTTGACGCGGAAACGCGGCAGGCTCGGATGGGTGAAGGCCATGTCGAGCTCGCCGGTCTGGCGGAATTCCTGCAACTTGCTCGGTAGGTGCTTGGTCAGCGCCTCCAGAACCGCGTTCAGCTCTTTGGGCCCGATAGGCGGAAAGCCGTCGAGCGCGCCGAGCTCGCCGTCGCGCCTGACGATCGGCGGCTGGCCGAGCTTGAGATGGAGGTCGGAGCCCCCGATCTCGACTACACGGGTGAGCAAAACATCAAGTTCCATCGGCGGTTGCATCGGCACTTTCGCGGTCGCTCTTTAGTTCTCCTCCGAAAGTTTGCCCGCGAAGCGGGCTAAGACTTTCGGCGGCGGCTCCTTCGAGCGAGTCGTCGCGCCTGCGGCGCTTTCGACTCGCCTGCTCCGAGTTGCTGGCGAGCTACCGAGATGTGTTACCGGGGTCCGTGGCGAGTTAGTTCGAAACAGCGCTCAGTGAGCCGCAGCCACGCATGTCGGCTGCGGCGGCCAAGTGTTCTCGCCCCACACGATGATGCGTACCAAGGCCGTCGCTCCGAGGTCGCTACAATGGCCCTCCGCGGGGGAGTGCCCGAGCGGCCAAAGGGAGCGGGCTGTAAACCCGTCGGCTCAGCCTACGGAGGTTCGAATCCTCCCTCCCCCATCTCGCTTCCCCGGCCGGCGGCTCCTGCCGGCCGGGGAAGCGAGAGGCGTTTCTGCTTGTTCGAACTCCGTTAAGCTCGCGAGCCTCTTCTGCGGGCCGCCGGAGCCAGCCTATGGGGCCGATCGCCTTTTTAGGCCATGTCCCGGTGCCAGACACGGTGACCTGACCGGTTCGGCCGGAAGTCTGGGATGAGCAGGCGTTTTCAGGCGTCTCGCTGAAACGGACATGTCTCAGTACCGGGCGCGTGCCAGATCGCCCTTTTAGGAACTAGACGTCCACACGGCGGCTGTGTTGCTGTCGTCTCCGACCGCCACCAGTCCCGCGCCGCCGGCGGCGACGCCGGCCATCGCCTGGTTTCCCTCGTAGCCGAAACCCCGGCCGTTGTCCGGGATGTTCTTCCAGGAGAGGCCGTCTTTGGAGGTCCAGACAGCGGCGTCGGAACCACCGAAGCCGGCACCGACGACACCGACCGCCACCAGCCCTGGCCCGCCGGCGGTGACGCCGAGCATCTCCGACCAGACCGCCACCCGGCGCGAATCCGACTGGTTGATCGACGCCCGCTTCCAGATGAGACCGTCGTTGGAGACCCAGACGGCGGCAGCCCCGTTGTCGTAACCGACCGCGACCAGACCGGGCCCGCCGGCGACAACGCCGAACATCTTCTGCTCCCCCGCCCCGCCGAAGGCCGGCTGACCCGCCGGCGCGCGCCTCCAGCTGATGCCGTCAACGGATGTCCAGACGGCGGCGTCGCCGTTGCTGGAGCCCACCGCCACCAGACCCGGCCCGCCGACGGTAACGGCGTTCATCTCCTGCTTTCCCTCGCCACCGAAGACCGGCTCGCCGGCGTGGGCGCGCTTCCAGGAAGAGTCCCGGCGCGATACCCAGACGGCTGCGTCCCCGGCGTCGAAACCGACCGCAACCAGCCCCGGCCCGCCGGCGACCACTCCGCGCATCAGCTGGCTCCCGTTCCCCCCGAAAACCGCCGTTCCGGCGCCAACCCGCTTCCAGGAGAGACCGTTCTTGGACACCCAGACGGCAGCATCCCAGTCGCCGCCCATATCGTCGCCACCGACCGCAACGAACCCCGGTCCGCCCGCGGCGATCGCGCTCATCCCCTCGATTCCCCTACCCGCGAGAGCGGGATCGCCTTTCGCAGCACGTTGCCAGGAGAGACCGTCCTCGGACGTCCAGACTGCGGCGTCGGGGTTTTCGTAACCGACCGCCAGCAAACCCGGCCCCCCGGCGATGACCGCGTTGATGGCCGTCCGGCCGCCCTTCTCCCCGAAGACCGCGGAGGTGCCGTGGGCACGCGTCCAGTTCGCCCCCGTCGCCTTCTCCGAGCCGATCCGGCTGAGGGCGAAGACGACCAGGAGCGCTGCGAGAAGGAGAAGAGCCGCTCCCCGAAGGTGGATGGTCGGCCTTGATCTCAAACGCCGTTCACTATACGAGCTCGCCCTGTCGGGACGCGCCGGCTCGCTGCGACGCTAGCGCGGCACGGGACCGTCCAACCATGGGAAGCTACCGGGCACCATGTTCGTGCACACGATCGAGCACCTCCTCAAGCTGATCGGGCTTCCGCTTGTCTTTTTCGGGGTCGGGATCGAGTCGATGGGAATCCCGATTCCCGGCGAGACGGTGCTCGTGATCGCGGCGGTGGCGGCCGGGCGAGGGACGCTCGTACCCTGGGAGGTCGCCCTCTGCGCCTGGGCCGGGGCGGTCGTCGGCGACAACATCGGCTACGCGCTCGGCCACCACTACGGCGAGCGCTTCTGGACGCTACCGGGTATTCGCCGCTTCTACCGGCGTGAGCGAGTCGAGCGGGTGGAGTCGTTCTTCGAGCGGCGGAGCGGCTGGCTGGTCGTCTTCTGCGCCCGTTTCGTGGCGATCCTGCGCATCTTCGCCGGCCCGATCGCCGGCATCTCGCGCATGCACTGGCGGGCCTTCCTGCTCGCCAACGCGCTCGGCGGCGCCTGCTGGGTGGCAGTAGTGATGGTTATCGGCCTGATGGTCGGCTCCAATCTCGACCGCGCGATCAAGATCGTCGAGGGCGGCGGCTACGTAGGACTGGCAGTCGTCGTCGTGATCGCGATCGTCGCCGCCGTGTTCCTGCACCGCGGTAAGCGCAGAGGACGGCGGAACGATGACCGCGACCGAGAGTCGGCCAGATAGCCGCGGCCGAGGGCGATACCGGAGCGGCGGTACAATTCCCGCGCCTGCCCTCTTAGCTCAGTTGGTAGAGCACCTCCATGGTAAGGAGGGGGTCCACGGTTCGAGTCCGTGAGAGGGCTTTCCCGGGCGCAAATCCGCCCGTTGCACCGGCATGACAACCTACGCCGGGAAGAGAAGGCCACTCACCGCGACCGCGCGGAGGTTCCTCGCGATTGGCGACGTCGATCGCCGAAAGCCGGCGCAGGTGCGACAAGCTGGTAGGTAGACGATCGAAGCCAAGATCACGCTCGGGACAGGATCCGGGGACCGATTCGGAGCAGCTCGCCGATCGCCCGTTCGTGGGCTGCGTTCGCGCGGCACACCTCGCACTCGCGGGAGTGACTCCGCGAGGGTGCTGCGGCTATCTCGCTCTTCTTCCGCAGTCTCGTCGTTTCAACCCCTCGTTCCGGTTGATCTAGACATGTATATCGTCGCGCAGCGTCCTTCTACACCGGCCTCACCGATTCTCACTCCGCCCGGAGGCTCCCTTGCCCGCCGTCGAGAACTCGCCCTCCTGCGGAGGATTCGGAGCTCTACTGCGTCAAGTCACACCTACTCCTTGACGATATGCCACTCGTGACGGTTATCGCATCCGAACCCAGAAGAGCGCGACCGGAAAGCGGTAAGAACGTCACTCAGCGGTCGAACCCGCGCGGTTGGGAGTGGGTTGCTGTCGCGCTCCTCATCGGACTAGCTATCACGCTTTCGTTTCACGCGTGGTCTTCTCCAGTCACATGGACGCCGGACGGGTTCTACTACGAAGCGCAGGCACGTGAGATCGCCGGTCAAGATGCCTCGGCCGCGCGGCGTGACGTCTTCTTTCGTGACCACTCGCGCGTCGCAGCAGGTTTCAGCCGGTCTGACGACCTCAACACGATCACATATTCCGCCCCCTTCTATCGGCGTCGTTGGGCGGTACCGGTCATCGCAGCCGCACTCCACCCGGTCCTCGGTGATCGGTCGATCCTCAGCGTCTCGCTCGCCAGCTACGCACTTCTCGGGGGGGCCATGTTCTTGCTTCTACGCCGTCGGTTCTCCCTCGCCGCGAGTGCGTGCGCAGCGGCGGCCGTTCTCGTTTTCAAGCCCGTGCTCCACTGGGCGTCGTTCCCACTGACCGACATTCCGGGGCTCCTCATGCTCACACTCGCGATGCTCGCCGCGTGGCTCGCGCTCACACGCGGGAGGAGGTGGGTCGCCGTGTGGGTAGTTGCGGTACTCGCCCTGGCCTTCACTCGCGATACCGCGTATATCCCCGCCGCCGCGGTTTGCTGGGTGGCGATCCGTCAGCGGACGAAACGTGCGCTCGCGTTGGCGTTGTCCGGAATTGCGGCAGCGAGCTCAGCGCCGTTGCTCTTTCCCGCACCGCTGAGAAAGGAGATGGCCGGCGCGTTCAGCGGTGGCAATGTCCCGAGCGACGACAGTTGGGCTTTCATCATTCACCGTTACGGTAGGTTCATGCGTTTGATGCTCACCGAGGATTTCCGAGATCCACCGTCCGCGACGCTCACGCTCGTCCTTGTGCTCTTCATCGCCTTGTTGGTCCTCCCAACTCCGGCTAGACGTGCTATCGCGATCGGCCGGAGAGCCCTCCTTGCGGGAACACTCACCGTTCTAACACTCGTTCTCGTGGGATGGAGGATCCCCGGTCCCGACCTCGGCCTTTATCCAAAATCGAAGCTCGGCGAGGATCTACCGTACCCACCTTCCACGAGACTCACGCTCCTGCTCGCGCTCGCCGTCGTCCTTCTTCTCACTCGGACTCCAAGCGGAAGCGTCGCCGCGACCGGCCGAAAAACCGTTCTTGCCGGATCCCTTGCCCTTTTTACAGTCGTTCTGCTGGGCTTGACACCACCGGGCTATACCCTCTACCTCGAGCCCGGCTTCGTCGTGCTACTCGGAATCGCGCTCTTAATGCTGCCACGTCGTCGGAACGACGCTTTCTTCACGCTTCTACGCGCCGGCGCGTGTGCGGCGCTTTTTTTCCTCGCCTTGCTTCCCGGGCCCACGGACTTCCGTTACGAGCTCGTGCTCGTTCCCTTCGCAGCCGTCGGATTCGCCGCAGCCTTGGAACGTATCCCCCAATTGGCAGTCGTAGGTACCGTGCCGCGACGCGCCGGAAGGTCTGCGGCATCGCTGGTCGCGTCGATCCGGTAACCGCACGCGAGATCACGGAAACTCGTTTCTGCGGCAGGCGCAGGATCCCACGAGTGGAGCCTTCTACCTCGGTGCCGTCGGTCTTCTCGTGTACGTCGGCGTGCGAAACCTCCGCCACGCATTCCGATACGAGCGGGACGTAACGTAGCCCGTCAGCGACCCAGCGATCGTGAGGCGAGGGGTGCTGAAAGCCGCGCTGGCGGCCGGCGCATAGAGGTACGGGCTGGACCATGGAAAACCCCTCTGCGAGGAGCGAAAAAGAACTCGGTAACTGCAGGCCTGGCCGGCCGGACTGAGCAGGCTTAACCTGCTTTTCCGAAGCTCAGGGGGCGATGCGGACGCCAAGCTGGAGCAGCGCGCTCAGTTTTCCCTGACAGGCTGCCTCTATCCGCTGCTCGGAGGTGCCGCTGCGGAATGAGTCGGCCCAGATCGCATCTATTACCTCTCGTTCCTTCTTCAGTGTCTTTATCTCTTCTCTTCGTTCATTGATTGACTTGAACATGTCCGGCAGGACGACGCGCCTAAACCGCGCGTCCGTTAAGAACGTGTAACAACGACCTCGCACGCGCCGAGCGGCATGAGTTGGTCAGACGGCCGTTTTCGGAACAAGCGGTACCGTCACGGTGTGAGCTGGTGGCTCTGGACACTCGGCGCGCTGGCCGTACTCGTGCTCGTCTGGAGCGTTCTCGTGCTCTTCCTGATCGCGGTGGGAAGGCGTACAGAGGCACGTGCCTTCGCCGGCTTCCTCCCCGATTGCATCGTTCTGGTGAGGCGGCTCCTGCGCGACCCCCGCGTTCCGCGCCGGCGCAAGCTGCTCCTGGCAGCGGCGGCCGCTTACCTGGCGCTTCCCTTCGATCTCGTGCCCGACTTCATCCCGGTCGCCGGACAACTCGACGACGCGATCATCCTCGCCTTCGCGCTGCACGGTCTGCTCCGCTCGGGCGGCGGTGAGCTGATTCGGGAGAACTGGCCCGGCCCCGAGCTGACGCTCGTGCTTCTGCTCGGTCGGGGCGACGGTATTCCCTCCTCACCGAGAGAGACGTGACGACTTCACGAACGCCGTACGCCGAGCGGCCTACTCCACCAGCTCGGTAACAACGCGTCGCACTCTCAGCTCAAACGGAAGTCCCCGTCGCCGGGGATTTCTGAGAACTTCCGCTGTTCGTCGGAGCCGGCGTCCATAGAACTCATTTCAGAATGAAGACCCGCCGACTGGGTGTGATCGGTGAGTGCAAGGCCAGGACGCAGCGCCTCGTTCGTAGCCAAAGCTACGGGCGAGGCCGAGGATAACGCATCGCGCCGCCGAGCGCGGCCAAGTGGTGGAGTGCTTCGTTTTGAAAGGAGTTCCTAGCGCCGCCGTGGCGACGCGCTCCCGTTAGATCACGGTCAGGCCAAGGTTCGGTGGCCCGCCCGGAGCAGGTCGTCGTACGCGCGCAAAGGAATCGCGCTCGCCTCGCACGACTTGCATGTCTCGTGGAGACGCGGCTCGGTCTCCGTGCCCTTTCGCTTTATTGACAGTCTCATCATCGAAGCGCCCTCTCCCAACCTGGACATTTTAATACCGAAATCTATATCTCCGTTCTTCGATATATGAAACCAGCGAGTCGCCTGCCCCGGTTCGCGTCGGGTCACACCCGCACGTACTCGGCGCGACGGCCTAGTTAGCGCCAGGTTCCGTCCCAGTCGTAGAGCGGAGAGGTGGTCGTGTACTCGCGGATGTACGAGATGCCGCCCTCTTCGAGCCGGATCACCGAGGCGCCCTCGAACTCGTAGCGCTCGCCCTGCCAGGTGCAGGCGAACGACCACTCGAAGAAGCCCGCCTCGCCGGTGGTCTCGAGCGAGCGAATCTCCCAGGAATTCACCACGCCGCCGGCGCCAAACCAGGTTTCGACCCACTGCCTGATCCGGTCCTTGCCGCGATAGGTGGGCCCGTGCGACTCGATCACGACGCAGTCCGGCGCGACGGCGCCGAGGATCTTGGCGGCATCGCCCTCGCGCCAGCCCTCGACGTAGGAGCGGATCAGGTGCTCGGCGTCCACGGTTCTCACTGCCGCAAAAAACTACTCGCCGAAAGTCCGGCCTGCGAGATCCTTTGTAATTGCTTAATCCATGTGTTATTAGGCACCTGCTGGCCTCGACAGCGAGGCAACGAGAAAGGAGTGGCGATGAACAAGGCTATAGCGGGCAGAGCGATCGCGGCCGTCGGGATCGGGCTCGGGCTTGCAGCGATCTGGACCGACGTCATCACGGTGTCGGGACGCAGTGTTCTGAAGTACGCAGACGACGGCACGGTGATGGCGTACCTCCTGATCACGCTCATCGTCGCGGCACTGCTACTGCTGGCAGGCTTCGCCGGGCGGCGCGGACTTGACAGCGCCGCGGCGACCGTCGGTGCGGCAGCGCTCGGCTTCCTCCTCTATATCCCGACCGGGTTCGCGCTCTACCACCTCGGCTACATCGGCACCGGCGGCTGGCTCGGCATCTGCGCGGTGCTCGTGCCGATCGGTGCCTGGATGGCCCACGTCGCTGAGCGTTCGAGCGCTCCGGCGCGAAAACAGCCGCCGCCCCAGATGGCTCTGCCGGTCACCCTGGGCCTGGTTCTCTGCCTGGCCGGGATCTGGCTGCCGGCCGAGCACGATTCGGATACCGGAAACACGAAGTTCTGGGATTTCGGCTACTCCGGTCACCCGATCGGAATCCTGATGCTGATCCTGATCGTTCTGGTGGCTCTACTCGTACTCGCCACGGTAGTTGGAGCCATGCCGGCCGCAGCGGACGCCGGCCTCGTCGTCGCCGGAGTGACCTTCGGATTCGCGGAGGCTCTGGTGATTGGAAACGCGTTCAATCAGCTCGGCAGCCTCCGTGTCGGCGCGTGGCTGATAGCTGCTGGAGGTGTCATCCTGCTTGCCGGCGCCTGGTGGTTGCGCGAGGCGGCGCAGGCCGAAGCGCAGAAAGCAAAACCGAAGCCGGCCGCAGCCAAGAAGACTCGAAAATGAGGCGCTTTCTCCGATCGGGCCGAGGCGAGACCGTTGCGCGAAAGGCCCCTTCCTCTAGCGGCCGCAGGTGCCGCGTAGCAGGTCTCTGCTGACTCGTCGACGATCGGGAAGAACCCCCTGCGACCCGGAGGTACAACCGTATCCCCGGGTCGCAGGCTCGGCTTCGCCGGTTCAGACGATCTTCCGACTACTCGTTACGGGGTTCGAGGCTGATCTGCATCAGCACCGTGTCGAGCCACTGCCCGTGCTTGAAGCCGACCTTGCTGAGCCGCCCCGCCTCTGTGAAGCCGGCGCTCCGGTGCAGCGCCTGCGAGGCCGGGTCGCCGGTGTCGGCGATGACGGCGATCACCTGCTCTATCCCCGTCTTCCGGCAGTTCTCGATCAGGGCGTCGAGGAGCAACCGGCCCACGCCCTTGCGCAGTTTCGACGGAGCAACATAGACGGTGTCCTCGACCGTATGACGGTAGGCGGGACGTGGCCGCCAGGGGCTCGCGTAGGCGAAGCCGGCCACCTTGCCGCCGACCTCAGCGACCAGGAAGGGCAGACCGCGGGCGACGACGCTTCCGGCCTTGGCCGTCCAGGCCTCGACATCCGGTGCAACCTCGTCGAAGGTGGCGACGCCGCTCGCTACGTAGTGAGCGTAGATCGCAGTCACCTGCTCCATGTCCTTCAGCTCAAGCGGGCGTAGGCGAGGCTTGCGTGCCACCGGGTTTCCTCCTTGGAGTCGGCCTTAGCGTACTGCGCCGCACGCCTCATCGGGTCGTGGGCAGCGCTGCCGAACGGCGCCTGGCGAAAAACCGGAACATTTCCGGGCCTTTCCCCTTGATACCGTGCTACGCCACGTGGGAGGGTGGGGGGGTGGAGAGGTGGGTCCCGCCGCTCGTGGGCGCCCCGTGGTGGAGGGTGGATTAGCGAAAAGCCCGAGACGAGCCGAGGCGCGCCCCGGCAACGCCGGTGCCCGGCCGAAGCTCAGTAGATCCTCGTTTACGCAGCCTTTCGGCTTCTACGAAGCCGGCTCGTCGTCGAGCTTGCTCGGGTGCCGCACCCCGCCCGCCAACTGCTTTGCCTTCTCGCGCAGGTGACGGCCGGGTTGGTGTCCTGGCCACCAGATGAAGCGGCCAAGCAGGGTGGCGACGCTGGGAACGAAGACGCTCGCCATCACTATGGCCACCAGGATGATGCCCGAGGCCACTGCGAAGCCGATCTCGGAGAGCAGGTTCACGCCAGTCAGCATCAGCGAGCCGAAGGTGCCGGCGAGGATGATCCCGGCCGAGGCCACGGTCGGCCCTCCATGCTCGACGGCCAGCGCCGCGGCTTGTCTAGGCGAAGCTCCGCCCACGATCTCCTCCCGCAAACGCGTCGTCAGGAGGATGTTGTAGTCGGTGCCGACCGCAACCACGAACAGGTAGACGAGGATCGGCATCATGAACAGCAGCCCCGAGTCTCCCCTCAGCCCCTGGAAGATGTGCACCGAGGCGCCGAGCGTAGCCGTGTAGCCGAGCCCGACCCCGAGCAGCAGGTAGATCGGAGCGATCAGACTGCGTAGGAGAATGGCGAGGATGAGCACGATCAGGCCCGCCGCGAACGGATAAACGACCGTATAGTCTCGGTCGGTTGCGTGGCTGATATCGGCGAGAGACATTGATTCGCCGCCGACCAAGATCGAATGGCCAACCGTCGCCGCGTCCGTCGCCGCTATGCGGATCGGGCCCGCGACGAGCGCCATCGCCGTCGTCGAGCCTGGTTTTGAGAGCAGATTGACATCGAGCGCCGCGGTCAGCCGGTCGTGGCTGAAGCCCGCGGTGGCGACCGAGGCGACGCCGCGAACGTGTTTGATTCTGGTCGTGATCGGAGCCAGGTCGGCTTTGGTCATCGGCCGCTTGGAGGAGACGAGGATTTGGGTCGGATTGAGCGCGCCGGGCGGGAAGGCCTTGTCCAGATTCGTGATCGCCTGAGCCGACTGCGTGTTCGAGGGCAGAGTGCTGGTGACGTCGTAGCTCGATTTGAAGAAGATCACGCCCGAGGCAAGCCCAACTAGGATCGCGCCAGAGACGAAAGCCGCGGTCGCCGGCCGGCGTGAGATCAGCCGGCCCAGCGCCGGGTAGATGCGCCCGTGACGCTCGCGCTGCCAGCGTTTAGAGGGCCAGAAGACGCGCGGGCCAAGCAGCGTCAGCACTGCCGGTACGAGCGTCAGCGAGGCGACAAGCATTGTGCCAACGCTGATCAGGAACCCTGGAGCCATGTTCCGGAAGGAGCCCAGGTCTGAGAGGACCAGCGCCAGCATCGACGCCATCACGACCAGACCCGAGGAGGCAATCGCCGTCCCGACCCGGTGCACCGAGTGGACAACGGCGGTGTGGGAATCGTCGCCCTTGCCCAGGCACTCGCGATAGCGGAAGAGCAGGAAGAGGATGTAGTCAGTGCCGATCCCGAACAGGACGACGATCAGCAGCGACGAGGTCGAGCTGTCGAGATGAAAGCCGAGCGTCTGCGCCAGCGCGGCCAGCGCTTTGGTCGCCAGCAGGAAGACGAGCCCGATCGAGACGATCGGGAACGCGGCCGCGATCGGACTACGGAATACCGCCAGCAGCATCAAGATGATCAGGGCGATCGTGGCGGCGAAGACGACCTTCTCGGCCGCGCCGAAGGAGCCGGACGTATCCACCTGAATGGGCGCATCGCCGGTGAGTCCGGCACGAAGCGACGTTCCTTGCAGGCTCGCGTTCGCGTACTGCCGCAGTGTTCCGACAGCTTTCTGAACGGCCGAGTCCTCCGAGGATCCGCTGAAGGCGACATCGACCAGCTGAGCCTTGCCGTTCGGGGAAGAGAGGCGTGGGCCGGTGGTGACTCGAGCCACGCTCTCGATCCGGTCTCGCTGGAGTCGAGCAGCGAGAGCTCCGATCTCGCGCCGGTTGTTCGGCGTCAGCTTGTGCCCGTCGCCGCGCTCGACGATAAAGATCGCCGAGGCTCCACTCGACTGCGGGAAAGCCTTGTTGACGAGCTTCTGGGCTCGAACCGATTCGTATGAGCTGGGCAGGAAACTCGCCTGGTCGGAGCTCGAGACGCTCGCCAGCGAAGGAGCAAACGGGACGATGACTGCGACCGCGATCACCCAGGTGGCGATGATTCGCCAGGGATGGGCGACGACGTACCGCCCCAAACGCTCGAACAAGACGACCTCCTCCTCGTTACGCAAGTCAGCCCCGAGAAAAAACCTCTAGGTAGATCGGCAGGAGGGACGAGAGCTGTATCCCGCAAAGTGTCCACTCGGCCGCCGCCGCCTTCACAGGCTAACCGCAGAGCCACAAGCCAACGAGGATAGCTGGAGCTACCCGCCGAGCGCGGAGACAAGCGAGCGCCCCCAGCGGCCGTTGCTCTGACCGGTTCAGCAGCTGCGCGCCTTCGCGCCGGCGAGCACGGCAAGGACCCGACCTGCGCCGACGTTGAAGTCGAGCCTGACCACCCCGGCGCGGGGTGAGACGAGCTCCGTCATGTTGTCGTCAGTCTCCTCGAGACAGGCGCCCAGCGCGTTTGAATAGGGGGAGAAATGAACGGCCAGCCGGTAGCGGCCGGGCCTTGAGAGCCATAGCCGGATCTGGGTCTCGCTGAGCGACAGAACTCGCGGCCGGCCCGGGCCGGAGATGATCGAGCGCGCTCTGGGAACTTTATAGACGGTCAGGTTGGGCGCTCGGAAGACGGGCAACAGGCCCGAAAGCCCGCTTCTTATCAACGCCGCCTCGTCACGCGAGCTGTAATCGGTCGGAGCTTGGGTCAGGATCACGTACCGCACTCCCTGACTGCGTAACCAGGCCAGATAGGCACGCCTGGTCGGATCCTTGTAGAGAACCTCGTTCTGCGGATAGTCGTCCTGGCGGAACCAGCCGCGCGTGATCGGAATCCCGGATTGCGGCAAATAGGCCGCCGCCCAGTGGTTGGAGGTATCGACAACCTCGACCCGGTAAGACGGCGTCAGGTTCTCGTGCAGAAAGCCGATCGCCGAGCTCCAGTAGTCCGGGTCGGAACCGGGATCGCTGCGCCCGTGATTAAAGCCCTCGGCGATCGGCCCGAGGTTCCAGAACAAAGCCAGTGCCAGCACCGGCGCGACGAAGAGACGCGGACGGTAGCCCCTGAGCGAGAAGGCGAGCAGGGCGAGCGGTAATGCCACCAGGCGAAAGCGCCCGACGTTGGCGCCGACCTGCGACGGCACCGCGAACACGATCAGGCTCGCGGCCAGATAGACGGGGCAGATCCAGCGAAGCAGCTGCGCGCGCTCTACACGCCACGTCAAAGCGGCGCCGAACGCGCAGAAGGCGACGATCTCGAGCAGCGCCCTGATACCGAACGGGTAGCGACCCTGGCTCGGGAACATGCGCCACGTGAGCAATCCGGTGAAGACGCAAGCGATCAGGACCAGAGCCGGTGAGCGCAGTCGCGAAAGATCGCGCCGGCCCGCCAGGTCTTTCACCCGGCTCAGCCCGAGCCCGGCGGTGACCACGGCTAAAAAGACGAAGGCGAGCGGGCTTGCGATCATCGTCAAGGCGGAGAGCACCGCGAAGCGCCAACGGGCGTGTGACTGCAACGCCCAGATCGCATACAGCGCGATCGTCGCGCCGAGCACGAAGGGGAACGCGGCCGAGAAGACGAGCCCCGCCCAGAGCACCGCGAAGCTACGACTCGACCAGCGCGCCGTCGAACCCCACTGCCTTCCGATCACGACCGCGAAGGCGAAGGCGGCCGCGGCAATCGAGAGCGTGGCCAGCAGGCGGATCCCGATCAGTCCCGCCAGCGGGTAGTAGAGCGGGCTGTAGGTGATGTAGCTGTAGCGTCCCGAGTACCAGAGGTTGCTCCAGAAGGCGAGGCCGTGCTGGAGGAACTCCCAGCGCAGGTAGACGTGGGCGGCGAGGTCGTTCCCGGGCGGGCCGAGCCAGGCGAAGAGGGCGGCCAAAGTGCCCGCCAGAGATGCGGCAATGATCGCTTCTCGTAAGAGAGCGTCGGCTAACGCTGCGCGCAGACGGCGCGCAACCCTGCCCCGCCCCACGCGGCTGCTGACCAGGGCGCGGATCACGAGGAAAACCTACTCGCTCGGTTGATTGGCGGCAACGTAGATCTCCTACCCGCCCGAATGGAATCCATGCTCGGCCCGGGCTTCAGTGGTGGTGGCCGCGCTCGTGTGCGTGGCTGTGCAGGCGCTTGCCGTGGCGATGCGTGTGCTCGTGCACGAGGTTAGCGGCAAGGAGCCGCTCACGGTCGGCGAGGATCTCGGCGGGCACACCTGCGCCAAGGCTGCGGTGCTGCTCGGAGAGGACGAGACAGCGGTCGGCGATCCATTCCAGCTGATCGAGCTCGTGGGTGGCGAAGACGATCGTCTTACCTGCCTCTCTGAGCTCGATCATCAGCTCGAGCAACCAGTGCCGGCTGCGCGGATCGAGGCCGGCAGTGGGCTCGTCGAAGAGCAAGAGCTCTGGGTTCATCGCCAGCACCGAGGCGATCGCGACCCGCTTCTTCTGTCCTGCGGAGAGCTGATAGGGCGCCCGCTCGGTCAGGTCCCCGATCTCGAGCATCGCGGTCACGTCGCTGATCCGGGTCTCGATCTCGTCCGCCTCGAGGCCGAGCTGTAGGGGCCCGAACGCGATCTCTTCCCGCACCGTCGGCGAAAAGACCTGCGCGTCGGTGTTCTGAAAGACGAAACCCACCCGCGAGCGAAAGCCGGCCGAGAACTGCTCGTCCTCGAGCTTCTCCGCGTTCACCTCTTCGCCGAAAGCCAGATAGCTGCCCCTGTCGGCGAAGATCAACCCGGCCAGGATCTTGAGCAGGGTCGACTTGCCGCAGCCGTTCGCGCCCAGAAGCGCCAGCCGCTGGCCGCGGGCGATCTCGAGCGAGACCTCCTCTAGCGCGGGAAAGCGCTCGAGGTAGGAGTACGACAGCCCGTCGGCTACGAGCAGCGGTTCGGGCACCTGGCTCTCAGAGGCCGAGCGCACGATCCCCTCCGATCGTGAGCAGTGCCAGGGACAGGCAGGCTGCGAGCCAAACGCCGTCAGCGACGCGCAGGGAAGAGCGTTCGAGCGATCGAGCCTCGCCGCGATAGCCGCGCGCCAGCATCGCCTGGTGAATCTCCTCGCTGAGCGCGTGCGCCTTGCCGAAGAGCGCGCCGCCCGAAAAGCCGGCAACCGCCCGCGCCCCGCGCCCGTCCTTCCTGCCCGAGACGGTCCGCGCCTTGCGCGCCGTGATCATCTCGGAGACGGCATCGAGCAGAACGAACAGGTAGCGATAGGCCATCCCGAGCACCAGCACGAGCAGCCGCGGCACCAGCAGCGCACGCAGCGCCGAGAGCAGCCGCGGCCAGGCGGTCGTCAGCGTCAGGAGCACCACCAGCGAGATCGACGTCGCCACCCGGCTGACGATCAGTCCCGCCGCGGTGAGGCCCTGACGGGTCAGCCCGACCTCGTGCCCGAACCAGTACCCGAGCGGCAGCACCACCTCGCCCGGAGTAACGAAGCTGAACATCGCCGGCGCCACGATCACCCCGGTGAAGAGCGGGATGAAGAGCCAGACTCGCTTGACGAACCAGCGGAGCCCGATCCGCGACGCGGCGGCGAGGGCGAGGGTGAGCGCGTAGAGGGCGAGCAGCACCGGGATGTGCCGCACCAGCCCGGCCGCGATCAGGAGAGCGAGAACGCCGAGCAGCTTGGCCCTCGCGTCGAGGCGTTGTAGGAGACCTTTCCGCGCGGCGATCTCCTCGCTCAACAGAGCCTGCCGGACCACCCCCGTGAAATTGTCGATCGTCTTCTCGATAGCGCTGCCCCGGCGGCGCCGGCCGCTGCAGCCGATCGGGAAAGCGCTGTTCTCGCTTTCGAGCAACCAGGCCGGCGTCTCGCTCACGCCTCGCCCGCCTGCACGCCCGGTCGCCGCCGCGCGACCAGCCGCGCGCCGACGATGAAGAGAAAGATCACGGCCCCGACGGCGAGCGCTCCAACGATCGCCGAGAAGACGTAACCGAGATTCGCGTGGCTGCCCGACGAGAAGCCGTAGTCCGCCAGCAGCGTGTGCTTCCAGAAGCCGTTGTAGTGCTGAAGCCCGCTAGGAATCGCGCTCAGGCCGTACCTGTGCAGGTCGAGGCCGCCCGGCGCATCCTCGCCGTAGGCGCCTCCCGGCGCAAGTAGACCGAGCGGTGAGAGGACGATCATGGTCGCGATCCCGATCAGAGCCCAGCGCAGCGCCGGCCGGCCGCTTTGCGGCGCCAATTCGACGTCCGTATCGACGGCGCCTGCATGGTTGATCCGGAGCAAGGGCAGGTTCGCCCGCCGCAGATAGGCGACGATGCCGGCGGTAAGGACGCACTCGGCGGCGCCCGCGATCGTGAGGTGCGCGAGCGCCATCGCGGGGATCGTCTGCGAGAGGTGGAAGGGCGCATAGAGCGGCGTTCCGTTCGCCGCGTGGAAGAGGATCGGCTGTAGCCCGAACTCGATCGCGGCGCAGAAGGCGGCCGCGTTCAACCCGACGTAGCCGCCGATGCCCGCCGCAATCGCCCTTCGCTTCGAAGTGAGCGAGGTGTTCCTGGTCAGCAGGCGGTAGACGCCGTAGCCGACGAACGGCATCACGAAGGCCATGTTGAAGGTGTTGGCGCCGAGCGCGAGCACGCCGCCGTCGCCGAAGAAGAGAGCCTGGATCACGAGCGCGACGCTGACGCAGACCACGGCCGCCCAGGGCCCGAGTAAGACGGCTATCAGCACCGCCCCGACCGCGTGCGCCGTCGTACCGTCCGGGATCGGCACGTTGAACATCATCACCAGGAAGCTGCAGGCGGCGCCGAGCGCCAGGAGCGGCGCGTGACGATCCTTTACGACCTCCTTCGTCTTGGCGCAGGCAATCCCGATCACGGGCACCATCGCGGCGCCGGCGACCGCGCAGGTGGCCGGGCTCAGGTAGCCGTCAGGGATGTGCATTCGAGCCGCCCTCGTGATCGTGGCTCTCCTCGACACAGTCGGGACAGAGCCCGACGAGCGGAAAATGGGTGAAGCGGGCCTCGAAGCCGAAGCGGTCGAGCACCTGCCCGCGGATCCCGTCCAGCTCCTCCTTCGCAACCGAGCGAACGGCGTGGCAGGACTCGCAGACGAGGTACTCGTGCTCGGGCGCGGCCAGCGCGTACAAACCCGGCCCGTGACCGAGGTGGACGTGACGGACGAGCCCGACCTCCTCCAGCGTCTCCAGATTGCGGTAAACCGAGGCGAGATCGGAACGCGGCAGGCGTCCCTCCAGACCCTCGGCGATGCGCTCGGCCGAAAGCGGCCCCTCGGCGCCAAAGAGCGCCTCGAGCACGAGCCGCCTGGCGGCGGAGACGCGGAGGCCGCGCTCACGCAGGGCATCGACCGCCGCTTCGACATCGGTCGCGGCGAGAGCAGGGCTGCGGTGGGTGGTCGTCAACTCCGCCTCCTTTCGGCAGTTCTTCTTAACTGCGAATCGGTCGCATAAGCTAGCGATTCGCATCTTGATCTGCGTTGGTATCGAGCCGGCAGTCCCGGTTGCTAGGCTCGCCGCCTCATGGCGCGGTTACGGATCTCTCTCTTCCTCGTTCTGGCTGCGACACTGCTCCTCGCCGGGACCTGCTCGGGCGCGACCTCGCTCGGGCGCGGCGCCTCCTATCTGCTCGCTCGCCAGCAATCCGACGGGGGCTTCGCCGAGCCGGGCGCCTCGTCGAGCGCTGGGCTCACAGCCTGGGCCGTGCTCGGCCTCGCGGCCGTCGGCCGGGCTCCCGCTCAGGCACAGGCGGTCGCCGACTACCTGGAACGGGCCCCGGTGCCCCAGGCAACCGATCTCGAGCTACGCCTGCTCGCCGAAGCAGCGCTCGGGCGGAACACCTCTCAGCTCGCCGATGCGCTCGAGCGGCTACGCCAACCCGGCGGCCGTATCGGCCCGGCTTTCAACTCGACCTACTGGGGCACAATCGCGCTCAGGGCAGCCGGCCGCATCCCCGGCAATACGACTGTGCGCTACATCCTGCGCGTCCAGCACAAGAACGGCGGCTGGTCCTGGAGCCTGCACGCCGCCCCCGATGCCGGTGACACCGCCGCCGCGATCCAAGCTCTGCGCGCTGGCGGCGCCAGCGCCCGCTCGACGCCGATCAAGCGAGGCGTCCGCTTCCTCCGTCGCTGCCAGAACAAGGACGGCGGCTTCGGCGTAGCGCCCGGCTCCATCTCCGACGCCCAGTCAACCGCCTGGGCGATCCAGGCCCTCCTCGCCGCCCGCACCGAGCCCGGCAAGGCGGCCTTCCTCTACCTGAAAAAGCTCCAGCGCCGCGACGGCAGCTTCCGTTACAACGCCCGTTATGTCACCACGCCGACCTGGGTGACAGCGCAGGTGCTGTGCGCGCTGGCGCGAAAGCCGTTCCCGTTCTAGTCGCTCAACCCGTTTCGAGCAGTCAGCCACCTCTCCGCCGAGGCGAGATACGGATCCCACGGATCGACGAAAGGTCGGGCAGCGATGACCGCGTCCCAGGCGGGCTTCACGCCATAGCCCCACGAGCGGAGAACTCCGTACAGGAGGTGCGGCGAGCGCTTCAGCCCGGCCGCGCAGAACACGAGCGTCCGTACGCCCTGCCTGGCGTCTCCGAGCGCTGCCGCGACGGCGTCAAAGGCAAAATCCGGCAGGTCGGTATTGGTGTCCTCGACTCCGACTATCCGTGTGTAGCGAGCGCCCGAGCTCGCGACCGCCTCCCCATCCGGCCGCCAGACATACGGCGCACTCCCCGCCACATCGACGAAAACCTCGATGCCCAAGCCGACGAGCTCCATGAACCGCTCGTCGTTACGCAGGTGGCCCGAAATAAAGACAGAGGTGCCCGGAATCTGCCCGACCGACCAGACGACGGGATCGGGAATGCTCGCCACCTCCGGACCGCAACGCGGACACGCGATCTCGGGCGGCGACCACCAGCGAGAGCCACAGGCACAGTCGAAGGCGACGGGCATCGCGTTGACTCTAACGTTCTCTCGATGCCTGAAGCGGGGACATGTCCGTTTCAGGCGCCCACGTTAAGACCCCTGCTCGTACGAGCTTTCGGGCCGCTCCGGCCATGTCTCCGTGCCTCGCATCAGCCAGATCCGAACGGGACGGTGGTGCCAAGACGATGGCCCGCCGCCGGCTCGATCCAGGTTCTGCGCGCGGCCAGCGCAAGCGCGGCGTGGCGCCCGCTACGTCACCACCCCAACCTGGGTGACGGCTCAGGTGCTATGCACGCTGGTGCGCAAACCGTTTCGTTTTATACGACGCTTGCCCTCTACTTCTGATTCTCAAGAATCCACTGACTTACGTCGTCTGGCATCCCGAACCAAGCCGATGGAGCTGGAGACACCCCGACGAAGAGTTTGTCGTTTCGATCCAATGCCTGTGTGAGGTGATCCCTGACCTGCAAAGGCGTCGCATCGGTAAAGACAAGATACGCTGACCCGCCGAGGCGCGCCCAACTCGGATACGCTTTAACAAGCTTTATCAGACGCTCGTAGTTCTGCCCGGGATTGACGAGGTCGTAGCTTATTAGCAGCACTTGACTCATGGCGTCGGTTTCAATTCAGACATTTGCTTCGCAATTCGGCACACAAGCTTGATGCAATCCTCGGCATCCTTTTTCGTTACGACTTTTTCCTTCGGCGGATTCTCACTTAAGTCGTAGTCGCCGCGGTGAGCGATTGCATGGCGCCGCTGCGTGAAGCGGTCGAGATCTAATCGGAGAGTGTCTTCGTTCATGTGGGCCTTTACTGCCACTTCGTGGAATATATCTTCATACCCCACGACACGCAGTTGGTCTTCAATGTTTTTAGTCCCTTGGAACGATCGCCTTTCAAAGTCACCGCGGAACGCCTTCTCAACTCGCTCAAGAAGATCGTCCTTTCTGGCTGCATCGAGGAGATCGTCGTCTGAAAGAAATCGCTTGATCTGCGCTGACAGGGCGGGAGGCAGACCAGGGGCTTCTGATCTAAGAAGACTTCTTGTCCAAAAGATAACGAAATCGCGAATGAACGCGTCAAGAGCTGAGACGGCAAGAACAATCGCTGCCCGGTGAGCGTCCGAGGTGTACTTCTCGGGTTTACCGGCCTTGCCGTGGGCTGCCTCGTGGAGCTTGATTAGATTCTTCGCCCTCTGGACGCAAAGCTCAAAGATGTCGTAGGACGTGAGCGGCTTCGTATTCGATTGACTCGAGCCTAACGTAGCCTTCGTTTCGCTAGATTTCGCGCCGCCGTCCACTCCGACGCCTTTGCCTTTCGCTTCTATGTTCTCCTTGGCGGGCATACCACTCTGGTACCGAATTACGATACTCGTGGAAGTCTACGCGAGGTCGCCGTTGAACGTCGATTTTTTCGCGCGCCAAGAGAGCATGTCCTAGTTAGCCGATATGGACTCGAAGGCCAACGTCCGAGGCACCTTGCCGCCGCGACCGACATGGCGGGCGCGGCTCACCGAACGCCGTCCCCCGCCCGCGAGGAGCTCGCGACGCAGTCGCGGCTCATCGCCCGACTTTTCCCCCGACGAAAGTCGTCATGCCGCCGAAGGCGGCGGACTTTCGTCGGTTAAGTGCAGTTGCGAAGCGCCTGCGCCTCGGGTAACGATTCGAGCCGCTTCAGCGTCAGGTTCTCGATCTGGCGGACGCGCTCGCGGGTGACGCCGAACGCGCGACCGACCTCTTCGAGGGTGCGCGGACGCTGGCCGTTGAGCCCGTAGCGCAGCTCGATCACCCGGCGCTCGCGGTCGGGTAGGGCGTCAAGCACGACGACGATGTCCTCGCGCCGGAGCGAGAGGGTGGCGTTGTCGTAAGGCGACTCGGCCTGCTCGTCCTCGACGAAGTCGCCGAGCGAGGAGTCCTCCTCCTCGCCGATCGGCTTCTCGAGCGAGATCGGCGCCTGGGCCATGCGCATGATCTCGCGCACCTCCTCGGGCTCGAGGTCGAGCTCCGCGGCGATCTCCTCAGGACGCGGGTCGCGGCCGAGCCGCTGCACGAGCTGGCGCTCGACGTGCACGACCTTGTTCAGCTTCTCGACCATGTGCACCGGGATGCGAATCGTTCGCGCCTTGTCGGCGATGGCGCGGGTCACCGCCTGGCGGATCCACCAGGTCGCGTAGGTCGAGAACTTGTAGCCCTTGCGGTAGTCGAACTTCTCGACGGCGCGGATCAGACCAAGCGAGCCTTCCTGAATCAGGTCGAGGAAGGAGAGCCCGCGGCCGAGATACCCCTTGGCGATCGAGACGACCAGGCGCAGGTTAGCCTCGATCATCTGCATCTTGGCGCTCATGTCGCCGCGCTCGATCCGCTTGGCCAGGGTGACCTCTTGGTCGGCGGTCAGAAGTGGCACACGACCGATCTCGTGCAGGTACAGACGCAGCGAGTCGAGCGAGGGCTCAACCGAGAGATCGAGCTTGGGCGTCTTCGCCTCTTCTTCGGGGACAAGCGGCTGCTCGTGCGGGAGGTGCTTGTGCGTCTCACCCTCGACCAGCTCGATGCCGTAGTCGATCAGGCAGGCGTAGAAATCCTCGGCCTGTTCCTTTGTCAGCTCAACGTCCTCGAGCGCCGCGACGATCTCGTCGTAGTTGAGGACTCCCTTGTACGTGCCCTCGTGAACCAGCCGCTGGAGCTCTTCAACCTCCGGGAGAACGATCTCGACGGTGAGCATTGGCCTCGCTTTTCTCTTCGCTGGAGACTGGTGATACGCCGTAGATATGCGAAAGAGCCGGCTTCTTAGCCCCCCGGCTCTTTCACTACTGCCCGACACTATCCGGGCACGCCGCACACAAAAACCGATCGCCGGGGTTTTGTCAATACGGTCATTTGGCAACCTCTCCGGAGCGGGGCGGTACACGCCGGTGGGGCCGCCAATCTTGCTCCCACCCGCGCCCGCGAGCCGCTACGCTCGCAGGCGAAAAGGTGCCCGAGCTCCCGGAAGTCGAAGCTCTGTGCCGCTCGCTCGACGGGCCGGTCTCGGCCACGCCGATCGAGCATGCCGGTCCCGCTCATCTCGCGACCCTGAAAACGGCCAAGCCGCCGCTCGAGGCGTTGGACGGCCGCCTGCTCGCCGGCGCGCGGCGCCGCGGTAAGCGCCTGCTCTTTCCGACCCGAGACGGCGAGCTCGTCTTGCTCGTGCACCTGATGAGCGCCGGACGCCTGCGCGTGCTTTCGGCAAAGGAGCGGCGCCCGACCGCCCCCGCCTTCAGGCTCGGCTTCGAGAACGGCACCGAGCTCGTACTGACCGAGCCCGGCAAGCGCAAGCGCGCGGGCGTCTGGTTGCTCACGCCAGAGGCGGCCGAGGAATCGCTCGCCCATCTCGGCCCCGACGCTCTCGAGCTCGATCGGGCGGCGCTCGCCCGCCTCTGCGACGGAGAGCGGCGGCGCCTGCACGGCTTCCTGCGCGACCAGCGGGTCGTGACCGGAATCGGCCGCGCCTGGGCGAACGAGATCTTGCACGCTGCCCGCCTCTCCCCCTTCGCGCTTGCAAGCGAGCTCGACGCCGAGGCCCTCGGCCGCCTCGACGAGGCGATCCGCTCCGAGCTGGAGCGCGGCCTCGCCTCGCGCAAGCAAGGGCTCGGCGACGACGACGTCTACAGGGTGCACGGCAAGCTTGGCCTTCCTTGCCACGTATGCACGACTCCGATCGCACGCGTCGCTTTCGAGGAGCACACGATCTTCTACTGCCCGAGCTGTCAGACCGGCGGCCGACCGCTCGCCGACCGCCGCTTAAGCCGATTGCTCCGATAAACCGGAGCAATCGGCGGACCGGCTCCGCTAACTGAGTTTGTGCCGCTGATCGGCCACGACTCGAAAAAGAACTTCTCGCAAAGTGCGGGAAATCCGTCCTGGGGATAATCGAGTCGCGCTCTGGATAATCGAGCTCAGCGTGTGGATAACCAGCCGCGCCCTTCTGCACAATGTGGGGAACGTGCGTTCGCGAGGGCCGATCTTCAGTCACTTTTCGGACACGTCTCTTTTCAACAGACGGTTGGTAACGATCTCTTCGGAGCCGGTTTGTGCTTAAACCGGCTCCGAATGAGGATGAGACCATGACGTCCGCCGCCGTCAGTTTGATCGAGCCCGCGCGCGTACCGCCGCAGAACGCCGAGGCCGAGGAGTACGTCCTCGGCGCGATGCTGCTTGCCCCCGGCGCAATCGGCGCGGTCTCGGAGATCTGCAGGGCGGAGGATTTCTACCGGCAAAGCCACGGGCACATCTACCGGGCCGCACTCGCGCTGTATGGACGCGGCGAGCCGGTCGATGCGATCACCCTCGTTGACGAGCTCGACAAACGCAGCGAGCTGGAGGACGTAGGCGGGCGCTCGCGGATCCACGAGCTTGCAGCGCTCGTGCCCGCGAGCGCCAACGCTGGTCACTACGCACGCATCGTTCACGAGATGGCGATCCTGCGCGGCCTGATCGTCGCCGGTCAGGAGATCGCCGGGCTCGGCTACGACCGTCCGGGCGAGACGGCCGAGCTCGTCGACCGCGCCGAGCGGATCGTGTTCGCGATCTCGCAGAGCCGGCTCACGAGCGAGTTCAGCCACATCGAGCAGCTGCTCAAGGAGAGCTTCGAGCGGATCACCGCCCTCTACGAGGCGGGCGTCGAGATCACCGGCATCCCTTCCGGCTTCCGCGACATCGATCGCATCACCTCCGGCTTCCAGCCTGGCAACCTGATCATCATTGCCGCACGCCCGTCGATGGGCAAGTCGGCGCTGGCGCTCTGCATGGCCGCCAACCTGGGTGTGCGGACAGAGATCCCGGTCGCGCTGTTCACGCTCGAGATGTCGAAGGCCGAGGTGACGCAGCGCTTGATGTGCAGCGAGGCCAAGGTCGAGTCACAGAAACTGCGCTCGGGCAAGCTCGCCCCCGACGACTGGCCCCGGCTCACAGCCGCCTGCGACAAGCTGGCGCGCGCCCCTATTTACGTTGACGACACCGGTTCGATCACGATGATGGAGATCCGCTCTAAAGCCAGGCGCCTGAAGACTCGCGAGCCCAAGCTCGGCCTGATCATCGTCGATTACCTGCAGCTGATGACCTCGGGAGCCTCGGTGGAGAATCGCGTCCAGGAGGTCTCGCAGATCTCGCGCCAGCTCAAGGTGCTGGCCCGCGACCTGGAGGTGCCGATATTGGCCCTCTCGCAGCTCTCGCGGGCGGTCGAGCAGCGCCACGACAAGCGCCCGATTCTCTCCGATCTGCGCGAGTCGGGAGCGATCGAGCAGGACGCGGACATCGTCGGCTTCATCTACCGCGACGAGTACTACCTCCAAGAGGAATCGGACCAGCAGGGACTGGCCGAGGTGAACGTGGCCAAGCACCGTAACGGCCCCACCGACACCGTAAAGCTCTCGTTCCTGCGGCGGTATGCCAAGTTCGCCGACCTGGCGGCAGTATGACCGACCCGGCAGCAATCACGTTCGTGGCCCGATCCGGAATCGCACCGAGAAGGCATAAGACGTCCGGCGCCGAAAGGACAATGGAGGATTACTCCGAGGCTTGAGGCGGGAGGGGGAGATGACGAAAAACGGAACGCAGACGGTTTGGCTTGGTCCCGACGTTGTGCGCTTCACTGTCCTCTGCGAGGCCTGTCTAGCCGTGTGCGCGCCCAAAGAAGGCCGCTACGCAACCGTGCTCGAGGGGGAGCTTCCGCTTTCGCGCAAGCGCGAAGCGACGACCTGCCCGCAAGGACACGCCCTCGAGATCGTGCGCGTAAGCGCCACACGCAGAGCCGCCTAAGAATCCGGAGAAAGTCTGGCGACTTTCTCCGGCGGGTTCGCTCGAGCGCTGAGCGCGCCTGCGGCGCTTGCTCAGCGGCTGATCCTATGAGGGCTACGAGAGCAGGCGATTTGCTTTGCGGGGTCCCGAATCGTCCGAGAGACAGCCGTTGTGAGCCGCAGCCGCACGTGTCGGCTGCGGCGGCATCGAGTGAATCGCCGCGTTTCGCGCTCGATCCACTCGAAGGGAGGGGAGCAGCAGCTAAGGACATGCGCGGGGCTCTAGCGCCCACTTCGCGAAGAGGCCCGCGCTGCCGCCGCGACCGGCATGACGGGCGCGGCTCAGCAAACGAGAGTCCCCAACTGAAACCGGACCCCGTAAAACAACTCTCGCTTTTCACGCCCCGAAGGCTAGGAGCAGCCGCTGAGCAAACGCCGCCAGGCGTGCTCAGCGGCGAGGTAGTTCGCGGTGGGAAATCGCAAGATTTCCCACCGGCTACACTCTCGCTCGTGCCTGCAACCGTCGTCGTAGGCGCTCAGTGGGGAGACGAAGGTAAGGGCAAGATCGTCGACCTACTGGCGCAAAGCTCAGATCTAGTCTGCCGTTATCAGGGTGGCCCGAACGCGGGTCATACGATCAAGGTCGCCGAGGAGACCTTCAAGATCCGCCAGATCCCGACCGGAATCATCTCCGGGAAGGTCTCCGTGATCGGGAACGGCTGCGTCGTCGATCCCGAAGTCCTGATCGGGGAGATCGACGATATCCAGAGCCGGGGCTATTCGACCGATACGCTCTGCCTGTCGGGTAACGCGCACCTGATCATGCCCTGGCACTTGGCGATCGACCAGGCCTCGGAGCGGCGGCTGGGCAAGCTCCAGATCGGCACGACCAAGCGCGGGATCGGGCCTGCCTACGCCGACAAGGCGCTGCGGATCGGCATCCGGGTTCAGGACGTGCTAGACGCCAAGATCCTGCGCCAGAAGATCGAGGTCGCACTGGCCGAGAAGAACCGCTGGCTGGAGCGCGTCTACGAAGCCCCGCCCTTTGATCTGGAGGACATAGCCGAGCGCTACGAGGAGTACGCGAAGCGCCTGCGCCCGTACATCAAAGACACCTCGCTGATCGTCGACCAGGCTCTCAGGGATGGTAAGCGCGTGCTCTTCGAGGGCGCGCAAGGGACGCTACTCGACCTCGACCACGGCACCTATCCCTTCGTCACCTCCTCGAACCCCGTCGCCTCGGGAGCGGCCACCGGCGTCGGCGTCGGGCCCAACCGCATCGACCAGATCGTTGGCGTCGCCAAGGCGTACGTGACGCGCGTCGGCGAGGGGCCCTTCCCGAGCGAGATCGAGGGCCCTGACCAGCAGCAGGTGCGTGTGACCGGCGGCGAGTACGGCACGGTCACCGGGCGCGAGCGCCGTTGCGGCTGGCTCGACCTGGTCGCGCTCCGCTACGCCGTTCGCCTGAACGGCTTAACCGCGCTGGCGCTGACGAAGCTCGACGTGCTCTCGATCTTTGACGAGGTCCCCGTTTGCGTCGCCTACCGGCTCCCGAGCGGCGAGAGCACCATGAACTTCCCCGCTCACCAGAGCGACTTCCATCACGCCAAGCCGGTCTTCGAGACGCTTCCCGGCTGGGCCGAGCCGCTGGACGAGGCCGAGTCGATCGCCGACCTGCCCGAGGCAGCGCGCCACTACGTCAACTTCGTCGAGCAGGAGCTCGGTGTTCCGGTCGCCGTGGTCGGCACCGGGCAGGAGCGCGAGCGCGTGCTCTACGGCAACGGCTTCGCCGCGCTGCTTTAAAGCCCGTTCTGGAAGGAAGTGCTCCGGCCTCTGGCCGTGCTCGGCGGCGCGATGCTGTTTCGGCACGAAACCGGCACAATCGTGTGCGCTTTTCCTCGATACCGTTTCTCGCCCCGTGGAAGGGTGGGGGGAGGCGGGTGGATTAGCGAGGTGCCCGGGACTCCCAGAAGTCCAGATCGCGCCCAGTCGAGGCGCTAGCTCTGTGCCAGAACAGAAGAACGGACTGGCGAGGTGCCGAGCAGGCCGAGAGGTTAGAAGACGATCGACCCGATCACGACGGCCACAACCACGGGAATGGTCGCCGCCACTACCATCAGCCGCATCAGGGCCGGGCGCATGTCGTAGACGCGCGCGATCGTGAGCAGATGGAAGGCCGGCGGCATCGCTGCGAGCAGGTAGAAGGTAGAAGGGATGTGGGCGCTCAGGGCCGTTCCGACCGCGAACAGGATGAGCGGGCCGGCGCCGATCTTGAGCGCCATCGCGCCGGTGGCGCGGGCGACCTCGATCAGATCGTGCTCGACCTGCTCCAGCGGCAGCGAGACACCGAGCATGAGAAAGCCGAGCGGGCCGATCAACGCCGCGGCGACGTTTTCGACCGTCCCGACGCGAGGAATGTGAACGCCGGCAGCCCGCAGCGAGAGCGCAGCGATCAACGCCCAGAGCGGCGGATTGAGCAGCACGACGGCCAGGCGCGAGCGCCCGGCGGTGTCGACCGAGCGCCTCCCGAACAGGCGCCCCACGACCACCGAGAGCGACGACATCGGCACCCCGAACGAGAGCTGGTCGTAGACGACCGCCCGGGTGAGTCCACTGTGACCAAACGCGAGCTGGGCAAGCGGGTAGCCGATGAAGCCGGTGTTGCCGATCGATCCCCCGAGCGTGAGCGCACCACGTTCGTCTCGCTCCTTCGTGACCAGGCGCGCATACAGGTGGCTCAGCCCGACGAGCAGCCATGTACTCGTGATCACGGCCGCTACCGCCAATCCGAGCCTGCTCGTGAGCGAGACGTTGAGGAAGGTCGCAAAGACGAGAACCGGGATCACGAGCCAGAAGCTGACGTTCCAGATCGAGTCGCGGACGCGCTCCTGCGAGCGCAATCGCTGCAGAAAGAGCCCGACCACGAGGGCGACCAGAAGGAAGGCGAGCTTGACCACGCCTCCAGGCTATCGACCACACGCGCCGCTGGAACGCTTAGATTTCCCTATTCATGAAGGTCTTGATCGTAGGATCAGGTGGTCGCGAGCACGCGCTCGCTTGGAAGTTGGCGCAGAGCCCGAAGCTGACCGAGCTGCACGCGGCGTCCGGGAACCCGGGCATCGCCTCGCTCGGTAGCTGCCACCCCGTACGCGCCGACGACGGCGAGAGCCTACTTGCGCTCGCCCGCCAGCTCGCGATCGACCTGGTCGTGATCGGACCGGAAGTACCGCTCGTAGCCGGGGTCGCCGACCAGCTCAGGCACGGAGGCATCGCCGTCTTCGGGCCAGGGCGCGAGGCGGCCATGCTCGAGGGCTCGAAGTCCTTCGCCAAGGAGCTGATGCTCGCCGCCGGAGTGCCGACGGCGAAGGAGCTCGCCGAGCCGGTAGCGCCCTGCGTGGTCAAGGCCGACGGCCTGGCCGCCGGCAAAGGCGTCTTCGTCTGCCCCGACGCCGTGTCGCTGGCAAGAGCGCTGAAAGAGGTCGGGGCCTTTCCCGGCAAGCCCGTCTTCGAGGAGCTGCTGCTCGGAGAGGAGCTGTCGATGCTGGTACTCGCCGCCGGCGAGCAGACGCTGGCGCTGGCGCCGGCCCAGGATTTCAAACGCGCCTACGACGGCGACCAAGGCCCGAACACCGGCGGTATGGGCTCCTACTCCCCGGTTCCGGGCGTCGGCCCGAGCGAGGTCGAGACGATCCTCGAACAGGTGCACCGCCCAGTGCTGACCGAGCTCGCCGAGCGCGGGCATCCCTTCATCGGCGTCCTCTACGCCGGGCTGATGCGCACCGACGAAGGAATCAAGGTGCTCGAGTTCAACGTCCGCTTCGGCGATCCCGAGACGCAGGCGATCCTGCCGCGGATCGAGGGCGACCTGCTCGAGGCGCTCGCCGAGGCCGCGAACGGCTCACTCGTGGACGCCTCGCTCGGCGTTTCGGAGGAAGCAGCGGTGACGGTCGTGCTCGCCGCCGGCAACTACCCGGCCGGTTCCGACAAGGGTTCGCCGATCGAGGGAATCGTCGAGGCCGAAGCAACCGGCGCGGTCGTCTTCCATGCCGGCACCGCGGTGCGAGACGGAGCCCTGGTGACGAGCGGCGGGCGGATTCTCAATGTGAGCGCGCTCGGCCCGACCATCGCCGCAGCGCGCGAGCGAGCCTACGCGGCCTGCGAGATGATCAGCTGGCAGGGAATGCGCTACCGCACCGACATCGCCCTCGCGGCCGCCGAAAGGGAGGCGAGCGCGAGTGCCTGAGCAAGTACTCGTGGGCATCCTGATCGGCTCGGAGTCGGATCGCGAGCGCATGCAGCCCTGCCTGGACGAGCTCGAGAGCCGGGGCATCCTCTGCGAGCTCGAAGTGCGCTCGGCGCACCGTTCCCCCGACGCCGTCGCCGAGTACTGCCGCGGCGCCGCCGGGCGCGGGCTCAAGGTGCTGATCTGCGGCGCCGGTATGGCCGCGGCGCTGCCCGGGATGGCTGCCGCCTACACCGAGCTGCCCGTGATCGGCGTGCCGCTCCGCTCCGAGAAGAGCGCGATGGACGGAATGGACGCGCTGCTCGCGATCGCGCAGATGCCGCCCGGCGTCCCGGTCGCCACCGTCTCGATCGACGGCGCCCGCAACGCCGCCATCCTGGCCGCGCGCATCCTCGCTCTGGCCGAACGGTGATGCTCTCGCAGGCAAACACCGACCGCGCCTGGGTCTCGGGCCAGCTCCTGCTCATGGCTCTGGTCGTCGTGGCGGCGGTGCTCGGGCCGCACTGGCCCGCTGCGCTTGTCCTAGCAATCGCCGGCGTCGCGGTCACCGCCCTGGGCGGACTGGCGATGCTCTGGGTTGGGCGCACCCTCGGCCGTTCGCTGACGCCCTTCCCGAGCCCGCGCGGAACCCACCTCGAGCGCGGCCCCTACCGCTTCGTCCGCCACCCGATGTACAGCGGCGGCATCCTCGTGGCGACGGGCATCGCGCTCGTCTCCAGCCCGCTCGCACTCGTGCCGGCGCTGGCGCTCGTCCCCTTTTTGCTGGTCAAGACGCGCTACGAGGAGAGGTTGCTCGCCGCAGCCGACCCGAGCTACGGCGAGTACCTCGGTCGGGTGCGCCGCCGCTTCTTCCCTGGTCTGCTCTGAGTCGCCAGCCTAGGTGGCCGGCTAGGGCATATCCCGGTAGGAATGTGCGACCGAGGTGGTCAAGCCGCGGATGCCAGGACCTTGTCTCGGAGTGAAGACCCGTCGACTGGGTGCGATCGGTGAGTGCGATGCTAGGACGCAGTGCCTCGTTCGTAGCCGGAGGCTACGGGCGAGGCCGAGGACAACGCAGCGCGCTTGCCGAGCGCGGCCGGGCGATGGAGTGCTTCGTTTTGAGACGAGCTCCAGAGGCCGGAGGGCTGTGAAGACGCACTGGTAGTGCGTTGAGTAGTTCTGCGGTCGCTGGCGCCGCGGATCGGCCGCGTCGGGCGTGCAGGCCTATTGGGATACGCCCTTAGTACGGGTGCCAGTGCTGCCAGCAACGAAGGGGCGAGCCGCCGAGCGGAGGCGGATCGAGCACCAACAGCTCGGGGATGGTGACCGGGATGAAGCCGCGCTTCTTCAGTCCCGGCAGGATCACGTACTTGAGCGCCCGCACGGTCTGGCCGCGGTTGTCGTGCATGAGGATGATCGAGCCGGGCACGACGTTCTTCAGCACCTCGCGTCCGATCCCGAGCCAGTTCTTCCCCTGCGAGTCGCCGCTGTCGATGCTCCAGAGCACCTCCACCAGTCCGAGCTGGCGGGCGACACTGTCCACAAGCGCATCGCGGTCGCCGTAGGGCGGGCGGAACAGAGGCGGTCTCTCCCCTGTCGCCTCGAAGATCGCCCCTCGTGTGCGCACGATCTGCCTCACGATCTGAGCCCGCTCGAGCTTGGTCAGGACCGGATGCGACCAGGTGTGAATTCCGAAAGCGGCCGAGCTCTGGGCTTCGGCTCCGGCCTGCTCGGTCCGCGGCCCGACGTTGCGACCGACCAGGAAGAAGGTCGCCTTGAAGTGCGCCCGCTCGAGGATTCGGAGAACCAGCCCGGTGTAGCGCCCGGGACCGTCGTCGAAGGTGAGCGCCACGTAGCGGCCGCTAGTACCACCGCAGTAGAGCGGTTGGCCGCGGGTGGCGAAGAAGTCGAGCGCCGCGCGCTCTTCCAGACGCGAGCGACCCTCGACCACGCGGCCGAGGCGGGCGGCCAAGGGGCGCAGGCCGGTCGGCAGAGTCGCCCGGGCGGCCGCGCCCGGGGAGGCGGTAGTGGCGGATCGAGGTGCCGGCGTTGTCTGGAGCCGCGGCCGTCCGCCGCCGCCCGAGTAGATCAGACCAGTAGCGCCGCCGAGCGCGATCAGGATAACGATCGCGGCGGCCAGCTTGCGCCGCCTGCGCCCACGCCTGCGCCCGCGGTCTCGCTCGATCTCTCTCTGTCGGCTTCGCGTACCCGGCATTCTGTGCGCTCGTTCTCGTCCGGACTCGGCGCTCCTCGATCGAGCGTCGCTCCCTCAGGGCATCGGCCTGCCCTGACCGTACCTACCGGAACGACCACTAGACTACCCCTGCAGTGATCGCTCGTTACACCCGTCCCGCCATGACCGCTCTCTGGTCGGAGGAGGGCAAGCTCTCGAGCTGGCTGGAGGTGGAACTGGCGGCGCTCGAGGGTTGGGCCGAGCTGGGAGTGGTTCCGCGCGAGGACGCGGAGAAGCTCGCGGCGGCGGCGAAGACTCCGGATCCCGCGCGGGTACGTGAGATCGAAGCCACGCTCCATCACGATACGGCCGCCTTCGTCGATGCCGTCTGCGAGCGGCTCGGGCC
>JBEKJI010000019.1:0-41190 GCA_050011315.1 Gaiellaceae bacterium
CGACCGCCCAGGCGATCGAGCGCTTGTTGGCGACACCGAGAACGAGTCCGCGCTTGCCTTCGAATCTGCCTGCCATCGGCGCGAGTCTAGCGAGATGACGCCCGCGAGGGGTTGCGATACTCTCCGCACGGGGAGGACTCGAGAGCAACCTATGAGCACAGCGCAACGCGTGGCCGTGATCACCGGCGCCTCGAGCGGAATCGGCGCCGCGCTCGCACGTGCACTCGCCGAGCGGGGCTGGCACTGCGTCCTGCTGGCGCGGCGGATAGATCGGCTCAAGCAGGTCGCAGCCGAGTCGGGAGCTGAGATCGAAACCTGCGACGTCTCGAGCCGGGAGGACGTCGACCGGGTCGCGGAGCGCGTGCTCGAGCGCCATCCGGCGATCGACCTGCTCGTCAACAACGCCGGCATCCCCTCGCACGGTTCTTTTCTCACCGCCTCGCCGGAGCGAATCGAGCAGGTGATCCGCACCAACTACCTCGGCTCGGTCTGGTGCCTGCGCGCGTTCCTGCCCGGCCTGGAGCAGGCGCGCCCCTCTCACGTCGTCAACATCGCCTCGGTCGCCGGAACCACCGTTGTCCCCGACGCCGGCCCCTACTCGGCCTCCAAGCACGCCCAGCTCGCCTTCTCGCGGGCGCTCCGCGCCGAGCTCAAGCCGCGCGGCATCTCGGTGCTGACGGTCAACCCCGGCCCGGTCGCAACCGAAGGGTTCCCGCAGACGAGGTTGATCCGCCGGCGCTCGATGCGCTGGACGGTGCTGACGCCCGAACAGATCGCGGCGAGGATCGTCAGAGCGATCGAGCGCGGACGGACAGAGGTCGTGATCCCGAGGTGGATGCGAATCGCCGGCATCTCGACGGGGCTCTTCCCGGCGACCGTGACACGCGTTGTTGCCAGGGGCGACCCGGGCCGGGATGACGAGATTCCCGAAGACGGCAGAGCGGAGCGGTGATCGAGCTCTTCTACTGGCAGGGCTGTCCCTCGCATCCCGAGGCCAAATCCCTCATCGAGCAGATTCTCGCCGAGCTCGGTCGCGACGATGAAATAGTCATGACGGAGGTGACGAGCGACCAGGAGGCCGAGCGTCTTCGCTTCCCCGGCTCACCGACGATCCGCGTCGACGGCCGCGATGTCGACCCCGTGGGCGCAAGCGCGCGCCCAGCTCTCACCTGTCGCATCTATCACCTTCCCGACGGGCGGGTATCGCCCATTCCCTCACGCGAACAACTGGAGGCGGCGCTCAAATGAGCATCGAACTCGGAAGTGAAGCCCCCTTCTTCGAGCTTCCCGGCGTCGACGGGTACGACCACTCGCTGGATGAGTACGGTGACGCCACGCTGCTCATCCTCGTTCAGTCCTGCAACCACTGTCCTTACGTGCTGGCGTGGGAGGACCGGCTGATGACGGTCACGCGCGACCACGCGTTCGAGGGCGTGCGTGTCGTCGCCATCAACTCCAACGACGTCTCTCGCTATCCGGAGGATTCGTTCGAGCAGATGAAGGTGAGAGCCGAGAAACGCGGCTTTCCCTTCGACTACCTCTTCGACGAGGATCAGTCGCTGGCGCACGCGCTCGGCGCCGAGCACACTCCAGAGGTCTTCCTCTTCGACGAGAAACGCCAGCTCCGTTACCACGGGGCGATCGACGACTCCCGCGACGAGAGCGCTGTTACGCAGAACTATCTGCGCGATGCGATCGAAGCACTCCTGAGCGGAGACGAGCCGCTCGTAACCGAGACACCGGCGGTTGGCTGCACGGTGAAGTGGAAGTAGTAACGGCGCGGTAACTAGGCTTCGCCGGTCAACGCCATGGAGGCGCGACGCAGTCCACTGAAATTCTCTGCGCGGCAATCACGGGATACGGTACCGCTGTCAACTCCGCTCGAAGACAACCGTGATTTGGCCGAGATCGTTGGAGGCAATCGCGGGGTCTTGGTCGTTCGGGTTGGCGCTCCACCTTTGGGGCTGCCTACGCCAGCGGCGAGAGCGCGTCGATTGGTCGTAATACACACCCCTAGCGCTCCCAGATGAGCGGACAAATGTGAGTCCCAGCGTGTACCAGTTTAGGAAAAGCGCCGGTTCCCGGTCAACAGCAGTGGTCTTGGGAATATGGCGTAGAGACCAAGTCATATTTTTGGTCTTCGATTTGCTTTGTAGCTTACCTTGTAGCTCAAACAAACCGTGGTCGCCGCGTCCTTGTATCCGATTAAAGACGATGTGAGTGACACCCTTGCTGTCGATTACAAGCGCCGGATGGCTATCTTTAGATACACGGCTCAGGCGCGCAGGCTTACTCCAGCGTGACTCTTGCAGGGTCGTCATATAGATTCCTGCGCCGTGCCCTTGGCGGGTGAAAGCGAGTTGAAGCTTGTTCTTGGTCGCGTAGAGCGTGGGTCCGCCGAGAGTGGGGTTTCCGTCATTGGCTTTACTGCCCCTGACACGGGCGGCCTGACTCCACTTTTTACCCTTTGACGAGACATAGTAGACGCCACGTTTAGAGCCGAGGGTGCGTAGAAAGGCGATCTGCGGGCTCGACTTGGATATGGCAATCACGGGGAGGGTATCGCCGGCGCCAGTAGTGACGCGTCGCGGTGATGACCAAGCGCCGCTCGAGCTCATCGTCATCACGTAGATTCCGGCTGCTTGTTTCGCGCGGGCGAAAGTGAGATATAGCTTGTCGTTCGGTGTAAATGCAAGCGTCGGAAAATCATCTACTCCCGTTGTCTTGGGTATTTGTTCGGGGCTTGACCATCTGTTTTTGGTCTCAGCGGAGAGGTAAAGGCCGTTTGAACGGTGGAAGACGGCCCAGGCTGCTCCGTCCGTCGCCGCAGAGGCTAGTGCGGGATGACTATCCGAACCGAGCGCGGTAATGGGGGCCCCTGCCGCCGGTGGGTTCACGGCGATTAATCCGGTTGACGCCCGCAGGTCGCCGGTGAAGACTCCGCTGTTTGTGGCGACGAGAGTCAGCTTGGAGGGGATAACGGTGGCCTTGCGTACGCCGATGGTTCTGGCAGCCTTTATGGCGCTCAATATGGTCGGCGTGGATGCGCCGGGCGCGAACTCGATGTCGTTGATCTGTACGGAACGGTCGACAGTGCGGTCACGGACGAGCGTCCAGTTCGTCCCACCGTCCGCGCTGTGGTATACGGAACCACTGTCATTAACGGCGATCGTTACGTCGTTGGCGTCTGTTGGGTTCAGGCCGATGGCGGTGATCCATCCACCGAGTGTCGTTCCGTCCGGTTGCCGAATCGTGATCGGCGTAAACGTCTGTCCCCCATCCACCGACTTATAAAGCGGTGTGTAGTTTTTCGTTGGGCCGCTGCCACCTCCGGCATAAACAACGCCCGAATTACAATCCGCTCGGACGTCATAGAGGTCCGTCCAATCGCTGTCGTGGGGAACCGAAGTAACTAACGCCGTCGTCGGGCTGTCGCTCGTCGCTCCACTTATTCGGAGTAAAGAGCCCTTCATGGGCGAACTCGACCACGCAATCATTTCGGCCCCGGTGACGAAAAGCGTGTCCCGTATTCCGGCAAAGCCGGATGAGGCCGGGCAATAAGCCATCGCACGAGGCATATACACAGTCGCGAGCGACGGATTCGGATCAAGCTTCTTAATATCGGTGAGCGTGGGCGGATCCGTGGTCGTGAGTCGCGCGCGATATATATGGTTGCCGCTTTCGTACTTGTCTTCACCCCAAATACCGACTCCAATGAACACCGTGTCGGTACCGGGAACTGCTGCAAGCGAGTCGATTCCGTAGCCACCCGTATCCCAGTAGTTCACCGGGGGTCCGTTAAAGTCGGCGGCGGTGCTATTGCCGACATTCATCTCGGTAATTGCTGAAGTACCATTCCAGTCATGCGCAGCGCTAAGCATGTTCCAGCCGCCACCACTGCCAAACAAGAGCCATTCTCCGCTTGCTCCCTGCCACCATTGAACGGAGCTAGAGCCCATACTTTGGGGCACACTCTCGGTCATAGTTTTTCCGCCGTCTTTTGACGCTACGGAGACATCACTCGCTACCGCCAACTCGCCGCTTACAGGACCGTATGCGGAGTCGTTCACTTGGGGGCTCATAATGCCTTGAATTGAGCGCCCTCCTGATTCCTTGGTTGTGCCCGCCGTCGCCATATTGCCGATGCCGGATACCGGGACACCATTCGCATCGAGCCACGTATTCTTAGTTAAGTCCAAGAACGAAACGAGATTCCCGGGCTGTCCGTAGTTCGCGTCGAACGCGTAGTTGGACTGGCCGCCCTGGCCGCTTTCGCCGTGGAAGATCGTAAGTGGCCCCGTCCCACTCTTTTCTAACCAACACATCTCGACGTTACCGGCGGCCTCGCTCCCCGTCGACGTCGGAACAATCGATCCCCCCTGTAGAGTTGACGCCTGACTCACACACTTATCAGAGCCCGAATCGGGCAGATTCGTTGTGGCGGAGACCGAGGCTCCACTAAAACTCACTGCTCCAGCGTTCTTCGTAATCATCACTGCCTTGAATGGGCTACTACTTCCCGCGATCAGTGCCCCGTCAGGCGGAGACGATGCCTCCTTTACCCCGCCCAGGCGGAGAAACTGCGGCGGGCTCGGCAAGCCGGTGACCTCGTCGGCACCGAACGTGATTGGACCGCTAGCAGTCAGCGGTGCGAAGGAAAGTGCTCCCGCCGCATTCACGCGGCCGATAAACGAGCCGCTTGCGGAGTCCGCGACGGCAATCACGGATCCCGTCCCGAAGGGGTCGGAGGATTCCATTGCGAATTTCGGATCCGCTACCGACATGTCGGCCCGCCAGACGTTCCAGGAGCCGTCGCCTAGATTCTGCGCGAAAAGCAGCACATCGGGGGCACCAACGCTCGCGTGACCCCAGAACAGGTGAAGGTGCGGGCGCATAATGTTCGGCATCGAGCAATCGCCGTTATAAGAATCGCCATAGAGCCGTCGCCAGGTGAGTCCGTAGTCGGTCGAGAAGAAGGCCTTGAAGGTGATATTCCCTGATGTGCAGTCGTGTTCTGTGACGACGGCTACCTCTCCAGATACACCGCTTATCGCTATCGCGTCGTTATCGTTCACACCAGCGAGTCCGTTGGTGGGATCATCGTAACTTGGTGTCACTGCTTGCCAGGAGCCGCCGTAGTCAAGTGTGCGGTAGACCTCCGGCGCGGCGGCCATCATTGAATAGAAGACTCCCGTGTGCGCGTCCGCAACGGTTTCTCTCCCGGTCCCGGCGTAGACGGGTAGCGGGATATATGTTGCGGGCTCGAGCGGGATCGTGTCGAGCGACCCGGCCGACACGCCACTGAGCGCTCTGGACTTGAAACCGGCGGCGCTCACTCCCACGCCGTAGGGGCCGTCGCCAGTAGGAGCGATCGAGAAGCTCCCGTCCGCGCCCGTCGTCGCGGTGATCGGCGGCTGGTGCGGGCCGGCGACGATCACCAGCGCGCCCTGAAGCGGCGCGCCGTCGGCCAGCTTGGTGACCGTCCCGGAGACGGCGGTGCCGGCCGTGTTCGCACCCGCCACGCCCAGCACTATGCAGCCGGCGAGCACTACGAGAAGAATGGCGAGTCGCGATCGCATGAGTTCACCGCGAAAACTGTCTCAGGCTATACGGGCTTTATTAAACCGCATTGACGAAAAGGGCACAATCGCTTCGCCGGCGTTCAGCAGCGCGGTTGCCGCAACCGTCTTCGGAATGGGGACACAGGTCAGCGACCCCCGCCCGGACGCTCGTCACAAGCGAGTCACTCCTGCGCAAGCGGGCGCTGAGCTCGAAGCGCTCGGAATGTTAGGTGCCTGGCACCAGGACATGTCCCCGCTAGACACGGAGCTGGAGCACGTACCAGCCCGTCTCGACCTTGAAGGTCTCACCCGGTGCTAGCCGGCGTACGCGCTCGCGTTCTTCGCCTTCGCAACCGGCTCCATCGAGGAACTGCTCGAGGTCGCGTTGCTCCGAGACGATCTCCTGGCGTAGGAGCGTGAGCCCGTTCATGTCGAATAGACCGCGCATGTCCTGATCGGAGAGGGTTCGTGCATGCGAGGGGTCGCGCGCGCGCTCGAAGCGGTCGATCTCCGCGGCCCGCGGCGGATCGAGCGGAGCGAGCTGATCGATCACGAGCAAGCGGCCGTTCGGCCTGGTGACGCGCATGAGCTCGGGGATAGCCTTCTCGGGACGCTCCAGGTGGTGCAGCGTGCGAATGGTGCCGACGATGTCGAAGCTGCCCGTCTCGAACGGGAGCGCGAAGATGTCGCCCTCGACGAAGCTCACGCTCGGGAGATCGGCGGCCAGCTTCCTCGCCTCGGCCAGCAACTCGGGCACGATGTCGCAGCCCACCACCTCACCCACCAGCGGCGCCAGCCCGAGCGCCAGCGCACCCGCTCCGGTTCCCGCATCGAGGGCGCGCTCGTCACCGCGAAGCGGCGCCAGCAAGCGGGCCGCGCGCTCGCTGATCCGCGGCGCCTGCTCTCGTGCCCGTTCGGCGAAGTGCTCCGCGGCCGAAACGAACCGGGCGCGAACGACCTCTTTCCTCTCCTCGCGCCCCGTGGTCTTTTTAGGCGGTTCACTCGATGTCATCGCGACCCTTTCGCTACGAATCCGGTACACACGGATCTGATTCTCATCGATAGGATCGCCTCGGGGAGGAGGTTGGGGCTTCCATGCCAGACGCGAGAGCATCGATGACAGCGAAACGCAGAGCGACGAACAGGATCTACGGAGCGCTCAGCCTGGTCGCGGCCGTAGCCGCAGTCGCGCTCGCGGTCCTGGCCGGCTGGCGGCAGTCCGCGGCGCTCGGGCTCGGCTACGCGGCGCTTGCGCTGCTCTCTCTGGTCGCGATCACGGCACTGTTTTGCACCAAGTGCAGCGACCGGGATCGCTGCGGCCATGTCGTTTTCGGACCCGTCGCTCGCTTCATTTCGAAGGAGCTGAGGAAAGGCGAGTACACGACTACAGAGCTCGCTTTCACCTCGCTCGGACTAGCCGCGATCTTCGTCCTGCCGCAGGCCTGGCTCTGGCGCGTCCCGCTCGCGCTTGCCGGCTTCTGGCTCTGTCTGCTGCTCGCTTCGATCGATGTGCGGATGCGCGTCTGCCCCGCCTGCGGAAACGCAGCCTGCCCGTTGTCCCGGGCCGAGAGATAGATCCCGCCGTCTCCGCGCCGGCGCCGACTGGGAGACGGCAGGCGAAGCGCGGAAAAGAGGCTCAGCTCGATTCGAGCCGCCGGCGCACCAGCTCGAGCGCCTCCTCGGGCGTCGAGATCGTCCCGGCAGCCCGTTCTTCGGCGATCAGCTCCAGCAACTCGCCGACGAGGGGTCCGGGAGAGATGCCCAGCTCGTCGCCGCGCAGAAGTGGCTCGTCGGGCTCGGTCTCGCGCGCTAGGCGCACCGCGCTCGCGTACTCGGCGGCGCCGAGAAAGGCAAGGACGTCGAGCGCCCAGGGCTCGCTCGTGCGACGGAAGCGGTGGATCTGACGCGGTGAGTCGTCGGCCGGAGTTCGCGCGCGCAGAAGCGCTCCGAGGTAGCGATCGAACTCGCCCGAGATCGGCAACCGGCGCAGGCGCTCGCCGAATACAGTCACCAGCCGCAACCACGGCGAATCGGCGAGCGAGCGCTCGACGCGGCTCACAAGCTCCAGCGAGCCACCAAGCGGAGCGAGTAGGCCGAGTTCCTCCAGCCGCCCGTAGCCCGGCCAGCCGAGCCGCTCCAGCTCGGCCAGGATGCGCTCGCCGGCAGGCCTGGCGACGAGCCCCGCGTGCGAGCGGACGAGCTCCTCGGTCGCCTCGTCGAGACGGATCTCGAGCTCTTCCTCCAGGCGCACGGCGCGCAGAAGGCGCAGGGGATCGTCCTCGAAAATCCTCTCGGTGACCGCCCTCAACCGGCGCTCGGTGAGGTCGCGGCGGCCGCCCAGGGGATCGACCGTCTCACCGCCCGAGAGCGGCTCGACGATCGCGTTGACCGTGAAGTCGCGCAGCGACAGATCCTCGTCGAGGCTTCCGCGCAAGGGGGTGAAGTCGACGCACTCGCCGCTCGGGAACGTAACGCGCCAGGCGCCGTGGCGCTCCGAGAGAGCGAAAGGGGCGCCTCCGCTCGCGGCTGCAAAGGCACGCGCCGCCTTTCGCGGATCGGCGCAGATGACGTCCAGGTCGACAAGCTCGCGGCCGAGCAATTCGTCTCGCACCGCGCCGCCGACGAGATAGGCGTCCTCACCCGCCAGCACCTCGCGCACCAGCTCAAGGGCCCGTTTCAATTGACGACCTGCCGATTGAAACGCCCTCTATGCATCAACGATGACACGGCGCGCGCGGCGGCGATCGGAGCAGACGCCGCAGGTGATCTCGTAGTTGATCGTGTCGGCGATGCGCGCGTGCTCCTCGACGTGCACTCCGTCGCCGACGATGACAACCGGCGTGCCGACCAGAAGCTCGCGCTCGAGCGTGACGGCGAAGGAGTCCATCGAGATCGTCCCGACCACGGGCCGGCGCTCACCGTCGACGATGACCTCGGTTCCGGTCATGTCGCGGCGGAAGCCGTCGGCATAGCCCACGGGCACGAGCCCGATCCAGGTCGGTCCGCTCGCCGTGAAGCGGCGCCCGTAGCCCGTGCTCTCGCCCGGCTGGAGCAGCTTCACCTGGGCCAGGCGGCTCTCCCAGCGCAGCACCGGCTCGAGCCCGTCGCCGGCGGGATCCTCGCCGAAGGGAGAGAGGCCGTAGATCGCGATACCGCAGCGGGCGGCGTCGAAGAGCGCCTCGGGAAGGCGCAGGACGGCGGCGCTGTTGGCGATGTGACGGGTCAGATCGGCGTGGGGCTGGGTGAGCTCGCGGAAGCGCTCGACCTGCGCGCGCGCGAAGTCGAGGTCGCGGTCGGCGGTGGCGAGATGGCTCATCAGGCCGACGACATTCCGATCCGGGGCGGACAGAAGCTCCGAGAGGCCGAAACGCCCCATGCCGGTGTCGAGCTTGACGTGCACGCGCACGCCTTCGGGGATGTCCGCGTCCGCCACGGCGATTTCCAATCCCGCCTCGCGAGCGCGCGCGACCTCGCCGGGAACAAGCGGCCCCATTACGAGGATGCGCGCGGTGGGGTACTCGGCGCGCATCTCCAGTCCCTCGGCGAGCGTGACGACGCAGAGTGCGCGAGCGCCGGCCCCGAGCGCCGCGCCGGCGACGTCCACCGCCCCGTGTCCGTAGCCGTCGGCCTTGACGACCGCCCACAGGGCGGCCCCATCGAGTGCGCCGATCAGGCGCTTGACGTTGCGGCGAACGGCGCCGAGATCGATCGTGAGCTCGGAGCGGTGCATCGCTTCATCGTAGAAGGACTGACGTGCTCGCGCTCTGCTTCTGTCGAGCTGTCTGCAACGATGGCCGGCGCCGATCCGCTGAAAGGAATCGTGTGCCAAGCGAAGTTCTGGTCGCCTACGCGACGAAGTACGGCTCGACCGCCGAGCTCGCCGCGGCGATTGGCACGCGATCGAAGTATGGGCGGTCGGTCTTCTCGATCTACTTAGAGAGAGGATCTAGCGCTCTCGCGAGATCGCCAACGGCAGCGATCGGAGCAGATCGCCGGCGACTACGCCTGTCTGCGGCTCGATCAGCTGCGCGGCCCGGCCGTGAGCGACGGCGGCTGCCGCGGCAGCCAGCCCGGGCTCGAGGTCCTTGGCCAGGAAGGTGGCGATGACGCCCGTGAGGACATCGCCCGAGCCGGCAGTGGCGAGGGCCGGAGTTCCCTCCTCGCAGATGAGCACCTCGCCCGAGGGCGAAGCAACGATCGTGTCGGCACCCTTGAGCAGCGTTACGGCCGAGAAGCGCTCGGCGCACTCGCGGGCGGCGGCCAGGCGATGGGCGTTCACCCAGGCCGACTCCTTGCCGAGCAGGCGCGCCAGCTCGCCCGCGTGCGGAGTCAGCACGACCGGCGAGCGCCACTTGCCCGGCTTCAGCTCGAACAGGGCGTCGGCGTCCACGACCGCCGGCAGCGTCGTTCGCTTGAGCAGCTCGCGCACGAACTCCCGCGTCCCCTGAGAGCGCCCGATCCCCGGGCCGAGCGCCAGTGCCTGTGCGCGCGACTCGAGCTCGGCGACGAGCTTCAGCGCCTCAACCGTCAGGTGCCCGTTCTCGTCCTCGGGAGCCGGCCGCTTTACGGCTTCGAGCAGGCGCAGCTCGACCGGAGGAAGCAGCGAGCGCGGAACCACGACCGTGACGTAGCCGGCATCGGCGCGGAAGGCTGCCTCACCGGCCAGACAGACGGCGCCGGAGAAACCCGGCGAGCCGCCGACAACCAGCACCGAGCCGGCGCTGAACTTCGTGTCTCCCTCCTGCTTGCGCGGCACGAGCCCGAGAATCCCAGGCGTCGCCAGTCGGCAGGCGGTCTCGCCGCCCGAGAGACCGATGTCGGCGATCTCGAGCTCGCCCCGGTGGAAGCGGCCCGGCGCCACGACGTGCCCGGCCTTGCGAGCGTAGAAGGTGACGGTCAGAGCCGCCTTCACGGCCGAACCTGCGATCTCGCCCGTCGAGGCGTCGACGCCGGAGGCGATGTCAACCGAGACGATCGGCACGCCGACGGAGTTCATCTGCTCGATCAGGGCGGCGGCATCGGCGCGCGGCTCACCGGAGAAGCCCGTGCCGAAGAGCGCGTCGACGATGACGTCAGGGCTGCCGAGCTCCCTCTCGTCTCCCTTCGCCTCGACCACCAGCACCTCCCGACCCTGGGCGCGCAGCACATCGACCGCAACCAGCCCGTCGCCGCCGTTCGAGCCGCCACCGCAGACGACGGTGAACGCACGCGCTTCGGGGAAGCGGCGCATCGCCGCCTCGGCCGTGGCCGTGCCTGCTTTGACCATCAGCTCGCGCATCGAGTCGGGATAGCCGGGGAAGGTTTCCTCGACCGCCCGCATCTCGGCGGATGTGAAGAGGGGCTCGAAGGCCGGCCTGCCGCTCACTCGGACTCCTCCAACCGTACGATCGCAACTGCCGCAGCCATCCCCTTGGAGTGCGTCATCGAAACGTCGATCTCGCCGGCTCTCATCCGCTCTGCCCACGCTTTTGTCTTCCCCGCAAGCGAGATGGCCGGACGCGGGCGCCCGACGATCTCGATCTCCTTCCAGGTGAAGCGCACGCCGCAGCCGAGCGCCTTGCCGACGGCCTCCTTGCCCGCGAACCGAGCCGCGTAGCTCTCGGCCGGGTTGGCGCGCGAGTCGCAGTAGGAGCGCTCGGTCTCGGTGAAGCAGCGCTCGCGGAAGCGAGGGCGCGCGAGCGCAGAGCGAATCCGCTCGATCTCGATCAGATCGAGGCCCAGCCTCAGCGCTGCGTCGCCAGCCATTCGGGGAGGTCCGCGATCGATGAGAGGAGAACGGTCGGGCGAACGCCGGAGCGATCGAACGTGTCGGGCCGGAACTTGCCCGTGCGCACGAGCACGGTCGGGATGCCGTGCAGCTGCGCGCCGCGGATGTCCGACTCGATGTCGTCGCCCACCATCCAGGCCTGGCCGGGATCGGAGTCGAGCGCCTCGAGCGCGGCGGCGAAGAAGGCGGAGCTCGGCTTGCCGAGCGTGGTGGCGTGTGTCCCGGCGGCGTACTCGAGCCCGGCGACGAAAGCGCCAGAGTCGAGCAGTGGCCCGTGCTTGGTCTGCCACCAGCGGTTCTTGTGCAGGCAGTAGAGCTCGGCGCCGGCCTCGAGCTCGGCGAAAGCGCGGGCGAGGTTCATGTACGAGAAGACCCTTCCGGTCTCCTCGGTCTCGTCGGCGCCGCCGAGAAGCACTGCGTCGGCGCCCTCTCCTACCAGCTCGATTCCCTCCAGATCCTCGACAATCGCCGACATGGTTAGCGCCAGTACGCGCCGGCCGGCCAGCGCCCGTGCGGCCGTCCGCGGCGTCGTCTGCAGCTCCTGCTCGTCGATCTCGAAGCCGGTCGCGCGCAGAGCCTCGGTCAGCCGGGCCCGCGGACAGGTGGTGTTGTTGGTCAGGAAGCGAAGACGGTGACCGGCCTCCCGCAGACGGCGAACGGCGCCAGCGGCGCCGGGAATCGGCTCGTTGGAGACGTGCAGTACACCGTCGATGTCGATCAGGATGGCGGCCACGAGAGCGAGTCTATTGGTACAGGATGAAAAACGGGGGCCGGCGAGCCGCCGTGCCGAAGAGGATTTCTCCGCCTCCACGCTCGACTCCTTGCTCGAGCCCGGCGAATTTCATTCCTAACTAGTCTGCCTGGCCTTCTCTGCGCCCTTCTCGGTTTGGCCGAAACGCTCGCCGGCTTCGCTGACCAAGCCGGCTGCGATCATCTCGCGGAGCCCGCTGCGAACGAGATAGAGAGGCATTCCGATCTTTGCGGCCACCTCCGCCGCGGTCATTTCCGTCTGCAAAGCCTCGAGCATCCTCCGGCCCGAGCCGCTCAGCGCCTCGCTTCTGCAGCTCCGGGTAGATCTCGGCGAAGGCCATGAACTCGGTCGTACACACGGGCGTGAAGTCGGCCGGACGAGAAAACAAGGTCAGCCAGCTGCCCTCGAAGTCCGAGAGCCGAAGTGGGCCGTGGGTCGTAACGGCTTCGAAGGCGGGAGCCGGCTCGTTCAGGCGCGGAAGCCCGACCCGAGCTTCCGCGGGCTCGATGACTGTCATGAGGTACTTCCTGTGTCGTCCCCCGCGGTCTCTCCGGCCGCTTGTACCCGGCGCTTCGGCGTCGCCGTACTGGTTTCCGCGTTTCCGTCGCGGAGTCTGTCGAAACATCAATGAATCTGGGTGGGGCGACGCGGTTCTGATATCCGCCAGGTAGCGCCAGTACCCCGGTCTCGAGCGCACCGCACGCCTATCGAATCGCCGGCGTGAAACGGGCAGGAGCGGCCGGCGCAAGTCAGCGAGAGTACGCTTGCGACCGGCCCGCCTCGGTATCCGAGGGCGGCAACCAGGAGGGTGGCGTCAACTCGAGAGCGAGCGACAGACCGGCGACCCGCGGCTCGTAACGGGCGCGGAGCTCGCTCAAACGAGGCTCGACCTCCTCCTTTGCTCTCAGATCGAACCCGCTACGTGCGGCGAGCTCCCAGAGAGCGGCAAAGTCCGCGCTGCTCAAACGTGACGGCTCGCCGTGCCCGGCCTTGGCGCGCAGCACGTGCGAGACGTCGGCGAGTGCATGCCGACCGATCGAGAAGGTGATCTCCGCCGCCTCGATCTCGGCTTGTTGCGGTGCCGCAGCAAGCGAGAAGGCACAAGCGTCGAGGACGGTCGTCAACGCAGCGAGCCAGTTCTGACCGACGTGCTGCGAGCGGAAATAGGCGAGGGCCGGATAGGAGAGATGGGTCTCCATCAGCTCGGCCGCCCATTCCTCCCATTCGGCCAGATAGAGGTCGAGATCGGGCCAGCCTCCACGCCGGCCCGAACGCACGAGAAGCGCTCCGGCTGACGGCGGCGTTCCGGCGCGTGGCGCCAGCTGCGCGACCGTCACTTCGCGGCGTGAATACGCCTGGTAGATCGCCGGCAGGTAACCGATCGCGACGAAGAGCACACCAAACCCGCAGGCCGCCTCGCCGAGAAAGAGTCCGCGAGCCAGCCCGGTCGAGGGTGAGAGTTGCATCGAGGCGCTCAGGAATCCTCCGGCGCTGAAGAAGAGATCGTCGTCGAACCCGCCGGCGGCTCCGCGCACCACGTGAGATCCGCCGGCCCACTGCAGGAGGGCGAAGCCGAAGATCAGAGCGAACGCCCAGAGGCCGATGGCGAAGAGCAAGAGCAGCGGCCCGTAGAAGCCGAGCATGGTGTCGCCGGATCGCGCCGGCAAACGACGCGCGACCGAGCGCCAAACGCGCCAGCCGGCGACGAGAATCAGGCGCGCGATGCGCGGTTCGTGTTTGACGCGGCGCGGGAGTATGAAGGCGAAGAAGAATTCCGCCAGCGTGAGAGCGATTACGGTGGCGCCTGCCAGAGCGGCGAGGACGTGCACGCGCTCAGACTCCCAGCGGCCAGACGTGGCGGGTCGTCATCCCGGAACGGAACTCCTACTCGACGGTGACGGTCTTGGCCAGGTTCCGCGGCTGGTCGACGTTGAGGCCGCGAAGGCGGGCGATGCGATAGGCGAGGAGCTGCAGCGGTAATACGGCCAGCACCGCCTGCAGGAACTCGTTCGTCTTGGGGACGTAGATGACGTCGTCGGCGTGGTGCTGGATGTCCTCGTTGCCGTCGGTGGCGATGGCGATCACCTGGGCGCCGCGGGCGCGCGTCTCCTGGATGTTGGAGACGACCTTGTCGTAGACGTGCGAGTCGGTGGCAATGCAAACGACGGGGGTCTCCGAGTCGAGCAGCGCGATCGGGCCGTGCTTCATCTCGCCGGCCGAGTAGGCCTCGGTTGGGATGTAGGAGATCTCCTTCAGCTTGAGCGCGCCCTCGAGGCAGATGGGCAGGCCGATGTTGCGCCCGAGGTAGAGGAAGAAGGGCTTGTCGAAGTGGCGCTCGGCGATATCCTCGATCGGATGGACTCCGTCGTCGGCGTCCTGCAGGAACTGGGCGATCTTCTCGGGCAGTAGTTGCACCTCGGCGATCAGCGACTGGATCTCCTCCTCGGGCAACGTCTCGCGCACCTGCGCCAGCTTGAGCGCGATCAGGTAGAGCAGCGCGATCTGGGCAGTGAAGGTCTTGGATGCGGCGACTCCCATCTCCAGGCCGGCGCGCGTGTAGAGGACCGAGTCGACCTCGCGCGTGATCTGAGCGCCCATCATGTTCGTGATCGCCATCGTGCGCGCGCCGCACTGACGCGCCAGCGTCATGGCATCGATCGTGTCGCGCGTCTCGCCCGACTGCGAGATACCGATCACGAGCGTGTTCTTGTCGAGCACCGGATTCCGGTAGCGCCACTCGCTGGCGATATCGTGTTCGACCGGCACGCGCGCCCACTCCTCGATCACGTAGCGGCCGGCGACACCGGCGTGATAGGCGGTTCCGCAGGCGAGGATGACGATCCGGCGCAGGTTGCGCAGCTCGTCGTCGGAGAGTCCGAGCCCCTCGAGAGTGAGCTTGCCGTAGCGGATGCGCTCGGCGAGCGTCTCGCGCACCGCGGTCGCCTGCTCATAGATCTCCTTGAGCATGAAGGTCTCGTAGCCGCCCTTCTCGGCCTGCTCCTCGTCCCAGTCGATCACGATCGTGTCGTGCTCGACCGAGGGATTCCCGTCGAGCGCGCTCGAGTAGGTGACGCCGTTCGGGGTGACAACGGCGATGTCGCCGTCGTCGGGAAACTGGACGTTGCGAGTCTCGGACAGGAAGGCGACCGTGTTCGAGGCGATGAAGCCCTCGTCCTCGCCAACCCCGATCACGAGCGGGCACTGCCGCCTGGTTCCGACGATTAGCTCGGGGTTGTCGCGGTGGATGACGACGAACGCGAAGTGACCCTCGAGTTCCCGGTAGGTGAGCCGCACAGCTTCGGCGAGATCGCCGTCGTAGTGGCTCTCGATCAGGTGCGCGACGGTCTCGGCGTCGGTCTCGGTCGTGAAGACGTGACCGTCTTCGACCAGGGTGGCACGCAGCTCGCGGTAGTTCTCGATGATGCCGTTGAGGACGACCGCTATCTCGCGCTCGTCGCAGCCGGTGAGCGGGTGAGCGTTCTCGACCACGACCTTGCCGTGCGTGGCCCAGCGGGTGTGCCCGAGCCCGTGCGTGGACTCGGAGCCGTTGCTTTCGGCGGCCTCGATCAGGTGCTGAAGGTTCCCGACCGCTCGGATGTAGTCGAGCCCGTCCTCCTCGCGCAGCACGATCCCGGCCGAGTCGTAGCCGCGGTACTCGAGGCGTTGTAGTGCACGAAGGAGAAGCGGTTTACAGGCTCTGTTACCGACGTATCCGATGATCCCGCACACCTGGAGCTCCTTCCCGGCTTGTGGCGCTTACCAATCCCCAGAGTGACGTCTTCTACTCTTCGACAACAACCCCGAAATCCGTACTTAAAAAACACAAAGCCCGGCTCCGTGGCCGCCCCGGTCAGGACGACTGGCCGAGCTCTTGTCTTACAAGCGCTTCGATCCTACCACAGAGATCCTCGGCCTCAATAGCCGTCTCGGCCTCCGCCAGCAGGCGGACGAGCGGTTCCGTGCCGGACGGGCGAACGAGCACGCGGGCATGTCCGTCGAGCTCCGTGTTGAGTCGCTCGACCTCCGCGACAACGCTACCTGGAAGCTGCTTGTCGACGGCGAGATTGCGCTTGACCTGCGCGAAGCGCGGCATCACGGCCGCCGCCTCGGCAAGCGTACGGCCTTGCAGAGCCGCGCAGAGCAAGAGCCCGGCGGCCAGCCCGTCGCCGGTGACGTGATCCTTGAGATAGATGATGTGGCCCGACTGCTCGCCGCCCAGGAGTCCCTGCTCGCGCCAGAGCGCCTCGAGCACGTAGCGGTCGCCGACATCGGTGGTGAGCACGCGAATGCCCTGCTCACGCATCAGGTTGTGGAAGCCGAGGTTGGTCATCTTCGTGACCACCACCAGCTCGACGCCGAGATGGGGAACGAGGATGGCTAGGATCTGGTCGCCGTCGACCGGATCGCCGTCTGCGGTCACCGCCAGCATGCGATCGCCGTCGCCGTCGAAGGCGATGCCGAGATCGCAGCCGTTCTCGACGACGGTGCGCGAGAGCAGAGAGAGGTCGGTCGCTCCGCAACCGTCGTTGATGTTGACACCGTCGGGATCGTCGCCGATCGCCAGGACCTCGGCGCCCAGCCGCGAGAAGGCGGCGGGCGCGATGCCCGAATAGGCACCGTTGGCGCAGTCGACCGCGATCTTCAGCCCGCTCAGATCGGAACCGAAGCGCTCGAGGATGTGCTCGAGGTAGCTGTCGGTCGCCACCTCGACGTGGTCGATCACGCCGCCGCCTGAGGTCTTGGCATCGAAAAGCGCCTCGATCTCGAGCTCGGCCGCATCGGGAAGCTTGCGCCCGTGATGGTCGAAGATCTTGACCCCGTTATATTCGGGCGGGTTGTGCGAGGCGGTGATGACAACGCCCAGGTCGAGCGCCAGCAGAGCCACCGCCGGCGTCGGCAGCACGCCGCCGAGCACGGCCACTCCGCCCGCCTCGACGACGCCGCGCGCAAACGCCTGCTCAAGCTCCGCGCCGGAAGCCCGCGTGTCGCGACCGACGAAGACCCGGCCGCTGCCCGACCAGATGGTCGCCGCTCTGGCGATCCTCTCGACCAGCTCGATGGTCAGGTCATCGCCGACGATCCCGCGCACGCCGTCGGTGCCGAAGTAGCGCCGCACGACTGCTGTCTCGGTTTGCGGTTCACCTGCCATCGAAACCGGATCCTCCTTTTTGCGTCCCGCCGCGAGAGTGCGGCTTCGAGCTGCGAACACCCGCGGGGCAGGCGCACCATTCTAGGAGCTTTTGGGCGCCGTTATCAGCGCTTCGAGAACTGCGGCGCCTTGCGTGCCTTGTGCAAGCCGGCCTTCTTGCGCTCGACGATGCGAGCATCGCGGGTGAGGAAGCCCGCGCGCTTGAGCGGAACTCGTAGCTCCGGATCGGCCTCGATCAGCGCCCGCGCGATTCCGTGCCGTAGCGCTCCCGCCTGGCCGCTCGAGCCGCCGCCGTGAACGCGCACACGCAGGTCGTAACGCCCCTCGACGCCCGCCAGCGCGAGCGGCGACAAGGCCGTCTGACGATGAGTGGGACGGGGGAAGTAGTCCTCGATCGTGCGGCCGTTGATCCAGGTCTTGCCGTCGCCGGGACGGAGGATCACGCGCGCCACCGAGGTCTTGCGCTTGCCGGTGCCAAGGTATTGAAGCGGTTGCTCTGCCACGAGTTGGATCCTAGCCCCTGAGTTTGAGTTGTTTCGGCTTCTGCGCGCCGTGCGGATGCTCGGCGCCCGCGTAGATCTTGAGCTTGCGTATCTGCGCCCTGCCCAGACGGTTGCGCGGGAGCATTCCCTTGACCGCCTTACGCAACACCTCGGTCGGCCGGCGCTCCAACTGCTCGCGCAAAGTCCTCGTGCGCAGACCGCCCGGGAAGCCGGAATGCCGGTAGTAGAACTTGTCGTCGAGCTTCTTGCCCGTGACCGCGACCTTGCCTGCGTTGACCACAACGACGAAGTCGCCCGTGTCGACGTGCGGGGTGAACGTCGGCTTGTTCTTGCCACGCAGCGTGTCGGCGATGCGCACGGCGAGACGGCCGAGGGTCTGACCCTCGGCGTCGACGACGTACCAGTCGCGCTCGATTTCGCTGGGCTTTGCGTTGAAAGTCTTCATCTCATGAAAAAGCGGCGGACCAGGCCGTCCGCCGGGCGCGGATTGTAGCAGCCTGGCGGAGAGTGGAAGGGTCGCCTGGCTTTTTAAACTCGTCTCAAAACAAAGCACTCCACCGTCTGGCCGCGCTCGACGCGCCGCTAAACGGAACACGGCGCAGCGCCGCTGCTTGGCGCGGTTCGACGGCTCGGGTGAGGCATCCCCCATATATGGCAACCGCTACGGGTGTGATGTGGAGAGTGCTGGTTCGCTGTGAGTACGCATAGAGAGCGCACTTGCAGGCCATTCGGTGGTTTTCCGGCCGATTTCCATGGGGATGGCCGGAGTAACCCGCTCACTTACCACGCTGCTTGCGATCGCTTCGGTGACCGTTCTCGCAGGCGACGCGCGCGCGTCAACTTCGGCGCGGGCGCCGACCGGCACGGCACGCGTCCTCGTCGGTTTCGAAGCGCACGCGACGGCTTCCGCCCAAGACGTAGTTCTGGCTCGTGCGGGTGGCTATCGCCTGCGGACCATCCCCCACCTCGGCGTCGTTGTAGCGGCCGTTCCAGCGCGCTCGAAGGAAAAGGCCGTTCGCAGGCTCGAGGCGTCGCCGCTTGTCACCTACGCAGAACTGGACGGTCTAGTTCGCGGTGACGGAATCGGCATCGACGATCCCCTTCTCAACTCGGGCTACTGGCAGCTTACGAACCCCGGCTTTCCCGACGCCTGGTCGCTCGGCACCGGTAGCGAGAGCACCATCGTCGCTGTCCTCGACACCGGCGTTGATCGCAGCCACGAGGATCTCGGCGCATTCGCGCCCGGTTACGACTTCGTCAACGGCGACAACCGTCCGACCGACGACAACGGTCACGGCACCGCCGTCGCCGGCATCATCGCCGCGCAGGGCGACAACGGCACCGGCACGGCCGGCGTCTGCTGGAAGTGCCGGATCATGCCGGTGAAGGTGCTCGATGCAGCCAACTCGGGCTCCTGGAGCGACGTCTCCGCCGGAGTGATCTGGGCGACCGACCACGGCGCGAGAGTGATCAACTTGTCGCTCGGCTTGCCTACGGGTTCGCGATCGATCGCCGCGGCAGTTAGGTATGCCCAAAACCACAGCGTCGTCGTAGTCGCCGCTGCCGGTAACCGGGACTCGTCGGCGCCCGACTTCCCCGCCGCCTACCCGGGCGTTATCTCCGTCGGCGCGGTGGACGAGACAGGCACGCGCTATTCGACCTCGAACGGCAACCTGTACGCGGGCAAATGGGGCTCGAACTACGGCTCGTGGGTCGACGTCGATGCGCCCGGCTGCGTCAACTCGACCTGGCCGTCGAGCTCGACTCACCCGAGTGGCGCCTACACCTATTTCTGCGGTACCTCGGCCGCCGCTCCCTTCGTCGCCGGTCTCGCCGGACTGGCCCGTTCCTACGTTCCGATGGCCTCCGCCGGCGAGGTCGTAAACGCGATCGAGTCGTCGGCTCACCAGACCGCCGACCACAACTCCGCGCACGGACTGATCGACGCCCCGGCGACGCTGACAGCTCTCGCCTCGCTACCGCCGGGGACAATCGTCTCCTTCGCGTCAAACGTGATCTCGGGAAACGCGCCGCTGGCGGTTCATTTCACGAACACGTCCACGAAACCCGGCTCGTACTCGTGGTCGTTCGGCGACGGCACAACCTCGACCGGCATCTCTTCGGCGCACCGCTATCGGAAGCCCGGCACGTACACCGCGGTGCTGACGGCCGCAGGCAGCGGGAAGAGCGCCTCGGTACAGATCAGAGTGAATCCTTCGGGAACGCGCAGCGCAAGCAAGTCGCGCGGGTAGATCTCCGTTCCCCTGACCGAGCAGATCTCGCGCGGCCACCCGACGAGCTTGACGTCGTGAGGGACGGAGAACGCGGCCGGTCTCTCGACTGTGAGTTGACCTGAAGATCCCTCGCATGGTGCTTGTCGGGTACCCTAACCTGATTAAGGTTCGTATATCCCGGCGAGTTTTGTGCTCGTCTCCAGTGGGATGCGGCGAGTTTCGATTTCCCACTCAAAGGCGTGAGGTGAGCAGATGAAGACGTTTTATCGACCACTGATCCTTACGGCAGTCCTCGCAGCCGTGGCGTTCTCGCTTCCGGCCGGCGCAGCGAACACCGCAGCGAACGCTACGTCGAAGGTGATCCGCGCGTGCGTGGCCAAGAACGGCAGCGTCCGCATCATCGGCGCGAAAAGCCGCTGCCAGCGCGGGCAGAAGTTGCTGACGTGGAATCAGGTGGGCCCATCAGGTCCGTCCGGTCAGGGCGTGCCAGGCCAGACGGGTCCGCAGGGTCCGGCGGGAGCTACTGGAGCCACCGGAGCCACCGGCGCAACCGGTGCTGCCGGCGCGATCGGCTCGCAAGGGCCGAAGGGCGACCAGGGTGGTCCGGGAGCGGCCGGCGCCGACGGAAAGACCGTGCTAAATGGTTCAGGAGCCCCGGATCCGGGTCTCGGCGCAACCGGCGACTTCTACATCGATACGACTGCGAGCGCGATTTACGGCCCCAAAACCGTTTCCGGCTGGGGCACCGGCTTTTCACTGATCGGTCCGAAGGGGGACAAGGGTGACCAGGGTGACCCGGGAACGGCTGGTGCTGACGGCGCCAACCTCGCCGGTCAGATCCTGTTCAGCACCGGCCTCAACAACTTGAACGGCACTCCCTCCTACGTCGGTGCGGCCAACGTTTCAACTACGGAGGCCGAAAACCAGGTGATTGTGGCCGAGAGTGCTCATATCACGGCGATGTACTGCTTTACGGCAATCGCTCGGACGGCAGACACGACCTTCACGCTGCGCGATAACGGAGCTAACACGACGGTGACCTGCACAATCGCCATCGGGGCCAATACGGGTTCCACAACCGGCTTCAATGTGGCCTTCAGCGCCGGCGACCGCCTCGATGTCATGTCTCCAATCGTCTCCGGCGGCGGGAAGGGCAGCTTCGCCGTCGCGGTCGGCCCGTAGTCGGAAAGAGCACCGCGCTAGCCAACAAATAACTGGAAGGAGCCCCGGTCGTCACCCGGCCGGGGCGCTTGTCTGCTCGGCGCAGGTGGTGGCCTGTCTCGGCGACCCGCCGGCGTCCAGGCCGGGTCGACGATGAACTCGAGCAGATTGCCGTCCGCCTAGCGGATGTCGGTTGAGAACTGTCCCGTACGATCCGGGGAAGCGCCCGGCGCCGAGCCCTTCCGCTCACACCCCTGCGGCTTGGTCTGAGCCTCGCGCGACGGCCAGGCGCGCAATACTGCCTTGAGGGTTCGATCCCAGATAGGAGGGAGCGAAGAATGGGCCTGTGGAACCGATTCAAGGAATGGCTCGCGCGGCGGAGCGTGGCTGACGAGGATATAAAGCTCAAACTCGCGAGGAATGCGTTCGCCCGGGCATTAGACGAGGAGGCGGAACGACTCAACGACGGCAAGATGATCGCGTACGGCAGCACGAAGGCCGATGTGAGTCAACCCGTCCGGGAAGCGCAGGATCTTGGAAGCTTCGTGCGCAAGCTCGAGCCGCGCGACCCCCGGATCGAGGACGCCCTACTGTTTCAACACGCGGGATTACTCACGCCGCTCGACGAGCGCGCTCGCGAAGTGCTCGCCAAGCCGTGGCCCGGCGGGTTCGACGCCGAAGCGAAGCTCGATGCCGTCACGAAGGCGCTCCACGAGAGCCGGGAGAGCCGATAAGCACGGCATTCTGGTGCCAGGCCGCCGTGCGAATACGCGCGATTGACCTCCGCGGGGCGCGTTAGGCATCCGGCATCAGTTTTCTTTCGCAAACCTCCTGTCGGGTTCGCGGAAGTAGACGCTCGTGCCGGCGCCACGCGCCCCCTCGCGCTCGAGCAGGCCCCGGTCGCTCGTCCGAGCGCGGGCATACCATCGCGCTATCGCTCGCTTCACTCCTATTGAGCGCCGGATTACGCGGTTCTTGCGCGAGCCAGTGTCTGTAAGGAGTGCCGTGAGCACGATCGTTGTCGCTACCGCGGGCGTCGTTGTCGCGAGCGGCATCCTGATGAGGTTGGTCGACCACCGCGAGTACTAAAAATCTGGGTCGGTATGTGGTGACCTCTGCAGACGGTGACGACCGTCGGCTACGGAGACGTGACACCGGAGGCCATGTCGGGGCGGATCGTTGCTTCCGTGGTGATGTTCGAAGGCATCGCGCTGATCGCGATCGTGACAGCCGCGATTACGTCGAGCTTCGTCACACGCGCGCAAGAGGCGCTCAACGCCTCAGACGCAGTCGAGGACACGCAGGAGCAGGAACGGAGGGACGCCCGCTTAGACGAGCTCATCGCCCGGCTCGAGCGCATCGAGACGATGCTGCGAACGCAGAAAGACACCTGATCCCGCCCGCTGCGCGAACGGCGCCTTGCCAGCCAAGTCCTCGACGAGGTGACAGCCCTTCTCGGCCGCCGTCGGCCTCTACCCCTCGGCGTAAACGATCAACTCGAGCAGGTTGCCGTCGGGGTCGCGGAAGTAGACGCTCGTGCCGATGCCGCGCGCCCCTTCGCGCTCGAGCGGACCTAGCTCCACCTCGACGCCGTTCCTCCAGAGATGCTCGAGCACCTCGTCCACGCGGCCCGGCCAAGCGAAGCAGAGGTCGCTCGTGCCCGGCCTCGCAGGCTGCGCCGCCCACGGTTGCGCCAGCGTCGAGTCGGGGCCGTGGACATTCAGCTGCTGCTCGCCGAAGCGATACGCGTAGCGCCCGCGCTCGAGCTCGACGACCTCGGCGCCGAGCACCTCGGCGTAGAAGCGGTTCGAGCGCTCGAAGTCGGAGACGGCGATGACGACGTGATCGAGGCTGGGCTGCTTCACAGGCGGAAGGCTAACCCCGCGTCAGGTCACCAGAGCGTCACGGGACGAGGCTGATGCTGCTCGTGCAGCTTTCGATCCTTGGTTATCAGCCGCCATCCGTGCTCGATCGCCGTTGCATAGATCAGCCGGTCGGCCGGGTCGCCCGGGAAGGAAGACGGCAAGGAGACGGCCGTGTCGGCGATCGCCGGCGTGATCCCGATCGTTCGCACTTCGGCCGAGAGCCGCTCGAGCCAGGAGCGAATGGGAATCGTCACGGCGATCCGCTCGTGCCGGGCCAGCCAGGCCAGCTCGAACCAGGAGACGTCCGCCAGCGCCAGCTCGTCGGCTTCGCTCAGCGCCTTCGCCGCCGCTTCGCTGACCCTGTCGGGCTCGGCCGACCACCAGTGCACGACATGCGTGTCCAGCAGGACCGTTGTCACGGGAGGTTTCAGGAACTCCTTTCAAAACGAAGCACTCCACCGCCTGGCCGCGCTCGGCGGCACGATGCGTTGTCCTCGGCCTCGCCCGTAGCTTTAGCTACGAACGAGGCACTGCGTCCTAGCCTCGCACTCACCGATCGCGCCCAGTCGGCGGGTCTTCATTCTGAAATGAGTTCCAGGCCTCGCCGGTCGAGAACAGATCCTCGTCCTCGGCCGCGCTCATCGCCACACCGGCCAGCTTCCCTCGCAGCGAGTGCGGCCCGCCGGCCGGCACCAGCCGTGCCACGACGCGACCGTGCTTGCTGATCTCCACCTCGTCGCCGGCCGCCACCTCGTCCAGAAGCGCCAGGATCTTGGCTTTTGCTTCGGTAGCGGTCGCTTTTCTGGTCATATGACCATAATAACGGTCAGTTCGTTCGGGCGCAACTAGAGAAGCCATGGCTCCGACGCTACCCATGACGGCGTCGCATGTCTGTACTGGATTAGCGCCGGATTATCCGAATCGCCGCCGCGTCCGACATGCGCGGGCGCGGCTCACAAGAGGCCGTCCCCCACTCGATTCGGACCCCGGAACACAACAACGGCTAGCCGAGCACGCTCTCTAGGAGCAGACGAGACACACGCGCCGCAGGCGCGGTGACTCGTTCGCCGAGGTAGCGCCGCCGAAAGTCTAGGCCCGCCCCGCGGGCCGACTTTCGGCGGGGTTATTCCCACTCGATAGTCGCCGGCGGTTTCGAGCTGAGGTCGTAGACGACCCGGTTGACGCCCCGGATCTCGGCGATGATGCGGCTCGAGATCTTCTCCAGCAGCTCGTAAGGGAGGCGCGCCCAGTCGGCAGTCATGGCGTCGTCGGAGCTGACGGCGCGCAGGACGATCGGGTAGGCGTAGGTGCGCTCGTCGCCCTGAACCCCGACCGAGCGGATGGCGGGAAGCACGGCGAAGGACTGCCAGAGCTTGCGGTACCAGCCGGCCTCGCGGATCTCCTCCTGAAGGATCGCGTCGGCCTCGCGCAGGATCTCGAGGCGCTCGCGCGTGACCTCGCCGATGATGCGGATGGCGAGCCCCGGCCCGGGGAAGGGCTGGCGCCAGACCATGCGCTCGGGCATCGCGAGCTCCTCGCCGACGCGCCGCACCTCGTCCTTGAAGAGCAGCCGCAGTGGCTCGACCAGCTCCATCTCCATCTCCTCGGGCAGGCCGCCGACGTTGTGATGGGACTTGATCTTGGCCGCCACTCCAGCGGTGCCGCCCGATTCGATCACGTCCGAGTAGAGCGTGCCCTGGACGAGGAAGCGCACCTCGCCAAGCTTGGCCGCCTCCTCTTCGAAGACGCGGATGAACTCCTCGCCGATTCGGTGCCGCTTCTCCTCGGGCTCCTCTATGCCCTCGAGCCTGGCCAGGAAGCGATCCTGCGCCTGCACCTGCACGAGCGGGACGTGGAAGTGATTTCGGAAGGCCTCGACCACCTGCTCGGCCTCGCCCTTGCGCATGAAGCCGTGGTCGACGAGCACGCAGGTGAGCTGCTCGCCCACGGCCTTGTAGACGATCAACGCGGCGACCGCCGAGTCCACGCCGCCCGAGAGCCCGCAGATGACCTTCTCCGTGCCGACCTGAGCGCGGATGCGGGCGACCTGCTCGTCGATCACCGCCGCCGGTGTCCAGGTGGGCTCGATCCCGACCACCTGGTGCAGGAAGCGCTCGAGCATCCGCTGACCGTTGGTTGTGTGCACCACCTCGGGGTGGAACTGAACGGCATAGAGGCCGCGCTCGGGATCCTCGAAGGCGGCGAGCCGCGTCGTCTCGGAGCTGGCGACCACGCGGGCGCCGGGCGGAGCCGCGGTGACCGAGTCGCGGTGACTCATCCAAACGGTCTGCTCGCCGGCGAGATCGGCGCTGAAGAGGGCACCCGCGTCGATCCGCATCTCGGTCTTGCCGAACTCCCCGATCCCCGTTCGCTCGACCTTGCCGCCGAGATCCTGCGCCATCAGGTGCATGCCGTAACAGATGCCGAGCACGGGGATCCCCAGCTCGAACAGCTTCGTGTCGATATGAGGCGCGTCCTCGACGTAGACCGAGGCCGGGCCGCCGGAGAGGATCAGCGCGCGCGGGTTCCGGGCCGCCACTTCTTCGGCCGAGAGTTGATGCGAGACGAGCTCCGAGTAGACACGAGCCTCGCGCACGCGCCGGGCGATCAGCTGGGAGTACTGCCCACCTAGGTCGAGGACGAGGACGGGCCGCTCTTCGCCCGCCATCAAGAGCCCGAGGTCGGGTAGTTGGGGGCTTCCTTGGTGATGGAGATCCCGTGCGGATGGCTCTCGCGCAGGCCGGCCACGGTGATGCGGATGAACTTGGTGTTCTTCTTCATCTCGTCGATCGTGCGCGCACCGCAGTAGCCCATCGCCGCGCGGACGCCGCCGACGAGCTGGTAGACGAGATTGGCGAGCGGCCCCTTGTAGGCGACGCGCCCTTCGATCCCCTCCGGTACCAGCTTGGAGAGCTCCTCGACATCGCCCTGGAAATAGCGGTCCCTGGAGAAGGAGCGGGCCTTCATCGCTCCCAGCGAGCCCATGCCGCGATACTCCTTGAAGCGCTCGCCCTGGTAGATGACGACCTCGCCGGGGCTCTCGTCCACTCCGGCCAGGAGCGAGCCGAGCATGGCGCAGTCGGCGCCGGCCGCGATCGCCTTGGCCAGATCGCCGGAGTACTGGACGCCGCCGTCGGCGATCACCGGCACGCCGTGCTTCTCGGCCGCCCTGGAGCAGTCGTAGATCGCGGTTATCTGGGGCACGCCTGTACCGGCGACGATGCGCGTGGTGCAGATCGAGTTGTGCACGACCACGTTGTTGGCGACGAAGCTGTGCGTGGGGCAGTCGACCTCGATGTCGTAGACGGGAATCGCCGCTTTGAGACGAACGCTCGGCAGCCTCTTCACGATCTGGAAATCCTGAAGATGCCGTTTACGGTGGCTCCGATTCAGCCGCGCGCGATACGAGAAGCTGCAGTTCTCGCTACTGGTTCCCTTCAGACCGCCCGCGCTCGGCGCTCCCAGTTCGAGATTGGGGAAGCTGCCGTGGAGGAGGAAGCAGAGGACTCCGAACAGCTCGACGAGCTCCGACGAGGTGTTGTGGAAGCAGAGCCGTCCCTCCGAGTCGGTGTAGCCGTCGCTGCCGAGCAGCCCGTCAAAGAGCCCCTGGAGGTAGAGCGGGTTATTCGAGCGATAGGCGCGCGGAAGGTGCTTTCCCTGCCGCTTGCCGAACTGAGCGAGCAGACGCGCCCATTGCAGCGAGTAGAAGCGAACTCCGATGATCTTGCCCTCGTGCAAGCGCGGGCGGACGCCCGAGACCGCTTCCAGACAGTCGGCGAGCTTGTCGGCGATATCGCGCTCACAACGGTCGAAGTACCAGGAGACGCGGCCGATCTCGGAGTTCCGGGAGCGGGCGATGAACGCGTGCCCGTCGCCGAGGAAGGCGCCGAAAACGAAGCCGAGCTCGTAGGAGTCGGAGATCTCGGTGTGGTAGCGAGCGAGCTGGCGCTGCTTGCGCCGGGCGAAGTCGCGGAGATCGATCTCGAAACCGTCCGGGAGCTCGAAGTTGATGTGTCTCGGTGCCAGATAGGCCGCCCGGTCGAGCTCGCCGACCTCTTGCCAGCCGAGCTTGGGCAAGCCTCGCTTGGTCGGACGTTCGAGCACTCGCGCATAGCCCTTGTTCGCGACCGTTGCAGCCTCGACGCTCAAGAGATCGCCGACGTAGTGGAGATGGTCGGGCGTGACGATCGTCTCCCGGTACCAGCCCACGTGCCGGCTGGCCATCACCTCGCGTACCCCGGTACACCAGGAGCGCAACACCGTCACCGGCTCACCGTGCATGTTGATGACGCGGTCGCCGGGCTCGATCTCCTCGATGTTCTTGTAACTGGCGTCGGCCATGAGGATGCGCGTCCCGGCGGCGAAGCAGCCGGGCCCGATGCCTGCCTTTATTGCATCGGCGCCGGCGGCGATCAGCGCCTCGGTCGCCTCGGCGGTGGCGATGTTGCCGGCGATGATCTGGACGTCGGCCCAGCGCTCTCTGACCTTGCGCACGGTGTCGATGACGGCCTTGGAGTGACCGTGAGCGGTGTCGACGACGAGCAGATCGACTTCCTCCCCGATCAGCGCCTCGGCTCGTGCGAGCGCATCCGGTCCGACCCCGACCGCCGCGCCGACCATCAGGCGCCCCCGCTCGTCCTTGGTGGCGAGCGGGTACTGAATCTTCTTCTGGATGTCCTTGACGGTGATCAGGCCCTGCAGCTTCCCCTCGCTATCGACGACCGGGAGCTTCTCGATCTTGTGCTTGGAGAGGATCTCCTTGGCCTCCTCGAGACCCGTCCCGATCGGGGCTGTGACGAGCGGCGCATGTGTCATCAGGGCCGAGACGGGCTGATCGGTGTTCTGCTCGAAGCGCAGGTCGCGGTTGGTGAGGATGCCGACCAGCGTTCCGTCCTCGCTCGTGATCGGTACGCCGGAAATGTGGTAGCGGGCCATCAGGTCGAGCGCATCGGCGACGAGAGCGTCCGGGCCCAGCGTCACGGGCTCGACGATCATCCCCGACTCCGAGCGCTTGACCTTATCGACCTCGGTGACCTGGTCGGCGATCGAGAGGTTGCGGTGGATGATGCCGATACCGCCCTCGCGCGCCAGTGCGATCGCCAGCCTGGCCTCGGTCACCGTGTCCATCGCGGCCGAGACGATCGGGATGTTGATCGTCATCGTGCGCGTCAGCCGCGTGACCGTCGACACCTCGCTCGGCTGCACCGCCGACTCGGCCGGCACGAGCAGGACGTCATCGAAGGTCAGCCCGTGCTTGGCGAATTTCTCTTCCATCGAGAGAGCGTCTAGCTCGTCGGCTCCTTCGATCAGATGCTCGAGGTCCATCTGACTTCCCCTTCTATGCACAAAACCCAGGCGCCGCCGAGTCGCCTGGGTCGATAAAAACCGATGCCACTTAAATCATTCAAGTGACGATGAATCGTAGCAAGCTAGGCCGTCGTTGGGTCTCGTGCCCTCGGCCGACGACTCCGGCCGTCCGGGCGGGACCGGCCGCCCGGAACCACCTGACACCACGGGGCCATACGTCGGTCTCCGCTGTCGTGCGCTTGCAATGGCCACACCGGCACCGTACGATGCCGAGCAACCCCGAAGGAGTCGGTTTGGTTCCGGCCGAGTCGCCTGAGCGTGCGCTTGAGGTGCCGAAATCTCGGCGAGCTGTCCTCCTAGCTTTCCTCGCCTTACTAAGTGCGTTGGCTCTCACGGTGGCCGGTAGCTCGGCTGCCCTCTCTGCGCCGGGCGCGGAGCTATCACGGACCGGGCAGCTGGTCACGTCGTCCGGCCCGACGGTGGGGACGATATCGCTGCCCGGGACGCAGCCGATCGGGGTCGTTTTCTACGCGGGTGGGAACAAGCTGTTCGTCGCCGACGAGACGAGCGGCAACCTGCTCATGATCGACGCGGCCACTCGGCAGGTTGTCAACTCGGTGTTCGTCGGGCACGACGTCTTCTCCTCGGAGATGGCCTTGGACGAGACCGCCGGCAAGATCTATGTGGGAAGCGACGGCAGCATCGGTATGAACGGCACCGGACTGATCTCGGTCGTCAACGCCAACACGGGCGCCCTGATAAAGACGATCAATCCAGCTCCGGAACATCTGTCGGGATGGGGATACCCGGCCGGCTACTTCAGGCTCGCCGCCGACAGCGTGCACGGAAAGGTCTACGTCTCGTTCTATTGCGCCGACTGCACCAACACTCTCGGCGTGATCGACACCGCGACGGATACGTTCACGCCGTTTTTGAAAGACACAGACGTGTCTCCGACGTTCGTGTTCGGATTCGGCGTTCAGGGCGTCAACACGGTGACGAACGAGGCCTTTGCTGTCAGCGCGACCAATCTCTACGTGATCCACGGCGGCGACCTGAGCTGGAGCTCCTCGGCACTACCGCACGGCCAGCCTCTCAGCTTCGCGGTCAACGAGCCGCAGAACAAGCTCTACTTCTGGTTCAACGGCGGGCCCTATCCCAGCGGTGTGGTCGTCCTCGACCGGACCACGGGCAAGGACAAGGTCCTGGAAGGCGAAGGCGACAAGGAGCCGCTGGTCTTCAACAATTCGTCGGACACCCTGTTCTCGGGCGCGCAGGTCGACACGGAGGGCATCATCGTGAACGGCGCGACCGACGCCGTCACGCACGTCGACTTCGGCACGGAAGGGGGCATGGGCGCCGGCGACGTTCGCGCTTCCACCAACAACGCCTACTTCGCATCTGACGAGAAGACGTTCGTCGTCTACGGATCGACCAAGCACGCGCAGACCCTGGCGACCGTACACCAGCCGCAGGGCGGGATCTTCTCGAGCTCGGTCGCCATCGACCAGCAACGGGGCCTCGTCTATGTCGTCAACGACGACCACGATGGGGTGATCTCGGTGATTCAGGATGGCACGCCGACTACCACCACGACCACGAAGCCCCCATCGCAGGCCTGCGTCGTGCCCAAGGTGAGGGGCAAGACGCTCGCCGCCGCGAAGAAGATGATCAACAAGGCGAAGTGCTCCCTCGGCAAGGTCACGCGGAAGTACCACGCCAAGATCAAGAAGGGTTGCGTGATCTCCCAGGCGCCCGCCCCCGGCAAGCGCCTTGCCAAAGGCGGGAAAGTGAATCTAGTCGTGAGCAGGGGGAAGAGGGGCCACTAAGCACTCTGCGCGCGATTGGCCTCCGGGCGCGCGTCGGCTTTGCTGAGCGCCGTGCTCGACGACGTCGGCGCGCCGCACCACCGACCGTTCTCGCGCGGCTAGCGCTGGTTGACGCCCAGACGGGCGCGCAGCTTCTGCTCGGCCGCATGCGCCGCCGCGGTGTTCGACTGCCGCCCGGGCGCTCGGGTGCGGTACAGGGCGGCGGCGACGGGCAGCGCGAGCGCCGGCTTGTCCTCGGTCAGCCTGATCATCAGGTCCCAGTCGGAGATGCCGGAGAGCTCGGGGTCCCAGCGCGCCTGGGGCAGGTTCGCGCGATGGGCGACCACGCTTGCGTCGATGTAGTTGCCCTCGAGTAGGCGGTTGCGGTCGAAGTGGCCGAAGGCGAGCCGCGGCAGCCGCGCATCGGAGCCAATCGGAGTCTCGTCCTCGACGACGCGGGCACCGTAGAGGACATCGACGTCGTCAAAGCGCGAGAACGCCCACGCGACGGCCGCGAGCCAACCCGGGAGCATGATGTTGTCGTCGTCCAGGTAGGCGATCGCTTCGCCGCTTGCGAGCTCGAGCCCGGCGCTGCGCGCGCCCGCAGTGCCGAGCCCGTCGGTGCGCAGGCAACGCACGCGGTCGTCGTCGATCGCGGCCAGCGTCGCGCGCGTGTCGTCCTCGCTGCCATCGTCGACGACGATCGCCTCCCACTTAGCGTGCGACTGCGCCTGCACCGAGGCAATCGCCTCACGTACGAACGCAGGCCGGCTGCGGGTCGGGATGATCACCGAGACCAGGAGGTCGCTCGGCGGCTGCTCGGCGAGCCAGTACCCGAGCGCGAGCAGGCGCTCGAGCATCGCCGGGCCGGCGACGTGAGCCACTGCCGGCTCGTGGATCTCGATGTGTGCGGAGATCGCGTCGGTCAGCCGCACGTAGGCCGCCAGCGTCTCGCGCGCGGCGCCGAGCTCGGCGCGCATCGCCTCGACCTTTGCCTCAAGCACGGATATCGCCGCGCCGTCAACGCCGTCGAGCTCGAGGTTCAACTTGACCCGCTCGACAAGCGCCCGGCGGATGCCGACGCGGCGACGCAGGTCGCGCAAAGCGCGCAGCTCGCTGCTGGCGAACCGCCAGGCACGCGAAGCGCGCGCGGGGCGGCGACTTGGATTCGAGTTGGGCGTCACGGCACGACGCCCGCTGTTTGATCGTCGAGCCGGCACTGGCTAGAGTCCGATCGAAGCGCGCTGCGACCGGCGAAGGAACGGTCTCGACATCGCCGGAATTATGACACTGGAGCTGCTGCTGTTCACGACCAGTCCCGCGCTCGCGCAGCGCTCGCTGGCCGGCGGAGTCGGCGGGATCGTCGTCGACTGGGAGCGCGTCGGCAAGACCGAGCGCCAGTTGGGGGCCGACACGGTGGTCTCGCGGGACCTGCCCGCTGACCTCGAGCGGATGCGCGCTGCCGTCGCAGCACGGCTGATCTGCCGTCTCGATCGTGTCGGCCCATGGACGCCCGAGCAGCTCGAGCTGGCTGTGCGTCTCGGCGCCGACGAGGTGCTGTTGCCGATGGTGCGCCGGCCCGAGGAGGTCGAGCATGTCCTCGAGCTCGCCGACGGCCGTTGCGGAGTCGGGATCCTCGTCGAGACCGTCGACGCCCTCGCCGACCCGGGAGCGCTGGTGATCCTGCCTGTCTCCCGCGTCTACGTCGGCCTCAACGACCTCGCGATCGAGCGCCGCACGCCGTCAATCTTCACCGCGCTCGCCGACGGCACGGTCGAGTCGCTTCGCCGCATCTGCACGGAGGTGCCCTTCGGATTCGGTGGCATGACGGTCCCGGAGTCGGGCCACCCGATCCCGGCGACCCTGTTGCTGGGCGAGCTCGTGCGCCTCAGTGCGGACTTCACTTTCTTGCGCCGCTCCTTCTGGCGGGACGTCGCGGACCGCGACGCCGCGAGCGCGGTGGCATCGATCCACGCGGCCGTTGCAGCGGCCACCAAGCGCGATGCGCAAGCCGTCGGTCGCGACCGCGCGGCGCTGGTTGCGGCGATCGAGGGACTCGCCGGCGCCCCGAAAGCGCGAGAGGCACCCGGTTCGAGTCCGCCAAGCTCCTAGCTGCGATGAGAATCGAGTCTTCTCGCCTCGGCGACGAGCCGGCGCGTATCCGCGGTCGCTCGAGCTCCGGTGATCAGGATGCTGCTACGGGCTGTAGCTCGCTGATCTCGACCTGGCGCGCGAACTCGACTGCCTGCTCGGGGTCAAAGCGCCCGGCGCCGGTCTCGAGCGTCGAGGCGGTGGCGGCCCCGACCGCCTGGCAGAGCGCCTCCTCGAGCGATCGACCACCTCTGCGCGCGGCCAGGAAACCGGCCAGGAGAACGTCGCCCGAGCCGACCGGCGAGACCGGCTCGATGCGGGCGATATTCGCCTTGAAGCGATGCGGCTTGCGCTCCTGTTTGAGCAGCGCGTAACAGCCGCCTTCGTGGCTGATTACGACGTTGCGCGACCCCATCTCGGCAATCGCCTCCAGAGCCATGAGGAAGTCCTCCTCGTCCGAGAACTCCTGCCCGACCAGACTTTCCGCCTCGTGCTGGTTGGGAGTGACGAGGAAGGGCTCGGCCTCGACGCCGAGGCGGAGCGCCGTTCCCTCCGAGTCGAGCACGCATTGCACGCCCCGGCGCGACAGCTCCTTGACGGCCTCGGCGTAGAAGGAGTCGTCTACTCCGCGCGGCAGCGTGCCGGCGAAGACGACCCACTCGGCGTCGGCCGAGAGGTAGAGGAGCTTCTCGAGCAGCATCTGGAGCTCCTCGGGCTCGACGTGCGGCCCCCACTCGTTGATCTCCGTGTGCGAGCCGGTCATCGGGTCGACGACAGCCGTCGAGGTACGCGACTCACCCTCGATGCGAACGAAGTCGTTGAGGATCGACTCGTGCGTCAGCTCCTCGACGATGCGCGTGCCGGTGCGCCCGCCCGTCAGCCCGGTCGCCACCACGGGCACGCCGAACGCCTTCAGCGCCCGGGCGACGTTGATGCCCTTGCCGCCGGCGAGCGTCAGCGCCTGGCTGGCGCGGTGACGCAGCCCGCGCTGGAAGTTGGGCACGGTGAGCGTGCGATCGATGGCGGCGTTGAGAGTTACGGTGACGAGCATTGGGTGCCCTCCTCAGTCGGTGGGCGTTCGCCGGGGGGAAAAGCGCGCAGGCAAGAGTAGACGGTCCACGCCGCCGGGGCGTCGAGTGGTGACGACCTCGGAGGAGCTAGAACCAGCCGTAGAGATTGTGAATCGTTTGCTTTCCGTACCAGCCGACCTTGCCGAGAAGGCCTGGTTTTCCGACAGACCGCATCGCAACCAGCTCGCGCTCTCCGAGGAGCTTGCTGCCGGAGTAGACACGCACCTCCCCCACATGCTGACCCCGCCTGACCGGAAGCGCAAGCCTGCGCGGCAAGATCAGCTTCTCCACCAGCGGGCGATCGGTCCGCACCGACACGGTCAACGAGCGCGAGACGGTGACGGGAACAACCCCACGCCCGTAGGCGGTCTCCACCTTCGTCAGCGAATCGCCCACGCGGGCGACCGGGACGAGCTGGTAACGGGAGAGCGCGAAACGAAGCAGGGCGGCCAGATCGTGGTTCCTCTGCGAGCGCGAGGGCGAGCCGAGAATCGTCGCGTAGATCTGAAGCCCGCCTCGGCGCAGAAGCGCAACCTGGCACCAGCCCGCCTCGTCGGTGTGCCCGGTCTTGACGCCGACCACCCCGCGGAAGGCGCCCAGCAAATCGTTCCAGGTAGTGAGCCGGCGACCCCGCGAGATCATGCTCGTACGCATGCGTACGTCCTCGCGTACGACCGGCAATCCCATCACCCACTGGGCGAGCCGGGTGATGTCGCGAGCGCTCGAGTATTCGCCGGGCGCGTCCAGCCCGTCCGGGCGCACGAAGTGGGTGTGCTCGAGCCCGATCTGCTGCGCCTCATCATTCATCCAGTTGGCGAACAGCTTGAGATCGCCCCCCGAGGCCGCGCCGGCGAGAGCGTCGGCCGCGTCGTTTGCGCTCTGGATCAGCGCGGCGCGAACCAGGTCGGAGACTTTGATCCGCTCGCCCGCGCGGAGATGGGCGCTCTCTTCGCCGGCCTTCGTCGCCAGTTTCGAGACGGTGACGTACTGATTGAGACCGAGACGCTGCAACGCCACGTCGATTGTCATCAGCTTCGTCAGACTCGCGATCGCCAGGCGTTTGTCTGCGTTCTTGCTCAGGAGCACGTCGCCCGTGGCGGCGTTCACGACCAGATAAGCGTGAGCGTCGATCGCCGGAGCGCCGACCGGAGGGCGGCCGGCTACTGCCGATCCAACGGTTACGAGCGCCAGCGCGAGAGCCGCCGCCGGCACGAGCAGCGAACGCCTCACTTCGGTGCCGGCGCCTTCCCTACCTTGATCTTCTGGCCGACGCGAAGTGCCGTCGGCTCGATGTTGGGATTGAGAGCCATGATGTCGTCCACGCTGACGCCGAAATGTATGGCAACGGCTCCGAGCGTGTCGCCGGAACGGATCGTATAGAGGCGCGTTGTAACGGTCCGGGGCGAGGTGTTCGTAACGGTGGACGAGGCAGTCGTGCTCGGTTTGGCGCGGACGGGCTTGGAGTCGCTGCCGCCGCCGAAGCCGCCCCGCAGGATCAACACGAAGATCGTTACCGCGAGCAGGAAGACGATCGGAGCGCCGAAGTGTGCGAGCTGACGGTGATCGCGGCGCATGACTCGCTTCTTTTTACCAGCCCGAGACCCTCCATATCTCGTCGCGCAGGCGTGCGGCCTCTGCGCCAGCGGCTTCGCGCCAGTCGAGATTCTCGCCCGCGCGGTAGGCGAAGATGACCGAACGGGAGGCGTTCACGAGCGCGCTCGCGGGGCCGCTGGTGAAGGCGCGAGCCACGTCCGCCGGGCTCGCCCCCTGCGCTCCGACCCCGGGGAGAAGGATGATCGAGCGCGGGAGCAGCTTCCTCGCCTCCCCGATCGCCCGCGGGTAGGTCGCGCCGACGACGACGCCAAGACTCGAGAGGCCGCTGGCCCCGACCAGCGACTCCGCCGGTTCTTGCAGAAGCAGAGCCAGCTGATGCCAGAGCGGCCGGCCGTCCGAGAGGGTCAGATCCTGCAGGTCGGCGCTGCCCGGGTTCGAGGTCTTGAGCAGGATGAAGATGCCGCCGCCGTGACGCTGGCAGGCGAGCATGAAGGGCTCGAGGGCATCGCGCCCGAGATACGGATTGACGGTCAGCGCGTCGGCGAGCGGCGGACGTGTGCCGCGGGGCTCGAGGTAGGCGCCCGCGTAGGCCCGAGCCGTGGCGCCGACGTCGCCGCGCTTGCCGTCCGCCAGCACGAGCAAACCGGCCTCACGAGCGTGACCGCAGATCTCCTCCAGCGCGTGCAGCCCGGCCGAGCCGTAGAGCTCGAAGAAGGCGAGCTGAGGCTTGACGCAAACGGCGTGGGGAGCGACTGCGTCGATGATCCCGCGGCAGAAGCGCGAGAAGGCCTCGGCGACGCCCTCGGGGCTGTGCTGAGCCTCTCCCCGCAGCTCCAGCGGCAGCAGCTCGAGGCGCGGGTCGAGCCCGACCACCAGCTGGCTTCGCTTCTGCTCGACGGCCTCCGCCAGGCGATCGCCGAAGGTGGGAGTCGCAAGCTCCCTTTCCACTACGTTCTCCGGCCGCTCATCCACTGGGATCAAGGCTAGTACAACGTTCGGCGACTACGCCGCGGTCGGGGCTGTGATTATGGGGCCGGCGCCGGGCCGAGAACGAGCGAGGGCCGCGACAAGCGGCCCTCGCACAAACCTTCGCACAGACGGTTGGTGATCTCTACCAGCGAACCGCCTGCTTGAGCGAGCTCCCAGGCGAGAACTTGGGCACCTTGGAAGCGGCAATCGACAGCCGCTCACCCGTTCGGGGATTCACTCCCGTTCGCGCTGCACGGTGAGCTACCGAGAACTTCCCGAACCCGGTGAAGGTCACGTCCTTGCCGGCCTTGAGAGAGTCGGTGATCGAATCGAGCACGGCATCCACAGCATCGCCGGCATCTTTTTTCGACAGACCGCTCTTCGAGGCGACCAGATCAACGAACTCCTGCTTCGTCACGTGCTCTCCTCCTCATCGACATCTTTTCTACCGTCAGACCCTAACAGGCGAAAGCATTTCGCTCAACCATGCGGGTTAGCGGCGCTTTTCCTTTGCTCTAGGAGATCGCTCGCACGAAACAGCGGCCATAACCGCACTCCATGCCGAGCGAGCTCGTCGGAACCACCCTCTTCGCGATCGACTACACAGATGGCCGTGCGGCAGACGAGACCGGCCTCCCTGACCGTCTCGACCGCCTGCAAAGCTGCTCCACCCGAAGTCACCACGTCTTCGACCAGGCAGATCAACTCCCCTGTTTCGCTTACACCTTCGAGCTTGTTCGAGGTTCCGTACCCCTTTGCCTCCTTGCGCACGATCAGGAAAGGCAGCTGCGAAGCGAGCGAGGCAGCGGCGGCGAGAGCCACCGCACCAAGCTCTGGAGCGGCCAGGCGAACGGCCTCAGGCTCGTGCTCGGCTACGGCGATGGCGATTCTCTCGCCGAGCGCCCCGAGCAGCTCGGGCACCGTCTCGAAGCGGTACTTGTCGAGGTAGTAGCGAGAGCGCCGTCCCGAGCGAAGAACGAAATCCCCTTCCAGATAGGCGTGCTCGACCAGCGCTTTGATCAGGACCTGTTCGTTCACGACCCCTCCGAACGGGCGCTGACGAACAACTCGCGGGCCAACGCGAGCAGCTCTTCGGTTGCGGCTTCGTCGGGGTCGAGTTCTAGCAATGTTCCATCCGCGAAGTAGAGACCAACCCGCTCGGGCCCGCTTTCGGCCAGCTGCTGGCGAACGTAGAGCGCACCGGCGATCGAGCCGGCGGCGAGCATGAGACCGGCGACGAGCTTACGCCGCGCCACCGTTGCCCTTTCCCGTGGGAAACGGGTTCTCGGCCACGGTCCTGAGAACTCTCAGTCTTCGCCTCTTCGGCTCGGCCCCGGCCACCTTCCGCAGGCAGATGCCGAGATCGAAAAAAACCAGCCCGGCGACCGGATCGGGCTGGGTGACGGCGAGGATGCGCAGATCGCCTTCGCGGGCGAGCAGGATGCTGGCCTCGGAGAGAGCGAGCTCCACCTGGACTGGTTCGCCGTGCTCTTCACCGCCCGCCTTGCTCGCGGTGACGAAGAGCTCGGAGCCGCCGCGAACGAGCGCCTCGGTCACGTCCCTGTCGGCGAGCGTGCTTCCGATCAGCTCACCTCGAGAGTCGTAGACGACCGCGAGCTCGATTTGCGACGAGATCTCCGTCAGCTCGGCTAATGCCTGCCCGGCGTCCATCTGCGTGCCGAAAGTAGCAGCTCGGCAGGACGCGTGGAGCCGTCTGAACGCACGAATCGGCTCGGAGCAGGGATACTGAGAGGCGATGCGTGTTCGCAAGCGCAAGCTTTTCCAGAAGTTCTTCGCCGACCGCGGCACCCACTTGGCGGCGATGATCGCCTACTTCGCGCTGCTCTCGCTGGTGCCGATGCTCTTCCTCGCTCTCGCGTTGCTCGGTTTTACGCCCCGGCACGGCGAGTCGAGGAAGAGCCTCGTACACGCGCTCAACCGCATCTTCCCGAGCACCTCGGTGGGGTCGATCGACCATGCCGTCAACTCCATCGGCAACAATGCCGCGGCCCTCGGCATTATCGGCGCCGTCGTTCTGCTCTGGAGCTCGCTCTCGCTCTTCAGCGTGCTCGAGTCGGCGTTCAATATCGTCTACGGGCGGCCGAATCGATCCTTCTTGCACGGAAAGGCGCTCGCGTTCGTTCTTCTGGTCGCCTCGCTCGTCACCCTCGTCGTCTCGCTCGTCGCCGGTACGCTCGGCGTCTACCTGCTCCGCCGCTACACGGGAGGATTTTTCAGCAGTGTCTATGTTGCGCAACCGCTCGCGCTGCTCGTGGAATTCGCCGGGCTGCTGCTCTTCCTCGTCACCGTCTACTACGTGCTGACGAACGTGCGGCTCACGTTCCGCGACGTCCTGCCCGGGGCCGTCACGGCGGCGGTGATCCTCGCCGCAACCTTCCAGGTACTGGGCGTCTACCTCAATCTCGTCTCGCACGACCTGGTCGTCCTGCGCGCGCTCGGGGGGCCGGTAATCCTGCTCTTCTGGCTCTACCTGATGGCCAACGTGATCGTCTTCGGCGCCGAGGTCAACTGGTGGGTGGCGAGGCGTCGGGAGGCGACGGCGATCGAGGCGCCGTCTTCCGAGCCGGCCGCGAAGACCAAAGCCGCGAGAACGGTTTAATCGTCCAGCGCCTCGAGCAGCGCCCGCGCGGCCCGCGTTTCTAGAGTTAGCCGGGCGCCGCGTGGGCGCCCGGCTTACCGGTGAGCCCGAGCTTCTAGGGCAGTCCGACCACCCCGACCGGAGCCATGCTGATGCCTATCCCACCGTCTCCGAGCTCGCCATAGTAGTCCGTGCCCCAGCAATCGACGGCGCCGCCGCTGATGAGGGCGCAGGCGTATTCGCCGGCATCTTCGTTGTCTCCACCGGCGCTCAGCGCGATAACGTTCGAAAGCGAGCTGACCGGGGTCGGGTTGTCAGTCCCGCTCGTCGTTCCGTTCCCGAGCTGACCGTATCCGTTGCTGCCCCAGCACTTGACGGTGTTCCCGCTCATGAGGGCACAAGAGTTATAGGGGGCAGCGCTCACAGCGTTGACGCCCGTTTGCGGCGTGGTGCCGGCCGAGTAGACCTGCTCCGCGTAGAGGGAGTTAGTCTCGTCGCTGTGCCCGAGCTGGCCCTGGGCGTTGTAACCCCAGCAATCGGCCGTGCCGCCGCTGAGAACGGCGCAGGTGTGGAAAAAGGTGGCGCTCACGCTCACGACACCGTTGAGCGGTGTGCTGCTGTCCGTGTCGACCTCGACCGGGCTCGAGCTGTCGGCTGTGCTGCCGTTACCGAGCTGGCCGTAGTAGTTCCAGCCCCAGCACCAGACCGTGTTGTCGGTGGGGGGCGAGCTGCCCGCGACAACCGCGCAGGTGTGACTCTCGCCGGCACTGATGTCGGTCACACCGGTGAGACCGGTGATCGCCCCCGGGAACCAGCTGTAGCCGTTGCCCCAGCAGTCGACCGCTCCCGAGATGAGCGCGCAGGTGTGATCGCCACCGGACGAGATCTTGGCGACCCCGGTGAGGGAACCGCTGCCGCCGACCCCCTCAACCTGGACCGGAGTCGTCCTGAGCGAATGCGAATCGCCGGTCGTGCCGTCGCCGAGCTGGCCGTACTCGTCGTCGCCCCAGCAGTAGGCCGCACCGCCCGAGACAAGCGCGCATGTGTGCTGTGCGCCGGCGCTCACCTGAGTGACGCCCGTGAGGAAGCCCGTGCCGCCGGCTCCCTCGACCTGCACCGGGGTCGAGCTGTCGGTCGTCGTGCCGTTTCCGAGCTGGCCGTAGTCGTTACGGCCCCAGCACCAGACCGTGCCGCCCGAGCGAATGGCGCAGGCGTGCTCGGAACCGGAGCTCACGCCGGCGGCGTCCGCTATACCGCTGACGGAAATCGGGACCTCGCTGTGGCCGATCTTGCCGATGCCGAGCTGGCCGTCGAAGTTGCTGCCCCAGCACGTGACCGCGCCGGTGGAGAGAAGGGCACACGTCTGCTCGCCGCCACCATCCACCTCAGTGACGCTCGAGAGCGCGCCCGTCCCGCCCGTGCCCACGACCTGGACCGGGCTGGCGATCCCGGTCAAGGAGCCGTCGCCGAGCTGCCCGTTCGCGTTGTAGCCCCAGCACCTGGCCGTGTGATCGGAGAGAACGGCACAGGTGTGCCATTCACCGACGCTCACCCGCTCGGCGTTCGTGAGCGTGCCTGTGCCCCCGACGCCCACGACCTGGACCGGAGTCGAGGTATCGCCGCCGCCGAGCGTGCCGTTTCCGAGCTGGCCGTCGTAGGAGTGGCCCCAGCACCAGACCGAGGTGTCTGTGAGACGGGCGCAGGTGTGGTAGTAACCGGCGCTCACCTGGTCGGCGGCACCGATGCCCGTGACCTGAACCGGGGTGTCACTGCCACTTCCCCCATTGGGACCGATCTGACCGTAGTAGTTGCTACCCCAGCACCACACCCCATGATCCGAGGAGAGAACGGCGCAGGTTTGCTCGTCACCGGCGGAGATATTTGCGACGCTCGCGAGGACGCCCGCACCGCCGGAGCCCACGACCTGGACGGGATAGTGCTTGTAGACGTTGTCGTTGTCGCCGAGCTGGCCGGCGCTGTCTTTCCCCCAGCACCAGGCGGATTGATCGGAGAGAAGGGCGCAGGTGTGGTACCTGCCGGCGCTCACCTTGGTCGCGTTCGCGAGGAAGCCCACGTTGCCCGGCCCGTGAACCTGGACCGGGAGCGGGTGGGGACCAGGGGTGTAGCCGTTGTTGCCGAGCTCGCCTTCGTCGTTGCTGCCCCAGCACCAGACCGAGCCGTCCGAGAGACGAGCGCAGGAGTGCTGTTCTCCCACGCTCACCTGGACGGCGTTCGTGAGGAAGCCCGTGCCGCCGGCGTCCTTGACCAGAACCGGGATCGGGCTGACGCTGGTGCTGTTGTTACCGAGCTGGCCGTAGTCGTTCCGACCCCAGCACGCCACCTTGCCGTTGGAAAGTACGGCGCAGCCGTGAGACTCGCCGACACTGACGTCCTTGGCGACCGCCGTCACCGGCAGCGTCTGGCTCGAGCTGGCGCTGGCCGTGCCATAGGAGTTGGTACCCGTGACCCGGGAGCGGATGGTCGAGTCGTCGTCGACGCCGGCGAGGGTGTAGCTGTTCGCCGTGGCGCCCGAGATGATCTGGCAGCTCGCGCCGGAGGCGTCGCAGCGGAGCCACTGATAGGTCAGACCCGGGGCGGGCGAGCCCGTCCAGGTACCGTCCGAGGTGCTGAGGGTCTGGCCGTCTCTGGCGGTGCCCGAGATCGCCGGCAGAGCGGTGCTCGCCGGCGGGAGGCCGGCGACGACGGCCGTCTGGCTCGAGGTTGCGCTGGCCGAGCCGTAGGCGTTCTTCGCCGTCACGACGACGCGAGCGGTCTTGCCGACGTCCGCGGCCTGGAGGGCG
>JBEKJI010000020.1:0-40807 GCA_050011315.1 Gaiellaceae bacterium
GGCGGCCTTCTGCGCACGGTCGCGGAAGCCCATGTAGGAAGGCACCGCGATAGCGAGCAGGATGCCGAGGATGACGATGACGACCAGAAGCTCGATGAGGGTGAAGCCCTCTTCCCTTCCGGTCAAGCGCTTACGAATGATGTCTGCCATTGGTGAGTGGCTCCTTGTGGACGCTGCGATGGACTACTGGCTCCGGGGGGGATCGGCAGAGCCGGCAAAGACCAGTAGCCCCAAACGGGTGAAGTTGCATTCCCTGCGGCGGGCTACCGGTGAGTGACCTACCGCGATCTCACGGGCATTCAAGGAAGGCCGAGAGCTTGCCGATACGACGGCCGTGGCAATGAACCCGCACCCCTCCGGGCCGTCGATCGACCGGCTGCTCGAGCACGTCGTGGCGCACGCCGCCTCCGATCTGCACGTGACGGTCGGCTCCAGGCCGATCGTTCGCATCCACGGGACGCTGCGAAGGATCGAGGAAGAGCCCGTGATGACTCCGGAGATGACGCGCGAGATGTTTTACCGCATCCTCTCGACCGAACAGCAGAAGCACCTGGAGATCAAGCGCCAGCTCGATCTCGCCTACTCGGTGCCCGGGCTGGCCCGCTTCCGCGTCAATATCTACTCCCAGCGCGAGAGCCTGGCCGGTGCCTTCCGTCTGATCCCAACCGAGCTGAAGACGCTCGAGGAGCTCGGCTTGCCCGCGCACCTGCACGATCTGACGCGCAAGCCGCGCGGGATCGTGCTCGTCACCGGACCGACCGGCTCGGGTAAGTCGACGACCTTGGCGGCTCTGATCGATGAGATCAACCGCACCCGCTACGACCACATCATCACGATCGAGGACCCGATCGAGTTCCTGCACCGGCACAAGAATTGCATCGTCAACCAGCGCGAGATCGGAGCCGATGCGCTCAGCTTCGCCGACGCGCTACGCGCCGCCCTGCGCCAGGACCCCGACGTCATCCTCGTCGGCGAGATGCGCGACCTCGAGACGATCGGCATCGCGCTGACCGCTGCCGAGACCGGGCACCTGGTCTTCGCCACTCTGCACACGCAGAGCGCGCCGAGCACGATCGATCGCATCATCGACGTGTTCCCGGCCGAGCAGCAGGATCAAGTGCGAATACAGCTCGCTCTCGCATTGCAGGGCGTGCTCACGCAGTCCCTGATGAAGACGATGGACGAGCAAGGGCGCGTACCCGCGCTGGAGATCCTGGTTCCCGACGACGCGGTTCGGAACCTGATACGCCAGGGGAAGATCGAGCAGGTTTACTCGTTTATGCAGACGGGCTCGAAGCGAGGAATGCAGACGATGGAACAGTCGCTTGCCGATCTCGTTTCCAAGCACCTGATCACGGTTGAGCAGGCCGTCTCACGTTCCACGCGCCCCGAGCAGCTGCTCGGAATCCTGGAACGGAGCGGGATTCAGACCGGTCAGGCGTCTCCGGGTTCCGGCGGGCCGCCGGGATCGAGCCTTCGCGTTGCAGGAACTTAGGCCATGGCGGAGGAAAGTGACGAGGTGACGGGGAGCGAAGGAAGGCCAGAAGGCGAGCGCCCGCGCGAGGGCGCGACCCCACCGAGCGGTCCGCCGCCGGCGGGAGCTCCGCCTGCACGCCCTCCTGCCGGGCCTCCCGGCGCACCTCGCCCCGCTGCGCCGCCGGCCGGTGCCCGACCCGCCGGGCCTTCGCCCGCAGCACCATCTTCTCGCCCGCCTCAGCCCGGTCAGCCGCCCGTCCCGGCGCGACCTCCGGCCTCTCCACCGGGACCGCCCATGCAAAGGTCGGCCCGTCCCGCCGCCCCGAGCGGGCCGCCGCCGGCGGGAGCTCCGCCTGCGCGCCCTCCTGCCGGGCCTCCCGGCGCACCTCGCCCCGCCGGGCCTCCACCCGGAGCGCCGGCGCGCCCGCCTCAGCCGGGGCAACCGCTCGCGCAGTCGAGGCCTCCCGCCGCTTCTCCGCCCGGCCGGCCCGCACAGGGACCTGCCCGTCCTCCCGTTCCCGGCGGCCCGCCGCCGGTGGGAGCTCCGCCGCCGCGCCCGCCCGCACAGGGACCTCCTCGTCCTCCGGTTCCCGGCGGCCCGCCGCCGGTCGGAGCTCCGCCTGCGCGTCCACCGGCAGCGGCCGGCGCCCCGCGTCCTGCCGGGCCGCCGACTCAGGGTCCGCCACGCCCGGCCGCTCCGAGCGGCCCGCCGCCGATCGGGGCTCAGCGTCCGCGTCCGCCGGTCGCGGCGCCCGCATCGCCTCGACCCGCGCCACCGCCGCCTCCGGGCGCGTCCGCCCGCCCGCCTCAGCCCGGGCAGCCGCCTGCACAAGCGCGTCCTCCTGCACTCGCCGCTCCAACCGCGCCGCGGCCGGCTCAGCCCGCCGTGCCTGCTCCGGCGGCTCCGAGCTCGACCCCCTCGCCGCTGGAGGCCGTGCGCGCGTCGGTCGCCGACGACATCGACTCGGGCGGCGCGCAGGAGAAGGTTCCTTTCTACAAGCGCGAGATCACGTTCAGCCGTAAGAAGCGTCCGCCGAAAACAAGCGTTTCGGCCGCGGCGATCGCCACCGTCCCCAAATCGGCGAACGTTCCCTTCTATAAACGAGAGATCACATTCGGGCGCAAGAAGAAGCAGCCGGCTCCTATGGTGCAATCGCCCGGGCCTCAGGCAGCGCCGGCAGCGACGCCCGTGCCCGCGCCCGCGCCTGCGCAGGCGCAAGTTCCCTTCTACAAGCGCGAGATCTCCTTCAAGCGCAAGCCCAGGCCGGCAGCGGCCGAACGCGTTGTGGCTCCGTCCGTGCCCGCTCGCGAGGCGCCGGCGGACGTTGTTGAAGACACCGCCGAGTCGGTGGCCGCTCCGGCGCCGGCTCCCGCCCGGCCGCCTGCGCCGAAACAGAAGGTTCCCTTCTACAAGCGCGAGATCTCGTTCGGTCGGTCGGGTCCTTCGGCAGTTACCACGACTAAGAGCACAGGAGCAGCGCGCCGGCAGAAGGCGCTTGTCGGCGTCAAGATCGGAGCCTCGGGCATATCGGCCGCGCGTGTGGTTCAGAACGGCGGTCGTCCCGAGCTGCTCGAGCTCGTACGCGAGCCGCTGGCGCGCGGTGTCGTGGTGGCCGGGGAGGTCCGCGACGTGCCCGCGCTGGCCACCGCGCTGGCGAACATGTTCTCGGTGCACCGGTTGCCGAAGAAGGCCGTGCGTCTGGGCATCTCGAACAATCGCATCGGCGTTCGTATCATCGAGGTGTCGGGAGTGATGCAGCCGCGGCAGCTTGAGAACGCGATCCGCTTCCGCGCCCAGGAGGTGCTGCCGATCGCACTAGAGGACGCGGTGCTCGACTACCAGCAGCTGAGTGAGAGCGTCAACGCCGACGGTGAGCTCGTTCGGCGCGTTCTGCTCGTGGTCGCCTACCGCGATCTGGTCGATCGCTACGTGGTCGCCTTCAAGGAAGCGGGCGTGCGTCTGGTGGGGATCGACCTCGAAGCCTTCGGACTGCTGCGGGCGCTGACTCCGGGCGTGATCGGCGAGCGGTCGGACGCCGCTCACGTCGTCGTCTCGATCGGGCACGAGCGCTCGACCTTCGCCGTCTCCGACGGGAACGTGTGCGAGTTCACACGCGTGCTCGAGTGGGGCGGCTCGACGCTGGATGTCGCCATCGCCCGCCAGCTCAATCTCGCTCCCTCCGAGGCCGAGCCCGTCAAGCATGCGATCGCACTCGACGGATCCGAGCTAACGCTTCCGCCCAACGTCACCCGGGAGCAGGCGAACCTGGCTGCCGATATCGTCCGGCGCCAGCTGCAGACCTTCGCACGCGAGCTTGTCTCCTCGCTCCAGTACTACCAGAACCAGCCGAGCTCGCTCGGGATCGGCGACATCGTCATCACCGGCGGTACCTCGCTGCTCCCGGGTCTCGCCGGCGAGCTACAGCGACTGATCGGTGTCAGCGTCCGCGTCGGTGACCCCTTCGAGCGCGTCAGGGTGGCCAGAGGAGTCGTCGCAGGTGAGAACCAGCGCGCGCTCGCGACCGCAATCGGATTGGCGATCGAGGAGTAGGCGGCGACCCATGCGCGCGATCAACCTTCTCCCCAAGGACGCGGAACGAGCCCGGCGGACGACTCCCGATCCGGCGCTTCTGACCGGAATAATCGGTTTAGCCGTCGTGATCGTGGCGCTTGGCTGGATGTTCATGAGCGCGAGCCGGACGGTTCAGGACAAACGGGGGCAGCGAGACGATCTCGCGAGTAGGTTGGCCGAGATCAACAGGCTCAACCCGCCGCCTAAGGTTTTAGCCATCCAGCAGGCGATGTTCCCGCTCCAGGCGCCGCGGGTGAGCGCCGCGACCAGCGCTCTCAGCTATCGCATACCCTGGGACAACATCCTCGGTGAAATCGCTAGGGCGCTGCCGTCGGGCGTGAAGCTGACGACGCTGAGCGCGACCTCGCCGATCTCGCCGAATACCTCCTTCGTGCAGCCGGTTGCAGGTGCGACTGCGACCACAACCAACCTCGATCTCGGCGGCTGGACATATGCGCAGGAGTCGGTCGCGCTGTTGATGAAGAGGCTCCAGCTTCTGCCCTCGTTGGTGAGGAGTAGCGTGGTTCTCAACTCCAGCAATAAAAACCCGGCAGCGGGGGCGGCTGCGCGCCCGTACTACACCTTCGCCATCTCCGCTCAGATTCGCTCACCGGGAGCTATCTCATGAGCCCCGCTCCGGTCAAGAAGACGCCGGCCGCGGTCAGGCTCGCGGTCGTGATAGGCGGGCTGATCGTACTCGCGGTCGGCGGCTATTTCCTCCTCGTGCAGCCGTTGAAGAGCAAGGCGAGCTCGCTCACGAAGGAGATCGCGGCAAAGACCCAGGAGATAAACGATAGGAACTCCCAGTCCCAGCAAGCGGCCGGCCTCTCGAAGATTCTCGTCGCCGACTACTTCAAGCTCACAACGGCAATGCCCGACGAGCCGCAGGTGCCGGAGCTGTACCTGCAACTAGACGCGATCGCGCGAAACGCCGGGGTCAGTTTCGACGGGATCACCCCCGCTGCCGTTGTCGATGCGAGCGCGTACCAGGTCATCCCGTTCGCGCTGAGCTTCGAGGGCAACTTCTTACACCTGTCGGACTTCCTACGCCGGTTGCAGTCGCTCGTGCTGGTCGAGAACCACAAGCTGGTCGCACGGGGGCGTCTGTTCACGATCGATCAGGTGTCCTTTACTGAGGGCACCCTGGGCTTCCCCGACATCGCCGCCAAGGTTCAGGTCAACGCCTACGTCTACGGCCACCCCGTCACCGTCGCGAGTACGGGGGCGGCCACGGGCGGCTCGACCTCCACGACGGGCACGGAAACGACGAGCACATCCACGACTTCGACCACGACGACGCCCACGAGCACGAGTCCGTAATGGGAGGGGGTTCCTGATGGCCACCACCAAACAGCGTGCAGACAGGCAGAAGGATAAAGAGAAGAAGGAGAAAGTCCTCCTTGCCGTGTTGGTCCTGATTCTGCTCGTCGTCGGGGCGGTGATGCTTCCGAGCATGTTCAAGAAGAAGGGGAACGTTGGCGCGGTGGAGCAGACGACCGAGCAGACTACGGGCACCTCGCCGTCCGCGACCAGCCCGGGGACGCCGATCAACAGCGGCACGCCGAACGCCAGCGGCGTTTCGGCTTCGGGCCCGCCCGGCGCCGCGACGTTCCCGGAGGCGTCCACCTACCAGCCCCTCGCCGGGCAGTTGAGCGGCTTCGGGCGCTTCGAAGGCAACGATCCGTTCGGCAATCAGCCAGGTCAAGCCGCAACCGGCAGCACCGCCTCGACATCGACCTCGACGACTTCACCCTCGAGCGTCAATTACGCCGCCGCGGTGATCTCGATCAACGGCACGTCGAGCACGGTGACTCTTCACAGCGCCTTCCCGGCCTCGTCACAGGCTTTCACCCTCGATACCATCACCGCCAGCAGCATCACGGTCAGCGTCACCAACGGCTCGTTCTCCGGCGGGCGGTCGACGGTAACGATCCGCAAGGGTCACACGGTGGTGCTGGAGAACACCGTCGACGGGACGAGGTACGCGCTCAAGATGGTTTCCGCTGTGACCAGTAGCAGTACGCCGGGCGGGACAACCATAAGCACGGGTACGTCGCCCGGGGCAACCGTAAGCACGGGTACTTCGCCCGAGACGACCACGACCACGACCACGACCACGGGCACGGGCTCGTAGCGGCTATTCGAGCTCGGTGCACCGGAGGAGCGGCTTTAGCGAGCCTCGAGAGCTGCCGATAGAGCAAAGCGATGGCGGCGTTCGCATACAGCGCGATCAACTCGCAGGGAGTAGTCAGCGTCGGTGAGCTTCAGGCTCCCGATCTCGATCAGGCGCGTGAGCAACTGCGCCAGCGCGGCCTTCTGGCCGAGCGCCTCGAGCGGATCGCCGAAGCGGCCGCGGCCGCGCAGGCGAGCTCGGTAAAGAGCGTCAGTGCCAAGGCACTTCAGGTCTTCTCGCGCCAGTTCGCAACCCTGATCGGCGCCGGCGTGAGCGTCGTGGCGGCGCTTGTGATTCTCGAGGAGCAAACCGAGGACAACAACCTCGCCGTGGTTATCGCCGACGTGCGCGCCAAGGTCGAGCGAGGACTTCTCCTCTCCGAGGCGATGGGATCGCACCCCAAGGTGTTCGATACCCTTTACTTGGCCATGATCGATGCGGGCGAGGCTGCAGGTGTGCTCGACACCGTGCTCGATCGCGTCGCGATGCAGATCGAGAAGTCGCAGCAGATCAAGCGCCGGGTGAAGAGCGCCATGGTCTACCCGACCCTCGTGCTGACCTTCGCCTGCCTCGTCCTCACCGGGATGCTGCTCTTCCTCGTCCCCATCTTCGTGAAGATCTTCGCCCAGAACGGCGGCAAGCTCCCGACTCTGACTGTGTACACGATGACCGCCTCCAACCTGGTTAGAAACTGGTGGTTTGTGATCTTCCCGGTCATTGGCGGCTTGATCTGGGGGTTCCGCCGCTTCAAGAAGACCGAGGCCGGTCGGGCGCTCTGGGATGCGTTCCTGCTCAGAGTGCCGATGCGTATCGGCACCACCGTCCTCAAGGTCTCGATGGCACGCGTCTCGCGCACGCTCGCGACTCTGATCGCGGCCGGTGTCGACATCATCAAGGCGCTCGACATCACCGCTCACACCTCAGGTAACGCGGTCGTCGAGAAGGCGCTGCTGGAGGTCAAAGACAGGGTGCAGGAGGGCATCCCGATTGCTCAGCCGCTTCTGGAAAGCGCCGTCTTCCCGATCATGATCAGTCAGATGGTCAAGATCGGAGAGGAGACCGGAGAGCTCGAGCTGATGCTGACGAAGGTCGCCGACTTCTACGAAGACGAGGTCGATACCGCAATCGCCTCGCTCACCTCGATCATCGAGCCGGTGATGATGCTCGGCGTCGGCTGCATGGTTGGCCTGGTCGTAGTCTCCATGTACCTGCCGATGTTCCGCATGCTGAAGCTGATCCACTAAGACCCGGCGAAAATCTTCGATTTTCGCCGGCGGAGAGACTCGGCGCTGAGCGCGCCTTCGGCGCTTGCTCAACTTTCTGCTCCTAATGGCGCTACCCGATTTGTTCGGGTTGTTTTGTGGGGTCCGCGGCCGCTTAGGACTGGCGTACTGTGGGCCGCGCCCGTCATGCCGGTCGCGGCGGCATCGCCTGCCTTGCTCGCTCGCGCGATCAGGCACGCGAGCGGTTGACTGCTTTGGCCGATTCGCAGCGGGCACTAAACACTCGCGGATGCTCGCGAGTCTATGTCTCGATGAACCGAGGTAAGGTCGGCGGTGTGACCGCAGCGGCGCTCGAGCAGCTCTACCGGGATCGTTACCCGCGCTTCCTGCGGCTTGCGCTCGCGATCGTCGGCTCGCGCGAAGCGGCGGCCGATGTCGTGCAGGAGGCGTTCGCGCGGGCCCTACGTCACCGGAGCGAGCTCCGTAGCGAGGAGGCGCTCGAGTCGTGGCTCTGGCGCACGGTGGTCAACACCGGTCGCACGCAGAGCAAGAGAGGACGCCGTCACGCCGGGCTCGAGAGCGCGGAAGAGATCGCCTCGAGTAACGGCCACGCCGAGCCCTGGCCCGAGCTGCGCGCCGCCGTCGCGGCCCTGCCCGAGCGGCAGCGCCAGGCGCTCTTCCTGCGCCACTACGCCGATCTCGACTACGAGCAGATCGGCGAGGTGCTGGGAATCGCGCGGGGCACCGTCGCGGCCACCTTACACACGGCTCACCGGTCCCTTCGCGGAACGCTGGAAGGAGCGCAGAGATGAGCGAGACCCTCCTTTTCGAACGGCTGGACGAGCTGGTGGAGGACTGCAGCGGCGCCCTCGGCGACTGGGACGAAGTCCTGCGTCGGGCACAGGTCGCCGCCACGCCCGCGGCGCTGGGGCGCCGGCTGCGGCGACCGAGCAGGCGCGTCCTCGCCTGGGCCGTGGTTGTCGCCTCCCTGCTCGTGATCCTGTTCGCGACGCCGGCGTTCGGGCTGCTGCGGAACTGGATCGGGCGCATGGACGTGCCCTTCAGCGGCAAGTCCGCCCCCTATGAGGCGAAGCGCGATTTCGCCGATCTCTCGATCGGCGCTCCCAGGGGTATGGACCCGCAGGCGATTGTCTCGGAGTCGCGCAAGGTTGCCACCTTCAAGGTCTCGGGAAAGACGGTTGTCCTCTACGTGGCGCCCACTCGCAAGGGCGGTTTCTGCTGGTCTTTCAACGCGGGCGGCAGCTGCTTGAGCTCTCGCCCGACGGCCCGGACCTTCGCTCATACCCCGCGGATGATCCGCGAGGAAAAGCTGTGGCTGCTCTCCGTCGAGAGCCGATTCGCCTTCGGACCGCTCGACAAACGCGATCGGGGGAAGCCGCGGGCCTACGTGTACTACATGCCCAGCGTGAGCGGGGTCGTTCTGGCAGCGAAGGCCGCTGCCCTGAGGCTGGTCTTCGAGGACGGCAGCTCGGCGCAGATCCCGTTCGTCTGGGTATCTAAGCCGATCGACGCCGGTTTCTTCCTCTACGGCGTGCCTTCCGAACACCTGCGCGCGGGCTCACGCCCGGTTTCGCTGAGTGAGCTCGACTCCAGAGGGAGGCTGATTGCCCGCCAAACCTTCCTCTGGAAACTGATCGAGCGAGAAGGACGGCGATTCGAGAAGCAGGTCAGCTCGCCAAAGCCCAGCCCCACTCCGCCTCCTCAGCCGCTGCCGAGGCTGAAACCGCCTCTTCAGCAGGGTCAGGCCAAGGGAGTGAGCGTTGTCGCGGGCAAGAACGGAGCCGTCATCATCGACTTCTCGCATGCCTCGGAAAGCGTGCGCTCGGTCATTGCCAAAGGCGTCGACTGGGGCTGCTTCAGCTTCATGCCTTACCACGAGAGCGATCCTGCGGGTCTCGAGACCACCCTTTCCCCGCTGCGCATGCGCGGAGGATCGACGATCACCGGGATTTCGACCCCGTTCGACGGCTGTCAGGTGGAGGGTATGTACGGCCGCCGCTGGCCCGACCGCTTCCACTCGCACGCGGTGGTGGAGATAGCTCTCTCCCCCCGCGGGAAGCGCTATTTCGCCGACCACGCCGCTGCGGCGGATCTCGCCCTCTTCCTGCGCTTGCGTCCGATGCTGCGCGAGATCAGGCGACTTTCGGGCGAAGAGCTCTCCGCGGCGCTGCGGGATCGTTTCGGAAGCGAGATCGAGCAGCTGCCCTCGGCCACTACTCCGCTTCCCGCGGGTCGTATCGGCTACGTCGAGCACCCGGGCGGCGCGACCTACCTCGAACACAGCACGACAGGCCGCCGCTTCAGCGTCACGATCGAGAACGGAAAGATCACCGCCCAGAATGTGAGGGCCCTGACCCTCGTCTACTGAGCGGGTTCGCCTGGCTCGGGCTCGGCGCTCCAGCGCTTCTCTTCCAACATCCGCTCGAGGCCGCCGACGATCAGGTCGAGCGCGAACTCGAAGGCCCAGTCAGGATCCTGGCACTGGTTGAAGTAAGGAAGCGCCTCGTGCAGGTGCGGGAACTCGCTTACCGGTAGGAGTGCGAGCTGTGCCTGAGCCTCTTGAGAGTGGGCGTGGGCTTTCGGATTGAACGGGCATGGCTGAGGGCCGCCGCTCATCTCGAGCACCACCGTCCCGAGGATGAAGCGCTCGCACTCGCTTTCGATCAGGGCTGCCTCTCTGGGCGGGAAGCCGGCGCGACGTAGAACGCCCAAGACGACCTCGACGATTCGCGCTCCGTTCTGGGAAACGTTATCGGCGGGATGGGTCGCGAAGAGCGCGACGACCCCGGGATGAGCCACGAGCAGGCGCCGGAACGATCGCCCCAGAGCGCGCATCTCCTCACGCCAGTCGTCCTCGCTACCTGCCGGCAGCTCGAACTCTTCGAAGGCGCGTTCGATCATCGCTGAGAGCAGACCTTCTTTGCTGTCGACGTAGCGGTAGAGAGCCATCGGCGTCACGCCCAGGTCGCGCGCGAGCCGGCGCAGGCTGATCGCTTCCAGCCCTTCGCTGTCGCCAACGGCCAGCGCTGCCTCGACGACGGTGCGCCGCGACAACGTTTTCCGCTCGCTCTGTGCCTCTGTCGCCACTCGATTGACAGTTTAGCTGTTTGAGTATACGGTGTCGATCTACGCCGTACACATACGGCGTATATGACAGCTATTGAGGGAGGGACAGACGATGGCGAGATCGCGGTTGGGTCTGACAGAGAAGGTGGCGCGGACGTGCGCTCGACGTCCGAAGCTGACCCTGGCTCTGTGGGGCCTGGTCGTGCTCGTGTCGATGGTGCTGGTGGCGACCTCGTTGCGCGGATTGAGCTCGGACGGCAACGTTACGGGCCATCCCGAGTCGGTCAGAGCAGCCACTCTGATCGACAAGGCGTTCCCTTCCACTCCCGCCGAGCTTCGGCGCCGGACGAGCGACGTCATCATTGTCCACTCCAGTCGGTACACGGTTGATACGCCGCAGTTCCGCGCTCTCGTCGGCCGCCTCGTCGAGCAGAGCCGTGCGACGGGAGAGGTGTCGAATGGCGCGAGCTACCTCTCCGGCGCCCGTTCGCTCGTCTCGCGCGACCGCCATGCGGCTCTGATCCAGCTCTACGTACCCGACGACGCGGCGGTCAAGCCTGTTGTCTCGCTCGTCCAGAAAGCCAACCGCAGTCCCGGCTTCGACGTGGCGATTACCGGCGAACGCACCGCCAACAGCGACTTCGCGGCACTTTCACAGCGCGACCTCGAGCAGGGCGAGCTGGCCTTCGGTCTGCCGGCGGCTCTGATCGTGCTTGTGCTCGTCTTCGGCGCCGTGATCGCGGGGCTCGTGCCGCTGCTGATGGCACTCGTCTCGATTGTGGTCGGGCTCGGCGTCGTCGCTCTGCTCTCGCTCGAGTTCGGCTTCTCGGTCTTCATCGTGAACATGCTCACGGGCATGGGGCTGGCGCTCGGTATCGACTACTCCCTTTTCATCCTCTCGCGCTATCGCGAGGAGCGCTCCCGCGCTCTCGGACGGATCGATGCGATAGCGGTCAGCGGGGCGACCGCCAGTCGTGCCGTCCTCTTCAGCGGCAGCACCTTCGTGGTCGCGCTGCTCGGGATGTTCATCGTCCCCACTACGGTCATGCGCAGCCTGGCCGTGGGGGCGATCGTCGTCGGCGTCGTCTCGGTAGTCGCGGCGCTGACGCTCTTACCGGCGCTCCTGGGGCTGGTCGGCGATCGGGTCAACGCCCTGCGCGTGCCTGTTCTCGGTCGCAGTCTCGACAGCAGCGGCGGCGACGAAAGCCGCTTCTGGAGCGCGATCATCGATGGCGTGCTGCGTAGGCCGGTAATCAGCCTCGTGCTCAGCGTCGGCGTGATGCTCGCCGCTGCGGTGCCCGTGCTCGGGCTGCACACCGGTGAGTCCGGCGTCGGCTCGCTGCCCGGCCGCCTACCCTCGAAGCAGGGCTACCTGGCTCTACAGCGCGAGTTTCCCGCTCAAACCCCCTATCCGGCTCAGGTCGTCGTGCAGGGCGGGGAAGAGGCAGTGGTGGCAAGGGATCTGGCGAGATTGCGAGCCCAGCTCGCCGCCGACCCCCATTTCGGCCCGGGAACGATCGAGGTGTCGAAGCTCCAGGACGTCTCGATGTTGTCGGCGCCCGTTCGCGGTGAAGCCGCCGGCGACGGCGCCATCAGAGCGCTCCGCGACCTCCGCAGCCGTATCCTCCCCGCCGCGCTGGGCGGGAGCGGCGCCACGGTGCTGATCGGAGGGAAGACCGCTCTCTACTCCGACTACTTCGACTCGGTCACGAAACCGGCGCCCTACGTGCTCGCGCTCGTGCTCGGGCTCAGCTTCCTGCTGCTGATGGTCGCCTTCCGCTCGATCGTTGTGGCCGCGGTCTCGATCCTGCTCAACCTGCTTTCGGTCGGCGCCGCTTATGGACTGCTCACGCTCGTGTTCCTGAAGGGTGTGGGCGCAGGCCTGTTCGGGTTCGAGCACGCGACCGTGATCGACGCCTGGGTACCGCTCTTCCTCTTCTCGGTGCTCTTCGGTCTCTCGATGGACTACCAGGTCTTCCTGATGAGCCGGATCAAGGAGCGCTACGACGAGTCCGGCTCGGCGCGTGAGGCCGTCTTTTCGGGGGTCGTCTCGACCGCCAGGATCGTCACCGGTGCGGCGATGATCATCATCGTCGTCTTCGCGGGCTTTGCCAAAGGCGAGATGGTCGCCTTCCAGCAGATGGGGCTCGGCGTGGCCGTGGCTCTTCTGCTCGACGCAACCGTGATTCGCTCGGTTGTGCTGCCGAGCGCCATGAGCCTGCTCGGGGACTTCGGGTGGTACCTACCGCGCTGGCTCGAGTGGCTACCGCGGCTCGACGTCGAGCGCCGGGCGATGGCGCCCGTCGCCGAGGCTGAGGCCAGTACCGCCTAGAGAGCTCGTCCAGGCCGGCGATCTCCGCTATCAAGCGATTCCTCAAAGCGGAGCGCCTCTCTTGCGGCGAGCTCTTTGAGCCTTCTATCCGTCGTCGCTCGGTCGGATTAGAGACGGAAATATAAAAACGGTAGCGACCTGCCTTTTCGGGACGTGTCAAAAAACGACGGCTTGACATCGAGCGGCGAATATCTAGAGAATTACCGTCGTCGTTAAGGAGATCTGGTTGATCGACATAACAGCGATCTTCTGTCGTTACGCCACATAGCCGCGATAAGAGATCCCGTAGTTCTGGGCGCCGTCTGATTCCGTCAAAACGCGTCTGGAGGTGATTACGTGATGCGTCGATTCGCCCTTATCTGGGCGATCGTATCTGCAGTCTGTCTCGTGGCGCCCGCGCTCGCGAGCGCGGCACCGCAGCCTGTCAGTGCTTGGTACATGTATGCGACAACTCCGAGCTCTCTAAAATCGGAGGCGTATTACCACGGATACGATTTCGCCCTGCGCCATCCGGGCGGCACTCGTCTAATGGTTCTGGATTACGGCGCAGCCCGAAAGCTGGGGGGCAGTACCTGGGGGGCGCTGTCGTTCGGCAGTCCGTCCACGGCATTCTCCAACTCTGAGATCCTCGCCGCTCTCCAGTCGGCCGCCGACGGCATTCACGACGGATACGTGTCCGGGATGACGATCATCGGCTACGGCAACTCGAACTACCACATGTCGAACTCCGGAATGTCTCAGTCAGACGCCTACCTGGCCGGCTACTACCAGTCGCAGCGGGTGAGTGACCTGTCCGCCTATCAGCGAGCCAGGAACTACAACAAACAGGGGGCCGCCGCCGCAAGTGACATCGAGCCTTCCTGGGAGTCCGCCGCGATGAGCGGGCAACTCGTCAACGGCGTCAGCGATCAGGGCTGGGCGCTTCTCTACAACTTCGGCTCCGCCGACGGCTGCCCCTCGAGCGGCAGCAGTGGCTCTTGCAACAACGGCTGGACAGTCGGCGACCTGGCCTACGTTTCCTACCACGGCTCCACTGTTCCGCTTCCGGAGATCTACTACACGGTGAACGCGGACCAGTGGACTGTTGTCCGGCGCTGGTGGAACAATAACTACGCGACTTCTTACGCGTTCTGGGGCGTCACCGCCGAGATTGCGTCGGGCGTTCTCACACCGGCTTCAAGCTGGAATTCCTTGAACGATAGAAACCCAGGCGCCGTTTTTTCGGAGCTCATCAGCTTCGGTTATTGAAACCAACAACCGTAGAGGAGGATCATCGTAATGCACTCACGTATTTCGAGACTGCAGAAACGATCGGCTGTTGGCATCACAATAGCCGTCGTACTGGCTCTCACCTGCGGCATCGCTTTCGCCACGACCATGTCGAATGGGACTTACGAGCCGCAACTCGGCGCGGTCATTCCAGCCGAGAAATCGATCCAGGTAGAGCATTCTCTACCGTCCGAGGAATCGGAAACGCAAAGCACCGTGTCCACCACGGCGCTGGTCCCGGCTCCGGCTCCGCCGCCCGTTTTCGATCGTATTCCCGGGCACGTGCTCTCGGCCGACACGCCGGTGCCGGTATCGCCCGAGCTGATCGACGTCAAGAACGGATGGCTCGCCAGTGACGGCAAGACGCTCGTGGCCGTTTACGCAGGGGCTGCGGGTGATGACGCGAGCAACGGCCGTTTCGTGATCGTGCGCCAGCTCCTCGACGCCGGGCGCCAGACCGTTGAGGTCGTCGACGTGCCAGGCGCAGGCGCCGTGTCGATCACCGATGCCCCCAAGGGGGCCGCGGTCGAGACAACGGCCCAACGGGGCCGGATCGGCTTCCGGGGCTCACGTGGTCGCAGCGGAGATCTCGATCTCTCCAGGAACGAGACGAGTGTGCAATAGCAAGAAGATGACCCGGCGAGCCCGAACAGAGAAGATGCGAGGGCTCGCCGGGCCTTGTGACCCAGAACCGATACGGAGGTTGAAAAGATGACGCTACCGCGCCGCTCGCTCCCTCTCTTCGTAATCGTTCCCGTCGCCATGTTGCTTGCGACAGCCTGCGGAAGCTCAGGCGGCTCGAAAACGAAGTTGCTGTCTTGCGCCTCCTCGCAACTGAACGTGTCGATTTCGCTCCAGGGCGCGACCGGAGGTCTTCTCGGTGAAGTCCAGGTGGAGAACGGCGGTGACGCCAAGTGCACGCTCTCGGGTCGGCCCGAAGGGACAGTCAGCGCTCGCGGTGGAAAGAAGATCGCGGCCGTGCAGAAGGCGCTGCAGCCTGCCTGGGCGCAGAGCGGCGCAGCGAAGCCGGAGAACTGGCCGCTGGTCGTTCTCGAGCCGGGCGGCAAGGCGAAAGTCCTTGTCAGGCTCGAAAACTGGTGTAGCAACTACGGCAAGAAGGCGACTCTCGCTTTCGTGCTGCCGACCGGCACGGTGAGCGCGGCAACCGAGGTCTCGGGCGCATGCTCAGCCCCGGGAGAGCCTGTGAGGCTGGCAGTCGGCCCGTTCGAGCCTGCCGGCTGACGGTTCGGCACGACTGGTTTCCATCACCGGATCGTCGTCTTGACCCCGAGATAGCTGCTGCTACGCTTCGAGAGCCGTTAACCATCACGAGCGGTTCGAGGGATCTGGCCCGATGACGCCGCCGCAACCGGAGCTTCGGCTCGACAGGTGCGAATTCCAGCCGTGAGTCGGATCCGTCCCGGGCCGAAGAACGGGAAGATGGGGACACGGAGCGCCCGCCATACCGGCGGGAGCAAGAAGGGCCTCCGGGACAGGAGGCCTTTTTTCGTTCCCGGGACAGTTCCAGGTATGGAAGGGAAGGAGAAACAATGAGCAAGTTCCGACCGGAGACTCTGGCTCTGCACGCAGGCCAGGAGCCGGATCCGACCACTGGCGCCCGCGCGGTGCCGATCTACCAGACCACTTCGTTCGTCTTCGACGACACCCAGCACGCGGCCGACCTGTTCGCACTCAAGGTGCCGGGCAATATCTACAGCCGCATCGGCAACCCCACCAACGCCGTACTCGAGGAGCGCATTACCGCGCTCGAGGGCGGAATCGGAGCCGTCGCCACGGCTTCGGGGCAGGCCGCCAACACCTATGCCGTTCTCAACATCACGCGCGCCGGCGAGAACATCGTCTCGGTCTCGACGCTCTACGGAGGCACCTACAACCTGTTCGCGCACACGCTGCCCCAGTACGGAATCGAGGTGCGCTGGCTCGATCCCGACCAGCCCGAGAAGCTGGCCGAGCTGGTCGACGAGAAGACGCGCCTCGTCTTCGCCGAGACGCTCGGCAACCCGAAGCTGAACGTCGTTGACCTCGACGCCTGGGCCAAGGCCGCGCACGAGCTCGGGCTGCCGCTGGTGCTCGACAACACGGTGCCGACACCGATCCTCTGCCGCGCTTTCGACCACGGCGTCGACATCGTCACGCACTCGGCGACCAAGTTCATCGGCGGGCACGGCACCTCGATCGGCGGGTTGGTGGTCGACTCCGGACGCTTCGACTGGCAGAAGCACGCCGACCGCTTCCCGGGACTGACCAGGCCGGATCCCTCCTACCACGGCATCGTCTGGACGGAGGCGCTCGAGGCGGCGGCCTACATTGGTCGCGTGCGTACGGTCCTGCTTCGTAACACAGGCGCCGCGCTCTCGCCCTTCAACGCTTTCCTGCTACTGCAGGGGCTGGAGACGCTGCCGCTCAGAATCGAGCGCCACTCCGAGAACGCGCTCGCGGTCGCCGGGCACCTCGAGACGCATCCGGGCGCGGCCTGGGTCAACTACCCCGGCCTGGATTCGAGCCCGTACAAGCCGGTCGCCGACAGGATCCTCTCGGGCGGCTACGGAGGCCTGGTCAGCTTCGGCATCAAGGGAGGGAGAGAGGCCGGGCGCAAGTTCATCGAGAGCCTGAAGCTCTTCAGCCACCTGGCCAACATCGGCGATGCCAAGTCGCTTGCGATCCACAACGCGACCACCACTCATGCTCAGCTGAACGACGAGGAGCTGGCGGCCGCGGGCGTAACTCAGGACACGGTGCGCCTCTCGATCGGGATCGAGCACATCGACGACATCCTCGCCGACCTCGACCAGGCACTTCAGGAGGCCACTAATACGGCAAAGTAGGGATATGAGGAGTACCTGTTGACCCACGAGACCCTTGGGTCGAACGCTGAGGCTGGAGCGAGCGTCGGAATCGTCGCCACCCAGAACGTGCGCCTCTTCGACGAGGAGAGCCCGCTCGTGCTGGAGTCCGGCGAGACGCTCGCTCCGGTCGACGTCGCCTACGAGACCTACGGCGAGCTCAACGCGGAGCGTTCGAACGCAATCGTCTTCTGCCACGCGCTGACCGGTGACGCCCACGCCGCCGGGCACCACGGCGAGCCTAAGACGGAGGGCTGGTGGGACTCGATGATCGGACCCGGCAAGCCCGTCGACACGAACCGGTACTTCGTCGTCTGCTCGAACCTGCTCGGCGGCTGCTCGGGCAGCACCGGACCCTCCTCGATCGAACCGGCGACGGGCAAGCCCTACGGCCTGCGCTTCCCGCACTTCTCGGTGCGCGACCTGGTCGAGGTGCAGCGGGCGCTGCTGCGGAAGCTCGGGATCGAGAAGCTCTACGCCGGCGTGGGCGGCTCGCTGGGCGGGATGCAGATCCTTCAGTGGGCGCTCGACCACCCGGACGAGATGAAGAACGCTCTCTTGATCTGCGCCACCTCGCGCCTGACGCCCGAGAACATCGCCTTCTCCTCGGTCGCCCGCAACGCGATCATGCGCGACGTCAACTTCCAGAACGGCGACTACTACGGCACCGGCCGCGAGCCCGACTCGGGTCTCGCGGTCGCCAGGATGTTGGCGCACATCACCTACCTCTCGGGCGAGGCGCTCGAGACCAAGTTCGGGCGCGAGCGCCGGCAGGCCGAGGGGCAGGCGCCCACCTTCGGGATCGATTTCCAGATCGAGTCCTACCTCGATCACCAGGGCGAGAAGTTCCTCAAGCGCTTCGACGCCAACACCTACCTCTATCTCTCGCGCGTGATGGACTACTTCGATCCCTTCGCCGACGAGGATGCGGTCGTCGAGGGACTGCGCCGGAATCCGACCCGCTTCCTGGTCGTCAGCTTCGACACCGACTGGCGCTTCTCGACCTCGCACTCGCTCGAGATCGCGCGGGTGCTCGAGAGGGCCGGCTGTAACTTCGTACGCGAGGAGATCGCCTCGCCCTGGGGCCACGACTCCTTCCTGCTGCCCGTACCCGCCTATCACCAGCTGGTGCGTGACTTCCTCGCCGGCAAGCGCTAGAGCGATTTCGAAGCGCGGGGACAGGCGCGGCGTGTTCTGGCCGGTACACGTAGAGAGGTCGAGTCGCCGCGTCGGGGGCGAGTACCGTGATACCCTTAGGGGGTATAAACCAGCGTAGGCGAAAGGAGAATTCATGGGCGAGCAGATCGAGTACTTCGTGCCGGACATGTCCTGCGGCCACTGTCAAAAGGCGGTCACAGAAGCGATCTCGCCGGTCACCGGGGTAGAGCGCGTCCACGTCGATCTGGAGACGAAGCGGGTAACGGTCGAAGGAGAGGGTCTCGACGACGCGGCGCTTCGGGCGGCGATCGCAGAGGCCGGCTACGAAGCCGAGGCATGAGCGCTACGACGATAGAGAAGACGGGGACCGAGCTGATCGAGCTCGAGCTCGAGGGGATGACCTGTGCTTCCTGCGCGACTCGGATCGAGCGCAAGCTGAATGCGCTCGAGGGCGCCGAGGCGACGGTCAACTTCGCCAGCGAGCAGGCCTACGTGCACATCGATCCGGCGCAAGTGCGCGTCGAGGATCTGGTCGCTGCGGTCGAGAGTGCCGGCTACGAAGCCTTCCCGCATAGCCCCGGGCGCGCTCGAGATCACGATCTGAGCGGATATCGCTACGGACTGCGCCTGGCCGTTTCCGTCGTGCTCGGGCTGCCGGTCTTGCTCGTGGCGATGATCTCGCCGCTTCAGTTTGCCGGCTGGCAGTGGACGGCGTTCGCTCTCGCAACGCCGGTCGTCTTCTGGGCCGGCTGGCCCTTCCACCGCGCCGCCGCAATCAACCTGCGTCACGGCGGAGCGACCATGGACACGCTCGTCTCGCTGGGCACGCTCAGCGCCTGGGGCTGGTCGGCGGTTGTGGTCGTACTCGGGCTCGGCGCTCCGAGCTACTTCGAGGCGGCGGCCGCGATCACCGCTCTCGTCCTGCTCGGCCGCTTTCTCGAAGCGCGCGCCAAGCGCCGCTCGAGCGCCGCCATCCGCTCGCTGCTGGAGCTGGGCGCAAAGGAGGCCTCGGTTCTGCGCGGCACGGACGAGGTTCTCGTTCCTGTCCAGGAGTTGAAGCCCGGCGATCTGATCATCGTCCGGCCGGGCGAGAAAGTCGCCACCGACGGAGTCGTCGAGGAAGGCAGCTCCGCGGTCGATCAGTCGTTCCTTACCGGCGAGGCGGTACCGGTCGAGGTGGCGCCCGGCGACGAGGTTGCGGGCGGCGCTGTCAACAGCTACGGCAGGCTGCTCGTGCGCGCGACCAAGGTCGGCTCCGAGACGGCGCTCGCTCAGATCGCCCGTCTGGTTGAGGAGGCGCAGGCCGGCAAGGCGCCGGTGCAGCGGCTGGTGGATCGCGTCTCGGCCGTGTTCGTGCCGGTCGTGATCGCGATCTCGGCCCTGACTCTCACGATCTGGCTCCTACTCGGCGCGAGTGCGGGCGCCGCCTTCACGGCCGCCGTGGCCGTGCTCGTGATCGCCTGTCCCTGTGCGCTCGGGCTGGCGACGCCGGCGGCGCTGATGGTCGGGCTCGGGCGCGGTGCCCAGCTCGGAGTGCTGATCCGCGGCCCCGAGGTGCTCGAGCGCACGCGCAGGATCACCACCGTCGTGCTCGACAAGACCGGAACGGTGACCGAGGGGCGAATGAGCGTGGCCGGGATCGTGGCGGCGGCGGGCGAGAGCGAGTCCGAGCTGCTACGGCTGTCAGGCGCCGCCGAGGCTTCCAGCGAGCACCCGATCGCGCGCGCTCTCGCTGCACACGCACATACGCGCGAGAACTTGCTGCCCGCGGTCGAGCGCTTCGTCAGCGAGGCTGGCCTAGGCGTCGAGGCGGTTGTCGAGGATCGCACGGTGCTCGTCGGTCGCTTCGGCTTCCTGCGCGAGCGCGGGCTCACTCTTCCTGTCGAGCTGGAGAGCCGTGCCGGAGAGCTCGAGCAGGAAGGGATGACCGTCGTTGCGGCCGGTTGGGATGGCGCCGTGCGCGGTCTCGTCTCGCTCCGCGACGCGATCAAGCCCTCGAGCGCGGCGGCGATCCGTTCCTTCGAGCGACTGGGGCTCGAGCCGCTGCTCGTCTCGGGCGACAACGAGCGCTCGGTGCGGGCGGTCGCTCGCGAGCTCGGTATCGAGCGTCTGCGCGCCGAGGTGCTCCCGGGCGAGAAGGCGGCAGTCGTACGTGAGCTGCAGGCCGCGGGTGAGGTCGTCGCCATGGTTGGGGACGGTGTCAACGATGCGCCTGCGCTGGCGCAGGCCGATCTCGGGCTGGCGCTCGGCAGCGGCACCGACATAGCCATCGAGGCCGGCGACGTGACACTCTCCTCGACCGATCTGCGTGCCGTCTCGGATGCCGTCGGACTGGCGCGACGGACGCTGCGTACGATCGAGAGCAATCTCTTCTGGGCCTTCGCCTACAACGTCGCTGCCGTTCCGGTCGCCGCGCTTGGTCTGCTAAACCCGATCGTCGCCGCCGGCGCCATGTCGGCCTCCAGTCTGTTCGTGGTCACTAACAGCCTCAGGCTGCGCCGTTTTAAGAGCCTGCGCCTTGGAAGCGAGCGATGAGCGAGCACACCGGCCCCGGCTACACGGAGGACAAAGAGGCTCTGATCAAGCGTCTGCACCGAATCGCCGGTCAGGTGGGCGGGATCGAGCGCATGGTCGCCGAGGAGCGCTATTGCATCGACATCCTCACCCAGATCGCAGCCGCCAATACGGCGCTCGAGAGCCTCGCCCTGACCATACTCGACGGTCACGTCCGACACTGCGTCACCGCCGCGCTCGCCTCCGGCGATTCCGAAGCCGCGGCCGAGAAATCGCGCGAGCTGCTCGAGGCCGTTCGCCGCTTCGCCAAGACCAGCTGACGAAAGAGCGCAAGTTCAGCGTATTCACACCGCATAGGCCAGTTGCCGACTCCGATCACGCCGATGCGGTGCCGGACGCTCCCACGAAGGCGGCGGTACGTTCTACGGCGAGGGCTTGCGCGACCGAACGGGACAGCCGGCGAGTGCCTGCTAGACTGCAGCCGGGCGGCGGGTTACGCCGCTATTCTTTCGCGCTCTCAAACCCTTAAAGAAGATGGCAAAGACCGGAGTCAGAGTCGCTGTGACGCTCGCCTGCACCGATTGCAAGCGGCGCAATTACCAAACCGAGAAATCGAAGCGGAACACGCCCGACAGGGTCGAGTTCCGGAAATACTGCCGCTGGTGCGGGAAGCACACCCTGCACCGGGAGACTCGCTAGGGCAGGGGGAGAGGCGATGGCACGCCCGACTCGCCAGCAGCGCCGCGCCCGCCGCGGCGAGGGCAGCGGACAGACTCTCGCCGAGCAGAGCCGCGCGGCCCGGCAGGCACGCTCTCTCCAGGTTCAGAGGCCGCAGGCCGGTCGCCAGCAGGAGCGCGAGCGCCGAGGCTTCGCCCCCTTCCGCTTTATGGGCGAGTCCGCCGGCGAGTTGAAGAAGGTCGACTGGCCGGGACGCCAGCAGCTGGTGCAGGGCACGATCGTTGTGATCCTTGCCTGCGCGATCGTCGGCAGTTATCTGTTCGGCTGCGACGTGGTGCTCAAGCGCTTTGTCCAGACAGTACTACTGGGGCAGTAGCGAGGAGGAAGTACAGGGCGTGTTTCGCTGGTACGTGATCAACACCTATTCCGGGCACGAGAACAAGGTCAAGACCAATCTCGAGCACCGGATCGTCTCGATGGGACAACAGCCGCGCTTCCGGCGCGTCGTCGTCCCGACCGAGAGCGTGATCGAGACCAAGGACGGCCAGAAGGTCCAGGCCGAGAAGCGTGTGCTGCCCGGCTACGTGCTCGTGAACATGAATCTCGACGACGAGGCCTGGGCGCTGGTCAAGAACACGCCGGGTGTGACCGGCTTCGTCGGCTCCGGCTCAAAGCCGGTGCCGCTTTCCGAGGGCGAGATCGAGCGCATTCTCCACACCGGCAAGGGACAAGGCGAAGGCGCGCGCCCGCGAGCGCAGGTAGAGTTCTCGCTCGGCGAGTCGGTCAAGATCACCTCCGGCCACCTCGCAGACTTCGACGGCGAGATCGTCGACGTCAACCCCGATCAGCAGAAGCTCAAGGTGCTCGTGAACATCTTCGAACGCCAGGTGCCGGTCGAGCTCAGTTTCGAGATGGTCAAGAAACTAGATTGATCCCGTGCCAGACTTCAGTCTGGCTCGGGCGCGTAATTCGGAAGCAACACAAAGTCGGAAACGACGGCAAGACAGAAGGATCAAGAAGCGAATCCGTGCCAGACTTCAGTCTGGCTTGGGCGTACAAATCGGTAGCATCCGCTGCCGCGCGAGAGAGATAAAGAAGTGGCGAAAAAAGTTCTGACAATGATCAAGCTGCAGATCCCGGGCGGCCAGGCCAACCCGGCACCGCCCGTTGGTCCCGCGCTCGGCCAGCACGGGCTCAACATCATGGACTTCTGCAAGGCCTTCAACGCTCAGACGCAGGCCGACAACGGCCGCATCATCCCGGTCGAGATCACGGTCTACGAAGATCGCTCCTTCACCTTCATCACCAAGACGCCGCCGGCAGCCGTCCTGATCAAGGAGGCGCTGCGGCTGGAGAAGGGCTCGGGCGAGCCCAACCGCGCCAAGGTCGGCAAGTTGACAACCGAGCAGTTGCGCCAGATCGCCGAGACGAAGATGAAGGATCTGAACGCCAACGACGTCGAGGCGGCCATGCTGGTGATCGCCGGCACCGCGCGCTCGATGGGAGTCGAGGTGGACGGATGAGCGCCCGCGGTAAGCGCTACACGGGTGCCCGCGCCCAGGTCGACCGCGAGCGCGTCTACTCGCCGCTCGAAGCGATCCGCCTGCTCAAGGAGTTCGCGGGCGCCAAGTTCGACGAGACAGTCGAAATTCACCTCCGGCTCGGGCTGAACGTTCGCCACGCCGACCAGCAGCTGCGCGGAACGTTGATGCTTCCGAACGGCACCGGTAAGGACGTGCGCGTCGCCGTCTTTGCCGAGGGCGAGAAGGCCAAGGAGGCCGAGGACGCGGGCGCCGATGTGGTCGGCTCCGCCGATCTGGCCAAGCGCGTCGAGGAAGGTTTTACCGACTTCGACGTCGCCATCGCCACGCCCGACCAGATGGGCAGCGTCGGCAAGCTCGGGCGCGTTCTTGGCCCGCGTGGGCTGATGCCCAACCCCAAGACCGGCACGGTCACCTTCGACATCGCCAAGGCCGTCCGCGACGCCAAGGCCGGCAAGGTCGAGTACCGCACCGACCGCGGTGCCAACGTGCACGTCTCGATCGGCAAGCACTCCTTCGGCGAGCGTGCTCTGCTTGAGAACTACGCCGCGCTGGTCGAGGAGATCATGCGTGCCAAGCCCGCGGCGGCCAAGGGACGCTACGTGCAGGCGATCACGCTGACGACGACCATGGGCCCGGGTATCCATGTCGACACGGCCAAGGTCAGGGACATCGTCGACGAGCTCGAGGAGGAGCAGCAAGCGGTTTCTGCCTAGTTCAAACGCCCGTCGCCAAAGACAGCTGGCAGCCGAGAGGCAGAAGTCCAGCCGAGGCGGCCCGGAATGGCCATTCGCCTCTCTCCGAGCTCGCCTTGTCTGCGGGCTCGATTTATTAAGGAGGTGATCAGATGCTGAAAACCGACAAGGAGCGTGTCATCGCCGAGCTGGCCTCGCGTCTCAAGGAGACCGAGACCTTGATCGTCACCGACTACCGTGGACTGACGACGAGCGAGCTCGCCGGGTTGCGCGCCCAGCTACGCAAGCACGGCGCACGCTTCACTGTGGTCAAGAACACGCTGGCCAGGAGGGCCGCCGAGAAGGCCGGAGCTTCGAACCTGCTCGAGCTGCTCGAGGGGCCTACCGCGATCGCGTTCCTGGAGTCGGACGGCGATCCGGTCGGTTTGGCCAAGGTCCTGAGCGACACCGCCAAGGCGACCAAGATCCTGAGCATACGCGGAGGAGTCCTGCAGGGCTCCCAGATCCGTGCCGAGCAGATCGCCGATCTCGCCAAGCTACTGCCGGCGGAGGTTCTGCGGGCGCAGCTCGTGGGTGCGATCGCCGCCGCGCCGACCGCAATCGTCGGCCTGTTCACGGCTCCACTGCGCGACCTCGTAGGTGTGCTGGACGCGCGCATCAAGCAATTGGAATCCCAATAACTCGTTTCGGAAGGAGTCACAGAGGTGCCAACAGATACTACGAAGCTCGTTGATCAGCTCGGCAAGATGACCGTGCTCGAGCTCGTCGAGCTGAAGAACGCGCTCGAGGAGGCCTGGGGCGTCACCGCCGCAGCGCCGGTCGCCGTGGCGGCCATGCCGGGCGCCGCGGTGGCGGGAGCCGAGGAGGCGGCCGAGGAGAAGACCGCCTTTGATGTCGTCCTTACGGCAGTCGGCGACAAGAAGATCCAGGTCATCCGGGTCGTGCGCGAAGTCGTCCCGGGACTCGGTCTCAAAGAGGCCAAGGACCTGGTCGAGGGCGCTCCCGCTCCGATCAAGGAGGGCGTCACCAAGGACGAGGCCGAGCAGATCAAGGCCAAGCTCGAGGAGACGGGCGCCACGGTCGAGGTCAAGTAGTCGCTCGATTCGAGTGAATCAACAAGGGGCCGGCCGAGCCGGCCCCTTGTGTTTCCCCAGGGATAGCGAGGGCACTTGACTCCTCCCGGAGCCGAGTTATAGTGGGCCGGTCAGGCGGTGTTACCCACCGTCGGTTCGCTCTTGCGGAGAGAGCGCGTTTTTCGCTACCGTTCAGAGTTGCGCCACGTTCCGCCTGTCCGCATCTCCGTCTGACGCCGTTAAGGGAGGCTGTCTCATTTGACCAGCACCGTTGCCGCGCCTCGCGTGCGTAAGAGTTTCTCGCGCCTCAAGCACGTTCTCGACCTCCCCAATCTCATCGATATTCAGAAGACCTCGTTCGACTGGTTCTTGAGCGAAGGTCTCAGAGAGACGATCGACGACATCTCGCCGATCGAGGATTACACCGGCACGCTCGCCGTCGAATTCGGCGAGTACCGCTTCGGCGAGCCGCAGTTCTCGATCAAGGAGTGCCGCGAGAAGGATCTGACCTATCAAGCTCCGCTCTCGATCACTGTCCGCTTCGTCAACAAGGAGACGGGCGAGATCCGCGAGCAAACGGTCTTCATGGGCGATTTCCCGATGATGACCGAGTGGGGCACCTTCATCATCAACGGCACCGAGCGCGTGATCGTCACGCAGCTCGTGCGCAGTCCGGGCGCCTATTTGATGGAGCCCAAGGACGCCGCCAAGCAGGTCTTTATCGCCAACCTGATGCCGAGCCGCGGTTCCTGGCTCGAGCTCGAGATCGACAAGAAGGGCGTCGCCTACGCCCGCATCGACCGCAAGCGCAAGCTCCCGATCACCACCCTTCTGCGCGCGCTCCCAGCCGAGGATCCGTCCACCGGCTTCAAACTCGACACGAGCTCCAACGAGGCGATCCTGGCGCTCTTCAACGACTCGCCCTACATCCAGTTCACGCTCGAGAAGGACCCCTCCACGCGTGAGGAGGAGGCTCTTGTCGAAGTCTTCAAGAAGCAGCGCCCCGGCGAGCCGCCCACGCTCGAGAACGCGCGCAATCTGCTTCGGGCGCTTTTCTTCGATCCCAAGCGCTACGACCTGACCAAGGTCGGCCGCTACAAGCTCAACCAGCGTCTCGGCGTGGGTGTGCCCGAGGACGTGCGCGTGCTCACCACCGAGGACATTCTCGCGCTCGTGCGCCGGCTGATCGATCTACCGGTCAAGCTCGGTCTCGACCCGGAGTCGAAGGACTGCGCAGCCGAGGCCGCCACGATGAGTCGCGATCCGATCCGCGGCGAGCTCGACGAGTACGAGCACTTCGGCAACCGGCGCCTGCGCACGGTCGGCGAGCTGATCCAGGAAGCCTTCCGGGTCGGTCTCTATCGCATGGAGCGTGTCGTCCGCGAGCGCATGACCACCGAGGACGTGGACACGATCACGCCGCAGACGATCATCAACATCCGTCCGGTGGTGGCGGCGTTGAAGGAGTTCTTCGGCTCCTCACAGTTGTCGCAGTTCATGGACCAGACCAACTCGCTGGCCGGTCTCACGCACAGGCGCCGCCTCTCGGCGCTCGGAGCGGGCGGCCTCACCCGCGAGCGCGCCCCGATCGAGGTGCGCGACGTACACACGACCCACTACGGGCGCATGTGCCCGATCGAGACGCCCGAAGGTCCGAACATCGGCCTGATCGGCTCGCTCGCCTCCTACGCGACCATCTCCGAGTTCGGCTTCATCCAGACGCCGTACCGCCGCGTTACGAGCGGCAAGGTCAGCGACGAGATCGTCTACCTCGACGCGGCCGAGGAATCGCAGTACACGATCGCGCAGGCCAACGAGCCGGTCGATCCTAAAACGGGAAAGTTCCTCAACAACCAGGTGCTCTGCCGCTCGCGAGAGGGCGAGGCGGTCACCGCGGCGCCGAAGGAGATCCAGTTCATGGACGTCTCGCCGGCACAGCTCGTGTCGGTCGCGACGGCGCTGATCCCCTTCCTCGAGCACAACGATGCCAACCGCGCGCTGATGGGCGCGAACATGCAGCGCCAGGCAGTGCCGCTGATGATCACGCAGGCGCCGCTGGTCGGCACCGGGCTCGAGCACCGGGCTGCCGTCGACACGGGCGACGTAGTCCTCGCGAATCAGACCGGTACCGTCGTCGACGTCGATGCGGAGAAGATCGCGATCGAGGTGCGCGGTGGCGAGCGCGACGAGTACGCGATGACCAAGTACATGCGCTCCAACCAGGGAACGCTCATCCACCAGAAACCGGTCGTCTCGCTCGGCCAGAAGGTGAAGGCGGGCGAGGTGCTGGCGGACGGCTCCTCGACCGATCACGGCGAGCTGGCGCTCGGTGCCAACCTGCTCGTCGCCTTCATGCCCTGGGAGGGCTTCAACTTCGAGGACGCGATCGTCCTTTCCGAGCGCCTGGTCAAGGAGGACGTGCTCTCCTCGATCCACATCCACGAGTACGAGGTGGACGCGCGCTCGACCAAGCTCGGTGACGAGGAGATCACGCGCGACATCCCAAACCGCTCGGAGGACTCGCTGCGCAACCTCGACGAGCGCGGCATCATCCGCATCGGCGCCGAGGTCGGCTCCGGCGACCTGCTCGTCGGCAAGGTGACGCCCAAGGGCGAAACGGAGCTGACGGCCGAGGAGAAGCTGATCCGCGCCATCTTCAAGGAGAAGGCGCGCGAGGTCAGGGACACCTCGCTCAAGGTTCCGCACGGCGAGGGTGGCGTCGTCATCGACGTCAAGACCTTCTCGCGCGACGCCGGCGACGATCTCTCGCCGGGCGTGAACGAGCTCGTACGTGTGTATGTGGCTAAGAAGCGCAAGATCTCGGAGGGCGACAAACTGGCCGGGCGCCACGGCAACAAGGGCGTCATCGCCAGGATCGTCTCCGAGGAGGATATGCCCTTCCTCGAGGACGGGCGGGCAGTGGACGTGGTCCTGAATCCGCTCGGCGTCCCGAGCCGTATGAACATCGGCCAGGTGCTGGAGACGCACCTCGGCTGGGCGGCGGCGCACGGCGTCTTCTCCGACGTCACCAGCGAGAACGGCTCGCCCAAGATCGGCGGCCGTCAGAACGTGCCCGGCCGCATGCAGGTGATCGCGGCGCCCGATCCGAGCCCTGTCGCCACGGCGGTCTTCGACGGCGCGACCGAAGAGGACGTCGACCGGGCGCTTGTGGAATGGACGAAGCGCGGCGACTCGCCGATCACGATGGTGGTCGACTCGAAGCGGCCGACCGGGCGCCACTGCTCGGGCAAGGTGCGCCTGTTCGACGGCAAAACCGGCGAGCCCTTCGAGCAGAAGGTGACCGTAGGCCTGATGTACATCCTCAAGCTGCTGCACCTCGTGGACGACAAGATCCACGCTCGCTCGACCGGCCCGTACTCGCTTGTCACCCAGCAGCCGCTGGGCGGTAAGGCGCAGTTCGGCGGCCAGCGCTTCGGCGAGATGGAGGTGTGGGCGCTCGAGGCCTACGGAGCCGCCTACACGCTGCAGGAGATGCTCACGATCAAGTCCGACGACACAGTCGGGCGCGTCAAGGCCTACGAGGCGATCGTCAAGGGCGAGAACATCGCTGAGCCTTCGATCCCCGAGTCGTTCAAAGTGCTCCTGAAGGAGATGCAGTCGCTCTCGCTGGATGTGAGCGTGCTCTCCGAGGAGGGCCAGGCGGTCGAGGTCAGGGAGGAGGACGACGAGCTTCTGCGTGCCGCCGAGGAGCTCGGCATCGACCTCTCGCCGGGCTCTCTCAGGGCGGCGGTGCGACCGCCGACAGCCGAGGAGCTCGAGGAGGGCCAGGAGCGCCTAGACGAATCGGGCGAGCTCGCGCTTCCCAGCGACGAGGTGCTCGGCGATCTCGCCGAGACCGAGATCAGTCCCGAGGGTTCCGGCGTGATCGCCGACGAAGAGGGTCTTTGAGATGAAATCACAAGCGAGTTACCGAAAGAGCGGGGGAAAGAAGTTGCGCACTCTTTCAGACGGACGGAACGTCGGCCCGGCCGGGGGTAGGCGGAAATGATCGACATCAACGAATTCGACGCCATCCGCATCGGGCTCGCGTCGCCGAAGCAGATCCGCGACTGGTCGCACGGCGAGGTCACCAAGCCCGAGACGATCAACTACCGCACGCTCAAGCCCGAGCGAGACGGTCTCTTCTGCGAGCGCATATTCGGTCCGACCAAGGACTGGGAGTGCTACTGCGGCAAGTACAAGCGCGTCCGTTACAAGGGCATCATCTGCGAGCGCTGCGGTGTCGAGGTGACGCGCCAGAAGGTGCGGCGCGAGCGCATGGGTCACATCGACCTGGCGGCGCCCGTTTCGCACATCTGGTTCTTCAAGGGCGTTCCCAGCCGCATCGGCTACCTGCTCGATATCGCACCGCGTGAGCTGGAGAAGGTCCTCTACTTCGCAGCCTCGATCGTCACCGCGGTAGACGTCGAGAAACGGGCCACCGATCTGGTTGAGCTCGAGGACAAGGTCAAGGCCGAGTCCGAGCGAGTCTACGTCGACCGTGACGAGGCGCTCGCCTCACTCGAGGGGAGGCTCACACGCAGGCGTGATTACTTCAAGACGGGCAAGGAGCGTGACTTCGACGAGGACGACGACTTCTGGACGCGCGGACTCGCCAACTGGGCCGAGGAGGCGGGATTCCCCGTCCTCGCGGACGCGCGCGAGCTTGTCTCGGGCATCTTCGTCGAGCTCGTCGACGGGATCACCACCGAGGACTCGAAGCGTATCCGTGAGTTAGTCCGCAACGCCGCCATCCGCGATGACCGGCGCCTGAGTCCGCGTGAGCTGGACGCCGTCGGCACGGTCGCGGCGCAGATCCAGGCTGCGCTGGAACCGCTCAAGAAAGAGCTGGCGAAGGCCTCCGGCTCGAAGAAGGGCGCGCTCACCAAACACCTGAACAAGATCAAGGAAGCGCTGCTTTCGGGCGAGGAGCTCGGCGCCGAGGACGCGGAGCTCGCCCGGGGCGTCGACGCCAAGACGCTCGAGCGGTCGCGTGAGCTGGGCAACGGCCTGCTCGCGGATGTGCTCGCACAAGCCGAGGCCGGCGCCGATCAAACCGTTCTTCGAGAGCTGGCGAACGACCTCTGCTTGCGCACCGACGGTCGTATCCAGAAAGAGGATCTCGACGCGGTCGTGCAGTGGGCGCTGAAGGTGCGTGAGATGTACCTCGACATCGAGGCGCGCCGTCAGGACACGCGCGAGGCGGCCGTGGACGCGGTCAACCGCCTCGAGCAGACCTGGCAGCTCTTCCGCGAGTTGGATACGAAGCTGATCGTCAACGACGAGCAGCTCTTCCGCGAGCTCAAGGACCGCTTCGGCTCGCCCTACGGCTTCGGTACCTACTTCCGTGGTGGCATGGGTGCCGAGGCGGTGCGCGATCTGCTCAAGGATCTCGATCTCGACGCCGAGGCCGCCTCGCTCAGAGACACGATTCGTACCTCCAAGGGCCAGAAGCAGCAGCGGGCGATCAAGCGCCTCAAGGTCGTGAACGCCTTTATCACCTCCGGCAACCGTCCGGAGTGGATGGTGCTGGAGTCCGTGCCCGTGATCCCGCCCGAGCTTCGCCCGATGGTGCAGCTCGATGGCGGCCGCTTCGCCACCAGCGACCTGAACGACCTCTACCGGCGCGTGATCAACCGCAACAATCGCCTCAAGAGGCTGCTCGACCTGGGCGCGCCCGAGATCATCGTCAACAACGAGAAGCGGATGCTGCAGGAGGCCGTCGACGCGCTGTTCGACAACGGCCGTCGCGGCCGTGCCGTCACCGGCCCGGGCAACCGCCCGCTCAAGTCTCTCTCCGACATGCTCAAGGGCAAGCAGGGCCGTTTCCGCCAGAACCTGCTCGGTAAGCGCGTGGACTACTCGGGCCGCTCGGTGATCGTTGCCGGGCCGGCGCTGAAGCTCTACCAGTGCGGCCTGCCGAAGCTGATGGCGCTCGAACTGTTCAAGCCGTTCATCATGAGCCGGCTGGTCGAACGCAAGAGCGTGCAGAACATCAAGGCGGCCAAGAAGCATGTCGAGGCGATGGTTCCCGAGGTCTGGGACGTGCTCGAGGAGGTCATCGCCGAGCATCCGGTGCTGCTCAACCGCGCACCGACGCTGCACCGCCTCGGCATCCAGGCCTTCGAGCCGGTGCTGGTCGAGGGCAAGGCGATCCAGGTGCACCCGCTCGTCTGCCATGCCTTCAACGCCGACTTCGACGGCGATCAGATGGCCGTGCACGTTCCTCTGTCGGCGGAGGCTCAAGCCGAGGCGCGTATCCTCATGCTCTCGTCCAACAACATCCTCTCGCCTGCGAGCGGTCGCGTGCTGGCGACGCCGACCCAGGACATGGTGCTCGGCATCTACTACCTCACTTACTGTGAGACCGATTTGCGTAACACCAAGTCCGAGAATCTCGATCCGCGGCCGAAGCGATTCCAGAACGAGGAGGAGGTCGAGTTCTCCCTTGACTCCAAGCAGGTGACGCTACAGCAGCCGATCGAGTACCGCTGGAAGGACAACGTCATCCTGACTACGGCCGGACGCGTCATCTTCAACGCCGAGGTCGACCGGGCGCTCGAGGACGCCGTCCATGTCGAGGTCGAGGGGCCGCTGCACGAGTTCCTCAACGTCACGCTTTCGAAGAAGGAGCTGGGCGACTTCATCGGTGAGCTGGTCGATCGCTACGGCGCCCACGCCGTCGCGAGCACACTCGACATGATCAAATCTCTCGGCTTCCACTACGCGACCCTGGCCGGCGTCACGATCTCGAAGAACGACATCGTGATCCCAACCTCCAAGGACGAGATCTTGGCCTCCTACGAGGCGCGGGTGGCGCAGGTCGAAGCCCAGTACGAGCGCGGCCTGATCACCGAGGAAGAGCGTCACGAGTCGATCGTGAACATCTGGACGGAGGCGACCGACGCTGTCGCCGACGCGATGGAGGACACGCTCTGGGAGCTGAACCCGGTCTTCATGATGGCGAACTCCGGCGCCCGAGGCTCCTTCAAGCAGATCCGCCAGCTGGCTGGCATGCGCGGGCTGATGGCAAACCCGAAGGGCGAGATCATCGAGCGCCCGATCAAGGCCAACTTCATGGAGGGCCTGTCGGTGCTCGAGTACTTCATCTCGACGCACGGCGCCCGCAAGGGTCTCGCCGACACCGCCCTGCGTACGGCCGACTCCGGCTACCTGACGCGGCGCCTGGTCGACGTCTCCCAGGACGTGATCGTGCGCGAGGAGGATTGCGGCACGAACGAGTTCGTCGAGCTGCCGATCTTTCTCCCCGACGGGCAGAACAAGAGCGTCACGGGTCGCATGCTGGCGGCCGATGTACACCGTCCAATCAAGGACGGCAAGCCGGGCAAGACGGTCATCGCCGAGAAGGGCACGGTGCTGACCAATCCGGTAATGCGCATGCTCGTCGAGGAGTTCGGCGAGTTCGCCCAGACAACGACCCTGCCGGTGCGCTCGGTGCTCAAGTGCCGCAGCGAGTTCGGTGTCTGCCAGGCCTGCTACGGCATTTTCCTGGCCACGGGCGGCGTGTGTGAGATCGGTGACGCGGTCGGCATCATCGCTGCGCAGTCGATCGGTGAGCCCGGCACCCAGCTGACGATGCGCACGTTCCACACGGGCGGTGTCGCCGGCGCCGACATCACGCACGGCCTCCCGCGCGTGGTCGAGATCTTCGAGGCCCGTAACCCGAAGGGAGCGGCCAGGCTGGCCGAGATCGCGGGAAGGATCGAGATCGAGACGTCGGAGCGTGGACACCACGTGCTCATCCATTCCGACGGCGTCGATGAAAGCGGCGAGCCGCTGCAACCGAAGGAGTACAGCTTCCCGAGGCGTAGTCGCCTGCTCGTCACGGACGGGCAGATGGTCGAGCCCGGCGACGCGCTCAACGAGGGCTCGCTCTCTCCGTCAGAGCTGCTGGCGCTCAAGGGCCCGACGGCGACCGAGCTCTATCTCGTCGGCGAGGTGCAGAAGGTCTACAAGTCGCAGGGCGTGGACATCCACGACAAGCACGTTGAGCTGATCGTGCGCCAGATGTTGAAGAAGGTGCGCGTCGACAACTCGGGCGAGACCAACCTGCTACCGGGGCAACTCGTCGACCGCTCGATCGTGGGACGCGAGAATGCCGCCGCGCGTGCCGAGTCCAAGGAGGAGGCGACCTTCGAGCCGCTCATCCTCGGCATCACCAAGGCGTCGCTCGCCACCGAGTCGTTCCTGTCGGCGGCCTCCTTCCAGGAGACGACGAAGGTGCTCACCGATGCCGCGATCGAGGGCAAGATCGACCGTTTGGTCGGTCTCAAGGAGAACGTGATCATCGGCAAGCTTATCCCGGCCGCGACCGGTCTCAAGCGCTATCGGACGATCGAGATCGCCCCGGCCGAGAAGGTTCCGGTTGCGGCCTACGTTCGGCCGGAGACGGGCGAGCAGTTGCTCGCCGAGCTGGAGGAGATCGGCGCGGACGTCGGTACCGGGCTTGGCACCTTCGATCTCGACCTCGAGCCGAACGGCGACGCCGAGCTCGAGAAGCTCGGCGACGTTGATCTCGATGCCGACGGCTCCCGCGACGAGGAGTCGTTGTAAGCGAGAACCGCTCTGTGAAGGCCGTGGAACGACCTCCACGGCCTTCACTTTTGCTAGACAATGCGGTCTGGCAGTGAGGCGAGCCAGATCATTTGCCGTCGTAGTCGTCGCCGGTCTTTGCTTGGCGTCTGCCGCGGCTTGCCCGGAGCCGGCGTCCTCGCAGGCATCGGTGAGCCACTCGACCCTGAACGATCCCTGCGACGTGCCGAGCGCCGCTCCGTTATGGATCGACTTCGCCGACGGGTCGGTGCCGTTCTGGCAGATCTTCGCTCGTCCGGGCGTAATCGGAGCAGGTTCGAGCCCGACGGTGCTGCCGCAGCTGCGCGCCGCCGGCGCGGAGACCGTCTACTTCGATCTCTACATGAGGTACCGGGTCGGCGCGCTGACCGATCCTCTCGACACCGACGCGGTCATCGCCAAGAGCAACGAGCTGTTCGATCAAGCCGTTGCGAGAACCGGCTGCCAGACGCCGAGAATAGCCGAGAACGAGCTCTTCAGCGCCAACTTCCCGGCGCCCTGGTCGGCGCAGGCGGCTCAGTACCGGTCGAATGTTCTGACGATGGTTAAGACGCTCTCGAGCAGAGGTGCTCATCCGTACCTGCTCGTCCCTCGAGCGCCCGCCTACGACAGCGTTACGGCCGCCTGGTGGCGCGAGGTCTCCGCCTACAGCGATATCGTGATCGAGGTCTACTTCTCAGCGCGCCAGGTCTATGCGCAGGGGCCGGTCGCCGGCAGCAGGCGCTTGCGCGTTGCGCTGCGCCGAGCGATCAACAACTTCACCGCCATGGGCATTCCGTCCACGAAGCTCGGCATCATGCTCGGCTTCCAGGTGGCGCCGGGAACCGGCGGACGGGAAAGCCTCGAGCCCGAGAGCGCTTGGTACCGGGAGGTGAAATGGCAGGCGCTGGCCGCGAAGCAGATCGCCCGAGAGATCCAGCTCGGCTCGATCTGGTCCTGGGGCTGGGGTACCTGGAGCGATGTCAGCACCGATCCCGACAAGGAACACGCCGCCTGCGTCTATTTGTGGACGCGCTCGAGCTCACTCTGCGACGCGCTTTCGGTCGCGGGCCCGGACTTCAACTCGTCGCTCAGCGAAGGGCAAATCGCGCTCGCGTCCGGAACGAGCTGCGTAGCCGGTACGCAGGCGCTGAAGAACACCCAGGTGGCGGCACTCGCCCGCGTGACCCGGAACGCTGACGTGGCTCTCAGCATGCTCTACGCACGGGCGATCGAAAGCGGTCGGGCGAAGGTGTCGCCGGAGCAAGTGCTGGCGGTCGAGCGGGCGATCATCGCAACTCGCTTCAAGGGAAGCGGGGCCTCCTATCGAGAAGCGCTTGCCGCCGCCGGCGCTTCGCAGGCTATCGCCCGGGCGATCATCGCAGACGAGCTCAGAGAGCAGACGATCGCGGCCGCCCTGCCCGTACACAAACCCTCCGCCGGCGCGATCAAGCAGTACTACGACGATCAGGGAGGCCAGCTCGTCCGCCTCGTCCAGGCGACTCCGGCTCCCGATTGGCTCGGCGGGCGGGGGAAGGACTACGCGCTCGCTTCGCGTGCCCCGCATTCGCTCTTCGGGCTCAAAGCCGGCTCCGAGCAATCTCTGCGGACGGTACTGAATACCTTCCAGGTAACCCCGATCGGGCCGGTCACGACGCTCGAGAGTCTTCCGCTCGCCGCCGTCGGTAGCGCCATTCGTACGGCGCTGATTGCGTCTGCTCGGGATGACGCCTTCGCGGCCTGGACGGTCAAAGAGCAGCTGAACGGACTCAACCGCACCCGCTGCGTTCGCGATCAGATGCCGCTTGCCAGCGCCCTGGAGCCGAGCGAGGAGCTTCCGTTCCTGTCGCTGCAGGACGCCTACCCGGTCGGTGAGTAGCAAGCTGGCCGGACGGAAGGTAGCGTATACGCCCCGAAACCTCGGCTCTTCGCTAGGCTGTGCGTCTGCCCGTTCGCCTTCGGTCGAAGATGGGCAGAGAGGTGGTGGCCGTTTGACGCTGGAGTTGGCCTCCGCTAGCATCCGCAATCCGGTTGGCGGGTTGTCGCCCGCCGGCCTTTGTTGTGTAAGAAGACAGTCTCAGATCGAAAAATGCCCACCGTAAACCAGCTCGTTCGCAAAGGTCGCGTCTCGAAAAAGGCGAAGACCAAGACGCCCGCGCTCCGCAATGCTCCGCAGAAGCGCGGCGTCTGCACGCGCGTCTACACGACCACGCCGAAGAAGCCGAATTCGGCGCTACGCAAGGTCGCCCGCGTTCGCCTGACCAACGGCATGGAGGTCACGACCTACATCCCCGGCGAGGGTCACAACCTGCAGGAGCACTCGGTCGTGCTCATCCGCGGCGGTCGCGTCAAAGACCTGCCGGGCATTCGCTACAAGGTGATCCGAGCGGCTCTCGATACGGCCGGCGTCGGCGATCGCCGTCAGGCTCGCTCGAAGTACGGCGCCAAGAGGCCCTAGGACGACCGATGCCACGCCGTGCTGAGATCACACCCCGCCCGATCGAGATCGATCCGGTCTTCAGCTCTCGCCTGGTCACGCAGGTGACGAACCGGGTGATGCGCGAGGGTAAGCGCTCCCTGGCCGAGAAGATCGTCTACGACGCTCTCGCGATCGTTTCCGAGCGCACCGGCCGGCCGCCGGTCGAGGTGCTCGAGCAGGCGATCAAGACGCTGACGCCGGTGCTCGAGGTTCGCTCGCGCCGCGTCGGTGGCGCCAACTACCAGGTTCCCGTCGAGGTTCCGCCGAGGCGCGCCCGCACGCTCGCCGTTCGCTGGCTCGTCTCCTTCGCCCGCGCGCGTCGTGAGAAGCGGATGCCCGAGAAGCTCGCCGGCGAGATTCTCGATGCGCTCGAGCAGCAGGGCGGCGCTTACAAGAAGAAGGACGACATCTACCGGATGGCGCAGGCCAACAAGGCCTTCGCCCACTATCGCTGGTGATGGCCACGATGACCAAGACCAAGACGGCCGCCGGCCTCGACCGCGTGCGCAACATCGGCATCATGGCTCACATCGACGCCGGCAAGACGACGACGACCGAGCGCGTCCTCTACTACACGGGTCGCACCCATAAGATGGGCGAGGTGCACGAAGGCGCCGCGACCATGGACTGGATGGCTCAGGAGCAGGAGCGCGGGATCACGATCACGTCGGCGGCGACGACGGCGGAGTGGCGCGGTTTCCGTATCAACATCATTGATACGCCCGGGCACGTGGACTTCACCGTAGAGGTGGAGCGCAGCCTACGCGTGCTCGACGGCGCGGTCGCCGTTTTCGACGCTGTGGCAGGCGTTCAGCCCCAGTCCGAGACGGTCTGGCGCCAGGCCGACCACTACGGCGTGCCGCGCATCGCGTTCATCAACAAGATGGATCGCACCGGCGCCGACTTCTTCGCCTCGGTACAGTCGATGGTCGACCGCCTCGGGGCCGTGCCGGTTCCCGTGCAGATTCCGATCGGCAAAGAAGATCACCACACCGGCGTCGTCGACCTCGTCGAGATGCACGGTGTGGTCTGGACGGACGTGCTCGGAGAGAACTTCGAGATCGTCGAGATACCGGCCGAGCTGGCCGAGCAGGCGCACGCCTACCACCATCAGCTGATCGACAGAGTGGCCGAGTTCGACGACGAGCTGATGGAGACTTACGTCGAAGACGAGGAGTCGGTCACTCCCGAGATGCTCAAGCGCGCGCTCAGACGCGGCACCCTGGCCAACGTAGTCACCCCGGTTTTGCTGGGCTCCGCCTTCAAGAACAAGGGCGTCCAGCCGCTTCTCGACGCCGTAATCGACTACCTGCCCAGTCCGCTGGATGTGCCGCCGGTGCATGGCATCGACCCCAAAAAGGGCGACGTGCTGGAGCGGTCGGCCTCTGAAGACGAGCCCTTCGCGGCGCTCGCCTTCAAGGTCATGTCCGATCCCTACGTCGGCAAGCTCACCTACTTCCGCGTCTACTCCGGCAAGATCAAGGCCGGTCAGCGCATCCTCAACGTCTCGAACGGAAAGACCGAGCGCCTCGGCCGCATCCTGCAAATGCACGCCAACCACCGCGAAGAGCGCTCGGAGATCTTCGCCGGCGAGATCGCTGCGGCGGTCGGGCTCAAGTTCACGACCACCGGCGACACGCTGGCGATCGAGAGCGCGCCGATATTACTCGAGTCGATGACCTTCCCCGATCCGGTCATCTATGTCGCCATCGAGCCCAAGACCAAGGGCGATCAGGACAAGCTCACCGCGGCCCTCGTTCGCCTGGTCGAGGAGGATCCGACCTTCCGCGTTCGCCAGGACGAGGAAACCGGGCAGACGATCATCGCCGGCATGGGCGAGCTGCACCTGGAGATCATCGTCGACCGGCTCCTGCGCGAGTTCAACGTCGACGCCAACGTCGGTCGGCCCCAGGTTGCCTATCGCGAGACGTGCTCGAAGAGGGTCGAAAAGGTCGAGGGCAGGTTCGTTCGCCAGACCGGCGGCTCCGGCCAGTACGGCCATGTCGTCATCAATCTCGAGCCGGGCGACCCGGGAGAGGGTTACGTGTTCACGGACAAGATCGTCGGCGGGCACATTCCCAAGGAGTACATCTCGGCGGTAAAGGCTGGAATCCAGGAGGCCATGGCCTCAGGCGTACTGGCGGGCTATCCGGTCGTGGACGTCAAGGTCGAGCTGATCGACGGCTCTTACCACGAGGTCGACTCGAGCGAGCGCGCCTTCAAGATCGCCGGCTCCATCGGTTTCAAGGAGGCGATGAGGCGGGCGAAGCCGAAGCTGCTCGAGCCGGTGATGGTGGTTGAAGTCGAAACACCGGAGGAATACCTCGGTGATGTGATCGGAAATCTAAACTCGCGTCGAGGCCGAGTCGAGCATCTGCAACCGACCAAGACCGCGCAGCTCGTTAAGGCCGGAGTCCCGCTTGGCGAGATGTTCGGCTACGCCACAGATCTTCGCTCGATGACGCAGGGCCGAGCGACGTTCACGATGCAGTTTGACCGCTATGCCGAAGTGCCTGCGGATCTTCTGCATAGTATGTTGCGAGACCAAACCAAATAGGGATTCTTCACCAGTCAGACAAGGCGTTTTTTCCGGAGGAAAAAACATGGCAAAACAGAAATTCGAGCGCTCCAAGCCGCATCTCAACATCGGCACTATCGGTCATATCGACCACGGTAAGACGACGCTGACGGCGGCCATCACAAAGGTTCTACAGGAGCAGGGGTTAAACACCACCTTCCGCTCCTTCGACTCGATCGACAACGCACCTGAAGAGAAGGCGCGTGGTATCACCATCAATACGGCGCACGTCGAGTACGAGACGCCGAATCGCCACTACGCGCACGTAGACTGCCCGGGGCACGCCGACTACATCAAGAACATGATCACGGGCGCCGCCCAGATGGACGGCGCGATCCTCGTCGTCTCGGCCGCCGACGGCCCGATGCCACAAACGCGCGAGCACATCCTGCTCGCTCGCCAGGTCGAGGTCCCCTACATCGTCGTTGCCCTGAACAAGGCCGACATGGTGGACGACCCCGAGCTGCTCGAGCTGGTCGAGATCGAGGTGCGCGATCTGCTCTCCAAGTACGAGTTCCCCGGCGATGACATTCCAGTCATCACCCTGTCGGCGCTCAAGGCGCTCGAGGGTGATCCGGAGTGGACGCCGAAGATCACCGAGCTGATGGAGGCCGTCGACGCCTACATCCCGGAGCCCCAACGCGACGTCGACAAGCCCTTCCTGATGCCGATCGAGGACGTCTTCACGATCACCGGCCGCGGCACCGTCGTGACCGGCCGTATCGAGCAGGGCAAGGCCAAGACCGGCGACGACGTCGAGATCATCGGCATCCATCCCGAGATCACCAAGACGGTCATCACGGGTCTCGAGATGTTCAACAAGACGCTTGACTACGCCCAGGCCGGCGACAACGCCGGTGCGCTCCTGCGCGGCATCAAGCGCGAGGAGGTCGAGCGCGGACAGGTGCTCGCCAAGCCGGGCTCGATCACTCCGCACACCCACTTCAAGGCCCAGGTCTACGTCCTCTCACGCGACGAGGGCGGTCGCCACACGCCGTTCTTCAACGGCTACCGGCCGCAGTTCTACTTCCGCACCACGGACGTGACCGGCTCGATCAAGTTGCCAGAGGGTCAGGAGATGGTCATGCCGGGCGACAACACCGTCATGGAGATCGAGCTGATCCAGCCGATCGCCATGACCACCGGCCTGCGCTTCGCCATCCGCGAGGGTGGACGCACCGTGGGCGCAGGCGCCGTCACGGAGATCATCAAGTAGGTCTTCGAGGAGACCAGGGAAGGACGCGCCGGTGCCACAGCACAAAATCCGTATCCGCCTAAAAGGCTACGACTACCAGCAGCTCGATCGCTCTGCTTCGCAGATCGTCGAGACGGCTCAACGCACCGGCGCGACCATCACCGGTCCCGTGCCTCTGCCCACGGAACGCAACGTCTACTGCGTGATCCGCAGTCCCTTCAAGGACAAAGACTCGCGCGAGCATTTCGAGGTGCGGACGCACAAGCGCCTGATCGATATCCACTCACCGACCCCGAAGACGGTCGACTCGCTGATGCGGCTCGACTTACCGGCGGGCATCGACATCGAGATCAAGCTCTAGGCGCACTGGAAGGAAACGTGAAAGGGATAGTCGGCAAGAAGCTCGGGATGACCCAGCTCTTCGATCCGGAGAGCGGCGTCGTCACGTCCGTGACCGTGATCCAGGCCGGTCCCTGCCCTGTCGTGCAGGTGAAGACGCCCGGCACGGACGGCTACGAGGCTGTTCAGCTCGCCTTCGATCCGGTCGCCGATCGCAAGCTCAGCAAGGGCGAGCTCGGCCACCTGCGCAGGGCGGGCGCCTCCGCGCACCGGCACCTGGTCGAGTTCCGCGGCCCGAGCGAGCTTTCCACCGGCGACACCGTCACGGTCGAGATCTTCCAGCCCGGCGACAAGATCAAGGTCGCAGGGATTGGCATCGGCAAGGGCTTCCAGGGCACGATCAAGCGTCACAACTTCAAGAGCGGCCCCAAATCACACGGCTCGCACAACATCCGTAAGCCGGGCTCGATCGGCGCCTCGGCCACACCCTCGCGCGTGTTCAAGGGAATGAAGATGGCGGGTCGCATGGGCGGCAAGCGCGCCACCCAGGTGGGGTTGACGGTGCACGGGATCGACCCCGAGCTGAACGTGATCATGGTCAAGGGCGCGGTTCCCGGCCCGAAGAACGGCATCGTCGAGATCCGCGAGGAGGCGAGATGAGCCCCGAGAAGGCGCCTGAGCGCCTGAGCCCCGCTAAGGCGCTCAGGGCTCCGCTGCTCGTGCCCGGCAAGGCCGCGGGCGAAGTCTCGCTGAGCTCGGCGGTGTTCGCCGCCGAGACCAAGCCGCATCTACTCCACCAAACGGTGCGGGCCGAGCTGGCGGCTGCGCGTCAGGGCACGCGCGGAACCAAGAGTCGCGGAATGGTCGCCGGCGGTCGCTCCAAGCCCTGGCGGCAAAAGGGCACAGGCCGAGCACGGGCCGGCACGACCAGGGCTCCGCAGTGGACGGGTGGCGGTGTCGCCTTCGCGCCGGTCATGCACTCCTTCGAGT